>CAYYUG010000052.1:0-32740 GCA_964474755.1 uncultured Rhodospirillaceae bacterium | reverse complement strand
CTCTTCCGGATAGACGAAATATGCTTGAATAGTCGGACCAACCAGGTCGGGCAGCACTCTTACCAGATTGACATCTTCAGGAATCATATAGTCTGGCAGGCTGCCAATACCGAGTCCACTGCGCAATGCGCGATAGATCCCGTATACATTATTGACGTGCAGCGCTGGGCGCCGGGGCTTCTCCGCATCCGCGCCGACCTCCAACAGCCAATTAACCGAGGGAACCGGCGGCGGCATGTCCTGGCCATAGACAATCAGATTATGGTCGTTCAGATCTTGCGGCGTTCTGGGTTCGCCATGGGCCTCGATATATTGCCGTGAAGCGTAGATATGCGTGCTGAGCGCCAGCAAATGGCGCTGGATTAGGTCCGGCTGGCGAGGCGGGGTCAACCTGATACCGATATCCGCCTGGCGCATCCCGAGATCAAGTTCGGCCTCAGTAAGGATCAAATGGAAATCGACTTCGGGATAGGTTTCGACGAATTCCTTAATGCGCGGTGTCAGCCATGTAGACCCGAAAGATACCGTCGTCGTCACACGCAATGGGCCGGACGGGTTTTCCCGCGTCTCGCTCAGTTGCGTTTCGACCACCGCCAACTTGTGAAACACATCCTGGACGGTCTGATAGAGCAGCTCACCCTGCTCAGTAAGGATTAGACCTCGCGCGTGCCGGTGGAATAGCTTGATACTCAGGCTTTCCTCCAACGAGCTGACCTGCCGGCTCACCGCCGACTGACTTAGATTCAAGGTCGCCCCCGCATGCGTAAAGCTGCCTGCTTGAGCGACATCGTGAAATATGCGTAGTCTGTCCCAGTCCATAATTAGGCTTGATTGAGCTTCAGATAAAGTGTGGCCCTTTGGCGGGCTCGATTAAATGCGGCTAGAAGCCGAACATATGATCCAAGCTAAAGCCCTCGCGCCCATACTGCAGACCATGATAGCCGAAAAGTCGGCAGGTTTGATCTCTAATTATTACATACCCTTCCTCTCCAGCAGCAGCTCTTTCTGCCGCGCCGAAAACGTCACCATAACACCAATATAGAGAGCCTCCGCAAGGTATTTCTACGTTTAGGACAGCGATCTCCGCGCCGTTGCCGTCATACAGATGCAAGTGCGTCTCGGAGACGGCTTTCCATGGCATGGAAGCCGGATAGATCAGATGACACATCGTCTCCAACGGTGCCGCACCGAGGCGCAGGAATAATTTCGTGCTTAGGCCCGGGGCTGGTCCGGTATAGGATTGCGGTTCGTTGCGATAGGTCAGCACCGTGTTGAAGATATGCGCACCGAAGCTGGTATCCGCACCATGACCGGTTACCCTATCCTCGTAGCGGAAAAGTCCATGAAGCCAACCATCTGCAGTGCCACCATTCGCGAAATCATAGACCAGCTCGACATGGCCATAGCCGTTGCTAAGCGCAGAGGACGCCGGCTCCTTAAGAAGTGCGTCGACCTCAAGCAAAGTGCGATGATCGCGTGGCAGATTGCCGAAGGCGTGTTTACCAATTTGACGCCCGTCAGAATCGAACAGCAAGGCGGCAACCGGCAAGTTTTTTTGAGCGGTTGACATCGGTGTGGGTAACACTTTGGTGCAGAAGCGATCGACCGGCAGAATAGGGGCTGGCAGGAGATAGCCCTTGCCCAACTGGTTGCCGGTTTCTGCAATGCCCGGATCGGCGGCAAGATCGGTACGCTCTACATTAGGATGGGAAATGCAAACGCGGCCCGAGGGCGAGCGAACCTCGTAGCGGGGCCGCACAAAGTGTTTTCCGGCCTGAATTTCCACTTGCGCCGGCCATTTCAGCTCTGGCAACAGGGATGCCACATTCAGGGGAAAGCTTCCGAAAGCTGGGATATCTCTATCCAGAAAGGCAAACTCCTGCTGACCGGTCTGGCGCAACCCTATACAGCCCGCCGGAATTGCGCAGGGATGGCTGTTCTGCACCCACAGCACAACCTGCCCCCCCTCTTCCGGCGCGGGGAGACCAGCATAGAGGTCAGCCGGCCAGGCATTGGCATCATGGGTGCAAGACAGCATAGAGCCTGAATTCCCGTAGGTATCGAGGGCATATTTGACGACATCGTGCCCTGCGCCATTAACTACATGCATGAAAAGCTGGCCCGTGAAAGGCGGCAGGTCAAAACGCTCTCGTATTACGCGACTATCGACGGTAACGGCGCATATCCCGTCGGGTAGATTTTGCTGCCAATCCACAAGCGCCCGACCGCCCTCATCAAACAGGCAGAACCAGATACGCGTGTCCCTTGCCCCATAGCCGGCCCAATAATTAGCAGTCACCAGGCGCGTGTGATCTGAATCCGAATCGCGAAAGAACGCATAATTCGTCGCAAAATTAATCGGATCCAGATAAAAATGCGGTCGGGTCAGCATCCCGTCATCCAGGCGCGCCGCGTCGAGACTAGCTATCTCTATCCCCTCAGGGACGAGATCCCGAATATGGTCGATTAGTCGGTCCGCGTCGAACGCTAGGACAAACACGCTTCCCGGGTCGGCATCTCGCAATGCTGTAACCAACTGCGCAGTTTGGCCGAGAACCTTGGTTCCCATGGCACTCAAATCCTGCACGAAGATTCCAGCTATCGGCAGAGACGCCATATCGTACAACGATGCGAAAGCACTAGTGTGACCTGCGGGGTCGTACAATGCGATTGGACCATCCAACCGGTCTAATAAGCCACGAATTTTCGGCACAGTAAGCGGATGACCCACCGCCTTGAAGAAGCTGTAACCGCCAGATACATTGCTGAAAGTATCGATATTGAGCGCCATTTTTCTTCCCGGCGAACGCATGCGAGCAGCGCCGCAATTTTGTTTGTTTTGACTGGAACCCCGCAATTCAAGATATAGGAACGGGCCGGAATCTGGCAATCACCAACCGCCAGTATGGCGCTATGCAGAGCGCGCCATCAACCGGCATATCTCAGCGGCGACGTAAGCCGTGTCGTCGAACGGCGCATAGCACCAGTCACATGGCTCACCCGTGAAGGGGCGCGTAATGCCCTCTTCGCGCAGCACCTGGTGAAATTTCCGAAACTTAGCGCTGCCGCCCGGCAAATCGAACACGTATACTGGTTTACCCGTCGCGCAGGCCTCTGAGACCATGCTGACCGAATCGCTCGTAACGATGATTTGGTCCGCATGGGCGAGATAGCCAAAATAAGGATTGCCGCCAGTACCATCCCATATCTCTGCTCGGCACCCTTGCAGACCAGCCTGCAGCGCCGCGACATTCGTCGCGCCGGTTCGACGCGACGGAGTAACCAGGAGCGTACCGCCAATGACTTCGATAAAACCAGCGAGTTTGCACGCGAAGTCCGCGACAGTTTTGGGCGACAGGCTGTAGACCCGGTTCGACCCACCGACCAGAACAGTGATTAATGGCCTTGGCATTTTCGACAGCAAGGATTTGTATTCTTCGGCGGCAGCCTGCAACCGTTCCGGTGTCACGCGGTGGATCGCTCCCTTGGTCACAATGACATTGTCGCCGTCTAGGTCGTCATGGATTCCAACGACGACCAGGTCAAAAGCGCTCAGCCGCACGTGAGGGTTCTGTATGTGAGCACAGAAACTGTGGCCGCCGCTTGCTCGCTTGATTTCCAGCGCGGGACCGATCGATTTGCGACCGCAGGAGATTACAAGATCTGGCCAGGGTGGCGCCAGCGGGTCGCTTGTGGAATCTAGACCCATCACGCCAGATGGCCAGAATTGAGGTGGCAGCCATCGCCAAGGGCTCTGCAACCTGATCGTCTTTTCCTGGAAAGGTAAACCGACGGCTTCAGCCAGCCCGACGGCCTGCGTGACCATGCCGGCCATGCCCTCAGTAAGTACCCAAGCGATACTGTTAGTCATAGGTTGGTCGCGCGCGGAAATAAAAGGCGATGGACTATGGCGTTATACAAGCTGCGAGGCAAGCCGGCCCCTTGCACCCTCACCTCAACCTTGTAATATTATTACTCACTCATCCCTATGGGAGCTTCCATGCGCCGCGTGAAACTCGACCGTATCGACCGCCGTATTCTGAGGGACCTACAGGATGATGGCCGTATTACGAATGTCGAATTGGCCCGCCGCGCTGGCATTTCCGCCCCACCCTGTTTACGGCGTGTAAGGGCGCTGGAAGATACCGGCTATATTCGGGGATATCATGCGGATGTGGATACCGAATTGCTAGGTTTCGGGGTCATGGTGTTCGCCCAGGTTGGGTTGACCAGTCAGGCTGAATCCGATCTGGTCGCTTTCGAATCCTTAGTTTCTAGCTGGCCGGAGGTGCGCGAATGCCACATGCTTGCCGGTGAAACGGATTTCCTACTGAAGATCGTAGCGCGTGACTGGGATAGCTATAACCGATTCCTTACGTCACAACTGACCGCCGCACCCAATGTCAGCCACGTGAAATCAGCATTAGCAATCAGAAATTCGAAACAATTTTTCGGTGTGCCAATCGATGTCGACGGCACACCGATCGGAAGCGATTAGATCAAATTAAGGTTAGACAGAGACTTGTTAATATTAATGGAATCCCAATGAATATTTTCTATCTAAATGTATTATAGTGGATTCACGGGATCCTTGGATCGCCTTTGGCGCTAATTTAGTCCTTGATCTGCTCTAGCACCTGTTACTTGAACCGTACCTTGATGATTTCGTAGTCCTTCTGACCCCGTGGGGTCACGACTTCAACGGAATCACCGACCGATTTTCCAATCAACGCCCGAGCGATCGGCGCGGCGACGGACAGTCGCCCATCGGCGATATCTGCCTCGTGCTCACCGACAATCTGATAGGTCGTCTCTTCGTCGGTTTCCTCGTCCGCAATCGTCACGGTGGCACCGAACCGCACTGTCTTGCCACTCAGTTTGGAGACGTCTATTACGTCGGCGCGGCTGATCTTGTCCTCGATTTCCGCGATGCGTCCCTCGATAAAACTCTGTCGGTCGCGCGCCGCATGATACTCGGCATTTTCCGACAAATCGCCATGTTCCCGCGCCTCGGCGATCGCCTTGATCACCGTAGGACGGTCATTCGTCTTCAAGGTTTGGAGTTCAGACTTCAGGCCCTCGTATCCACCTGTTGTCATGGGAACTTTTTCCATCGCATTCACTCAATGTTCAACAAACAATTGCCGTATCACGGATACATGCCATCTGGCATATCGTCCGCCCGATTCGATATTTCATCCATATGTGAGGAAATGGCTAAGAAAAATCCGGCGAATAATCCGAAAAAACTAAAAGACCGTCTTAAAATAGGATTGCAGCGGCGCAACATCAAGGGAATCAGCCTTAAGCGCTTGAATTGCCCATGTTGCTGCCCGGGCGCCGGAAACTGTCGTATAATAGGGAATCGCGCGCATCAGCGCCGTCCGGCGCAGGCTAAAACTATCCTCGATCGCCTTACGCCCCTCCGTCGTGTTAAATATTAAATCAATTTCGCCATCGATCATAGCATCGACGACATGAGGCGGGCCCTCCAGCACTTTGTTGACTTGGCGAACCGCAAGCCCCTGCCTGTCCAGATAAAGCATTGTCCCGCCAGTCGCGACAATGTCGAAGCCCATCGACACCAGCTCTTGGGCAATTGGTGCTATTGCCTTTTTATCTTCGTCACGCACTGAAATGAATACCGTCCCTTGCTGCGGCAGTACAACGCCACTGCCGAGCTGGGCCTTAGCGAAGGCCCGTGCGAAATCGAGGTCCAGCCCCATGACCTCGCCCGTCGATTTCATTTCGGGACCGAGCATGACATCGACACCGGGAAAACGGGCGAACGGAAACACGGCTTCCTTGACCGCAACATGATCGCCGACGACACCGCCATCGAGATTGAAATCGGCCAATTTCTCACCAGACATGATGCGAGCTGCGATCTTAGCGATCGGCACGCCAGTCGCCTTGGCGACAAAAGGCACGGTCCGACTGGCGCGCGGATTGACCTCGATGATGTAGACATCGCCATCCTTAATCGCGTATTGCACGTTCATAAGGCCAACCACACCGAGACCCAATGCTAGCGATTCAGTTTGCCGGCGGATCTCGGCGATGATGTTTTCCGAAAGGGAATAGGGCGGCAAGGAGCAGGCGCTATCGCCGGAATGAATGCCGGCTTCCTCGATATGCTCCATGATTCCAGCTACATGCACGACATCGCCGTCGCATAAGGCATCTACATCGATCTCGATCGCATCACGTAAAAACCGGTCGATCAACACCGGATGACCATCGGACACCTGTACAGCCGTTGCCATGTAACGCTGCAATGCGCGCACATCGTGGACCCGTTCCATGGCCCGGCCGCCGAGCACGTAGGACGGTCGGATCAGCAGGGGGTAGCCGATCTTTTCTGCTATGACTTCAGCCTGTTCCAAGGAAACCGCGATCCCGTTCGGTGGCTGCCGCAGATTAAGGCCCTGCAGCAGTTTCTGAAACCGTTCGCGGTCTTCGGCAAGATCGATCGCGTCGGGCGCAGTGCCGAGGATCGGGATACCCTCGGCATCCAACGCGGCCGCCAGCTTCAGCGGTGTTTGTCCGCCGAACTGCACTATCACGCCATGCAGCGTACCTTTCGCCTGTTCGGTTCGTAGTAGCGATAGAACATCTTCCGTCGTCAAGGGCTCGAAATATAGACGGTCTGACGTGTCATAATCGGTCGATACTGTCTCCGGATTGCAGTTCACCATGATGGTTTCATACCCAGCCTCGCCCAGAGCGAAGACCGCGTGAACACAGCAATAGTCGAACTCGATACCCTGACCAATTCGATTAGGACCGCCACCAAGGATGACCACTTTGGTGCGGTCAGAGACATCGGCTTCGCATTCCTGCACACCGCTGCCATCGCCTTCATAGGCACTATACATATACGGTGTCAGCGACGGGAACTCAGCAGCGCAGGTATCTATCCGCTTGAAGGCGGGGACGACATCCAATTCGAGCCGGCGGGCCGCAACTACATCCTCCTCCTGTCCAGTCAGTTCGGCCAGGCGCGCGTCTGAGAAGCCCATCGATTTAAGCTTTAGCAGGCGCAGATGGTCTTCTGGGAGACCATTTTCTCGCACCGTCCCCTCGACCTGCACAATTCCCGCGATCTGCTCCAGGAACCAGGGGTCGATTTTGCAGGCGCTGTGAACCTCCTCCACGGACAAGCCATAACGGAAGGCCTGTGCCACAGTCAGGATTCGATCCGGCACCGGCTTCGCCAAAGCGGCGCGCACCGCGTCCCGGTCGCCATCGACAGCGTCTTCGATATCGATCTCGTTGAAGCCGGTCAGCCCAGTCTCCATCGAGCGAAGCGCCTTCTGCACGCTTTCAGCAAAGGTGCGGCCGATCGCCATGCCCTCGCCAACCGATTTCATTGACGTCGTCAAATACGGCTCCGCGCCGGAGAACTTTTCAAAAGTAAAACGCGGTACCTTCGTGACCACGTAGTCCATCGTCGGCTCGAAACTGGCGGGCGTGATCTTTGTGATGTCGTTGTCTATCTCGTCCAAGGTGTATCCGACTGCTAGCAGCGCCGCCACTTTAGCGATGGGAAAACCGGTCGCCTTTGACGCTAGCGCCGATGACCGCGACACCCGTGGGTTCATCTCAATCACCACCAGTCGACCGCTCTCCGGGTTGACAGCGAACTGGACATTCGAGCCGCCGGTATCAATCCCAATCTCGCGCAGGCACGCGATCGAGGCGTTACGCATGATTTGATATTCTTTGTCAGTCAGGGTCAGCGCAGGCGCAACAGTGATGGAGTCGCCGGTATGAATGCCCATCGGATCGACGTTCTCGATCGAGCAAACGATAATGCAGTTATCGGCGCGGTCGCGAACGACCTCCATCTCGAATTCCTTCCAGCCTAGCAACGATTCCTCGACCAACACTTCGGTGGTTGGTGAAGCGCGTAATCCACCATCTACCAGCGAAGCGAATTCGTCGCGGTTGTATGCAATGCCGCCTCCGGTGCCGCCGAGGGTGAAGCTCGGCCGGATGATCGTTGGCAATCCAACTGCCTCCAGCGCCTCGAAAGCGGTCTCCATATTGTTGACCAGCCGCGAGCGCGGGCATTCCAGGCCTATCTTCTCCATCGCCTCACGAAATTTTAGACGATCCTCAGCCTTATCAATGATATCGCCCCGGGCGGCGATCATCTCCACTCCCAGCTCGGTCAGCACCCCCTGCCGATCGAGCTTCAGTGCTGTATTGAGGCCAGTTTGACCGCCCATAGTCGGCAGCATTGCGTCGGGCCGCTCGCGCTCTATGATTTTGCGTACCGTATCCGGCGTGATCGGCTCCACATAGGTTGCGTCTGCCAACCCTGGATCAGTCATGATCGTCGCCGGATTCGAATTCACCAGGACGATCCGGTAGCCTTCCTCCTTCAGTACCTTACAGGCCTGGGTGCCAGAATAATCAAACTCACAGGCCTGCCCGATGACAATCGGCCCCGCACCGATGATAAGAATTGATTCTATATCAGTGCGTTTAGGCATCTGCTTCCATCAGCGCGATGAAACGTTTGAAGAGATAGTGGCTATCCTGCGGGCCTGGGGAAGCTTCCGGATGATGCTGTACGCCAAAGACTGGCTTATCAGTGACCTTGAGCCCTTCCGGTGTACCATCAAATAGGGACTTGTGAGTCAAAACCAAATTATCCGGTAGGGATTCTAGATCGACCATGAAGCCATGGTTCTGGCTCGTGATCTCAACCTTCCCGGTTTCCAGGTCCTTTACCGGATGGTTCGCACCGCGATGACCGTGGTGCATCTTTTTGGTAGCTGCGCCGAGCGCCAGGGCTAGGATTTGATAGCCCAGACAAATGCCAAAGGTTGGAATGTTTTTCCCAACGATCGCTTGCACCACAGGGATCGCGTAGGTACCAGTCGCCGCCGGATCACCTGGCCCATTCGAGAGAAAAACACCATCCGGATCGTGGCACAGGATTTCGTCCGCCGTCGCCGACGCGGGCACCACAGTCACCGCACAGCCTAGTTCGGCGAGGCAACGCAGAATATTGCGTTTGGCACCGAAATCGACCGCGACGACCCTGAACCGCGACCCAGCCTGCCTACCGTAACCTTTACCCAAGGCCCAGACCGTCTCCGTCCAGTCATATGATTTCTTACAGCTGACTTCTTTCGCGAGATCCATGCCGTCAAGACCAGGCCACGCCCCGGCCTTTGCCAAGCAGGTATCTATATCGAGCACACCATCAGCAACATGAGTGATCACGCCACTAGGAGCGCCCAAATCACGAATCCGGCGGGTTACCCGGCGCGTATCGACGCCAGAGACCCCAATAATATCATGGCTCTCCAACCAGGCATCGAGATGCTGCACCGAACGGAAATTTGACGGATCGGTTATATCAGCGCGCAGCACGCAGCCCCGTGCCACCGGCTTCACGGTTTCGATATCTTCCAGATTTGCGCCGACATTGCCGATATGCGGGAAGGTAAAGTTGATGATTTGGCCAGCATAGGATGGATCAGTGAGGATTTCCTGATAGCCGGTGATCGAAGTATTGAAACAGACTTCGCCGACCGCATCGCCGACCGCTCCAATGCCTCGGCCCCAGAACACGGACCCGTCCGCTAAAATCAACGCCGCCGTGCAGCCTTCCGGCGGAGTGGCGGGCGTCGTCTTGGTCTTCGACATACAAAGGTTCGCCATCTGGAGGATTGACAGCATACACAGCGCTGATTCGTCTAGACAATTTGCCGAACCGTGCGGTTAGACGTCAATCTATCATCGGTAAATCGGCGGAGTTCTAAGCAAATCACGTGCCAGGGTCAAGCAAATTAATCTTATTTAATTGCGTATTTTCAATATGTTATAAAAAACCATAAAGTTGCCATCCTGAAAAGGATCAGGTACCGTTTCGCTTTAATCTTTTCGACAGAGAAATCTCGGGGCCGAAAATGTTGCGTAACGCGCTGAGCGAGTCGCTCAAGAAGGCCATGCGATCACAGGACAAAGTCGCAATTTCAACCTTACGCCTAGTGCTCGCGGCACTCAAAGATAGGGACATCGCGGCACGCACCGGCAGCGAGACACCCGATTTAGGCGATGGCAAAATTCTCTCGATGCTGGAGACAATGGTCAAGCAACGGCGCGAAAGCATCAAAATGTACGAAATGGGTGACCGGCCAGAACTGGCTGAGCAGGAACGCAGTGAAATTGCGATCATCGAACAGTTCCTGCCCAAGCAACTCAACAATGGCGAAATCGAAACGGCGGTTGCAATCGCGATCGCTGAAGTGGGGGCAGACAGCCTCAAGAAAATGGGCAAAGTGATGGCAAATTTGCGCCAAAATTACGCTGGCCAGATGGATTTCGGCAAGGCGGGCGCGATTGCTAAAAAACGCCTTGCCTAATTGCAACAGCAGCCCTTACCGGCCAAAATAAAGGCGACGTTGTGAGGCGGCCCCGATGGCATTCCCGAACAGACTCCTAGAAGATATCCGCTCGCGAATTGTATTGACGGATGTGGTTGGTAAGCAGGTCACGCTGACGCGCAAAGGCAGCGAGCATTCCGGCCTCTGCCCATTCCACAATGAGAAAACACCTTCCTTCACGGTCAGTGAGAACAAAGGCTTCTATCACTGCTTCGGCTGTGGCGCGCATGGCGATGTAATCTCCTTCGTAATGAACACTGAGGGCCTGTCCTTTCCGGAAACAGTGGAACGGCTCGCCGCGGAAGCAGGGCTCGAAGTACCAGTCGAGACACCAGCGGCACGCGCCGAAGCGAAGCGCCGCGCCGACCTCTACGATGTAGTTGAGGCCGCATGCGGCTGGTTTGAGGCACAGCTAAGCGAGCCGGCCGGTCAGGGGGCGCTCGACTATCTGCGCAATCGCGGCCTGCGGGATGAAACCATAGCCCAATTCCGGCTCGGCTACGCACCAAATTCCGGTGCCGGCCTAACAGTCACTCTCAAGGCCAATGGCGCAACCGAAGATCAAATCCTCGAAGCCGGGCTGATGCGCTATCCGGACGATGGTCGCGCGCCTTATCCTTTCTTCCGCGACAGAGTAATCTTCCCTATTGCCGATCGGCGCGACCGAATCATCGCCTTTGGCGGACGGCTGATGGGCGACGCCAAGGCAGCGAAATACGTCAACTCGCCAGACACACCACTCTTCGATAAGGGAAGGAACCTCTACAATTTCGGGGCTGCCCGGCAGGCCAGCTTCGACACGGGGCAATTGGTGGTCGCGGAAGGCTATATGGACGTCATCGCGCTATCGCAGGCAGGCATCACGGCGTCTGTCGCACCACTCGGTACCGCTTTGACCGAAGACCAAATTCGGGCACTGTGGCGACTGGCGGCGGAGCCGATACTATGTTTCGATGGCGATAAGGCCGGCCGGCGCGCAGCGGGCCGCGCAGCGGAGCGGGTCCTGCCTCTCCTACAGCCCGGCAAGTCGCTTTGTTTCGCGCTGCTGCCGCCGGGCGAAGATCCAGACAGTCTGATCGGACGGCAGGGCGGTGGTGCGATGCGCCAACTTCTGGAAACCGCCCAGCCGCTGTCGGAAGTGCTGTGGCGACTGGAGGCAGGCGCGGGACCGGTGGACACGCCAGAACGGCGCGCCGATTTGCAAGCCAGACTAACCAAACGAGCAAACGAAATCATCGAGCCGACGGTGCGCCAATATTACCGTGACGCGATCCGCGATCGGTTGCAGGCCGAGTTTCGGCCAGAAGGCAACCGGCGGCGGAGCATGGCGGCTCGCGGCAATTCCGGCGCCCATATCCGAAACCGCGTCCAACAGCAAAATCGGCGCGAACAGCAAGCCATCCTCGCGACGTTAATAAACCACCCACAGCTTCGCGATGTGTTTGACGAAAGGCTGGCGGAAATCGCCTTTGACTCGGATCTTGATAATCTTCGTCAGCAACTACAAAGCCTCTTCACAGAGAGCGCCCACCTTGATCTCGTGGCTATTCGAAACCACCTCTCTAACAATAGCGACAAAGTTTTGCTGGACGGTGTGCTTGATAAGCAGGTCATGATTTTGGCACCGTTTGTCGACCCGAGAACAGATGTCGAAGATGTGCAGCGAGCGTTAGAACATCTCATCGGACGAAGGATACAGGAGCGCCTCAGAAAAGAGGTTGTAGAACTTGGAAGGTCAGCAAACGCGTCGGCTGATGAGGCGGGATTAGCCCGGGCCTTTGCAGCGAAACGTGATGCAATGGAGAGTGACCGGCAACTCGCAGAGATCGACGAATAATAAGATTATCCTTAACAAAGAAAATTTGCTCTAATTTATCGTCGCGCGGAATATTACGCGCCGGATAATACCGGAGACCAGACTGAATGGCTACCAAAGCAGCGACAGCACAAGTCCAGGCAAACGATAACGCAGAAGGGACTCCGGATGGCCCCCTGATGGACAGGGTCGCACAGGAAGTCAAAAAGCTGCTCGCGAAGGGAAAGGAGCGCGGCTACATAACCATCGACGAGTTGAATGCGATTCTGCCACAGGACCAGGTTTCTTCTGAACAGATCGAAGACACGATGACTATGCTCTCGGAGATGGGCATCAACGTCATTGACGGCGAGGAAAACGAGGACGCACCGGCAGTGGCCGAAGAAGCGCCAGCGGTAGCCGGCAATTTAGCAGACGAGGATATCGGCCGTACCGACGATCCAGTGCGCATGTATCTCCGCGAAATGGGCAGTGTTGAATTACTGTCGCGCGAAGGCGAGATCGCCATCGCCAAGCGAATCGAAGCGGGGCGCGAAAAAATGATTGGTGCGCTAAGCGAAAGCCCGCTGACCATGCAAGCGATCACCCACTGGCATGATGCACTTAACGAAGGCCGCATGCTGCTGCGTGACGCCATCGATCTCGACGCGATGTACGGCGGCACACCGGAAGGCGCCAATGCGGCCAACACTGACGAATTGGCCGATGACCATGCGGAAGAGGAAACCCTAAAGGTCGATGTTGACGAAGAGAATGACGACGAAGACGAAGAGGAAACCCTAAAGGTCAATGTTGACGAAGAGAATGACGACGAAGACGAAGAAGAAGTCTCACTGTCGCTGGCCGCGATGGAACAGGCGCTAAAGCCGGAAATCATAGACAAGTTTGAGAAGATTTCCGCAACCTATATCAAGTTGCACCGCGCGCAGGACAAACGCCTGGCCGCGCTGCAGAAAGGCGATGCGGTCTCCAAGTCAACCGAGCGGACCTATGAACGTCACCGCAAGGACCTACTTGCAAATATGGAACAGATCCGCCTGAACAATGCCAAGATCGAACAGCTCGTCCACCAGCTCTACGCCTACAGCAGGAAACTTACCACAGTGGAAGGCAAGCTGATGCGACTGTCGGTCAATTGCGGGGTAAAGCGTGAAGATTTCCTCAACCGCTATTTCGGGCACGAGCTCAACCCGCACTGGCTGAACGCGGTTTCCCGCGTCAAGGCTAAGGGTTGGAAGGAGTTCGCCAAGAAACACAAGGATGAGATCAAGGAATTGCGCGGAGACGTCGCCAACATTGCCAACGAGGCCCGCATGCCGATGAGCGAGTTTCGCCGCACCGTTCAGACGGTACAGCAGGGCGAGCGTGAGGCCGGCCGCGCCAAGAAAGAGATGGTCGAGGCGAACCTGCGGTTGGTCATCTCAATCGCCAAAAAATATACCAACCGCGGCCTGCAGTTCCTCGATCTAATTCAGGAAGGCAATATAGGCCTGATGAAAGCGGTCGATAAATTCGAATACCGCCGCGGATATAAATTCTCGACTTATGCCACCTGGTGGATCCGCCAGGCGATCACCCGTTCAATCGCCGACCAGGCACGAACCATCCGCATCCCGGTGCACATGATCGAGACAATCAACAAGCTGGTCCGCACCAGTCGCCAGATGTTGCACGAGATCGGCCGAGAACCGACGCCGGAGGAGCTCGCCGTCAAACTCGCCATGCCACTGGAGAAGGTGCGCAAGGTGCTGAAGATAGCCAAGGAGCCTATCAGCCTCGAGACGCCGATCGGCGACGAGGAGGATAGTCATCTCGGCGACTTCATTGAAGACAAGAATGCAATCCTACCGTCTGACGCCGCAATCCAGGCCAACCTGCGCGAAACCACGACCCGCGTGCTTGCCAGCCTGACCGCGCGCGAGGAACGGGTCCTGCGGATGCGCTTCGGCATCGGCATGAACACCGATCACACCTTAGAAGAAGTCGGACAACAGTTCAGCGTCACCCGCGAGCGTATCCGCCAAATTGAGGCTAAAGCGCTGCGTAAACTAAAACACCCAAGCCGCAGCCGTAAGCTGAGGAGTTTTCTGGACTACTAGGCACAGCGCTTATTTTTTTGGAAACGACGATTTCTTCTGGTACCGCCATTTTTTATTACCGTCAACGGTATTTCGTTATGACACCGTGGGCATAACATCTCGGCCGCGCATAAATTGGCACAAAACACTCTCGCTGCAACAATAGACCGTGATGGGCGTATTTTGGGATAAGAATGCTGATCACGGCATCGACCCCGTCTGGCGGGGTTATTTTATTCAGGAATACGGTCTCGTTAGTGAGAACCAAGGAAAGTGGCTGGATACACATAACGATCGGGCAAAAGATCAGCTGATTTTCCTTTCCAGTCTTCTGTTTCCGCAAGGAAGCTGTTGGCGCCACATCCCACTCATGCAGAAATGTAATTGCACTCTGTTCGACTAATCGTTCGCTGTAGCGTGCAGGCGGCGCCCAGCCTTTGTATAAGAAAACGCAGATATCACAGCGGAGAGGGTGCCGATGGCCCAGAATGTTCTCTTCATCATGTCGGACGAGCACCAGCAGAAGGCGTCTGGCTGCTATGGCCACTCCTTCGTGCGCACCCCCGCGATCGATACGCTCGCTGCCGCCGGCACGCGGTTCACCAATGCCTATACCAACTCGCCCATTTGCGTGCCAGCGCGCGCGAGCTTTGCAACCGGACGCACGGTGCACGAGATTGGCAACTGGGACAATGCGCATCCCTATGACGGTCAGATCAAAGGCTGGGGACACGCCCTTCAGCAACACGGCATGAATAGCCTGTCTATCGGCAAGCTGCACTACCGCAACGAAACCGATCCGACAGGCTTTGACGAGCAGATCGTGCCGCTGCACGTGGTCGATGGGGTCGGTAGCGTGTCGGCCAGCGTCAAGCAGCCGCTCGGACCACCAATCAAGACCAGCAAGCTAGCGGCCAATATTGGCCCCGGCGATTCCGGCTATATCCGCTATGACCAGTCGATCCTGGAACAGGCCTGCGCTTGGCTAAAGAACGAAGCGCCGAAGCGCAAGGGTCGCCCCTGGGTGCTGTTCTGCTCCTTCGTCTGTCCGCATTTCCCGCTGATCGCACCACCAGACTTCTACAACATGTACCCGCATGACCTTCTAGAAACGCCAAAGGGTGGCAGCCCAGATTACGAGCTGCACCCCTGGATCGAAAAGTTTCGCCAGGTGCAGCGCCATGACGAGTTCTTCACAGACAAGACGCGGAAGATCGCAATCGCCTCCTACTACGCTCTGTGTTCCTTCATGGACAACAACGTGAAAAAGGTTCTAGACGCGCTCGACGCCAGCGGCGTCCGTGACGACACTCTAATAATCTATACCTCGGACCATGGCGAAAATCTCGCCACACGCCGGCTATGGGGTAAGTCCAATATGTACGAGGAGGCGGTGGCAATCCCGCTGATCCTATCCGGACCAGGTGTCCCAGCGGCCAAAGTGGTAAATACACCCGTTACCTTAGCGGAAGGAGCGAACACGATCCTCGTCACGATGGGGCTGGAGGAAGAGGCCAATCCGATGTTCCAATGCTGGCGGCGAACTGCGAACGCACCCGACGATCTGGCTCGCGTGGCCTTCAGCGAATACCACGCCACTGGCGCTGACAGCGCCGCATTCATGATCCGCAAGGGCACACACAAATACATTCACTATGTCGGATACCCGCCAGAACTATTCGACCTGAACACCGACCCAGAGGAGGAAACCAATCTGGCAGCTGATCCAGCCCACACCGCAACCTTGACTGACCTGCAAGCGGAACTGATAAAGCGAACAGATCCGGACCGAGTGAATGCGGCGGCGCAAGACTCGCAGTCCGCGCTGGTCGAACGGCATGGCGGGCGAGAGGCAGTGCTCAAAATAGGTTCGTTCCAGGGCACGCCCGCGCCTGACGAGAAGGCGGAGTATGTACAATGAGCAGTGCAACCTATAATCCGGAGGCGAGTTTCGAGGTCGAGGCTTTTAACCGAACTTACCGCAGCAGCGTCGATGGCGATTGGCCGGTGCGCGTCTATCAACCGCAGGGCGACGGGCCGTTTCCAGTGTTGATCGACGTACATGGGGGGGCCTGGACCCGCGGCAACCATCTTAACAACGCGCTTATCGACGAGGCGTTGGCCGCAAGCGGCATAATAGTGATGGCACTGGAGTTCCGCCAGTCGCCGGACCATGTCTACCCAGCGCAGGTACAGGATGTGAATTACGGAACACGATGGGCCAAAACTCACGCAGCGGAATTCGGCGGCGACCCGGACAATGTCGGCGGGCTAGGCACGTCGAGCGGCGGCCATTCGATGATGTTGAGCGCGTTACGATACGACGAACCACGTTACAACGACGAAGCGGTGCCGGGCGGGGAGCACCAGACGGCAGAACTGCGTTACGCGATCACCGGCTGGCCAGTTCTCGATTCACATGCGCGCTATCTCTACGCCAAGGACGCTGGTATCGCGCGGCTGATGGAACCTTCGGAATCTTACTTTCCAAACGAAGCCGCCATGCAGGAGGGCAGCCCTCAGCAGTCCCTCGACCGTGGCGATTATCGGGCACTGCCACCAATGCTGATCCTGCAGGGCGAAAGTGACGACAATATACCGCTCGCCATTCCTGAACGCTTTGTTGAAACTTTCCGCGCCAAGGGCGGCATCGTCAATATCACCTATTTCCCGAGCATGCCGCACGCCTTCGCGCAGAACCCGGGCCCAGACACCGACAAGGCCATCGCATTGATGAAAGATTTCCTCGCGCGAAACGTCTAATGAGCGTCAGATCACGTCGCGATACGCTTTCTCCGGCACGTAGAGCTGCAGCAAATTATAGCCGTTGCGCCGGCTCGCAGGATCCATCATCCAGACCCTGAGCATGTGGCGGCGGTGCGTCGCGTCATCGGAGTATTCGGTGCGCGAATGCATGGTGATGTAGTTGTTTATAAAGGCGCTCTCTCCGGGCTTTAGGTTCAGCCGAAGCTGTATGGCTTCATCGGCTAGCACTGCGTCCAACGCGTCGAGGGCATCAATTTCTTCGTCCGAGAGTTTGACGCCTTCTTTCTCCGCCCATTCGATCGGGTTACGATTGTAGCAGCAATGCAGCAGCCCGTCGTGGAAGGCAAAGACCGGCACCTTGTTGGGGCTCAGCGGCGATTCACCGGGATCGTGCTGACCGCGCCGGTGATGGTAAAAGCCTTGGCACAATATCGCCAACTCGTTTGGATGCTCATCAGCCATGCGGTTGTAAACTGTCGACGCGCTGGTAATGATCGTTTCGCCACCTTGCGCGCCTATCCCCAAGCAGGTCAGCGAGAAAAGATGCGCGCCGTCGGTATGAAAGGGTAGTCGCTTGTTGCTACGGTAACCCCGCGAGCGGTGGCTATATTCAATGCCCTCGTCACGTACGTCGACAATTCGTTGCAGCTCGTAATTTTGCGGCACAACACGCCCGACATGATCCGACAGGCCAAGCGTCAGAGCGACCTGTTCGTCATAAGTCAGGACATCGAAGGGTAAGCCCGAAACCACGGCGAAGCCAGCACCAGTTTCAAGTGCATCGTGAACCCGGTCACATAATTTAACAACACCAGAGATCCAAAAGTGCCGCCGGTCTATCGTTGAAGACTCGGAGGCTTCTGCAACGGCAACGCGTGCCGCGTCGGCCAACGCCTCAACCGTCGCCTCATCCAGCTCAAAGCGCCAATCCGGCACCCGTTGCACTTCGGCGGCGTGCCAGACCTCAGGACCTGCAATTCGCTGCATCTTATCCTCCGCCCTATTCCGCCGCAGCCCGCAAACCCAGCGCACTATCGAGCGCACCGTGGAAATGTGACAGCGCAGGCTCGTTACGACCAAAGGTTACGTGCTCCTGTGCCGGCGAATGAAAGCCCGACTGCATTTTCTCGCCAAGCGGAAAATCCTCTTCTTCAACGACCTGCATCAGGAGGTCCATATTGTTGCGCCAGTGCCGTGTCGCGCTTTCAGTCATGGGTGGCTCCGGCGTGTAGAGCGATACATGCATCTTTGCTCTGTTGGGATCGTCGCCGTCGGGAAATATGCGCCAGGTCTCAACTTGTTCCTGCTGCACAACCAAAACCGTATTGGGAAACAGCACGTAGACCATGGTCGTATATGGAAGGATGTTCCACTCAGCCTCTGGCTGGGCACGCAGCTCATCAAAATTCTTACGCACATAAATGCCGCGATGATTCCGGCCAAAGCTATCGAAAGTCTGAACGTTCGATTCGATAAGCGAGGCGATCGAGCGGTGGTGCAGAACCTTGATGTGGTAGCTCTCCAAAAATGTATCGATCACGAGCTTCCAATTCATCTTTGGCCGCAGTACACCGGTCTCGAAATGGTGGAAGCTCTCAAACCCGTAGGACGCGAGGTCACGATCCACGCCTTCCAGCGTATCGTCAATCTCAAAGCTGGGGCCAGGGGCTGTCATCGCCCAAATCATACCATACTTCTCCTGCACCGGCAGACGGGTCAGCCCATGCGCCGCCGTGTCGAGAGATTCGAAACCATTTTCGCCCGGAATATATTGCAGCGCGCCGTCTGTACCGTAGACCCAGCCGTGATAGGGACAGGTGAAAGCGCGATGACCCTTGCCGCAGCCCTCCGCGACCGGCGCCCCCCGATGGCGGCAGACATTGAGGAAAGCGTGCGCTTCACTATCTGCGCCGCGCACCAGTAAAATTGGCACACCTGAGAAATCGTCCGTCTTAAAGTCACCAGGTTCCAGGATCTCGCAACTGAAGCCGAGATGGACTGGATAGCTCCGAAATAGTTCGTCTTTCTCGCGGGCCAACCGCGAGGGACAGGTATATTGCTGCACCGGATTGCGATACAGCGCGGATGCCATCGCAGTAGTGTTGGTGTCGAGAAACTCTATGAACTTTTTAGCGGTCGCGACCTGAACGGCGTGCTCCATCGCGCGTTTCCTCCAAAAGGCGGCTGTGGTCCCGTTGTGGGCCCTTTAGGCTCATCCGAAAACCGACCTGACATCATCATCGTATATTCGCAAATAGCTCTTTATATATGAAACACCTTTTCATCCGCTAAAGCTAATGCTCTGACAGCTCAATCGCCGCCGCATACTATAAATTCCTTATGGCATCATACGGTCCCGAGAGCATCCTTTGGCGTGTGGTTTCGCTCAGCCTCTCACGAAAAAAACCGGTTCTCCGGGCGAGGCAATCCCAGGTTCTCTCGCAGGGTTGACCCGTCATATGTGGTGCGCAGCAACCCACGACGTTGCAATTCTGGCACCAAATTGTTGACAAAATCATGCAGCCCGTCCGGCAAATAGGGGAACATCACGGTAAAACCATCGCAGGCCTCTGCTTCGAACCATTCCTGCATCTCGTCTGCAATGCTCTGAGCTGTGCCGGTGAAGGCGTTACCACTATAACCGCCTAACCGCTGCGCCAGCTGCCGGACGGTCAGGTTCTCGCGTTTGCCAAGCGCGACGGCCCGTTCGCGGCCGCTCTTGCTCTGATTGCTTTCCGGCACATCGGGCAGCGGCGCATCTGGATCGAACTTTGACGCATCATGGCCTAGTGCAATCGACAGCGCCGCTATAGCGCTGTCCGAATTGACTAGGCTGTCAAGATGGGCACGCCGGTCCTGCGCCTCGCCCACGCTGTCGGCCACTAAAACCAGAGCGGCTGGCATAATCTTGATCCCGGAGGGTTCGCGGCCAAGCTTCGCCGCCCGACCCTTGATGTCGCGATAGAGCGCCTGCAAATCTTCGATGCGGCTAGCCGAAGCAAACACCATCTCCGCCGTTTCCGCTGCAAGCTGGCGGCCTGCATCGGATGCACCAGCCTGCACGATCAACGGCCAGCCTTGCACCGGCCGCGCGATGTTGAGAGGGCCACGCACATCGAAGAACTCACCCTTATGATTGAGTGTGTGCAGCCTATCCGGATCAAAGAAGACACCGCTGTCCTTGTCGCGAATGAAGGCGTCGTCGGCCCAGCTATCCCAGAGGCCGGTAACCACGTCAAAAAATTCACGCGCGCGTCGATATCGGTCACCGTGTTCCATCTGTCCGGTCAAGCCGAAATTAAGCGCCGCATCCGGGTTCGATGTCGTCACCAAGTTCCAGCCGGCACGCCCACCGCTGATATGATCCAGTGAGGCGAAGCGCCGGGCTATCAGGTAGGGCGTCTCGAACGTGGTGGATGCAGTGGCGATGAGCCCGAGATGCTTAGTCACCATCGACAGCGCGGGCAACAAGGTTAGCGGGTCGAAGGAGGTGACGGTCGCACTGCGTTTCAACGCATCCATCGGCATGTTCAGCACGGCCAGATGATCGGCCATAAAGAAGGCATCGAAGAATCCTCGCTCCAGGGTTTGCGCGAAATCAACGATGTGCTTCAGGTTGAAATTCGCATCTGAAGCGCTGGACGGGTAGCGCCACCAGGCTGTGTGAATGCTGACAGGGCGCATGAAAGCGCCGAGATGAAGACGGTCGGTTCGGCTCATATTCTTTGATTTCCTACTTTTAACTTGCACTCTATCAAAGCCTACAATATTCGCGAAACTCTCACCCTTGCGCCTAGCGGGTCCCCGCGCCACTGTGTCGGGCTTCATCCAAGACACAAGGAAACCTCGATCATGGCCGACAAGGAGAAATCGCCGCTGGCGATCTTTCACGAACATTGTGAGAAGGGTGAGCTCGCCTATCAGCTCGACCCGGCGAGCGGTCAAGCGGTGTTTTATCCCCGCGCGGTGGCGCCGAACACGGCGCAGCCTAACCTGGAGTGGCGGGTCAGCCAGGGACTGGGCACGGTTTACGCGACGACCACAATGCACCGGCGCGGCGAAGATCCATACGACATTTCAATGATCGAGTTGGACGAAGGCTTCCGAATGATGAGCCGGGTTGAATCGATCGATCCGGATGCGGTCACGATCGGCCTACGGGTCAAACTCCGAATGATCCCAGCGACGGACACGGATCCAATTTATCCCGTATTCGACCCAGCGGAGGTGTGAAATATGGTGCATTTACGCGGCAAGACAGCGATTGTGGCTACGGCGGAATCGGATCTAGGCAAGGTTGCGCCGGAAACCACCATATTCGACTTGATGGGCCAGGCGACGCATCGGGCGCTTGACGATTGTGGTCTTACCTTGTCCGACATCGATGGGCTGTTCGTCTCCACTAGCCAGTCGCGCATGGCTGCAATGGGCGTTTGCGAGTATCTCGGTCTACGGCCGCGCTATTTCGACTCGACCCAGATCGGAGGCTCTTCCTTCATGGCACATATCACGCACGCGCAGGCAGCTATCCATGCCGGCATGTGCGAGGTGGCGCTGATCACTTATGGCAGCACCCAGCGAACGGTGAGCCGTGCCGCCGCTTCTGGACGCGAAGTGAACGCCTATGAGGATCCGTACCGGCCGATGATGCCACCCAGCGCGTACGCGCTCGCCGCATCGCGCCACATGTACGAGTATGGTACGACCCGTGAACAACTGGCGGAAATCGCCGTTGCAGCCCGGCAATGGGCACTGATGAACCCGAAGGCTTGGGAAAAAGAGCCACTTTCCGTAGATGACGTGCTCAACGCCCGCATGATTAGCCACCCACTGACGGTACGAGACTGCTGCCTAGTGACCGACGGAGGCGGGGCAATCATCATGACCACGGCAGAGCGGGCCAAGGGCCTTAAAAACAAGCCAGCTTATATCCTGGGCACCGGCGAGGAGATCACTCACAAGGACATCTCCAGCATGCCAGATTTCACCAAGACCGGCGCAATCCAGTCCGGCCAACGCGCCTATGCCGCCGCACAGCTGTCGGCTTCTGACGTAGATGTAGCAGCTGTTTACGATGCCTTCACAATCTGCACCTTGCTGTTCCTAGAGGATCTCGGCTTTTGTGAAAAGGGCGAGGGTGGGGCTTTCGTTGCGGACGGCGGCATCGCACCGGGTGGCCGCTTCCCAGTCAACACAAATGGCGGCGGCCTTTCCTACTGTCATCCGGGCATGTATGGCCTTTTGGTGCTAATCGAGGCAGCCCGCCAGATCCAAGGCGTCTGCGGTCCGCGCCAGGTGGCTGGGGCGGAGATCGCGCTAGCACATGGTAACGGCGGCGTGCTGTCGAGCCAATGCACAGTCCTGTTAGGCGCCGAAGCGACACTTTAGCATCAGCCTGCTTGCACGAACCACCGTCGCTCCGCATCATACCGCTCGCTTAATTGCCAGGCTGCATCCAGGGATGCTCCGTAATTTGGCGAACGTTTACAACCTGAGTCTTTGGCTTATGGCCGAGGTCGGCAACAAGACGTGATGAGGAATGCGAGATGAAGAAGACGACGAAGCTGCGCGCGATTTTGAAGGAAGGTAAATCGGTCTTCGTGCCGGGTTGCTACAATGCACTGAGTGCCAAAATTCTCGATCAGGTTGGCTTCCCGGCGATCTACATGACCGGCTACGGTACCTCTCTATCACTGCTTGGTATGCCGGATTGCGGACTAGCGACGATGACGGAAATGCATCTCAATGCACGCAATATCGCCAATGTCACCAGCGCACCGGTAATCGCTGATTCCGACAACGGTTACGGCAACGCGATCAATGTAATCCGCACCGTGCGCGAATACATCCAGACAGGCGTTGCAGCAATTCATATAGAGGACCAGATCATCCCAAAGCGCTGCGGCCACGTCGCTGGACGCATGGTGATTTCAATGGAGGAAGCCTGTGGCAAGTACCGCGCCGCTGACTACGCACGCAAAGAGATCGATCCGGATTTCGTATTGATCGCTCGCACTGACGCGCGCGGCGCGCATGGCGGGACCCTAGACGAAGCGATCACGCGGGCGAACGCCTACCTCGACGCTGGCGCCGATATGGCCTTCGTCGAAGGGCCAACCGACGTTGAAGAGGTAAAGCGGGTCTGTGCTGAGGTTGACGGTCCAATCCTCTATAACCAAACAGGCATATCGCCACGCTTCAGCCAAGACGAACTTCAGGAACTCGGCATTGCCATTACCATCGCACCTGGCGCCGCACTGCGGGCGACTATGCAAACAGTCTATGATCTGGCGATGGAGATGAAGACAGATGGGCCGGATGCGGAGAAAAGGTTTAACGAACAGTTTAAACAGCATCCGATCGGCGACTTCCACACCTTTGCCGGATTCGACCAAGTGATGGAATGGGAGCGAGAGTTCCTCGGCGAAGAAGAGCTTGAAAAGTATGCTAATTCCGTGGGCCATCAGCCAAAGGCTGCAGAATAAACAATAGCAAAGAGGACGGGATATGAGCGACGAACTGGCCTTCAGCGGCCTCAAGGTTCTGGATTTTAGCCAAGGCGTGGCCGGCCCGCATTGCGGCATGCTACTAGCGCAACATGGCGCGACCGTAACTAAGCTGGAACCAGTCGATGGCGACTGGGGCCGCCGCATCGGCCGGCAATATGGCGATAACTGCGCCTATGGCGCTGCCTTCAACCGCGGAAAGCGAAGTCTAGCGCTGAACCTAAAGGATGCGGATGGGCTCGACATCGCCAAACGCCTCGCCAAGGATGCGGATGTCATCCTAGAGAACTACCGACCCGGCGTGTTGAAGAAGTTCGGCCTCGACTATGAAAGCGTAATTGCAGAGAACCCAACCGTTGTCTTCCTGTCGATCACAGGCTTCGGACAGACCGGTCCGAAATCAAGCCTGCCAGCGACCGACTCCGTCATGCAGGCCTTCTCCGGCCTGATGTCAGTAAACAAGGAATCAAACGGCATGCCGATGCGCGTCGGTATGCTAGCAATCGACGTGTCAACCGGATTGTACGCCTTCCAGGCAGTAGCCCCAGCCATCTACCGTCGCGCCATGCAGGGAAAGGGTACGCACATCACGACCAGTCTGATGGAATCGATTGGTGCTTTCCAGGCAGCAAAGATGATCGAGTACGTCCTGGAAGGCACCGAGGTCCAGTCGCCCGGCGTCCCCGTCGGCACCTTCCAAGCGAAGGATGGCTTCATTAACATCAATGGCCGACGCGACAGCCATTTCGAGGCTCTGTGCAATTTCATCGGTAAGCCAGAATGGGCTGCCGATACACGCTTCGCTACCGTCGAAGCGCGTTTCGAAAACGAGGCCAAGCTGATGCCGTTGTTGCGCGAAATTGTTGCAGACTACACGGTCGCCGACCTAAACAAGGCACTCAATGAAGCCGACGTGTTGAATGGGCCAGTCAACGAGTACGGCCATTATTTTGAGGACGTGCACGTGAAAGAAGTCCGTGCGATCTCCTGGATAGAGCAGAGCGGCCTCGGAAGCATCCCAATACCGAGCCTACCCGGACATCCCGCGCTGCGCCCAGGCGAAGCGCGGGGTCACACTCCACACCTGGGCGAGCACAGCCGTGAGGTACTTCACGAGCTGGGCTTTGGCAATGGCGAGATCGACAGGCTGCGGGATCGCGGTGCGGTAACCGTTCTTGAAAGAGCGGAGGCAGCGGAGTAACACGAACCTGGCTGTCCTGAAGGTTCAGCGTCGCGCTTCTGGGTTAATGGCTGCATCCGGGACGGTGCCGTTGCGCACAGCAAGAATACTTTCCGCCGCGGAGCGTTCGATGGCTTCGCGCACTGTTGCCACTGCTGATCCGATATGCGGCGTCAGGATAGCCCTGTCGGATGAGCGTAGCGCCGGATGAATTTCGCGAGGCCGGCCCTCCAGTGCCCAATCTTCCATCTCAAACGTGTCAGCGGCATAGCCAGCAAGGCGACCATCGGAAAGCGCCGACGCCACCGCCGCCTCGTCCACCAGCGACCCCCGCGCCGGGTTAACCAGATAGGCGCTAGGCTTCATCCGCGACAAGAACGCTCCATTTACCAGATGGTACGTCTCTGGCATCAGATGCAAGGCCAACACAATGAAATCCGCTTGGGTCTGAATAGCTTCTAGAGACGACCGTTCAGCCTGCAGTTCAAGTTCCGCCGACGGCGGTAACGGCCTCTTATCGACATATAAACACCGACACCTGAAACCAATCAGCCTGCGCAACACTGCCTGTCCGACCGCTCCGGCCCCGACTACGCCGACCGTAGAGCCGTCCAAGGAGCCACCGTAAAAATTAGGCCGCCAACCGCGGAACCCGTCTGACCGAGCAAGCCGGTCGGCCGGGATCAAGTTACGGGCCACGCCGATCATCAATCCTAGCGTCAGCTCGGCAGTGGGCTCAGTCAGCAAATCCGGTACGTTGGTAACCAGCACACCGCGTTCGGTACATGCCGCCACATCGATATTATTGTACCCCTTCAGCGCACCAGCAATGATCTGCAGTTCCGGGCATCGGTCGAGAAACTCGACATCAATCGACTCGGTCATGAAGGCCATCAGCGCATTAGCGTCAACGCAATGTGCCGATAGAGCCGTCGCGTCCCAGGGCACCTTGAAATCATTCATCACCAGCGCCCCTGCTCCAGCGAGCAAGTCCTTCACACTTTCATGAATTAGGTTGGCAACAACGATTTTAAATCCCATATCACCACAGAATACGCGATAAATTTGATAATTTGACAAGATATGGGTTAACAAATTTTACTTTAATCATAAATACAAAATTCTTTGTTTTGCGCGCGGATAAGATCCACGCCTACTAAGGCGCATTAATGAACCACCAAAATTGTGACCCTTTTGTGAAGCTGAACGGTGTAGAAGTCGTCTATCCGAATGGTACGATCGGCCTCAAACCGCTCGAGCTGCGTATAGAGGACAGTCAGGTTACGGTTTTGCTAGGCCCGTCCGGTGCGGGGAAATCGACCCTGCTGCGGGTCTTGAACCATCTGGTCCCGCCTTCTCGTGGCACTGTAACAGTACGCGGCGCCGGTTCATTGACGGACCAGAAGGCGCTGCGCAACCATAGGCGCCAGACAGCGATGGTGTTCCAACAGCACCACCTGATTGGACGACTGACTGCACTTCAGAACGTGTTGCTAGGGCGGCTTGGCCACCATTCCTTTTGGCGCACCTTGCTGCCGATGCCGGCGGCAGATCGACGCTGGGCGTTGGAATGTCTAAAGCGGGTCGGCCTGTTCGACCGTGCACTGTCGCGCTGTGACGCTATGTCTGGCGGCCAGCAACAAAGGGTCGGTATAGCCCGCGCTCTGGCGCAGAAGCCAAGATTAATCCTCGCTGACGAACCGGTGGCCTCGCTCGATCCCGCTGCATCCGAACGGTTACTAGGCCAGCTTCGTACCATCTGCGAAGAAGATAGGGTACCGGTGGTGATCAGCTTGCATCAGCTCGAATATGCGCGGATTTTTGCTGACCGGATCATTGGATTAGCGCACGGGAAGGTTGCTTTTGACGGCCCGCCAGGCGCTATGACCGACGATGTCCTGTATCGAATTTATGGAGCCACTCAGCAGACAGGAGTTGCGGAAGAAATTTCGCTTCGCTCGGGTGTTGGATAAACATTAACTAAAGGAAAAACTATCAATGAAGTTTATTAAATCAGTTACGCTCATGGGAACTGCGGTTCTGATGGGTTTTGCCGCAGGTGAAGCGTTAGCCGGCGGAAGCCATAACCCAGACACGTTGAAAGTCGCATTGTTGCCAGACGAGAACGCGGCAACAATCATCCAAGACAACGAACCGCTGGCTGCTCATCTGGAAAAGGTGACTGGTAAAAAGATCAAGCTGCTCGTTACCACTGATTATTCATCGATGATCGAAGCAACCCGATTTGGCCGCATCGACGTCGCCTATTTTGGCCCAGCCTCCTACACCATCGCCAAGGATAAGATGAAGGGCGCTAAGATCGATATTGAGCCCTTCGCCGCCCGCCTGAAGCGCGGCTCAACCACATATCAGTCGGTTATCATCGCGCATGCCGGCAGCGATCTAAAGACGATGGCGGATATAAAAGGCAAGATGATACAAGTCGCCTTTGGCGATCAAGCTTCGACCTCCAGCCATTTCGCGCCAAAATACACCCTGATGCAGGCGGGTGTTCATCCGGGCAAGGACTACAAAGAGAATTTCACTGGCGCGCATGATTCTGTTGCCAAAAATGTCGAGCGCGGTAACGCGCAGGTCGGAGGGCTCAGCCGCCCGATCTTCGAACGTCTGATAGCGCGCGGCACAATCTCTAAGGAAAAGGTGAGGGTGCTCGGCTATTCTGCACCCATCCCGCAATATCCCTGGGTCATGCGCACCGACCTAACCGAAAAGCTACAAAATGGTATTCGCGATGCCTTTCTATCGCTCAAAAAGGGTACGCCGGACGGCAAGAAAATCCTGAAACCATTCAAAGCTGATGGCTTCGCTGCCATCAAAGACGCGGATTACGATATCATCCGCGCCATCCGCAAGAACGTACAAGGCAAGTAACGCAAAACGTCTGAGAGGGCGCTGCGGCGCCCTCCGGACGCGCGTTATAGACCCATGGAAGTCATCAACACCTCCTGCAGCCCGCAAAAGCAGATCAACGAACTGCTGCGCAAGGAGAGGCAGGGTCGACGGAAGGCGCGATTGGCTATTGTCTTAATCGGGTCCGCGATCCTGGCATGCTTCTGGGTTACGGGTATGTTCGACGGCGAAAGAATAGCTGAGGGGCTACCTGCCATCGGGGTGATGTTCACCGAAATGATCCCACCGGACTTCACCCGTTGGCAGTATTGGGTTGGTCCTATGATCGATACACTAGCTATGTCCATCGCCGGCACAACCTTCGCCGTAGTGTTGTCCATACCGGTGGCGCTTCTCGCCGCGACTAACACGACGCCAGGGCCGACCACATACAAAATAGCCCGCCTGGCGCTAAATACGTTTCGAGCCATTCCCGAGCTCATCATGGGGATCGTCTTCGTCGCCGCCGTCGGATTCGGTATGTTGCCTGGCGTCTTGGCGCTTGGACTGCACTCGATCGGCATGGTCGGAAAATTCTTCGCAGAGGCGATAGAGCACGCACACCCAGCGCCCGTCGAAGCGGCGCAATCGACAGGTGCTACGCAGATGCAAGTCATCACTCACGGCGTGCTGCCACAGGTCATCCCGCAATTCGCCGATGTCACCATGTATCGCTGGGAGTACAACTTCCGCGCCTCCACTGTCATGGGCATGGTTGGCGCAGGTGGCATCGGTACGGAACTGATTGGCTCGTTGCGACTATTGGACTATCCACAAGTCGCGGCGATAATGATCGTAATCCTTGTCGCGGTTACCATCGTAGACAGTCTGAGCAACTGGTTACGGCGATACTTCCAGTAGGCACGACAAATTTTTTAATTTTAGGAGCGGCATGCTGTAGTACGTACGCACTGTTGCCCCACATGACGATTATATTCAGGGAACCAGCACCATGCCTTTTGATTTTGCCGAAGACCACCGGATGATCATTGATCTCGTCAGCAAGTTTGTCGACGACAAATTGATGCCACTGGAAAAAGCCGTGATGGCGCGGGAAGCGGCGGGCGACCCGGTATCCTTGCTGCCAGACGAAGAGGATCCGTTGTTGGCGGAATGTAAGGAGCTAGGCCTCTGGGCGCTCGACGCACCGGAGGAGGTTGGCGGCGTCAACTTGCCGACGACGGTAATGCTAGCCATTCAGGAAAAGCTTAAAAGCACAGTCACGCCCTTCATCTTCCCGCCGGACTCACCAAACCTGCACATGCTGATGGCAGCCGCGACGCCAGAGCAAAAGGTGAAATACATGCAGCCTTACGCGCAGGGTGAGGCAAAATCCTGCATTGCGATCTCCGAGCCCGGCGCCGGCGGCGATCCGGCGCAGATGAAAACCCGGGCGGTACGCGATGGCAGCGAATGGGTGATCAATGGCCGCAAAATTTGGGTATCTGGCGTGCCAAAGGCGGACTTCATCATCCTCATGGCGACGACCGACCCGAAGAAAGGGGCTCATGGCGGCATTACAGCCTTCATCGTCGAGAAAGACACTCCAGGCTTCATCATCGAACGCGAAATCCCAATGCTTGGCGGCGCACGCACATACGAGCTTATAATGGACGATCTGCGGCTGCCCGACAGCCAGATTTTAGGCGAAGTTGGTGCCGGCTTTGCACCGATGCAGAAACGACTGACAGTGCGCCGCCTTGAGATGGGTGCGATGTGCGTCGGCATGGCGCAACGCGCGCTCGACATGATGGTCGAACACACCCAGCAGCGCGAGACCTTTGGCCACAAGCTGAGCGATCGGCAAGCAATCCAGTGGTGGATTGCCGATGGAGCCACCAAAATCCATGCGGCGCGACTGATGGTGATTGACGCGGCTGAAAAGCAGGACCGCGGCGAGGATATCCGCACCATCGCATCAATGATCAAGGTTTTTGCCACCGAGATGGCGACCGAGATCATCGACCAGGCGATGCAGAGCTTCGGCGCCATGGGCATGACCCGCGAACTACCCTTTGCAATAATGTCGCAACGGCTGCGTCTGGCACGCATATATGAGGGCCCGACCGAAGTACACCGCATGGTCATCGCGCGGCGCGTGCTTAAGGGACGGGTTTAGCATCGAGATGCACGACCCGGCGTTCAATATCGAAACAAGGCCACTCCATTCCTCGATCGGAGCGGCAATCTATGGTGTCGATCTGTCGCGGCCGCTCAATCCGTCGACGGTTGCCGCTATAAACAATGCCTGGATGAAGCACATTGTCCTGGTTTTTCCTAGCCAGCCTATCAGCGACGACGCCTTGGTCGCCTTTGGCCAACAGTTTGGCGAATTAGAAATCCATCCTTCACTCGCGCATCGCGCGTCGCGCAATCGGGAGATCTACCGCGTCTCGAATTTAGACGAAAGTGGCAATTTTATTCCTCCTGATAACACCGCATGGCAATATGTCAGCCAGTCCTGGCGCTGGCACAGTGACAGCTCGTTTCGCGATGTGCCGAGCAACGGTTCGATCCTGCATGGGATTGAGATTACAAACAAAGGTGGCGACACCCGTTTCGCCAACCTTTACGATGCCTATGATGCTCTTTCCGACGCCACGAAAGCACACATCGATCCGCTGTGGATTGTGCACGATCATGAAAATATTTTGAAACTTGCACATGGCCGCGGCAGCCAGCCGGCGCAGGGGACCTATGAGACAATGCCACCAGTGCGCCACCCACTGGTCCGGGTGCACCCAGTAACCAAGCGACGGTGTTTGTTCCTTTCGCCCCACACAATGGCAAGGGTCGTGGATATGTCTGAGGAAGATGGCCGCGCTCTGCTGGATAAGCTGATCGCGCACGCGACTAAAAGCCGCTTCGTCTACCGCCACATTTGGACCAAGGATGACGTCATTATGTGGGACAATCGGTGCACGATGCACGCGGTTGATCCCTTCGATAACCGCACCGTCCGACGGGTGATGCATCGGGTGACGCTCATCGGCGAAGGGCAACCCATCCCGGCTGTATAGGCTGCAGCACTATACACCCTGATGGGCTGTCATAACCGTAGTACGCTTGAGTAGGCGACGCTCGCCAGAATCGTAAGGCGTTTGCTGGTGCACCACGACACGGTTGTCCCAAATGATTATGTCACCGACCTGCCAGTCCTGCGTCCAAACAAACCGCTGTTGGACAGCGTGCTTTAGCAAGTTGTCAAGCGTTTCCCGGCTCTCCGTCTTATCCATTCCGTCAATTCGGACGGTCGTGCCCTCCGAGACGTAAAGTGCCTTTCGGCCGGTCACAGGGTGGGTGACAACGACCGGATGCAGGACCTCCGGATATTCGTCCTGCATGTTCGACGGCATGCCCTCGCCTGGCTTGTATGCGTAGTTGCGGATCGAATGAACAGCCCACAATTCGTCGAGCCGCACCTTAATGTCGTTCGGCAGCGCGTCATAAGCAGCTCGCATACTGGCAAAGCGCGTGCCACCACCCCATGAAGTAATTTCCTCTGCGACCAGCACTGAAATCGGGTTCGGATCAGCACGGTAGGCCATGTCGGAATGCCACAAAACAGCGGAATCCTTCAACCCAATCGGCTTCCCATTTTCCTCAATATTGGAGACACGCATCAGCTCCGGATGGGCGCCGTCGAGATAGTCGAATAGATCGTGGATCTTGTTGCGTCCAAACCGCGCGCTTAAGGCCACGACGTCGGCATCGTGAGCGCCGGTTTCGCGCAAGCGAACCACCGAGTAGCGATGAAAGGCGTCCAAAATTATGGCGAATTCCGCGTCACTCAGCGGCTTACGCAGATCGACGCCGATCACGTCTGCCCCAACATGCTCCGACAAAGCAGTAACCGTAATATTGCCCATCGCATTCTCCAATCGTCTCGTCACCAGGACCAACCCCTGCTGTCCGGATGTGACCAAAGGCCGCGTTTTTTTAGACGCGGCAGCACCAAATCGGCGAAGCGTTTGATTTCTTCTGGCTGCCAGACGGGAAACGTCAGCGCGATGCCATCGCAGCCGTACTCTGTCGCCAGACACTCGATCTCGTCTGCCGCCCTGTCTGCGCCTGCATGAATTTCCCTAGCACCGGACACCTTGCCAATCTTGCGCAATTCAAATTCACCGAGCTGCGCGTAGATATCATCGTAGGTCGAGATGTTTCGCCGAATGCTGTTGAGATACTCCACAACATAATCCAGATCGACCGATTGGGCGAGCTCGGCGGAAGCCTCCTGAGCCTCGTCTTCACTTTCCCGGACCAACATGCTGGCGTGCATCTGCAGCTTCACCGAACCCTCCGGCCGACCCGCCTCGCACGCGATGCGGCGTATATCGACGATGCGCTCGCGGCACTCTGCTAATGGTGTGCGGCCCGGCATAAAAACATAGTCGGCATAAGACCCAGCGAATTTTCGCCCCGCATCCGATGCACCAGCACTCACCAACAGTGGACGCGGCTGTTGCACGGTCCGGGGTCCGACAATCTGGCCGGCGATACGGAAATGTTCCCCAGTAAAATTGATCTGCCCAAGCGACCAAGACTGTGTCATAATTTCTACCGCCTCCGCCGCCCGGTCGTATCGCGCATCATGATCCAGATCCGCACTTTCGGCACCAACCAGCTTGTCGGCGAAACCAGCGCCGGTGACGACGTTCAGCCCCCAACGGCCGTTTGAAAGGCTGTCAAGCGTGCCACCCATGCGGGCCACAGCCAGAGGGTGGAACCAGGAGGTATGCACCGTCGTGATTAAGCGGATTTTTCGCGTAACCGGGATCAAGGTCGCCGCCAGCAGTGGCGACAGCAGGGCCGGATCCACGATACCGCCTTCGCGTGACCGCGGACCATACGGGCTCCAAACCTCCGCCATAAACAGATAGTCGAGCCCCACACCTTCACTGATTTGCGCACAGTCGATATGGCTTTGCATGTCCAGCAGGGCCGGGCTCTGCTCTACCGCTTTGGGGGACAACGCGTGCATACTCTGCGTGTTTGGATAAAATAGGCCAATGCGCAGGCTCATGCGTGCGGCTCCCATGCTGATGCCCCAGCAGGTTGATATTTAAGGCTCGGAG
>CAYYUG010000051.1:18936-33726 GCA_964474755.1 uncultured Rhodospirillaceae bacterium | reverse complement strand
GTGTCCGGGTGCCAGCGAACAATCTCGAATTGGCCGAATTTCATAGCTGGAGCCCTCTTTGCCGTCGTGTCTTACGAGTGCCGATTATACGGTGCGGCAGCGATGTGGTCGAGCCGATGGTCGCGCGGTGCTAGTGATGAGTGCTGCGGAGGGGTAGGCTGAGGCTAGTTTAACACACCGCCCTACGAGGTACCCGGAATGAACGACTCCTCGATGCCTTGGCGCTCGGTCTCCGAACTGTCCGATCAGATCCACGCCGGCGCCCTTTCTCCGATCGATCTGATGGAGCATCTGCTCGCGCGGGTGGATTCCCTCAATGGCAAGCTCAATGCCTTTCGGCCTCTCGATCCCGATCGGTCCCTGGCCGCGGCGCGAGCGGCGGAGATCGCGCTTCAGGCGGGCCAGGACTGGGGGCCGCTGCACGGCATTCCCCTCGCGGTCAAGGACATCATCGACATCAAAGGGCTTCCCACCACGGCGGGAGCGCGTAGCCTCGGCAATGCCATCGCGGAGTCCGATGCCACCGTGGTGCTCAAGCTGCGTCGGGCAGGGATGGTGATCCTGGGGAAGACCCAGACGGTGAAATTCGCAATGGGCGCACCGGGCATCAACCGCGACCACGGCACGCCTCACAATCCCTGGGCCGAGGACCATCACGTGCCGGGTGGATCGAGCAGCGGATCAGCGGTGGCGGTCGCCGCGGGGCTGGTGCCGGCGGCTCTTGGGACCGATACCGGCGGCTCTGTGCGGATCCCTGCCGCCTTATGCGGCACGGTGGGCTTAAAGACTACGGTCGGACAGGTGAGCCGGGCCGGAGTGTTTCCTATTAGCTCGACCTTGGACTCGGTCGGCCCATTGACCCGATCGGTCGAGGACGCGGCGCTGCTCTACCAGGCCATGAACGGGCCCGATGTGCGTGACCCCTCGACCCGGGACGCGGACGATCACGATGTGTTGTTCCGTCTACGCAACGGCGTCCGGGGCATGCGCATCGCCATGGCGGAAGGGGCGTTGTGGGACGATGTGGATCCGCAGGTTGCCAGCGCGGTGCGGGCAGCCGGCGACGTGTTCGCTGGGCTCGGTGCGCACGTGGAGTTCCTCGAGTTAACCGAGGCGAAGGACGTTCTCGCCGCCAACCCGAGGCTGCTCATTTCGAGCGTCGAAGGCTTCCTCGCCCACGAGACGCTGCTCGGCCCCGAGTACGATGATTACGACGATACGCTTCGCTTCCGCCTCGCCGAGGGGGCTAACGCGCCCGCGGCGGCTTATCTGCGGGCACGCTCGGCGTGCGAGTCGCTCTCCGCCCGGGCCCTCGAGACCCTGGCGGACGTGGATGCATTTCTCGCACCTACCACTGCAAACCCCGCGTTACCGGTCGCCGAGGTTGACGCATCCTCGGAGTCCTACCAGTACTGGAACGGCGCTTACTCGCGCAACACCTTGGTTGGCAATCTGCTCGGGTTGTGTGCGGTCACAGTCCCGTGCGGCTTCAACGAGCGAGGCTTGCCCATCGGGCTGATGGTCCACGCAAAGCCGCATTGCGAGGCGGTGGCTTTACGGGTGGCGTACGCGTATGAGCAGGCCACCGATTGGCACCAGCGAGCCCCCGGGCTCGACTGGGCTATTTAGGCCCCGGCGAACCGCTCCTGGCTCCAGCCCTTGTTGAAGGGGGAGTGGAACAACGGCGTAGAGTGCTTGTAGGTGAAGAGCCACGCACCGTCTATTCGCGCATACTCCTCCCGGTCGATGCCGGCACGCCACATGGCTTCGTTATTCGCGCCCAGAGTGCAGGGCATGAATAAGAACCACTGAGCGCGCGCGCGGTCTCCCGTCACCTCGATCTGGCTGTTGAGGCTGTAGTGGATCGCGAACGTGAAGATCGAGGAGGCGCGGACGAAGAACTCCCGGATCGCCTCACGGCCCTCGTATCTCCCTAGGCTTTCGTTTTCCCACACCGCGTCCTCCGCGAAAAGCGCAGCAATTCCGTCGGGGTTGTAGTTGTCGTCGCACAGCTCTGCGTAGCGTGATTTGAGATTCCTGATCGCATTGGTATCCTCGAGAACCTGCAGACGAGCCTCGAGGGCAGCCAGCCGCGTCCCCATGTCGTCGTTCGTGCTCATTGTCTTCTCCTCTCTAAGCCCGGGACCTGGAGAGCATATGAGCCGAGCCACTCCTTTGGGAAGTCATTAGGATACGAGCAGTGCGGTGCCTGCTTCGAGTAGCCTTGGTACGAGCCGGGGGCCCGACCTTCGATATCATGGACGGATATTACAAGGAGGATGGCACCCAAAGGTGCAAATCTCGTGGTAGCGCACGCCGTCATCGAAGCGCTTCGCATAGTAAGCAGGTTTCACCGGATAAGAGACATTGCAAATGACCTCGCCATCCGCCTTCAAGACGAGGCGGCCATCTTCGATATCGACGACATAGGGAGAGCTTGGGTCCACAGTCGTTTGTACGTAGACCGCTCGGAGACCATATATTCCTTGATAGATGAAGAATCATTCCGGCACCTTGCGTGATTCATTACGCTTCATCTGATCCATTGGAACGAGGTCGTACAAGAACAAACGATAGGATTTGACCATCGAACTCTTAGTCGCTTCCAAGGCCGCGTCCGTGAACCAGTGCCCTTTTCTAAACAGTTCTATATTTAAGATGACTTCGCGTGGAACGTCCGGAAAACGTTTAATGTGGTCTTCCAAGTCATGTACGGCATTCGTATTAAATTGGTCGTCCATGTTCGCCTTCCTCGAACCTGCTCGCGGCAATTCAACCTTTCATGACTTTAGTCTGGCAGGGTTAGATTCAATTTGGGCGTCTGCCGTGACAACAGCAATCCACGTTGTGGATTAACCACTGCGGTGCAAAGCTTTCATTCGCTCTGCAGAAAGAAAGCCGATATTAACCGTAGGTGTGGGTTAGCATCGGAGGGTATGCAGCTCTCTTTCTATGCAGTCACAATCGTAGACATCCAGAAAGGTAAGGGTAGGGGTGACCCGAAAGCCTCCATGAGCCTTTGAGACGGTGGTTCCCGGTTCTAGCGAGGTGGAAAATATAGGTGCATTCGATAAATGAAAGCTATTAAGAAAACTTTTGCGCCACTCACGATTTTCATCGCGGCCATATGGGTTGTGGAGGCCGTGAACTTTTTTTTCGGCCACGGTTTTACATCGTGGGGAATTTTCCCGCGGCAGGCAGACGGATTAATTGGGATACCACTGGCTCCCCTCCTGCACACCAATTTTTGGCATGCTGCTTCCAACACCCTGCCCCTTCTGATCCTCGGCGGTCTGATGTTGATTGGTGGCAGAAAGCGGTTCTGGACGATAACGATAGGAATTGTCTTGCTGGGTGGTTTCCTTGTCTGGCTATTCGGGCGCAGCGCGTTGCATGTTGGAGCGAGCGGATTGATCTTTGGCTATTTCGGCGCCTTGCTTACTCTTGCCTATCTAGAGCGAAGCCTTCTGTCTACTGCGATCGCCTGCGTGACGATGGTTTTTTATGGTGGTATGCTGTGGGGCCTTCTGCCGTCGCGCAGTTATATTTCCTTCGAGGGCCATTTATTCGGACTGGTGGCCGGGACCGTCATGGCCTGGGTCAGCCATCGTTACCAATCTTCATCCCAAAGCCCTTAGCTAGACGAACTGGTCGCACGCGCGCCGAAGCCGCCGCGGGAAATAGTTCGGGTCCTGGCTCTCGGCGGGCTTGTCTGCGATTGTGCCACTTTTGCGCGTCCATCCGGCGACATGCTGCCGACACGGCCGCTTTGTGCGGTGTAATAATTGTTGGGATCGTTGGATGGTCGATAGAGGGGCTGGCTGTATACAGGCGCGCCAATTCGGGGCGCCAGCATGTATCCCATCATGAACGGAAGCCAAACGGAGCTGCCTGAAGATGTCCGATGCTGATAGCAACGGTTATAGCCGAAATCGGCGTTACAGTCCCTGGGATACCCATATCGCGGCGCGGATTTCTCATGCACTTCCTCGGCTTTGGCGAATTCAGCCTGGCAAGTTGCCGCATCGTGTACACTAGCTTTGATACACGCCTCGACGGATGGATAGGCCAGAACTTCCTCTTCCGCTTCGCCGCAGGCGGTAAGCGTGAGCGCACTCGCAGTAAGTAAGGCCAGTTTAAATTTTGTCGCACGTTTCATCCGAGCGTTTTCCTCTTTCAGACCGTCATGCTGGCGGCATTAAGAATACCAGCCACGAAGGACATCGCGCCCAACCAAATACCCGCGGCGGTTTCTCCGTCCTCGATGCGTTGTGAGACTCGAGGCATCAGCATACGAACAAGAAAATAGGTAATAATCTGAACCACCATTGCGACCACCCCCCAGAGTACCAGGTCTAAGAGAGACAGCGCATGCAGCATGACACTGGCCAGCGGCAGCGCAAAACCGGTCACCGCACCTGCAAACGCGATTGCCGCCGGAATCGAATTGTTCTTGATAAGCGTGATCTCATTATGTCGTGTAGTTCGCGAGTAGACAAAAATGAATAGGATCGTCAAACCAGCAGCGACACCGAAGTAGGCAAGAAATTCAAGCAGGCTAGGGATAAATCCTGAAAACAATGTGCTCATTAGAAACTCCTACAGGTATCTTATTTTCGGCCAACGTCTTAAAAATATGCGGCATCGCACCCTTGCGTCGATTAGATTATTTTCAACGTCGCTAATTCCAGGTCGACCCCAATCATGAATTCGACTGTATTTTCATTGTCGTAGGATTCAGCGGATACGAGAAGATATTCGTTCTTTTTTTCCGCTTCGAGGTTCCGGCCGTAGAGCATCGCCTTATGATGGATTTGGTCATGCGCATCCGATTCCGGATCCTCATAAACGAGCTCGTTGAAGGCTGCTGGTTCCGCATAACCCGCTGCGTCGTCAAACCAGATACGTTGAAACTCTGTGCCATCATCGAGCTTGAAAGTTGGCTGGCCAATCTTACCACCGTTTGCGGTCCACTGCTCCCACTCTCCCGCACCATTGGGATAATGACTCTTGAAGGGCATGAAGAGGGTGATTTCCTCAACATGCTGGTCTTCGATACCGCCAATAGTGAGAACCTGAACCATTGCGTTGTTGGCGGCGTAATAGCGATGTACATAGCCGCCATCACCCAGTTCAATATAGCCTTGGGCGATAACGAGCATGCTCTCTTCGGGTAGCGGCATATGCAAGTCATCCGCGTGCATGCGCAGTGGCAGCGTATCGATGTCGACGACTGCGCCAATCCGCAATCCATAGGGTGTGGCGAATTCGTCTTCTTCATCTGTGCTGGAGAATTTTTCTTTCAGCTCGCGTGCCTTAGTTTTAAAAAGCGATTTCATTGCATTACCGAGCATGCTGCCTCCATAAAATCCTTTGTTGTCTGACTTTCCGTCACGTGCTCAGCTCTGACCAATCAATGTCGCCCGGTTCGATGCGCTGCGCCGACATGAAATAGAGGATCGCTCCTGGGTTGATCTTCTGATCAGACGGCGCATTCAGGATTAAGTCATCGCCAAGCGCAGTTTCGGCCATACCAAAAAGTGTTACATCATGTTCGGTCTTTAACGCTGCAAACAATGGTCCGTAGCGGATCTCTCCAATATCGTTTGGCACGGTAAGGCTGAATTGCGTCGGTCCTTCTAATGTCGATAGCAATTGACGCTGAACCCGGCTTGATCCTGGATCTTGCGCTGAGCGGACCATCAATTCGATTGAAAGTGAAACGTTGCATTCCGCATGAGGGCAATGCGCGTGCAGTAGATCGGCAAAGCCGCGCTGTTCGAAATAGACGACCATATGTGCCTCTGCATTGACGCTCGCCGCGCCGAGCGCTGCGGCGAGCGTCTCACTGTCAGTCTCGCCCAGGATGATTATATAGTCTGCGTTGGCTACGGCTGCACGACACAACAAGTCCGGAGCATTCAGCGCCGGTGCGCGGACATAACGCACCTGATCGGGCATGGGGTTCTCGAACGTTCCCGTAGCACATAAGACTATTTCGCGGTCCCGTTGCGCAGCGTCACCTCGTATATGCTGGACCATGCGCTCTGTCTTAGCACCAGACCAGCCAAGGATAACAATGTGGTTGCTCAAATTTTCGTAAGTCGCTAATCCACGCATTCTTTTACTCCATCTTCCAGAGATGAGTTGGACGACCTTGGCGATGATTGTTGTAAACAATGCGATACCGCCCGGCATGATCCACAGAACAGTGATAAGCCGTCCCGCCGCCGTGGCCGGTGAATAGTCGCCGTACCCGACCGTCGTTGCTGTCGTAACGTAGAAATACCAAAAGATACTCGACCCGGCGATTTCCTCACCGCCAATTAAAGTCAAGGCTATCCAAGAGACGATGAAGTGGGCTGCTGTCACCAAGCACACCACATCCCAGCTCAGCCCCGAAATTCTAACGTATAAACGTTTGGCTAGCCTTGATAGAAATATATGCATTTGAGACAACCGTTAGAAAGTTTGTACGCCATATTATGCAAGATCATATGGGCAGGCATATTTTATTGGGAACTGCCTTACCTAATGTTTATAGAGCACCAAGACGTTGTCCGTTATTTTACTTGTAAAATTTATTACATGTTATATATTACATGTAATAAATTTAGGGCTTTTAATGGCTACGAAAAAACCTTCCTACTACCAGTCCAAGTACCGCGAACGTTTGCGCGAACAGGGTTATGTCAAACGTGAAGTCTGGATACCGCCCGACTACGCGAAAATTTTAAAGGACTGCGAAACTGCCCTGAGGGCCGGCGTGATGCCGATAATTCCCAGAACACGCAAGGAGACCAGCATGAGCCAGGATGAAAATTGGACGACTGAAACCCTCTTGGAGGCGCTTTCACAATCGAGCGAAGCGATTGGTGGCAGCATGGAGGTTAGCGTGGTCGAAGGTACGGATCCCGGCATCCTCGTGACCATGAAAGAGTTCGGTGACCTGCCACTTTTGATGAGTGTCAGTGGCAGCCAAATCATTGTCGAGACGTTACTCTGGCCGGTTGATGAGGTCGAAGACAGCGCCGGGTTCAATGAAATGATCCTCAAGACCCATAAACTGTTTCCCTTGTCGACCTTCGGCATTGTCGCCGGACACGACAGCCGAGACTATTACGAGATGTTTGGTTCTCTAAGTGCCGGATCAATCCTCAATTCCGTAATCTTTGAAATTGAGACACTGGCAGACAACGCGTTGCAAGCGGCGGAAGCCTACAAGACCGATTTAAAAAACGCCGCCTAAGGCGCTTGCGTCGGTTAGTTCACGAGATTTTTAGGTTAAGGAGTAATCCAATATGAGCATTTGGGCAAAAGTGGCCACGGCAATCCGTGGGGGCGTAAGCGAAGCTGGTGAAGCGATCGTTGATAATCAGGCACTGCGAATCCTGGATCAAGAAATTCGTGATGCCGACAATGATTTGATAAAATCTAAAGAAGCGCTTACCAGTATCATCGCCAAGCGCAAACTAGCCGACAAGAAAGTTGAAAGCCTGAAGGCGTCGATGGCCGAGTATGAAGGTTACGCGATACAGGCGTTGGACAAGGGCGACGAAGGTTTGGCAACCGAAATCGCTGAAAAGGTTGCGGGCATTGAGACCGAGGTACTGGGCGAAGAAGCGCTTGCGACATCATTTGCTGACAGTGAGGAGCAACTGCGCAAAGCCGTTTCGCAAACGGAAGGTAATTTGAAACGCCTCAAACAGCAGGTCGATACTGTGAAGGCGACGGAAAAGGTTCAGCGCGCGCAAGCCGCTGTCGCGGCCCGTCATTCGGGCGCAAATAGCAGTATGCGGGGTGCCGTCGATAGCCTGGAACGACTAAAAAATCGCCAGATCGAGCGGGCTGCGCAGTTCGAAGCGGCGAATGAATTGGCCAATTCGACCGAGGCGGTCAGCCTGCAGGACAAACTGAAATCAGCAGGCATTGTCGATGGTGGTGCAAAGGGTGGCGACGTCCTCGCCCGTCTCAAGGCCAAACGCGGTGGCTAGTCTGACATATTGAAAGCAGACTGATGCGCCGCATCCCCGTCACCTCGCGGCCAAACCTAGCAAATTCAGCAATTGCGCATGGATTTGCGGTAGATGAATTTGGCAATGTCCCCTATTGGGATGAAACAGCGTACTACTGCTTTTCCTTACGCCAGATCGAAGACGATTTGGAGCGTCCCGCTGAGACGATAGAAGACCTTTGCTTCGAGATCCTGGAACGCGCGGTTACCGACGAAACAATATTCCGCCGATTGCAGATTCCGGAGGTTTACTGGGATTATATTGCATCAAGCTGGCGGAACCGCGAAAAGGACTTGATTGGCCGTTTTGATTTTTCCTATGACGGTGCTAGCCCAGCGAAGTTGCTGGAATACAACGCCGACACACCTACCACCCTTTATGAAGCATCCGCCTTTCAATGGGAATGGCTCGAGGAGACAATTGAAAGAGGGTTAATTTCCAACACAGCGGATCAGTTCAATTTACTGCACGAATTTCTACTCGCCGCATTTGCGAATTTCGGCATCGATGGTCCGCTGCATCTCGCCTGCCAAAAACATATCGACGATGATCGTGACACCGTCGAATATCTTGAGGCGTTAGCGCAGGAAGCCGGTCTGGAAACAATATTCCTGTCGATGGATGAAATCGGTGTCGATTCACAGGGACGCTTTAGCGACTTAGACGACCACGTGATTGACTGGTTATTCAAGCTCTATCCATGGGAATGGCTTATGGAAGAGAAATTCGGCCAATACATACCTGCGAACGGCGCCCGCTTTATCGAACCGCCTTGGAAGGGCGTGCTGTCGAACAAGGGGCTACTACCGCTGTTATGGAACAGTTTCGAAGGCCATCCGAACCTGCTACCCGCATTCTTCGAAAGCGACCCACGCGCCGCCGGACTTGGAAGCAACTTTGTCCGCAAGCCGCTGCTATCCAGGCGCGGCGCCAATATCGAAATCGTTTGCAACGGCGATACTGTGGCACACGAGTACGGCCCATACGGCCAAGAAGGTTACGTCGTGCAGGCATTTCACCCGTTGCCGGAGTTCAACGGCCGCTACCCGGTGATGGGCTGCTGGATGGTCGCCGGGGACGCCGCCGCGCTGGGTATCCGAGAAGACTACGGGTTAGTAACGACTGAAAATGCAGTCTTCATGCCCCACATTATTTTGGACTGAAGAGATCATAACGATATCTTTCACGCTATCTTTTTTGGCGTTGGTAAGTACAACCTATAAATACGACCAGCCGAGAAGGTCAAAGCGCAAAAACATCTCGGGGGAGAAAACAATTTGGCGACAACCGTGGGAACGCCAGCTTTCATTACAGACGAAAAAATTCTCGATTATGACTTGATCGAATTGCGCAAGGTTGCCGATGACGCGTCGTGCAAGTTGCTATATTCGCCGAAAGCCAACTCGTTGCCTAATGTCCTGAAATTAGCCGCGATGCGTGTCGATGGCTTCGGCTGCAGTTCGCCCTTTGAGTTGGAACTGGTCGAACGCGTATGTGGCCCAAGCACACCGCGCCACCTTGTCAGTCCCTTATTGACCGAGGACATGCTCCGCATGGTTGGCGACCAGCTCGATTACCTCACTTTCAACTCGCTTTCCCAATGGGAACTGCTGCGAAAAATGGTTCCGGCTGTTGTCCATGCTGGCATCAGGGTCAACCCCGAACTATCCTTTATCGGCGACCCACGATACGACCCCTGCCGCCAACAATCGAAACTCGGCGTGTCGGTTTCTAAGTTAGCCCGGGTCGTGGCATCGGACCCAGCTAGCTTGCGCGGCCTCAATGGTCTCCATTTTCATACCAACTGTGACGCAACCGACTTCGCCAGTCTGCTCGCGACGGCGCGGCACATTCGGGATTCGATCCCGCAGTTTCTCGACAGTTTAGACTGGATAAATATGGGTGGAGGCTATCTCTTCAACCAGTCAGACGACAAATCGGACTTTTTTCACGCAGTGAATATATTTCGAGAAAACTTCGGCCTTCGGGTCTTTATCGAACCAGGTGCCGCACTTGTACGGCGCGCCGGCACGATCGAAGCGACTGTGCACGATCTGTTCGAAAGCGATGGCTTGCTAATCGCCGTCCTGGATACAACGGTGAACCATATGGCCGAAGTATTTGAATTTCAGTATGAACCGGACGTGTTAGGCCATACCGATGGTGGCGCTCATGAATATCTGTTAGCCGGATGCACCTGTCTCGCTGGCGACATATTTGGCGAATATACCTTCGACACTCCACTATCGATCGGTTCGCGGGTCACGTTCCTGAACATGGGGGCTTACACAATATCGAAAGCGCACCGGTTCAATGGTGTCGGCCTGCCTGCACTTTACGCACGCACCGTGGACGGCGCGTTGAATTTAATCCGGGAAGATAACTTTGACGCCTTCGCGCAGACAATAGGGGTGACTGTAAATGCAGTTGCTTGAAAGGCGCGTTTCTATTCCTACCCCACCGCGTAATAGTGACCTGATCGATCATATCAGGAAGTCATTATCCTTTCGGTTCGTGAACGGTGAAATACCAATCCGGCTCGCGATTACCTCCGTGGATGATAGTCACTATCATTGCGAAGTGGGCTGCCTGGCTGGTGCGGACGGCGGCAAGTGGCCTTCAATCTTCGACTTTCGGCGGCGGCAAACAAAAAACGCCGGCCGGTTCAACGCCGTCTTCCTTGTGCCAACCGGTGTGGGAGCGGAAATTGGCGGCCATGCCGGCGACGCTACGCCCACAGCAGAGCTTCTGGCCTCGGTCTGCGACAGGTTGATTATTCACCCCAACGTCGTCAATGCGAGCGACATAAACGAAATGCCGGCAAACGCGTCCTATGTCGAAGGCAGTGTCATCTGTCGCGTCCTGATGGGCACGGCAGGACTGAAGACGGTCCACGCCAACCGGATCCTCGTTATTATTGATGCCCAGCCCGACGAGATGATTGAAAATCTTACATTGAACACCATCGAGGCGAGCAGGGCGACTTTTGGTCTGAATTGCAGCGGCATCTATCGACTCGATCCACCACTCGTTCTGAGTGCAAGCTATTCAGAGTCCGGGCGGGCGGTTGGCACAGGAGACGGTATCGATCGGTTGTTCAATCTGCTGAGGACGCATAGGGATGATTACGACGCGGTTGCGCTCTCCTCTTTGATCACCGTGCCGGACGGATATCACGATGCGTATTTCTCTAGCGACGGCGCAATGGTCAATCCATGGGGTGGGGTGGAAGCAATGTTAACTCATGCTGTCTCCCAGTTTCTTTATGTCCCGTCCGCACATGCGCCCATGATGGAATCGCGCGAAATTCTCTTCGCCGATTCGGGCAGGGTTGATCCCCGTTTGGCGGCGGAAGCTATTTCCTCTTCCTTCTTTTTATGCGTCCTCAAGGGCCTGAAAAAAAGTCCAGCGATCGTACCCGACAGTACCTCGACCCGGGCAACCGGCGCTTTCACGGCTGAAGATGTATCCTGTCTGGTTCTACCAGATGGCTGCATCGGGTTGCCGACATTAGCGGCTCTTCAACAGGGGATCCCTGTGGTCGCTGTGCGCGAGGGAAAAGGCTTAATGGGCAACGACCTCACACAGCTGCCATGGCGACCGGGTCAGCTCACTATCGTTGAGAACTATTGGGAGGCCACTGGAATTCTCGCTGCCCTGCGGGCCGGCATCGCGCCTGGCGCGGTGCGCCGTCCCTTCGCCAAGTTGGAACCACGGACATGGCGTGAAGCCGGATCGGCACCCTGTACGGCAGCTGTATCCAATATTCGCGGTGAGCCTTAGCGGTTTTACTCGTTTAGTTATAACGAATAGGTCTGACTTTTGGGGTGCGATGGGGAAAAATATACAAAACATTCAACCAGCCGTGCAGGGTTCGAGATCCCGTGTGCCTACGAATAAAACCAATGCCTTAGCCGAATAGTGTCGGCTTAGAGGGCGACGAAATTTGCGCCTAAGCTACACTTAGGTAACAAAAGCTGTGCCTGTTTTGTGGCTTTCCAGGCAATCGCGTCGCTACCTTATAACTGAGTATTCTGAGGTTGTTTGAACATTGATGTGTCAACGCGATACCGATTTAACATATACAATTATACGGCTTTTAGGGTTACCTAAATTACAGCCTGTTTAGGTCTACACCCTCCCAGGCTGCGCCAGACCAGGTAATGCCGTTGCTGTTGCCGACCATTGCCACGGCAAAGGATACGTCGCCTGCGGCAACGGCATTTTGAAGAACTGTATCTACGGCATTCATTTAGGCTGCTGCAAATTTCTCAAACTCGAGGAAAGGGCCTTAAAGCCGTGTAGCTCCGCCTTCAGTTTCGAAGCTTTAATGAGGGCGTGTATGAGGGGCACCTGATTTCCAGAACGACACAAATCCACCTAAAATATAACCATCCACACTATCTTTTGGCAGACACCACACTGAATTTACAAAATATTATGCCCCGATGCTTGAATGAGGCTAATACGTCATAGCTGCGCTGCATGAAAATCTACTTCATCCAGTCAACTTGCGACTCATCCGTGACACCCTGCGGTGCGGAATAGGCCTTGTCTTCGGCGCCTTGGGTATCGGGAAAATGTCGGCCAGGATTATCGTCAAACGGCTTGTCATCTCTGTTCTTCACCGATTTCTGCAGCAGTTGTATTTCACTTTGTTTGGGCTGCTTTTTTATAGTTTTATCCATTTTGGAGGTTACGGGCGGGTCATAAATACTTGTTGTAGACACCAGTGTGGGAGAGTTGCCCTTCGTGCCCCACGGGATTTCGGGTTGCGTTGAAGAAATAAAGGTATCAAGTAAAATCATTTCATCCGTTGGGTTGTGAGCAAATCCAGAACTGGTTTCCATTGCGCTTTCAATTTCGGTTATAGCAACAGTAACGAATAGGCCGGCTGGTATAAGAAAAAAAGGCGACATACTGATCTCCGTTAAATGACCAAATTTGATGTTCGCCATGATCGTTTAGCAAATGGACCTTTTGTGGGTAGATTTGTGGTAAATCAGTGATGATTAATGGTCTAATTTTGGTCGGTGCCATGGTACTGACTCAAACTTAACTTAACCTTGGAACCCAAATCACGAGAGATACTCAATCAGGGAGCCGGCTACCCATGAGGCTACTAAGTTTTTGCCCAGTTTTACGCCAATGAATCATACCGCACCATGGATATTCCCTTACGCTGGCAGAGGAGCGGATGGTTAAATGTTTCTATCCTGGATTTTGTAAAGTCGTCAGTTTCTGATGGAACATCTCGCGTCTCTGGAGGTCCGCGATCGGTGAAATAAACGGCAATAGTGTGTTCGTGCATGCCTGAAACTGTCATGCAAATGTGTGTCGATAGCATTGGTGGGGTGACTATCGCGTAACAGAAAAGCTCAACAGGTCAACACGTCGCTCGTTAGTGCCGGAAGTGGCGTACCCCGGTGAACGCCATGGCGACGCCGGCCTTGTCGGCGGTGGCGATGACCTCATCGTCGCGGATGGATCCACCTGGCTGGATGACAGCAGTTGCCCCTGCTTCTATGGCAGCAATCAGCCCATCGGCGAATGGGAAGAAGGCGTCGGATGCGACTACGGAGGCCTCGGTGCCGAGTTGGTCTTTGGCTTTGCCCGCTGCAATCCGGGAAGAGTCGACACGGCTCATCTGGCCAGCCCCGATCCCGACCGTTACGCCGTCGCGGACATAGATTATAGCGTTAGATTTGGTGTGCTTGCAGACTTTGAACGCGAATAGCATATCGTTAATTTCTTTGTCCGTTGGTACCCTTTGGGTAACGAAATTCAGGCCGTCTCGGCAGATCTGGCCTGCGTCGCGGTCCTGCATCAAGAAACCGCCGGCGATTGTTTTCATATTCATTTCTTCCGCAGCCGGGTCGGGCATCTCGCCAGTGAGCAACAGGCGTAAATTCTTCTTTATAGAAAAGCAGGCGCGGGCGTCGGGATCGGCGTCGGGCGCAATGACGACCTCGACAAAGGTTTCGCCGATCGCACGTGCGGTGTCTCCATCCAAAGCGCGGTTTAGGGCGACGATGCCGCCGTAGGCGCTGACTGGGTCGCAGGCAAGGGCCTTGTGATAGGCCTCCAACAGCGTTTCACCGATCGCAACGCCACAGGGATTAGCATGCTTGATAATAGCGACAGCTGGTTGGGCGAATTCTGCCACTAGTTCGAAGGCGGCATCGGTATCATTGATATTGTTGTAGCTCAGCTCCTTGCCCTGGATTTGATTGGCTAGAGCTACGCCCGGTCGTCCTTTACCACTTAGATAGACGGCCGCTTTCTGGTGTGGGTTCTCGCCATAGCGCAATTTCTGTTTCAGCTTGCCGCTGTCAGTCATGCGATAAGGGAACAAGTCGCCACGCTGGATTTCGAACCAGGCCGCGATGTTAGCATCATAACCGGCGGTACGGGCAAAGGCGGCAGCAGCTAAACGGCGACGCAATTTCGTGCTGGTCGCGCCATTATTTCCCGCCATATCAGCCATGACCGCGTCGTAATCGGAGGGGTCCGTGACGACGGTGACGAAGTCATGATTTTTGGCAGCGGCACGGATTAATGCTGGACCACCGATATCGATATTCTCCACACATTCGTCGAAATCGGCCCCGCGGGAGACAGTTTCCTGGAAGGGGTAGAGATTGACAATGACTAGGTCTATGGGTGCGATATCATGCGCCTTCATGGCCATGCGATGTGCGTTGAGATCGCGTCGGCTCAGGATGCCACCATGAATTTTGGGATGCAGTGTCTTGACCCGACCGTCCAGCATTTC
>CAYYUG010000051.1:5705-18836 GCA_964474755.1 uncultured Rhodospirillaceae bacterium | reverse complement strand
GGATGCCACCATGAATTTTGGGATGCAGTGTCTTGACCCGACCGTCCAGCATTTCCGGAAAGTTCGTATGATCGGCAACTTCTGTTACAGCTAAGCTGGCATCGCGCAGCGTCTTCGCCGAACCCCCTGTCGATAGCAAATGTACGCCCTGAGAAGCGAGAAACTCTCCGAACGCAACCAGATCGCGTTTATCGGAAACTGAAATCAAGGCTCGCGTAATTTTGCCTTCAATCATATCTTACTCCTTCGAGGAGGGACCTTGAACGGGATCGGTCGCTACGGGGAGAGCATCCTCGTAGTTGAATTCAGGTACTAGGCGTTGCAGAAGGGATAGTGTGCGTGCCGCGTTGCGCGACTGCGCTGATCGCTCCAATTCATCGATTGTCTGCGTCAAAAGCGCAAGTTCTGGTGTGCGCGGCGCCGCCAGTGTCAACCCGTTGCAGACCGTCGGCACGGGTGTTTCCTTTTCGTGCAGCAACGTTTCATGCAACTTTTCACCAGGACGTGGCCCGATAATTTCTACAGCGATATCCTTATCCGGCTGCAGCCCGGCCAGTCGGATGATCTGCCGCGCCAAATCGATAATCTTGACTGGTTCGCCCATATCAAGCACAAAAATACGGCCTTCTGACTCTGACTCGTTCAGCCCGAGGGCTGAGGCTTGCAGCACCAGTTCGACCGCCTCATGCACAGTCATGAAATAACGGGTCATTCCCGGATCTGTTACGGTCAGTGGGCCACCATGGGCCAGCTGTTTCTGGAATAGCGGTACCACAGAGCCCCGAGAACCCAGGACGTTTCCAAACCGGACGACAACGAAACGGGTGCCCACATCTTTCCGCTCGGATAAATCGAGGGCTTGGCAATAGCTTTCCGCCAGGCGCTTGGTTGCACCCATGACATTGGACGGGTTTACCGCCTTGTCAGTGGAAATCTGTACCATGAGACGTACTCCCGCTGTGCGGCAGGCATCCGCTACATTACGAGTGCCGACGACGTTAGTCAGAACACCTTCATTGGGATTGTGCTCGACCATTGGGACGTGTTTCAGGGCTGCGGCGTGAAATACCAACTCGGGTTTTTCACGGGTTATTACATCTTCGATACGTTGCCGGTCTCGCACGTCGCCCAGATAAGGCCGCCGATCGAGCGTTGGGTGGTCTCCGGCCAATGCTAAGTCGACCTCATAGAGCAAATATTCCGCACAATCGAATAGCACTAATGTTGAGGGCCCGATGTTGGCAATCTGTCTAACCAATTCTGCGCCAATCGTGCCGCCGGCGCCGGTTACCAGGACGCGGCGGTTCTTGACCAAAGCGCGCATCGATTTCTGGTCCAATACCGTGCGGGGCCGGCCCAATAGGTCTTCCACAGCTATGGGGCGTATAGCTGTAGGATCGCTCATACCGTCTCGCAATTCAGCAAGGCGCGGAAGCCGGCCTAAACTCATGCCTTGGCGTTCGGCGAAGGTAAGCAGTGCTCGCACGTGCTCACCGTCAATGCCATCATGGGTAAGGATTAAGCGCTGCGGCGCCGTCAGTAAATCCTGTTCAACAACGTGTTCGATGTCTTCAAGTCGTCCGAGCACGGGAACCCCATGAATTTCCCGCCCGACCCGCCTGCCAGTCTCGTCAATGACGCCGAGCAGCTGGTAGGCAGCCGCTTTGTCGCGGATTTGCTCGCGGATAAACAGTTCCGCAGAATCGCCGGCGCCGATCAGTAAAGCGGGCACGCGATTTGCACCGTTCGCCTCAAGCACGTGTTCCATGCGCCGGTCTTTGAAAATACGGTAGAGGAAGCGAGGCCCGCCAAGGAGCACCAATAGCACAAGCCAGTTGATCAACGGCAATGATCGGGGGATGTCCTGCAGGCGAGAGGCCAGAAATAGTAGGGGTAGGAAAATTAGTACTACTAACGTAACCGCCTTGGTAATCGCGACCAAGTCGTTTAGTGACGCGTAGCGCCACACGCCGCGATACATATTGGCTAGCCAAAACACCACGGCTGCTACTGCCGTAAAGAGGGTCATTGCTTCGAGTAAGAAGGGAGCAGCAAAGTAGGACATGTCGCTGCCGACGCGCAGGAAGAGCGATAGCGGGAACGATATCGACGCCATGCAGACATCGTGGATATAGGCGACGCGTGCGCGGCTCGACTTAAAGGTGGGTATTGTGGCCATGTTCGGGCCTTATTAATCTCCTGCGATATCAGACGCAAGCGCGCAGCAGATACACATTTTGGTGCGCACTGACACGGGTGTTCCGCTGATGCCCGCCGTGGTCAGAACCTAACGGGAAAGCCAAGCCAAAAAAACGGCGACAGTCACCCCCGCGGTCCCCATTGCGAGCCAAGGCGAAGTGATGGATAAGATGGCGAGCCCGATCAGAGCGATATTACATAGTGCGACGCCGAAGCTCACTATGGCATGGCTGCGGCCATTCTGGACGGCTCTCTGGTAGAAATGCTCGCGGTGGGCGTGCCAGACTTTCTCGCCGCGTATAGCCCGGCGCATGAGCGTGATCGTCGCGTCGGCGAAGTAGTAGAGGGGCAGGATTACCGCTGCGGGCCAGGTGCTGCTGCTTGCCAGGTTGAGCAACAACCAGCCAAGCAGGAAACCAAGTGGGACGCTGCCGACATCGCCAAGAAACAACTTGGCGGGATGCCAGTTCCAGCACAAAAACCCGAACGCAGAGGCGGCCACAGCCACGGACAGCCTTGGGTCGATACTTGCCTCTGCCGCCCATGTCACCACAATCGCAATGCCGATCCCAATGGCTGCGGCTTCGATGCCGGCGATCCCGTCGATCCCATCCATAAAATTGAACAGGTTTATAAACCATATCCAGATCAATCCGGCCAATATCAAATTAAATGGTTCTGGTATAATGTTTTGAAAAATAATATATTTTTCATTCAGCCAAAGCAGAGCTGGGAGGATTGCGATCAACTGCGCGGCCAAACGAATACCCGGAGAAAGTGACTTCAGATCATCAATCCAAGAAACGCACGCGAGTAGTATCACCGCGGCGATTATCGTGAAAATCTCCAAACGATGTTCCGGAGATGCGAGGACACCCCAACTCAGGATAAGAACGGCGATCACCGCGATACCTCCGCCACGCGGCGTCAGTTCGGTATGACTGGACCGTTCGTTGGGACGATCGAAGATCGCGTGACGGCGAAGGAGCATTAGGACAAGCCCGGTGGCGGCAACGGTGGAAAAAAAAACGGCGACGGCTGCGATCAGCATGCTAGCCGCAGGCGCGAACGAGGATAGCGTATTGGTGGAATACCATCTCGCGGCCAAGCAGGCTCATCAAGACTGTAACCCGTTGCTTATTATCATCCCACTGGAAGACACCAATCTGGTAGGAAAAGGCATGATGAAATAATCGATGGGAGTATCACACAATATCGCTTGCATCGAGTGACCCGTCATTGCTTCCCCCCTTGGGTACCTGCACCTTCGCGGCGCAAGGCCCATTTGACGGTCGCACCATCGCCGTCCGTATGACCGGAAAGCACGACCTGTTGCGTCCTTTTTGCGCCGCCAGTCCCAAAATAGATGCTTTCCGCTAAATCGAACTTGGCGCCGCTGGTTCGCAGTCGCCAGCCAGAGCCACCAGGCAATCGCAGTAACACCGCGGCGCCATTTTGCACCATTGATACTTGCACTGAGGGATGGAAATGGAATCGGATTGCATAGGCGTGGTTTCCTGGCAGACCAATCGTGCCTTGCCCACTGCCCCCTTCGATCGGAACCAACCTATCCTCACCACGCAACTCGTCGCCACGAACTGTTAAATAGAGCCGGCGGCTGTGGATCAGGCCAAAGCGTTTGCCATAGCCGTTGTGGCTTGTCGTTAGCCAGACCGTACCATCTGCTTCCTGACGTTCGACGGGGACACGGATTGGTTCTCCTTCGCCGTCGCTTGAGTTCGTATCTTCAATTGCTAGGGTGGAGTGCGCGGCTGTCGCACGAGCGGCATTTCGCCATTCTGCACCAGAAGAGATAGCGGCGCCACAATTGACCACAAGACGCTCTTTACCAAAGCTGACCTCCAGGCTCAACGTCCCGGCGTGCGCGTGATTGTCCCATCCGTCGCGCGGCTGCGTGCCAGTATCTACAAAGGCTAGGAGCTTACCCGCTGAAAGTCGCTGAAAACCGTTCGTAGTCGTGCCGTCCGGGAGACGTTTTCGGATATTGGCTTGGGCCAGGGCCATATCAATTTCGGGTGCGTTGTTTTCACCGCTATCGTTAAATAGTGCAAGCCCCCCGTCGCCATGACGAAAAAAGCGTAACATCGGTGCCGTTCGCTCTATGGCTTCGGCGAGGACCGGGAGGTTTTTCTGTCGCCCGGCAATTAGCGCGGAGCGTATATCTACCAGATCACGCAGCAGGCGAAGCTGGATTGCCGGGCTACGTTCCACATGGGCTCCATCGGTCTCGATCTGACGCGGCAACTCTACCTCTAATAATCGAGTGGCGCGCGTGAAGAGTGGAAGTTCGCCTGGAATACAAAGTCCGGCATAAAGTAGTCCTTTGATGGCCGTCAGACGAGCGATGCCATCCCCTTCACCACTAGCGATCCGACTAAGGTGCCGAGCTTGACGCGCCATGTTTAATAGGAACGTTGAACGGAGTGGATCAGGGGCGCTGGAAAAGAATAGTTCGAAATTGGCCGACCAGGCGACCATTCGTTGGCCCATGATGTCGGCGCGCCATACATCGGCGGACCAGCGTTGATTCCGGGAGATCCAATCTTCTGTGAGGCGACGCGCTAAACGTAGCGCATCGTCTCCACCAAGCGCCCGTAAATCACGAAGCCAGACGAAACTGTGCAGGGCATCCAGCCAACCATCATCCGCGTCGGCTTCATCCCAGGGCGAGTCGTCCGGGCGTTTGATTTTGCCCGCAAACGCAAAACTCCCCTCGACCATCGCGGCGCCGCGTTTTGCGTTACCAGGCCAAGGGTCGGGAATTGCGGCCAAAAGACCTGCTGGCTGGCGACGCAACAACGTCAATCCATAGAACGGTGCGGCGAACACCATCCCTAGAAATTGCCGTTGAATGGGCGGCCAGGCGGGATGGTCACGGGTAGGGTCTGTCATCGGGCGGCGGGCTGGGTCCCGGATCGAAGGCTCTCAATGTTGTCCGCATAGGCAGACGGGCCACCGGTGAAGGTAGCGGTACCCGCAACCAGCAAGTCAGCACCTGCCGCGATCGCCTGGGGTGCAGTCTGCGCGTTGATACCGCCATCGACTTCGAGGTCGATGGAACGGCCAGCTGCGTTGATTCGGGCACGCAATTCGCAAATTTTGTCGAGCTGCGCAGTGATGAATTTCTGTCCGCCGTACCCGGGATTGACGCTCATTACGAGCACCAGATCGATGTCCTCCAGCAAATGTTCGACCGCTACAACAGGGGTCGCTGGGTTTAGCGCAATGCCAGCCTTTTTGCCGAGGCTCTTGACTAGTTGGATCGTGCGGTGGGTATGCGCACCGGCTTCTGGATGCACGGTCAGGATGTCCGCTCCAGCGTCCGCGAAGGCTTCGATATAAGGATCGACCGGTGAAACCATTAGATGCACGTCGAAAGGTTTCTTACTGTATGGCCGCAAGGCCTTTACCACATCTGGTCCGATCGTGATATTCGGCACAAAATGCCCGTCCATGACGTCGATATGGATATAGTCGGCACCCGCCTCATCAATCGCACGCACTTCTTCGCCGAGGCTGGCGAAGTTTGCCGAGAGGATCGACGGGGCTATCCGCGTGGGCTTTTGCATAGCCCCTAACTAGTGTTTTCCCAAATTTCGCGCAAGGCGCAATCGAACCCTATTCATGTTCGCCGCAGGCGGGCGATGAAGAAACCATCGAGGCCGCCACAATATGCCCAAAAGCTGGGTAAAGTCCGCAACGTGCCCTCTGGTGTGAGTGCCGCCTCTAGGCCGGTCACTTCATTTGGCTGGATAGGAACAAGTTCGAAGGGTGCGCCTTCTTGCAGAAATGAAGCGATTCGGTCTGGGCCTTCTTCCGGTTGCAGCGAACAAGTGGCGTAAACGAGCTTACCCCCGGGCCGCAATAGTGTTGCGGCACGCTTAAGGAGGTCATCCTGAAGTTTGGCAAGACGTGCTACATCGTCCGGTGTGCGTAGCCGGGCGATATCGGGCCTGCGGCGGATTGTGCCGGTCGCGCTGCACGGCGCATCTATCAAGATCGCATCAGCTGGTTGTGTTGGTAACCACTGAGTTGCGTCTGCGGCATCGAGCTGAGCATGTAAGCCCAAGCGTTTCAAGTTTTCGTCCACGAGTTCCAAACGAGCTGCGTCGCTATCGATAGCGACGACATTCGCACCAGCCGCTGCGAGCTGCGCGGTCTTGCCGCCAGGCGCAGCGCAAAGATCGAACACGGTCTGGCCTGAGACGTCTCCTAGCAGACGGGCTGGAAGGGCGGCCGCAGCGTCTTGTACCCACCAAGCGCCTTGCGCGAAACCGGGTAAGTTCCGTATGTCGCCACCGCTGGTACGGCGCAGGCTGCCCGTCGGTAGGCGCTTGGCGCCCAACCGTTCCGTCCACATCTCGGGATCTGATTTTACCGTGATATCTAAGGGCGGTTCTATAAGATGAGCCTCGGCAATGGCAGTCGCTTTGTCTGCGCCGTAGGCCTGCATCCAGCTGTTCCATAGCCAATCTGGTGTGTTGCGCCGTCCTGGATCATCCATCGGCAGGGCGCCTTCACGGGTTAAGCGTCGCAGAACCGCATTGACAAGTTTCTTGTAGGGCCCGTTCTTCGTTGCTGCTGCCGTGTCCACCATAGTTGAGACCGCTGCATGTGCGGGGGTCTCAAGAAAAACGAGCTGGGCAGCACCGAGACGCAGCAGGTTCTGTATCGGCGCTGCCTTACCCCGCAACGGTTTGCGCAGCAGCGGCGCGATCATCGCGTCTAACTCGCCGGTGCGTCGCAGTACGGTCAGCGTGAGCAGGCGAGCGAGCGCACGGTCGCGAGTCTCCAGGTCTGCTAGATTGTTTTGCGCAGCCAAGGCCACGTCGAAGCGGCGACGTTTTTGAAAGACCGCGGTCAGCAGCTCGAAGGCGGCGATTCTGGGATCGTTCTGTTTCACGGGACGAGTCCTAAAGGCGTGGACCTGCTAGATAAAGCCTTATTACAGGGACCCGCACTGCCAGCCATCCTGTGTGGAAGTTGGATACGATTGTCAGTGTTAGGTGGGTTGAAACAAATTGTTAGAGGCTTGCTCGTATAGTGGGCTAATCATGAACATACGCGCTGTGTTCGAATTGCGGCCCGCCGCACTCTTGTTGAGTACTGTGGCACCCTGTTCCAACTTGCTGAGGACTGAAGCAAACCACAGGGAGTGGCCGCATATGCGCCGATCCGATCAGTTTGGTACTCGCGTGCATGTCTGGTTGCCACCTGCACAAGCATCGTGCCTACTGGTGCCAGGATAGCAACGAGGAGTACGTCGACGAAGTACAGTGGGCCGTCTCGATTGCCACCGAAAATATATTGCGAAATTTGTCAGCATCGACAGGCTGCCAAGGGTGATCGCTGTGTTGGGCGAGATCAACATCTCGCGGGTTTTCACGTACGCTAACTCGTGCGCCATGACCCTGATGCTCTCTTTCTAATTGAGATTACGCGACAGGTTAATTGTGGCGGCGACCGAGGCATTCACGTGGTTGCGGGTTGTTGCAAAGGCATTCGGTTGGCAGTTTTCCATGATGAACCCCCTGGGCAAAGGCCCCTGTGTGCGTTTGGCAAACTGTTCAATCAGCCGTGAGAGCTGTTGCGTGGATGGTTAGTCGCCTTATTGTATGACAAAAATGTGACGCACCATCTTATCGGTGTTCCAATCGGTGAATAGGTTAATGCCGCTGGCGATGACAAGTGAAAGCAGCATTCTTCTTTCGCCATCGAGTACGAGAAGCCCACGACGAGGATGAAGCCGTTTATCCGGGCCAGCAAAATTTCGGTGCGCATGCAGTTCATCTTGGTCACACCTCCTTTGCTCCATATATTAAAATACGCAAGGTTTGCTTCTAGAAGCGTAACGACGGAGCGGTGAAGTGATGAGCAGAATTTTTGAGAAGTTCAAGCAAAAGGCGCTGAACCCGCATCACGTGGACCAGTCGGCACCGCTGCCCGTCAATCCGGTGGAAAAAGTCGATGCCAAACGTCTTGCTGAAATGAAGTCGGAAGCCGCTGGCGAAGCGGCCCGTAAGGCAGCCGAAGAACGCGGCGAAGGAAGCGGGGAGATTGGAGGTCCTAAGGGCTTGGAGCCGACCCGTTACGGCGATTGGGAAAAATCCGGCCGCTGCGTCGACTTTTAAATGCTATCCACCGCCCTCAAAGGGACGTAATGCCGCGTAGATCGCGGTGTGCGTTGGTGTCGGGACGCCGGCTTTTTGGCCTAGCCGGTGAACAGCGCCAGACAGCCAACCGACCTCCAACCGGTTGCCGGCTTCCAGATCGACCAGCAAGGACGGTTTGATGGGCGCGTTCTGGTCCAGCCAATCGAGACAGCGTTGCTCTATATTCTTAGCCAGATTAACGCCCAGAGCGCGTCCGACGGTGGTGACTTCGGCCAGGGCCGCCGTGTGCGCCTCGCGGATCACCGGATCGTCGCGCAGTACACCGGTGTCCTGGCGGATTAGGGAAGTCATGCCACTGTTCGCCGCCAGCAGAACGAATTTCGACCACAGCAGCGCTGCCGTATCATCAGCCGGCCGTGCGTCAAGCCCGGCCGCCTTAAACACTTCGACCAGTTTGTGCACCCGGTCGGTTGCTGGCCCGTCCATCTCACCGAACTCGATATGGGTCAGATCGTTGTTGCGACGGATCGTGCCCGGTTTGGTAATAGTAGCCGAAATGTAGGTGGCGCCTCCCAGCGTGTGCCCGGAGCCGATAACGCTCTCGACGATCTCCGGTGCCTCGACGCCGTTTTGCAGTGTGATGACGACAGTATCGGGTCCGACTAAGGGCTGGATTAGTTTGGCTGAGAATTCCGTGTCGTAGAGCTTCACGCACATCAGCACGGTATCGACTGGTTCGAACGTCGCCGGATCGTCCGTCGCAGTGACCGGGGTTACCGTAAAATCGTCGTCACGGTCGCGGATCAGTAAGCCCTTTTCTTGCATCGCTGCTAGGTGTGCGCCGCGCGCGATAAAGGTGACATCTTCGCCAGCCCGTGTCAGACATGCGCCATAGTAGCCGCCGACGCCGCCCGCCCCCATGATAGCAAACCGCATAGTCATGCTTCTACGCGCTTCTGCAGGGCGGTCAAGCCGCGGTAAAGGTCCAGTGCTTCCGGATTAGCCAGGGCCTCGCTATTTTTCACGTCGCGGCCATGCACCATGTCACGCACCGCCAGTTCAGTGATCTTGCCTGACTTGGTGCGCGGGATGTCAGCGACTTGCACGATCTTTGCCGGCACGTGACGCGGAGTGCAGTTCTGGCGAACCCGCTTGCGGATGCGGTCAATCAAATCGTCGTCGAGGGTCAGCCCCTCGCGTAGGATGACGAAAAGCACGACCCGTGTATCGTTGTCCCATTCCTGGCCGATGACGATGCCTTCGAGCACTTCGTCGAACTGTTCAACCTGTCGATAGATTTCCGCTGTGCCGATGCGCACGCCGCCGGGATTAAGCGTCGCGTCGGAGCGACCATAAATAACCCAGGCTTCCCGCTTGCTGCGCGAGATGAAATCGCCTTGGCACCAGACGTTTGGGAACCGCTCGAAATAGGCTGAGTGGTACCGTGCCCCGTCCGCATCGTCCCAGAAATAGATCGGCATAGAGGGGAAAGGCTTGTCACAAACCATTTCCCCTTTTTTGTCATAGATCGACTGGCCGTTATCGTCATAGACCTCAACTGACATGGCCAGCACCCGGCATTGTATCTCCCCGCGATATACGGGCAGGGTCGGATTGCCGCCTACAAAGCAGCCCAGCAGGTCGGTGCCGCCGGACATGGAGGACAGGCAGATGTCCTTCTTTACGTGCTCATACACATAGTCAAATCCTTCTGGTGCCAGGACGGAACCTGTAGAGGTTATGGTCCGGACAGTGGACAGATCGTGTGTGCTGATAGGGTCGAGTCCGGACTTTGCCAACGCGTCTATGAATTTTGCTGACGTGCCGAATAAGGTTATGCCGGTCTCGTCCGCTAAGTCGAATAGCACGTTGGCGTCTGGATATGTTGGCGCACCGTCATAGAGGATCAGGGTGGCTTCCGCCGCTAGCGCCGTGACCAGCCAGTTCCACATCATCCAACTGCAGGTTGTGAAATAGAACACGCGGTCGCCGGGCTTAGCGTCGCAATGAATGATGTGCTCCTTCATATGCGTAATAAGCGTGCCGCCGATGCCGTGCACGATACATTTCGGTTTTCCAGTTGTGCCCGAAGAATACATAATATAGAGCGGGTCATTGAACGGCATCTGAGTGAAGGTGATCTCTTTGGGTGTATAGGGTGCGGTGACCTCGGCCAGGGTGACGGCGTTTGCGAGGCCAGACAGGTCCGGGGCGTCGCTCATCATTGGCAGTACGATGATTTTCTCCACTGTTGGCAAGTAGGCAGTGAATTCGGCTACCCGGCCTAACGAGTCGTGCGCCCTTCCGTTGTAGTGATAGCCATCGGCTGTGAAGAGGATTTTCGGTTTTGTCTGCCCGAACCGGTCGAGCACGCCGTTGACCCCAAAGTCCGGTGAACAGGACGTCCAAACCGCGCCCAGGCTCGTGGCGGCGAGCATGGCGATGACGGCCTCCGGTATGTTGGGCACGAAGCCGGCGCAGCGGTCGCCCGGGCCGACCCCGAGGTCTTGCAGAGCCTGCGCCAGCGTGGAGACGGCGTCGTAGAGTTCGGACCAGCTCATCTGGCGTTTGACCTGGTCTTCGGCCTGGAAGATCAGCGCCGGGCTGTCATCGCGTTTCCGGAGCAGGTTTTCCGCAAAATTGAGCCGCGCATCGGGGAAGAACTTGGCGCCGGGCATCTTGTCGCCTTCGACCAGCACTTGCTCCCCCCAGCTCTCCGCCCGCACGTCGCAGAAATCACGCACGCTCATCCAGAATTTCTCAATTTCGCCAATCGAAAAGGCGTGCAGCGCCGTGAAATCGGGCAGGTCGACGACCCACTGTTTTTCCACTGCTTGCCGAAACGCGGTCATGTTTGCCTTCGCGATGCGCTCGGCGGACGGCTGCCACAGCATCTCGACCATCGAAGCTCTCCCTAACAGGTCGTTTCGGCGTTGGATAGCATAGCGTCGGTGGCCCTACCAGCGCCGTTTAGGCCGTCTATTCGTGCTGGGCGAACTGCTCTCTACGCCATTTCAGGGCAGCCGATAGGCCGTCCTTGAGGCGGATTTCGGTGAACTTCAAACCGACCTCTGTTTTGGCGGCGTAGATTGGCGCGACGATATCGAGCCCTGCCTGCATGGCGTTGCGGAAACCGCTACAATCGGCACCGCGATTAATCGCCAGCTTCGTTTTTTCCAAAGCCTCTGGCGCAATTAGCGCCATGCGCTTAGCAAAATTTATCGTAAAGGCTTCGAGTTCGTCGAGTGGCACTACGTGGTTGATCATTCCCAGCCGTTCCGCTGTCTCCGCATCAATCATGTCACCGAAATAGAGCAGTTCGCGTGCCTTCTTGAAGCCAATTATCCATGGCATGATGATCGCTGGTCCGACATTAGAGAAGCGGATTTCCGGCTCGCCGAACAGGGCGTTGTCGGCGGCGATGGTGATGTCGCAAAACATGGTGAGTTCGCAGCCGCCGCCCAGCGCGTGGCCCTGGACGGAGGCGATGACCGGCTTGCACATATCCCAAGGGGCGAATTCAAACGCCATGTCGTCGGTCAAGGAATCGTGCCACTTCATCGCATCGTGGCGGTTCTTTTCTTTCTCCGGGTCGCCGGTGTTGATGTCGTAGCCGACGCAGAAACTGCGCCCGTTGGCGCGCAGTATGACGACACTGGTAGTCTCATCTGCATCGGCCTGTGCAAAAGCATCACACAGTTTGCCACGCAGTTCCGGGCTAACCGCGTTTAGCTTTTCCGGCCGGTTGATCGTGATAATGCCGACCTTTTCGTCGGTCTCGTAGAGGACAAGGTCCTCGCTCATGATTGTTCTCCTTCTTGAGCCGGAACGATGAGCGCGTCGACGACAACGCAGCCCTGGCCTTCCGGCAATACCTTGATGGGGTTGAGGTCGATTTCACGGATCGCTGGACCGGCACTGGCGACGAGATCGGATAGGGCATAAAGGGTTGAAGCGAGGCTAGCGGTGTCCGATCCCGGCTGACCACGCAACGACCCCAGTCGTGCAGCGGCGCGTATCTCGCCGATCATCGCCTCGGCGTCGCCATGGCGTAGCGGCAGCATGCGCAACGCAAAGTCTCGGATCACTTCGATTTCGACGCCTCCTATCCCAAAGGCGAGGGCGTGGCCAAAGCCTTCATGATAAGCAACCCCTGCGAAAACCTCTATGCCGTCGGACACCATCTCTTGAATTAAAATTTCGGAATGCACGTCCAAACTGGCAAGGATTGAATGAAGTTCGACCCACGCCGCCTTGACCGCCGCGGCGTCATCGAGACCGAGCTTTACCAGCCCATAATCTGTCTTATGCGCGACATCGTCGGACGCCACTTTCATCGCGACTGGAAAACCGTTCGTCTGCGCGGCTTCCACGGCCTCCTCGGCGCTTGCAACGATCCGCTCCTTCGTGACACGGACGCCGAGCTGGCCGATCAGTTGCTTACTGTCATGTTCGTTGATGGTCTCGCGTCCGGCGAAGGCGAACGCAGACACATCAAGCGTTTGGGTCGGCGCCCGAGCTGGAAGGGCTCCGCGGGTCCACCGGCTCAGCCGGTCAATCGCCTGCAGTCCCTGTCGGACGCCGAACAAGGTAGGCACGCCGGCATCTCTCAGCAAGGGGATCTGCTCCTCGATGCGCAGGCCGGGCCGCATGGTCATCTGATAGTGTGGTTTGTTGGATTGTTCGGCGGATTCGCGCAGGAACTTTGCGCGGGTAATCAGGGTTTCGATGTAGCCGAGCGGAGCGTCGTCATCATTGTCGTAAGACAAAATAACTGCATCGTTCGTGTTCGACTCCC
>CAYYUG010000051.1:0-5605 GCA_964474755.1 uncultured Rhodospirillaceae bacterium | reverse complement strand
GCGTCGTCATCATTGTCGTAAGACAAAATAACTGCATCGTTCGTGTTCGACTCCCGCACCACCTTTAACCCGTGTGGCGTGTTGATGTTGAAATCGCCATTGCCCCAGGCGTCGAGAGGATTGCCGTCGCCGGAGACGGCTCCGATTACACGCATGGCTTCGGCCATGTCGGCTTCCGGCAGGGGTGGCAGCTGCAGTCCTGCATTTTCAGCGCGATCTAGGATGAGCTCTGCCATTCCGCCGGAGCTGGTGATCACGCCGAGGCGATTACCTTGCGGCCACGAACGGCCTTGGCAGGCAGCTATAGTTTCTACGAATTCGTCCAAATCATCGACCTCGATGGCACAGTGCGCGCGCAGCACTTCGGAGAAGACGCGAGCATTGCCGGCCAGACCGCCGGTGTGACTCGTGATGGCGCGGCGCGACCGTTCGGCCTTGCCGACCTTGAGCACAATCACGGGCTTGCCATTGTCCGCAGCGCGGTCAAGCGCGGCGACATACCGTTCTGGATCGGCAATGGTTTCGGTGAACATAGCGATCACCTTAGTTGCGTCGTGATCGACCATGAATTCGAGATAGTCGGCCGCATTGACGACCGCTTCGTTGCCGGAAGACACGACGAGGCTGAAACCAAAGCGACGCACGTCGGAGAGTAGACTGATACATACCGAACCGCTTTGTGAGATCAGCCCGACATTGCCTTTGATGGCATCCGGCTCGCGGGCGAGCTGCAGGTAGCTGGCGCTGCCGTGGGTTGGATTGATAACCCCCATGCAGTTTGGGCCGCACAGCGCGATGCCCCCTTGCTGGCAAATATCGACGATCTCTGCTTGCACCGCGCGACCAGCGGCGCCTTCCTCTGCGTATCCGCCACCAAAAATTACAGCCGCCTTGACGCCAATTTCCGGCAATAGTCGAAAATTTTTCAGGATCCGTGACGGTGCGACACAAAAGGCAACGACGTCCGTCGCTGCCGGCAGGTCCGTCAGGCTGGGATAGCAGGGCAGGTCGAGCAGCGTGTCATATTTCGGGTTTACCGGGTAGATAGCGCCAGAAAATCCAAAACGCTTCAACGTTTCGATCATGTCACCGCCAACCGACGGTCGAGTCGAAGCCCCCAGCACGGCGATAGAAGACGGTTCGAATAGCGGCTGGAGATTCATGGTGCAGGCCTCGTAATGATCTTGCCCGACAGTGTTCGCCAAAATGGACCGTGGCTCAAGCAGAACGCGAGGATTAGTCCTTGGGCGCTAATTTTTGTCGGTCTAAAGCGAGTTTTGCCTGTTCCCTGTGACCTTCGGTGATATGGCCGCTGACGGCCTTCCAGGCAGCCCAAAAGACAGCGGCGTCGTCTGCAAAGCCGAGACCCAGCAGCACATCCGTGATCACGTCGGTTGGTAGGATAAAATAGGCAAGGGCGCCGATCAGGATCGCTTTGACCCGAGCGGGAGTTTTTGGATCACGTGCGCAGTGCCAGGCAGCCACGGCCTCCCGTGCGAAATCGATGCTGCCCACGGCGCGGCGTAGTTTGGTCCACAGCCCGTCGCGGACCATATTTGTTGGGTCTCGTAGTCGCCCAGGTTGAAGCCAGGTGGTGGTTTATCGGTCATGTACCTACATATGGTGAGGGCCGAGGTGATCTGCTATATGCAGCAAATTACAGGGAGCAGAGACTATGGATGTACACGGCACTTCGGCGATTGTAACGGGTGGCGCTTCAGGCTTGGGGGCGGGCACTGCCCGGATGCTCGCCGCCGCCGGCGCGAAGGTTGCGATCTTTGATATGAATATGGACTTGGCAAACCAGGTCGCCGCGGAGATTGATGGTATGGCGATCAAATGCGATGTGTCGAACGCTAATAGTGCGGAGGCCGCTGTCTTAGCTGCTCAAGAGGCCCATGGTTCGGCGGCAATCTGCGTTAACTGCGCTGGCGTCGGAACCGCGCATCGCATCGTTGGCCGCGATGGGCCAGTCGACCTGGAAGTCTACGCGAAGGTGATAAATGTAAATCTGATCGGGACCTTCAATGTACTTCGCTTAGCGGCGGCTGACATGGTGGGACGGGACCCGAATGACGACGGCGAGCGAGGCATTATCATCAACACCGCTTCGGTTGCCGCATATGAGGGTCAGATTGGCCAAGCCGCCTACTCTTCCTCCAAGGGGGGCATCGTCGGTCTAACCCTACCGGCCGCGCGTGAGTTTGCGCGTAGCGGAATCCGCGTGTTGGCAATTGCACCAGGCTTATTCGCCACACCGATGCTGCTCGGTATGCCACAGGACATTCAGGATAATCTGGCGGCTACATTGCCCTTTCCGTCGCGTTTTGGGACACCCGAAGAGTACGCAAAACTGGTGATGCATATGATCGACAACCCAATCTTAAATGGCGAGGTAGTTCGTCTCGACAGCGGCATTCGGCTCGCACCCCGCTAAACATTGTTGATGTGGTTCAAACACAGTCCGGATAGGCTCTGCCATGAAAGTTTTTTTCAAAGGTGAACCGAACGTCCCGTGGCACACTGATACCGTCGACGAGCGGTTTAGCGGTGCGGGGTAAGGTCTGCAAGAGTGCCGTGGAAAAAGGAAATGGCAGCCTCATGAATCTTCCTCCAAAGCATCGATGAAGGTTGCCAGAGCGATATCGCGTTCACTCAGCCCGTCACAATCATGCGTCGACAAGGTAATTTCTACCGTACCGTATACATTGCACCATTCGGGGTGATGATCGAGCTTTTCCGCCTGAAGGGCAATTCGGTTCATGAAGCCCCAGGCTGAGTTGAAATCTACGAATTGGAAAGATTTTTTTATAGCGTTGCGCCCCAAAACATCCCTCCAACCAGTGAGGCCGGCTAGTGCCGTGGAACGTGCGTCGACGTTGAGTTTCTGGATCATGTGCGCTCCCGAGAAGCCAATGCCAATCTAGCGAATGTGCTCGCTCAACGCTATCGTCTCACCAATATAGAACAGACAATAACCTTCTTTCACCGCCTAAATTGAGACGCTTGTGGACGCGGCGTGGAGGGTTATTCCGGAACGGCTGCGGGTTCGTGCAAATTATGATGTTGTTTGTGTTGAAGACTTTCTGGACAAAGAAATTTGCCGTGATATGAAGCTTGAGAGGTTGTTCGCCTTGCTCGATCTATATCAGTGTAACGCGATAAACGAACGATGCTTGAGCTCCCGGTGGCGTCAACGACATGCTATTCCTCTATCCGCACCGCATCCTCGACTATTTGTGCGAGTACGAGGAGGATTTTGCGTATCTGGTTCCCCATTTTCTGATCTACGAAATTGGGCATTATTTTGGTCTCTCCGATGCCGACATGGAACCGCTTGAGCGCAGAGCGGACGTGATGGGTCGCTAAAGCAAGGCGTGCACCCGTGATCTCAGTATCGGCACGACCTCATCCTCGAACCACGGGTTCTTGTGCCGCCAATGCAGGTTCCGCCAGCTCGGGTGCGGCAGCGGCAGGTATTTCTGCCCGTAATCCCGCCACGCCGCTACGGTATCGGTGAGGGTCTGTTTTCGGTCTCGGGCGAGGTAGCGGGCCTGCGCATACATCCCGATCAGCAAAGTAAGCTCGATATTTGGTAATTTTGCCAGTAATGCTTCATGCCACGTCTCGGCGCATTCTGGCCGTGGCGGATTGTCACCGCTACGCCGATTAATTCCAGGGTAGCAGAACCCCATGGGAATAATGGCGATCCGTGTGTCGTCATAGAAAGCGCTTTTGTCGATATCCAGCCAGTCTCGTAGCACGTCGCCGCTGCGGTCATTCCAAGGAATACCGCTTTCGTGTACCTTGGTGCCGGGGGCCTGGCCGATTATTAGAATGCGGCTTGCCGGCTGCGCTCTTAAGACGGGCCGCGGTCCTAGCGGAAGATTATCCTCACATAGCCGACAGTCGCGAATGCGCCATAGTAGCTTGTTCAAGTCCTCTGGTATCGACGCTGCAGTCATAACTCGATAGATGGTATATACGCGAGCCGATGTGCGAGGTTCGCTTTAATTGCATCGGTAATATCTGCCGCTCACCCGTGGCGACAAGATGTCTTCCGCGAGAAAGTCGTAGCAGCCAAGTTGTCCTACCATATCGATACCGACCCGGTTGGGATAGGGTATATGCATGTTGGCAACCATCACGCCTCACGTATGAGAGCCGCGTGCCGGGGAGGGAGCTATGATCTGACGCTGCTGCCCGGGCAGCAGCTCAGCCGGATTGATTTATCGGCGTTTGACTCGTTCCTTGTCATGGACCGCGGACATTGCGATCGAATTGATCGATTGTGCGTTCGGTGACACGCACTATCAAATTCGCATCTTTCTGTAACTCGCCCCAGAGAGTGTTCGGACCAGCGTCCCTGATACCTATTTTTGTGAAATGGCAGATTATGCGCGGATACTCGACCTGAAGGAAACGGGGACCGAAGCTTTGCTTATTTATATCAGCGCCACGATCAATTGATCTGTTTCTTGCCGTCAGCGAACCAGGCGGCTTAGTTTAGACATCGATAGAACAGAAGTTTTAGGGTCAAGTCATGCATCCACGAAATCCTCGTACAGCCGGCTGGCGTGAATATCCCCGCTATCCGGACCCTTTAATCGAAACGCTCGACGACCGGTTCGATAGATACCGCATTTTTAGTGCGGCAGTGGAGCGTCTCTATACCGGCTGCCGCTGGTCGGAAGGTCCAGTCTGGTTTGGCGATGGGCGCTATCTTTTGTGGAGCGATATCCCGAACAACCGCATTCTGAAATGGGAGGAGGAGACCAGCAAGGTCACGACTTATCGGAAGCCATCCGAATTTGCCAACGGCCATACCCGTGATCTGCAGGGTCGGCTGATTACCTGCGAACATGGCGGTCGCCGTGTGTCGCGCACTGAATATGACGGCTCGGTTACGCCGGTAATGGAAAGCTGGCAGGGCAAGCGGCTTAATTCGCCCAATGATGTAGTGGTGAAGTCGGATCGTTCGATCTGGTTCACCGATCCGGAGTTTGGCATCCTTGGAAACTATGAGGGACACAAGGCGAAGTCGGAGAACAAACAGGCGGTCTATCGGGTTGATGGGGAGACCGGCGAGGCGAGCGTCATTGCTGATGATATTCTGGGACCCAACGGGCTGTGTTTTTCGCCTGACGAGTCGATCCTTTATATTGTTGAGTCGCGTGGCGTACCGAACCGCAAAATCCTTGCTTACGATGTCGGACTAGATGGCCGCTCGATCTCTAACAAGCGCGTCCATATTGATGCCGGACCCGAAGGGACACCGGACGGGATGCGCTGCGACACCGATGGCAATCTCTGGTGCGGCTGGGGAATGGGCACAGAGGAACTTGATGGCGTCCTGGTTGTGGCCTCAGATGGATCGCGAATTGGCTTTATTCACTTACCGGAACGTTGCGCCAACGTCTGCTTTGGAGGAATGAAACGCAACCGCCTGTTCATGGCGGCCAGCCAGTCGCTCTATTCGCTCTATGTTAACATTCAGGGTGTGGCAGGTGGCTAAGGCGCGTTAGCCCGTTCGTTCATCGTGCTGCGGTAAATCGTCGGCGATGTCGTACCAGGGGGCTTTGAAGGCGCAAAAAATATGGTCTGC
>CAYYUG010000050.1:0-34353 GCA_964474755.1 uncultured Rhodospirillaceae bacterium | reverse complement strand
TGGCTGTATGCCCTGAGTATTTTTCAAAGGTAAGGTCTAAATCGAGTGTTAAAAATAACACTGTTTAGCTGTCAATAGCCGGTGGCGATGCCGTCGTAGGGTATCGCGATGTCGTATCAGTAGGTCGCCATGTTGGTGTCGATTTCGCGGGCCCAGCTGTCGATGCCACCTGAAAGGTTTGTAGCTTTGTCGATGCCTTGCTGGCGTAGCCACTGGGTGACCTGCCAGCTGCGCATTCCAGAATGACAAACGACGATTAGCAGATCTGCATCGCGCAGCTTATCAATATTTCCGGGAACACTTTGCATGGGGATATCAAGACTGTTCTCGAATTTGCAAATCTCGAGTTCTTGCTGTTCGCGGACATCAAGAATTGTCAGCGGGTCGCCGGCGGTGAGCATCCCGTTTAACTGCTGCACCGAGATTTCGAGAGGTATGTCGGTATTCATGGTCTTCCTCCTTACGCTATACAAAACAGCCTTATAGGATAGTGCCGGCTTCGCGAAGTTTTTCTATGTCGTCATCGCTGCGGCCTAGTAGGTCTCGAAGCACCCATTCCGTGTGTTCTCCTAAGAGGGGTGCGCCGACAGGTTCCACGATAGGGGTGCGGCTAAAATGCATAGGTGAGCGGATTTGGGGCACTCGACCCGCGCTGCTGTGCGGAGCATCCGTGATGAGATTGCGGCGTTCCACTTCCGGTGAGCTGAGCGCTTCGCCGACATCCCGGATTGGACCAGCTGGAATACCTGCCGCCGCAAATCGTTTCAGCCAGTGATCGCGTGGGGCTGTCGCAAAGGTATCCCGGAGGCGTCTATCAAGTCGTGCGCTGTTAGCTACGCGAGCCGTGTTGGTTGCAAATTCTGGATCGTCTATCAAACTTGGCTGCTCCAAAACCGTCTTGCAAAAAGCTGCAAATTGCCTGTCGCTGGTCAGGGCCATGGTAAAGTTGCCATCGGTTGCCTGATAGGCACCGACGGGCATTGCTGCTTCACTGGCATTACCAACCCGGCCCATGACGATCCCATCGACGAGATAGGCGCTCGCCGTATGGCTCAACATGTTCACGCCACAGTCAAAAAGAGGCACCTCGACATACTGGCCTTCGCCGCTTTGTTCGCGTTCATAAAGTGCGGCAAGAACGGCTTGACCGGCGAATAGTCCGGTTATGATGTCGATAAGGGATATGCCGGTGCGCATCGGAGTGCCATCCGTTTCGCCAGTCATGCTCATGAGACCGCTTTCGGCTTGGACCACTGGGTCGTAGCCTGGTCTATCTTTGTCAGGACCGTCGCGGCCATAACCGGAAATCGCGGCGTAGATTATAGTAGGATTGGAAGCCTTGATCGTTTCATAGCCGAGGCCATTGCGGTCCATGACGCCAGCCCGATAGTTCTCGATGATCACATCGGCACCACGCACAAGATCGAGGATAACTTCGCGACCCTCCTGCGTGCGGATGTCCAGGCCGATACTCTTCTTGTTGCGGTTGAGCCCGAGAAAATAGGTCGAGATGCCGAGGCGCTCCGATATCTGCATGCCGCGGACGTCGTCCCCCTTGGTCGGTTCTTCGACCTTGATAATTTCCGCTCCTAGGTCGCTCAGGGTTAGTGTGCAGTAAGGTCCTGCGAGGACACGGGTTAGGTCCAAAACGCGGATACCTTTGAGTGGGGCGGCGGCAGTCATGACCGTCCTATCTGATGATGCCATAGGAGTTTTCGGCAGCTGAAGCCAATATAACCGACGCCCGCTAAACCAGCGATACAGAACAGCGTGATGAGGCTGGCATACCCGACCAGTTCCATGACAGCACCGGCGATCAATAGGCCAAGCGGCAGGCCATATACGGCTAGCATCCGAACACCTAAAATGCGTCCCCGAAATTCTGGTGAAACCATGTTTAATAGAGTTACAGACATAGAGATCATTCCCATGCCTTGAACGATGCCAATAATGATTAGAAACAAGACGGCATAGGTTTTATCAGTGAGCTGTGCGAATACAATAAGCGAGGCGTACCAAAGCATCAGACTGATCAGCATAAATCGGGCGATGCGGCGCGGGCCGCCTGTCCATATCAGGAGAAGCGACCCGATGAAGGCTCCTGTGGCGAACGCGGCGACTAGATGTCCCAGGCCAGTCGCACCGACCTGATAAACATCACGCGCGGCATAGGGCAGCAAACCGTTTGTTGCGGGGTAGGCCGTAAAATTAACTAAAAATGCTAAAATTAGGATAGCTCGCACATCCGGGGTGCGCCAGGCATATGCGAGCCCTTCCAAGAGATCCCGCCAGGGTGATGCCTTTGGCAGTTTTTCCTCAGCTCTTGTGTGGCGTGCGACCCCGAAAGTCAGGCAAAGACTAGCCATGTAGAACGCCGCGACAAAAATATAGGTCTGCCCCATACCAAGGGCGGAGAAGAGGCCTGCGCCCGCTAAAGCGCCGGCAATTCGTGCAGTGTCTTGCGTCGTGCGCGAGAGGCTTATGGCGCTCATCAAACGGTTCGCTGGCATTGTGTCGCCGATTAAGGCATTTCGCATTACCAGGTCGGAGTTTCGGATCATGCCAGCGCAGAACACGATCGCGAAAACGTGGTGGGGGGTGAGGTGCCCTGTGAGCCCGAGCGTCATCATCGTTGTGGCGAGGATGAAGTAGGTTCCGCGCAAAAGGCACAGAACAGTTCGACGGCCGATGCGGTCGCCTATGACACCAAACATGGGGGCGACGAGGGTACCGATATACTGCAAGGCGCCCACAAGCGTAAGCAGCAGGACAGAGTCCGTTTCGACCAGAACATACCAGCCAATGATTAGGGTCTCCATTTCGAAGGCCCAAGAGGTGAGAAGGTCCGATGGCCATTGAAAACGGAAACTGCGTACTTGGAACGGCGCCAACGCCGCGTAGCTCCGTCCCCTCACATTGGCTGTCCTCGTCTTCTTTAATATCGCGGTAATTTATACGACGCGCTCCCCTTAGGCGAGGCCGCGTTCAGGTCTTTGTGATGTTTCGGGAAATGATCCGATATTAGGTCAATGCGCGGGTCAGCTCCGAACCTTATTAACATAGGTCCAATCAATCTCGATCCCAAATCCGGGGTCGTCATTCAGGTGCAGTATACCGTCGCTCACTTGGGCGGCTTTTTTGTAGAGGTGGTGTTGAATGGGGTGTCGGTGGTGGCCGCCGTGCGACTCGGCCCCAAATGCAGCATCGCCAAAAGCAGAAACTAAATGGCCATGAATGTGCGGTGCCGTATGGGGTGCGATCAAGACGCCCTTCTGTTCCGCAAGATGACCTATTCGTACAGCCTCTGTGAAGCCAGCGTGGCGAGTTGCGTCAAATTGTACATATTTCAAAGCGCCAGAATCTATAAAGTCGCGGATGGTGAAGCGTGTCCACTCGCGTTCTCCGTGAGCGAGAGGAATTGGGGAGGCGCTTGCTAGGCGAATATAATCAGCTGGCTGCAGGTGCCAATGCAAGGGCTCTTCTAGCCACATTATGTCGTAAGGAGCTACTGACTTTGCAAAGGTGATGCAGTCCTCAACGCCGCAGGGTGCGTTCATGTCTAGCATTAACAACGCGTCGCGTCCGATGGCGTCGCGAACGGCGCGGATACGGGTCAACTCGTCTTCCAAGCTAAGTGCGCCAGTCTTTATTTTTACAGCCCGGTAACCCATCGCAACATATGCCGCCATTTCTTCTGCGACGGACTCAAGTGGTGCGCCTTCGATGTAGTAGCCACCAGTCGCATAGGTAAAAACGCTGCTTCGTGCGCCGCCGAGAAGTTTGTAGACGGGCAGACCAGCAGCTTTCCCTTTGATATCCCAAAGCGCAATGTCGATACCACCAATCGCTGCCATTGCCTGTGGTCGTTGCCCGCGGGGTAGTGGCGGTGGCAGACCATCCCAACCGCCAAGACCGCCAGGTCGCGGGCTCAGTACCGAAAACAGTTTTTCCCAAATTTCGACGTGACCCAGCGGGTCCATATTTTGGATACATTGACCAAAAAGAGTGGCGATTTCGCAGATTGTCTCTTGTGGTCCACCCTGGACTTCGCCGTACCCGGTAATACCTTGATCTGTTCTGACTTCAAATAACGTCAATGTGGCATCTTGACCAATTTCATGCGCAGTCCAACTCGGTTGTTGAAGAACGACTTTCATTGGGTGGGTCTTAACTTCGGTGATCTTCATGATGACCTTATTGCTGTGCGTACGGTAGTAAATACCTGATTACAAGCAGTCGGCGAAATTCAGAAATTTTTCATTTAATGATCTATAGCAAAATGTATTTGTGCTATCGTGTAGAGAGAAATTTTACAAAACAGACTAAACTCTTTCTATCCTATGTTATCTGAATGGTGCGACATTTTATCCGAATGCATATGTTCTAATTAACACTTTGCAAGTTTTCTGTTTTATATTACTCATACCTTCTAAATTAAAACTGCATAAAGGAAAGGGAACGAATGTCGATAGATAGTGGTGCTCTAACTAAGGGGCAGTTACGCAAGTTGAATGCGCTTCGTAAATCCGTTGGTGATGAATTGGCGCAAGATGTTTTTGAAAAATGGCTTAAGCGCCAATCGAAAGCAGCAAGCGTTGAAAAGAGTGATCCCGTTGCCGATAAGCTTGTCGCAGCACTAGTCAAGCTTGAGAATGATCCCGCTTTCCGGCTCGGAAATCAGGGATATACGGTACGCCGGGCGCGCGGTAAGGGTGCTGCTGGATTTATCGTAACTAAAAACGACAGGTCTGAATAAGGGGCGTATCATTACCGGTCGAAATATAAGTGACTCTTAGCGTTCGTGCGCATATTGGTTGTTTCGGAGGGAACGAAACGTTTTTCGTTGTCCGTTGATGAAATCGATTGGGGGGTTATGGCGTGGCGCGCTTCAGTAAAAGTAAGTCTCACGAATAACCTAAGGTCCAATTATTAGCAGACGAGAGTCATAAAATTTTTCGATTGATAAATGATAATACCGACCCACGTTCACTGCGCAGCTGCAGAGGCGAACATTTTTTATATATTCTCCTTTTCGTAGTATTCGCGGTTTATGTTCTAAATTAATTTTTGACCGGAAAAGATCCTTACTGTTGTTTGGTGAAGTTGTTCGTACGTAGCGGCTTCCCAACTGGACTAATCGAGCGCAAGAAATTGTAAATATTCGGGCGATCCACAGCGGGGTCGCCCGAACACAACCCGTGTAGCTGTAGGTTTGCGTTTCTCTTTTTTTGTGTGGGCGACACAAATTTTAAGCGCTAGATCAAAACAGATGAAGACGCATTATATTGGCGGTAAATTTGCCTCGCACCAAGTAAATGTAGCCTAAATCAAGGCTCCTGTATTTGCTTTTCGGCGCAATAAAAAGGAAAGCCTATCAAAAAGAGACCTATGCTGATTTTAGTGCCGACAGGCACAAGGTGTTTCCATGCCACTTTGCTATAGACAAAATGGGCATAATCTATGAGCCAAATCTATCTTGACTACAACGCAAGCACACCCATCGCTCCCGTTGTTGCTGATGTGATGCGATCTGCTCTTAGCGAGGGCTACGGCAATCCATCGAGCATGCATTGGGCAGGAACACCAGCGCGCGCATTGGTTGACACGGCCCGCAGACAGGTTGCGGCCCTTCTCGGCTGTAGACCAGATGAAGTCATTTTCACGAGCGGGGGTAGCGAAGCCAATAACATGGCCCTTAAAGGCGTTTTCTTCGCAAGTGATAGAAGCCATCGACATATAATTACGACCGCGGTTGAGCATCCGGCGATCATGGAACCTTGCCGTTTCTTAGAACGTCTTGGAGCTAAAATCACCTGGCTTCCCGTTAGCCGCTATGGCCATGTCAACCCGGACGATTTACATCATGCGATCACGAAAGACACTATCCTGATCAGCATCATGCAAGCCAATAATGAAGTAGGGACGATCCAGCCAATTCAGGAATGTGCCGAGCTCGCTTCCGCCCATGGTGTTCCATTCCACACGGATGCAGCGCAGTCGGTGGGGAAGATAGGTACAAATGTTGATGTGTTGGGTGTCGATATGTTGTCGATCGCTGGTCATAAAATTTACGCGCCGAAGGGAGTTGGTGCGCTCTATTTGAGAAGCGGCACCCAAATTGAACCGTTCATGCATGGCGCTGGTCACGAATTTGGTCGTCGCGCAGGAACCGAGAGCGCCATGTTGAATGCAGCGCTAGGTAAAGCCTGCGAATTAGTATCCGACTTGGCACCAATGGCCGACGTCCGAAACCTCCGCGACCGCTTCTGGGAGGATTTACAAAAGCAATTCGGAAACCAAGTCACCTTTAACGGTCATCCTGAATTATCTCTCCCGAATACGCTGAACGTCTCTTTTGTTGGGCAGGATGGAGCGGCACTACTTGCCGATCTCGAAGGGGTCGCCGCCTCGACTGGCTCCGCTTGTCACGAAGGTAGCGTCGAGTTATCGCCCGTTTTGGAAGCCATGGGTGTATCCGAAACGGTCGGGATGGGCGCGATACGGTTTAGTCTCGGTCGGGCTACGACGGGAGATGAACTCGATACGGTTATAGAGTTGCTAGCCGACCGGCTGAATTGATAGTGCCTTGAGAGGTAAAATTTACTCGAAAATCACGTGTGATAGGAAACATGAGCTATCGTTTTCGGTTAGGCTGTTGTCTTCGCGAGTGCACAGCGGAGGGCTGGCTGGCGAAAAGCCAGGAACGGACTAGGGTGTGATACCTTCACTGACAGATCGGGGTGTAACGTCTGTACAATGAATGTAACCTTCCTCATCCTATAGGGCTGTTAAACATCAAGCGGTGGCTCTTTGGGTCATGGCATTTCCACATTGGCCTCCTCGCGCGAAAAGATGTGTATGCGGACGTAATCTTCGTCCAACTCGGCAGCGCGTCGGTAGCTGGTAGATTGGGCAAACAAAAATTCGTGCAGAAACTTGTCACTTTAAAGCCAAATCACAGCGGCTTAATAAGTGATTACGTAAAAAACTGCAGTTTATTAGCTATCAACGCTAATAGTTACCAGTCTGATCCGGAAACCGCGTGTCGCTACGTTCATGGATAAGTCCAATTACTAGATGGCGGCATTGGAGGAGGTGCCTACAGGTCGTATCACAATGTCTTGTATGACCAACACTGTCGATGTTTGGTGAATGAGTTCGGGACCGTTTTCCAAAGGATGACACAGTACTGTTATCGGGAAATTTCTGAAAGAGATGTCCCTTGCATGTTCTAGCGTTAATGTCTTTATAACCTCCCCAAAAAATGTCCTACATCATATAAACCTGTTTCATGAACGATAACGCTGCGATCGCGCCACACTAATAGGTTCCCATCTAAAATCTCTTTGGCTCCAGTCTTTTAGATCGAATATCCTATCGACTGAAATGATTTTACGAGAAACAATCCATGGATGATGAAGGTAAGTTTCAAGAGCAGCGTTTTGGTCCTGAAGTCAATCTCAACAAACCGGCCTATATCGATCCAACCGTTCGGATTTTTGGAAAGGTTTCTATTCTAGAAGGGGCGAGCCTTTGGCCCTACGCCGTAATCCGCGCCGAAAACCATCATGTGACGGTTGGTCGGTTTAGCAACGTTCAGGATCATGCGATGCTGCATGTCAGCGCTCAGGGTCCGACCGTGATTGGCGATTACTGCTCGATTGCGCATCACGTCGTTTTGCATAGTGCAAGCATCGGTGACAATACACTCATTGGCATTAACGCAACGCTTATGGATGGCGTTGTTGTAGGTCAAAATTGCATAGTCGCCGGCGGGTCATTCCTGACAGAGGGCACGGTGATACCTGATAATTCGGTCGTCATGGGGATGCCGGCTGACGTCGTGCGCAACCGCAACGCTTTCTTAAAAACCAAGCGCAATGCTTTGATATACAATCGTAATGCGCTGGCTTATTCCCGTGGGGAACATCGGGCCTGGACCGGAAAGGAATTTGAGGCCTGGAACCAGCGCGTTTCGGTCGAATTAAAGGCGGAGTTTCGTAAACGATTTAGCGGTGAGAGCTGAGGTGCTAAGTTTGATCCTCAGACAACTCCCAACAAAAACGCGCGAATTATCCTGTTAAATATTTTTGGATGCTCCAGTGTTGCGAGGTGTTGCGCGGGCCCAATCCATTGCGGTTCGACGCCCAACTGCCGAGCCATAAGCTCTGACGTTGCTGTTGGAACACCCGGGTCGTCTTTTGTCGCGATGACGATACGCGGCATGTCAAGCCGTGCCAATTCGGTAGTGGTGTCCAAATTGCTGATCGCTGCACTGACGGCGGTGAATGCCTCAGGTTTGAACCGTTTCAAGCAGTTTTCCATATAACAGTAACCGGGAATACGGTTTTTTGCGGCGGCTTCAGTGAACCAGCGCATCATCAACATGTCGTATAGAGGGGTGATGCCCTCGCTTTCGACGAGCGAGGCTCGGTCCTGCCAGCCCTGCACTTGGTCTGTGTCGTACTTGCAGGTCGTATTTACGAGAGCAAGCGAAGCGACGCGCTCTGGCGCGGCAATCGCTAAGGTTTGCGAAATCATGCCACCCATCGATACACCACATAGATGTACCCGACTGATATCTAGTAGGTCTAGGAGGCCAAGCAGATCGGAGGCCATCATGGCCAAAGTGTAGGGACCCGACGGAGTGTCGCTGCCACCATGTCCCCGCGTATCATGCCGTAAAACGCGGAAACCTTCGAAGGCCGCCAGGTGGTGATCCCAATAGCGGTGATCACCCGAGAAACAGTGGTTTAAGCTGATGACGGGCGCATCCACCGGTCCGCTCAGGCTGTAGTTCAGCGCTATATCGCCAACCTGTATGCGGTTTTGTTTCATGGCAAATCATTCTTTATGTCTATTTGTGCAGGAGTTAGCGTAGTCTTGTTTGGACGTTTGACAAATAGCTAGCCAGCCTTGTCGTGTTTGGCCCCTTAGCGCATGGTGCGCTAAAAAATTTGGATTTGGGACATGAGTGAAAATTTCGAACTGCCGCAACGCGAAGGTAAACCCCGAAAGCGTGGCCTCACGACGATGATCGATTTTGGTCCGGACGAGATGGGTTGGACCGGAGTACCGGGAGGTATCGAGGGTCTCTTGAAATGCGCGGCGGATTATATCGATCATGCCAAAATTTACGCGATGAATGGGCTTTTGCTGCCAGAGGACACGGTTAAGGAAGCCGCGCGGTTGTACCGCGATTATGGCTGCAATCCATTCGCAGGCGGCATGTTGTTCGAGTACGCCTACGCTAAAGGTCAACTCGATGAGTTCGAGGCACTGTTGCGACGCGAAGAACTGATGGGCTTTGAAATTTCTGAGAACTACATCACACTGACCGACGATGAGCGAAAAGGATTTATTGACCGGTTTCAGAGGGCAGGTTTTGATGTTGTTTATGAATTTGGTCGCAAGGCGCCGACTGAGGCGATGGAGCTTGAAGAGTTGGGCGCCGTCATACATTCGGTCGCCGAGTGCGGTATCGAGCATGTGATCGTCGAGCAAAGTGAAATAGACATGCTGGCGGAAACTTCGGTATCAGGAATGGATGAGTTGCGTCGCCAAAACTGGTTCGACCGCATAGTGATTGAGGCTGATCCCTACCGCTTTCCCCAGCAGCATGTCGAACTGATCGAACAGTTCGGGCCCGATGTAAATTTGTGCAACATCGCCGCTGGACAGGTAATGCGGTTAGAAGGGTTTCGTCGTGGTATCGGACGGGCGGTTGGCTATAGGATTATGGATGGTTTGATCTAGGTTGTTGACGCGGCGTTTTGTGCGTCACGTTTGTCTTGGATCCTCGACAAATAAGTGGGGTTCCTCGCCCTTTGGAGTTGCAGTCATTACCGTGACGCCTTCTTTCGACCGAAAACGGTGCCAGCAACCTTTCGGGACTATGACCAGGCTACCGGATGAGAGCCGGTGTGTTTCGAGCGCATCGTCCACGATAATGTCGAATTCCGTCGCACCGGCGACGATTTGAACCAGCTCGTCGCCAGCGGGATGACGTTCCCATCCGGCACATCCATCGAAACTGCCAAAAAAAATGTTTGCGTCTTTGAAGTCGCCTTGGCCCAGTGAAGAAAAAGCTTCGGAAACTTCACTCTCTGTTGTGTGCGGACCCCGATTCACTATTGGTTTGAGGCTCTTCATTAGCCCGTTGATATCGACGATCTCAACCATGATGAATTCCCTTCAGAAAGCTGCCGAGTAATTTTATTGGCAAATTCTCCATAATGGGCATACGAAATTTCATAGATAGAAATTATTGTTAACGTACCACTAACCCTAGCAGAACGGCATGTAGGCTTTGCGGTTTTTTTGTAGGGATAACGGTGAAATAGTTTTATCAGATGAACCTATCATAGTTATCTTCGGGGCAGCGCCAATTGTGACATTTCGATTATTGTCATTTCGCCAACGGCATTGAAGTCTGGCTTTGCACCGATAAAACCATTTGAGAACGATCGCTCGCCTTCCAGGTTGTCCAAACGTTGCTTGCCGTTGTCTCAACCAGTATCGGGTTCAAACGCAGCGATATGGCCAAAGTAACGTTTTTGGTAATACAACTCACTTAATCAACCGCGTAGTCGGAGATCTGGACCTCTTTGCCAATATTGGCAAAATCACCGTCGGCGCGCCGGCGACGGAACTCTCCCCAATTGATGGTATGATAACGTTTTGGGCCAGAACCGAAATCGAGCGGCGTTACTTGAGCGTTGTAGGAAGGGTTGTAGAAAAATGGGATCGAGTAGCGCACGATCTCATCCATCGCAGCAACACGATGGAGCGGTGCCCGGTATTCGTCGTTTGACCATACTTGCATCATGTCGCCAATATTGATGACAAAAGCACCCTCAATCGGTTGTACGACGTGCCAAACGCCATCCTTAAATACTTCCAGCCCGCTTACATCATCTTGCAATAGTACGGTCACGGCCCCCGCGTCAGAGTGATGATGAATGCCGAGATCGGCGTCACCATTATAAACTCCCTCCAAATCGGATAGTGGATCATCGACAGGATAGTAGTTAATGCGCAGGAAACTGGTGTGGTACGGCTTGAAAGCACCTGCCAAATGTGCCTTTGGCAGGTCGAAGCTAAAGCAAATGGCTTCCATAATTTTCTGCGATAGTTGCTCGCAAAGGCTGAAATGTTTGCGCATTACGTTGCGGAACGTCGGCTGTGATGCCGGCCAGGGCGTAGCGCCCGAGAACGGATCGTACGATAATGCTGCGGCATTTATATCCGGACCAATATCAAAAATTTCCTTCTTATCGCGTAGATTTTTTGTCAACTCACGATCGAAAAAGCCCCAAGGGTTTTCGCTTGTTCTGTTTAGCACTCGCTTTTCGGGACGCGGCAGTTCGAAGAATGCAGCAACCGCTTCCCAGACTTTTTCTATATGGGCACCTTCAACTCCGTGATTGACGATTTGAAAAAAACCCCAATCTCGGCAAGCGTCTCCGATTTCGTTTGCTACCCTTAAAACCGTTGCTGGATTGTGCATGCCTGTAAGTCCGCCGAGATCAATAACGGGAACATTTCGGCGGATTGCGTCGCTATGAGCCAATGGTGCCAAGTCGGGGTTCATTAAAATTAAGCTGCTTTTTGCTTGTAGATCAGCTGCTGTTTTATACCGAGCTACCATTGCTGGGCAACGATTGGAGTGCGACCTTAAACCGGAATTTTTAAAATGGTGTCCGTATATTATTGCCGTTCTGCTTAAAATTACGGGCATGATGGCGTTTATTGATAACGGTTCCGTATATACTTCCGGAAATTAGCCAATTGCAGTTGTTGTCTAAAAATTTTGGAACCCGAACCTCTCTGAGACGAGGGGTTGTTTGCCGTATAGAGAAGATGCTGCTTAAGGCTTGATCCAGCCGATACCGTTAGATACGTGCGTTTTTAATGGACGTTTTGTTGTTGTTTAAAAGGCAATTGACTAGCCTAGAGTGGAAGTAATCATTTTATTAATGAGGTATTCATATGCGCTTCGGCATCTCCCTCCCAGTTCGTGAGTTGGGCGACGATATCGCCGCCGTCAAAGAGTTTGCGCAAGCGGCCGAGGCGCTTGGGTTTACACACCTTCGGGTTCCAGATCAGGTCATTAGAGTGGATAGTGGTGCTTTGCACGAACCGCATACCGTCATGACATTCGTTGCGGCCGTAACGTCTAAAATTGAGTTGGTGCCTTCGGTGATTATTCTACCCGCGCGGCCTACAGTGCTCGTTGCAAAGCAAGCGGCCACGCTAGATAGCCTGTCCGGTGGACGTCTTAGGCTCGGGATTGGTATTGGCCGTTATCCAGAGGAATACGAAGCGCTTGGTGCCGATTTTCACAATCGTGGTGCCCGCTGCGAGGAGCAGATGGAGTTGCTGCGCCTGCTGTGGACGCGAGAGACGGTCGAGTTTGATGGAAAATGGGACAAAGTATCGGGCGCTGGCCTCAACCCCCTACCAATCCAGCGTCCGATCCCGATGTGGATAGGCGCTGCAGGGCAACCGGTACAGCGTATACGACAGCGAATTGGTCGACAGGCCGATGGCTGGTTCAACCTTGCGTCCCCAGAAGAGTTTGTCGAAGTTCGTGACGATATCTATCGTGAGGCTGAGGCTGCTGGTCGGGAACCACAGAGCCTTGGGATAGAAGCGGGGGTAGCCGTCGTCGGAGCTCGAGAACATGAATGGAAAAGTCGTGTTTCGGGATGGCGCGATATGGGGCTTTCGCACATCTGCTTGCGAACCCTTGGTGGCGGTCTCGCGCCCCATGAACATATTCCGCGTATGCAACAGGTTGCCGCGGAGATGTCGTCAATCTAGGTAATGTTGTGCAATATACGAAGCGACAGTGTCAGGGATTTGACCTGCGCCTAAATCGGCAACAAGTCTATCTCATATGGAGGGGGGCAGTCACGATGACATCGCTCGTCTACACATTGTCGGCCTAATACCATATGTTTCCGCCAGTTTGCGCAGATATCACTTGAAAATGGCTGCTAGAGAACTGACGCCGAGAGGGTAGCTTCATGGAATTCGGAATTCTGTTTACATCGCATCCTGATCCCAAATCTGAGGTCTATCCTCATCAGGCGATCCATCAGAGGGTGACGCGAGAGGTTTTGCAGGCCGAGGAGTTAGGCTTCGACAGCGTATGGATTGCTGAACATCACTTTTCGAACAAGTACGGGATCCTGCCAGATCCATTCAGTTATCTCTCCTATTTAGCAGCGAAGACAACAAAAATTAAACTCGGCGCCGCAGTAATGGTCGTGCCACTGCATCATCCGATGCGGATCGTTGAAAATGCCGCCTTCGTCGATATTCTGAGCAATGGGCGTTTTCAACTGGGATTAGGATCGGGTTATCGCCCCTACGAATTTGAGGGGCTCGGAATTGATTTCGACAGTCGCCGAGAGCGTCAGGCGGAGGCAATTCCGCTTATCTTAGATGGCTTCCACAAGAAGCGGATAAAGGCTGAAGGTTTGTTCTTTTATTTTAATGTAGGCGATCTGGTTGAATTCTTTCCGCATCCTATCCAGCAACCTCATCCTCAGTTCTACATGGCAGGTGGTACAGACAATTCCATAATTAAAGCGGCCCAGGGCGGTTTCGGTTTGATGCAATCATCGCTGCCATCGGTCGGAAAGATCGGCGAGAATATTGGTCTCTATCGTGCGCATATGCACGAAGCTCCCGACCCCTTGAATAAGAACCCAGCGTTTGGGCGTGTCGATGTTGTGCGTATGGTCTACGTTGCGCCGACCGATGAGAAGGCTAAAGAAGAAAGTAAAGACGGTATCACGCATCATATGAAAACATTTATGTCGGGCGTGAATGCTGGTGGCTACCTTGGGGACGTGACAGAGAAGCAGGATGAGTCGCAATTCGAATACGACCATCTGGCAGAGACGACGATCCTTCATGGCTCGCCCGATACTGTAATTCAGCGCATCGAGGAGTTCCGCAAGGTCGGTACAACCTCGATTATGCTGCACTATCCGCCGTATTATGGCGTGCAACAGACGCTCGACATGCTGCGTTTGTTCTCCAAGGAAGTGCTGCCGCATGTGCAGGGCAAGCCGGTACCGGCTGTGTCCGCTGCCTAATTGATTGTGAGCTGGGGAGAGATTACCGACGACACGCTGGCAGCAGCGGCTGAGATGATCGGCAAGCCGCTGCGGAGATCACGCATGCAGTGGATCGAAACGACCACTAAGGATGCGATCCAGCATTTTGCGTGGGGGCAGGGTGATGACAATCCTCTTTGGGTTGACAAAGATTATGCGGCGAAATCGCCTGCCGGCGGTTTAATAGCTCCGCCATGCATTCTTTATGCCGTCGATTCTACAATCGTGGCCCCGAAACTGGCCGGCGTGCAGTGGATCTATGCCGGAACGGAATGGACTTGGTTTGACCATATTCGCGTCAACGATACATTTCGTATTAAAGCTCAGATGACAAAGCAGGAGGAAAAGTCTGGCCGCCGCTTTTCACGCTGGGTCCTGCAGACAGGCAAGGTACGCTACTTCACAGCTAAGGACGCATTGGTAGCCACTGCCGTTGGCCATTGTGCCCGAACGCCTCGCGCTGGTCATGAAGGGGCGAGCACTGAAGGCGCTATAATGAACCATCGATATACGAACGCAGAAATAGAGGAGATAGATAGGCAGGTACTTTCAGAACCAAGGCAGGGCTTGGTTCCGCTTTGTTGGGAGGATGTTCAAATCGGTGCATCAATCCCAGCTGTAGTTAAAGGACCATTGACCATTACTGACATTGTTGCCTGGTATTCAGCGACCCAGGGCGCATTGCCCTATGGCGGCGCACATGGTGACGCGCTGCGTTATCGACGACGACACGACGATTATCACGTCAACCCGGAAACTGGTGCTAAGGATGCGGCGGGGCGTGGGCATTTAGAGGCGGAAACGGCGCGCGATGTGGGTATGGGTGGTGCCTATGATGTTGGTCCGCAGCGAATTTCCTGGGCGCAGCATATGCTGTGCAATTGGATGGGAGATCACGGATTTCTGCACAAACTGAATGCTTCGGTGCGCCGGCCGAATTTAGTCGGTGACACGATTTGGTGGCGTGGCAAAGTCGTGGGCAAGCGGGAAGAGGGCGCTGCTAAATTCGTATATATCGATATCGAGGCACGAAACCAGAACGATAAGGTGTCAGCGTTTGGCACAGCAGTCGCTGCCCTGCCTTCGCGGGCGGACGGCCCCGTGCCGCTGCCGCTAAAACCGGAAGAATAAAGCAATGGCGCCGTTTTCGCGGTCCATACCGTTGGGTGCGGCAAGAAGGATTGCGGTAGTTGGGGAGAACCGGTCGTCTTATTACGCGCGCTATTGGCTCACCCTTTTGGGGTGTGCGCCAAGTTTAAAGCCCTGTGTGGATGGGATCGTCATCGTAGATGGCGAGATTGAACCATGCGCTGCGTATCCTGATGGGGTCAGTATTATTCGGCTTTGGGACTTTCAGGTCGGTTTTGAGGGCAATGGTACCCTGGCTAGCGCCATATCAGGTGCTGCCGCGGTAATAGGTTATCCGGGGCGACCCGGGGTTGCTCTTCCAGCAGATATGCCAGAGAAATGGTGCGCTGCCTACGGTGTAATCTTAGCGCTTTCGGAGCTTTGGCGGCGCACAACCGGCGCTGCACCTAAGAATACCGAATATGACGTATCGACGGCGGACGTCTTGCGTTCCTTTTCGCTGCAAAATTCGGGAGATGCGGAAGAACGGGCCCGGACCTGGCGGCGCAATGGTCGGGTTTGCGTCGAACACGGTGGTATCTTCCCGATGGGTTTTTTCGCTTGTAAAGACGGTTACGTGGCACTGCTTGGCAGGTCGCGCCGTGACTGGCGCCTTATACGGAAGGCTATTGGCGATCCGGACTGGGCGCAGCAACCACGGTTTGAGGACCCATTCATCATCGCAAAGGATAGCGCGGCGGCGGACGCTTTGTTGGAAGAAACACTGAAACAGTTCAGCCGCGATGATCTGTTGCGCAGTGGGATTGCGGAAGGCGCGGTTATCGCGCCGGTGTATAGCGCAGAAGAAGCTGACGCGCGGGATATTTTTCGTGATCGGTTCTTCGTCGATGGCGTACCATCGATGCCCTTCACAGTCGATACCTTAGGCCAAGCGAATGATACGAGCTGTTCTAAACGTGAAATCCAGGTAGGAGATGGGCCATTAGCCGGACTGAGATGTCTGGAACTCTGTTGGGTTTGGTCCGGCCCAATGGTTTGCCAGATCCTCGCTGACCTGGGAGCAGAGGTGATTAAAGTCGAGACGCCAAAGCGGTTTGACCTGTATCGGACGCGAGGGCTGGAAGCAAAGCGTGGGCTGATGGACGAACGGACGCGGATCGAGTCTTCGATTTATTTCCACAGTTTAAACCGCAATAAAATTGGTCTTTCCCTCGATTTAAAACAAGTCGAAGGATTGGCAATCGCGAAATCTCTGATTGGTGTCTCGGATCTCATCATCGAAAATTTTACGGTTGGTACGATGGAGCGCCTTGGTCTTAGTCGAGAAGTATTGTCGAGTGCGAATGCTCGGATCGTTCAGCTCTCTATGAGTGGGCCTGGTCGCGGTTCCGCGGTTGAGGATCTGCGATCCTATGGCCTTGTTTTAAGTGCATTAGGCGGCGCAGAAAACCTGATCAAGGAGGCGGGTACGTTCATCGGTTCGCCGACTTTTTCCATCAGTGATCCGAACGCTGCTGTCTTTGGTGCTATGGTGGCAATAGCAGGTGCGCTCTCGGCCCGCGAGACAGGACGGGGACTGTCACTCGACCTATCGCAGATCGAGGCTGCTGCGACACTTGCCAGCGCGCCGGTCCCAGCGGTGACAACAGTAGATGCAATCATCGAGACGGCGGACAATCAAATTGTCGCGCTTTCTGTACCGAAAGGCGCTATTGAGAATGTGAGTACACTTCGCCAGACGTTTGGCGGTTTAAATTGTGATGAAGCGGTCCGAAATTGTGAGGATATGGGAGGTCGGGCAGCGTTATTTTACGAATTGGAGCAGTCAGAAAAAGCAGCGGAATTCGGTGATTGCTCGGCTTGGCTACCGTCGCATCATCCCTTTACCGGCGATGAAGAGCTTGTTGCCGCACCCTGGCGGGAGGCGGGCACGCGCGCCGCTATTCGCAAGGCGGCCCCACTGCTGGGCGAGGGTGACGAATACATACTTGGCGACTTGTTGGCCTATGGTAACGATGACATTGCCCGACTGATCGAGACCGGTATTGCAGGCGTGCCGGAACTGACGCAACCCGTGGCACCCAAACAGAGGAAAGTAAGCAAGTGATTGATATTATGGGTCATACACCGGACGCGACAACACTTCGCGATCTCGTAGTCAAACGTGCGGCCTTCGGCGAAAAGCCATTCCTAATCTGCCGCGATATCACCTTGACCTATGCTGATGCAGACAGGATGTCTAACCGTGTTGCGAATAGCTTGATAGCAAAGGGCATCGTTCACGGTGATGTGGTTGCGACCGTGATGTACAATGCGATCGAGCAGGCGCTAATCTGGTTTGGCTGCGCGAAGATCGGTGCGATTTATGCATCGCTTAACGTGTCGCTTAAAAAAGAAGACCTAGCCTACAGCTTAAACGATACTGGCGCCAAGATTTTGGTCGTCGATGAGGAGTTGGCCGAAGCCTATATCTCGGCAAAGCCATTGCTCAAGCTGGATCTGGATGTATTTGTGCACGGAGCATTTGATCTAATCGAGGGGGCTGCACCGCTAGATGATTTGCTGGAAGGAGAGGAGTGCCTTCCTGATGCGGAGGTCGTCGCCGCCGATCCCGTCTGTATAGTCTACACCGGCGGTAGTACGAATATGCCAAAGGGGGTATTGGTCTCTCACCTCTATTACATCGCTGCGGCTATTCGTTATGCGGAAATCGCCGACGTGACGGAAGACGACGTACATTACGCCAATTCCCATTTCTTCCACATCGGTGGACAGCAGTTCGCGATCACCGGTCCGCTTTATAACGGTATGACTGGGATCATGGACAAATGGTTTAGCGCGTCTAATTACTGGCACATAGTGGAAAAATATGGCGCGACAGTCATAGACCCGCTCGGAACGATGATGGCAGTGTTGCTGCGGCGCCCTAAGTCACATTTGGACAAATCTCACAAGGTGCGAGTTGGCGTTGGCATCGCATCAAGTCAAGTGCGTAAAGACCTGCGCGACGAGTTCGAAACTCGTTTCGGGGCTCCTATGCTAGAGGTCTATTCGATGACGGAAATGGGCGTTCTGATGTGCAGCGAGCGGCTGCACGACCGGCGCAGCGGCTCCTGTGGTCGACCACATGGCTGGGCGGAAGTTTTAGTGGTTGATGCCGACGACAATCCGGTACCTCCTAACACGCAGGGCCAGATATTATTTCGTCCCAAGGTTCCTAATACCTATATGATTGAGTACGTTAATAAGCCACGCGAGACGCTGGCCGCCTGGAAAAACCTCTGGTACCACTCTGGTGATCTTGGTTATCTCGACGAGGACGGTTATGTCTATTTTATCGGTCGAGAGGCTCATTGGATTCGCCGTCGCGGCGAGAATGTCTCTGCTTTTGAAGTGGAGAAAGTGTTAACGCGACACGACGCTGTCGTCGACTGTGCTGCTGTCGGCGTACCGTCGGAGATTGGCGAAGAGGATATCAAAATTTATGTCCAACCCGTCGATGATAGGCCACGACCGGATCCGTCCGAATTGGTTGATTGGTGCAAGGAACGTATCGCGTTTTTTAAGGTTCCACGCTATGTCGAATTTGTCGACTTGTTCCCGCGTACCATGACTAAGAACGAAATTGCCCGGCACGAATTACGTGAACGCGGTATCGGACAGGCGTGGGACAGCGAAACCGGCGATTGGATCGAGGATAGAAAATAAAATGACGGATTTCAGGGAAATCGCCACGGGGCTTCGCTTCCCGGAAGGACCGATCGCAATGCCAGACGGCAGTGTGATCCTGGTAGAGATTGCCGCGAGCCGCCTGTCGCGAATTTTACCTGATGGAACGATTTCGGTTGTTGCAGAGACTGGCGGCGGACCCAATGGTGCCGCAATCGGGCCCGATGGTCGCTGCTATGTCTGCAACAATGGTGGCATGCTCTTCCACGAGCGCAATGGAATGTGTTTTCCGGGGCACGCTGAAGAAAATGCACCGACAGGCTGGATTGAGGCAGTCGATCTGCAAACGGGGGCCGTCGAAATCCTTTACCGTGAATGCGATGGGGAACCGCTGCGTGCGCCAAATGACTTAGTCTTCGATGCTGATGGGGGCATGTGGTTTACGGACCACGGGAAGACCCGCAAGAACAGTCGTGACAAAGGCTGGATCTACTTCGCCCGTCCGGACGGCTCGATGATCCAACAGGTAGTGCGGCATTTAGATGGCCCAAATGGTATCGGATTGTCGCCGGACGGGAAGACGCTTTATACGGTGGAAACGGTCACTGGCCGGGTCTGGGCTTACGATGTAATCGAACCTGGACGAATTGCAAAGGAGCCAGGACCGGCACCGTGGGTTCGCGGCCGTCTTCTTGCGAACCCGGACGGTTATCACTTGTTTGATTCACTGGCAATCGACGGCGCGGGGAATATCTGTGTGGGTTCAATCCCCGGTAACCTCACGGTTGTCTCTCCGGACGGGTTTTTTAGCGAAGACATTGCGATGCCTGACCCGTTTCCGACCAACATCTGTTTTGGCGGTGCCGACCTAAAGACTGCCTTCATAACCTTGTCCGGTGCAGGGAAACTGATTGCAATGGATTGGCCGCGACCGGGCTGTCCGTTGCACTTTCTGAATTAATACAAAGACATAGAGAATTTTGGGTTGTTGTCGATTATGCGTTCGGCTCCCAACTGCTGTTTTATAAATAATATCTGAGCAGTATGGATTGGAATTGAGGAAGCGAATTAAAAGGAAAACCAGAATGACGGAAAAACGTCCCAATTTTCTTCTCATTACGTCTGACCAACAGCGAGGCGATTGTTTCGGGTTCGAAGGCCGAGCGGTTAAGACGCCACATCTTGACCAGTTAGCGCGTGAGGGCACGCGGTTTTCTAATTGCGTCACGCCGAGCGTTTTCTGCCAGCCGGCACGTGCGTCGATGCTGACTGGACTGCTGCCATATACACATGGCGTTGCCGACAATGGCATCAATCTGGATCCGGCAATCGGGGAGGCCGGGTTTGCAGGAACTTTGGCGCAGTCCGGTTATGACACGGGTTTTTTCGGCAAGGCACATTTTTCGACCAAGACGACTTTTGCACCGACCGACAGTCCAGAATGCAATTCGGGATCGCAGAACTACGCTGAAGACTGGTGCGGCCCTTATATGGGATTTCAACATGTCGAATTGATAGTACACGGGCATCTCAACAAGGCGCGTGACAACAAGAAGCCGCCGATTGGTCAGCACTACGAGCGCTTTTTCTTCAGCCGTGGAACGCTGGGAGGAGAAGCTTTAGATCTGTGGGCGACAGAACTGCCACCCCACACAGGCGCAGCGCAAACCTGGCACTCGGGCCTACCCGTGCAGTGGCATAGCAGTACCTGGGTCGGTGATCGAAGTATCGAATGGTTGGGCAAACGTGATGCTGCTAAACCGTTTTGTGCCTGGATATCGTTTCCGGACCCGCATCACGCTTTCGATTGTCCTGAGCCGTGGAGTCGTCTGCATCATCCAGATGAGGTCGACCTGCCGGCTCATAGGACGCTTGATCTCGAACGGCGCCCCTGGTGGCACGAGGCAGCGCTTGCCGGCAAACCGATGGTCGAAGATCCGGAAATTCTACGTTATCGCATGAAGGGGCAGAAGGTGCCGCCGCAGAGCGACGACCAATTACGGGACATGACGGCAAACTATTACGGCATGATCTCGCTGATCGACCATAATGTTGGCCGAATTCTTGAGGCGCTGGCAGCAAACGGACAAGCTGAGGATACGATCGTTGTGTTCACGAGCGATCACGGTGACATGCTGGGCGATCATGGGCTCTATCTCAAGGGTCCCATGCTGTACGAAGGCGTACTGCGCGTGGGTATGATCGCAAGGGGCGCATCTATCCCGGCGGAAAAAGTGATAGATGATCCCATTTCGACACTTGATTTGACGCCTACCTTCTACGATTGGGCGAGCATTCCTGTATCGGACATGATGCAGGGGCGGAGCCTGGTGCCACTAATATCAGATGAGCCGAATGCCGGCCGTTCGGTTGCACGTAGTGAATGGTTTGTGCACAAGACCCGTTCAGGCATCGATCTCGATCTCCGGACGGTCCGCACGGCAACTCATAAATGCACCTTCGAGATGATTTCTGGCGCCGGTGAACTCTATAATCTAAAGAATGATCCGACGGAGATGGACAATTTGTTTAACGATCCTAGCCATTCCTCCTCTCGACGGGAGTTGGAGGAAATGATGCGGGCACGCCCCGGACCAATGCTTGAAAAGTTCCCTCCGCAGATCGGTATGGCGTAAAGGGGTGCATCAAGCCCGCTCGTGATGCTTTACTGCTTTGATTGCAATCAAGGGCAGGGAGAGCACCATGGATCTGGGAATTGAAGGACGCAGCGCCATCGTCTGCGCTTCGAGCCGCGGGCTCGGTAAGGGATGCGCAATGGCGTTAGCGAAAAACGGCGTCAGTGTCGTAGTTAATGGTCGCGACGAAGCGGTCACTATGGCGACAGCGGAGGAAATTCGCGATACGGCGGGTGTTGACGTGATCCCTGTCATCGCTGATGTCTCAACATTGGGTGGTCAAAAGGCGCTGATCGCGGCCTGTCCTAAACCCGATATATTGGTTAATAACAATGGCGGGCCACCGTTTCGTGATTTTCGTGATTTGTCCCGTGAGGATATGCTTGAAGGTGTGACGATGAATTTTGCGTCTCCCATTGAGATGGTCCAATCGGTAATCGACCACATGGTGACACAACGCTTCGGCCGAATTGTCAATATCACTTCAGTCTCGGTGAAGCGCCCAGTGCCGGGGCTCGACCTATCGAGCGGCGCCCGAGCTGGCCTAACGGCCTTTCTCGCAGGGGTGGCGCGGACGGTGGCGCAGCATAATGTCACGATCAACCATATCCTCCCCGGCTATATCGACACCGATCGGCTGCGAGGCGCACTCGCCTTCAATTCTCAGAAGGCTAATGTTTCAATCGAGGACGCTGCAGCGACACTTTCTGCCGAGGTCCCTGCTCAGCGGTTCGGCAATGCGAAAGAATTCGGCGAGGCCTGTGCGTTTCTGTGCAGTGAACAGGCTGGTTATATCACAGGGCACAGCTTGAACGTGGATGGTGGTCTTTACGAAAGCAATTTCTGAGTGAAGGGAGAAAGTCATGGGTAAGTTAGACGGAAAAATTGCGATCATTACGGGTGGATCGGGCGGTATCGGTAAAGCGGCGGCACAGGTATTTACGGGTGAGGGAGCCCAGGTAATGTTGGTTGATCTCGATGGTGATGCCTTGGCGAAAACTGTGTCCGAGATTGGTGACGACAAGGCTGCGTGCACCGTTGCAGACGTATCCGATACGGCTCAAACACAAGCCTATGTTGCGGCAACGGTCGAGCGGTTTGGTGGTGTTGATATTGCGTTGCTGAATGCTGGGATCGAGGGCAAGATCGCCTCAATTGTTGATTATCCCGAAGAACTTTACGATAAGGTCATAGCGGTTAATGTCCGCGGTGTCTTCATTGGCCTTAAGCACGTGATGCCCGAGATGAAGAAGCGAGGTCAGGGTAGCGTTGTTATCACTTCATCAACTGCTGGAATTCGTGCTATTGCGGGCATGTCTGCCTATGCAACGTCGAAGCACGCGGTTATTGGCCTGATGCGGGCGGCGGCGCTCGAGGGTGCGGCGGACGATATTCGAGTTAATACGGTTAACCCTTCGCCCATTGATACGCGGATGATGTCGTCGATCGAGGAGATGAATGGTCTGCCAACTGGAGATGGGGCGAACCGACCGATGGCACGGCACACGCCGTTACAGCGGTACGGTGAACCGGAAGAGGTGGCCAAGCTGATGCTGTTTCTTTCCAGCAACGACAGTTCCTTCTGCACCGGTGGAGTTTACATGGTTGATGGTGGTGTATCCGCGGGACGGGTTTAGTCCGCGATATCGGCTGGCCGCACCCAGGTTTGTTCTTTTTCGCGCAGGAAGCGGAAACCATAGGCTCTCTCGTATTGCGGTGGTGACGTCGCCTTGACATTAAGCGCCGCTGCTGCGCGAACGGGCCAATGGGGATCGAACAATAGACCCCGAGCTAAGGCCACCATTTCCGCCTGTCCGTCGGCGACAATTTTTTCGGCGTGGTGTGGATCGTAGATCATGCCGACTGCCATGGTTGGGATCCCCGCCTCACGGCGGATTTTTGCCGCAAATTTAACCTGGTACCCTTCGCCCAACTCAAGTCGAGTGTTTCCTGAGATGCCTCCACTGGAGGCACATATATAGTCGCAGCCAAGGTCATTGAGTTTTTGCGCATAGAGAACCGAGTCATCGGGCGTCCAACCGTTTTCCTCCCAATCAGTTGCCGACAGACGAAGACCCATTGGTTTTGCTTCCGGCCAAACCGCACGCATTGCCGCGAAGACTTCGAGTGGGAACCGCATCCGATTTTCGATAGTGCCACCGAATTCGTCGTTGCGCGTGTTCGCGATTGGAGAGAGAAATTCGTGCATGAGATAGCCGTGCGCGCTATGCACTTCAATCATGTCGAAGCCGAGCCTGTCGGAACGTTTGGTCGCGGCGACAAAGGCCTCGCGAACTTCATCCATATCGCTCCGGTTCATTGCTCTAGGCGTATGCCATCCTTCCCCTTGTGGGTTAGCCGCGCTGCTGATCGTCTCCCAAGCGCCTTCTTTCGGCGCTAACGAGCTTCGACCCTCCCAAGGACGGTGGGTCGATGCTTTGCGGCCAGCATGAGCCAGTTGGATACCCATCTTGGACTGACCATATTTGCGACAGAACCGCATCACACGGCCGAGTGCCTCTTCGTTTTCGTCGGACCATAGGCCAAGGCACTGCGGGGTAATTCTGCCACGGGCCTCTACGGCCGCCGCTTCGGTGATCACGAGGCCAAAACCGCCGGTTGCGAACTGGCCCAGATGCATCAGATGCCAATCTTGCGCGTTGCCGTCGATGGCGCTGTATTCGCACATTGGAGAGACGATGATACGGTTATCGAGGGTCATGCCGCGCATAGTAAAGGGTGAAAACAGTTGGTTTCTCATAAAGATGGTCCGTTCGTTGATACGCAGTGTCTATTTAGACCGCTCTGCGCTGGGCGCCAAGGCCCCTGCTATTGAGAAACAAGGATCATAGAATACAGGCCTGTCGCTGCAGTCTTGCTCCATACTAAATATAGGCCATTCCGCGCGTCAGAGCCTTATGGCAGTAACTCTATAGACCGTTATGATGGTCTTAGAGGATCAAGATAACAGTGGGGGGGCCATGGCGCGCATCGACTATGTGGATCCGGCACAGTCAAGTGATCGGGTGAACGAACTTCTAGGTAAGCTTAATAATTCTAACATTTTTCGCATGCTGGGCCATTCGGAGAGGCATCTTGAAACTTACGTCCGAATGGGCAACGCCATACGCTTCAAGGGTTCGCTTGACCCAGTGCTTCGCGAACTCGCCATTACCCGCACGGGCATTCTGTGCGATGCGGAATACGAGGTCGTCGCACATAAGCGGATTGGTAAGGGCGTCGGCGTTAGTGATGAAAAGAACGACGCTTTGGAAAAAGGTGCAGATTCTGACGTATTTTCCTATTTGGAAAAGGCGGTGCTGCGTTTTACCGACGACGTAGTGCAAAACAATCGCCCGAGCGCGAAGACCTTTGATCCGTTAGCCGAATCCTTGAGCTCTACCGACCTTGTCGAACTATACCTTGCCATTGGGTTTTATATTATGACGTCAAAGTTTCTGCGAACATTCGATATAGATTTGCAGACGGGTTAGCATAAAGCAGTGCGATCAAAATACACGGTTCGTCATATACCGCCGGATTGCCGCTGGTTTCGTTGGAATTGAGCCTATTAGCTTATTCGATGATCAGGAATTCGCAGTTCTCAGCCGTTACTGACTTGATCTGGGATTAGTTTGTCCGGGCGGGGAATTAGGCGATTAGAATCTAAAAATTCTTGTCTGCGTTGATGGGGCCAAGCCGCGGAGAATCGAGCAATATCTATCGTAGCAGATGATGGCAAAAAGCATATGGATTGTAATACGGTGTTGCTAACCCGCTGTTGTGCCATTCCACGAATTCTTGCCCCCTTTCGCCAGTATCGCTAGACTCTGTTTACAGTATTTAACACATGCGTCTACCAAACTGGGTGACCGCGCGGATGTTTTGTCGTGGCGCCGGAAGAGGAGAACACCCCATGAGCAGCCAGGTCATTGAAAATTTTGCCGCCAATTGCCGCCAGCACCTGAAAGACGGTCCGAGTGATGCCGCCTTGGATAAGGTCGTCGCAGATTTGCAACCTGTATTGAGCAACGAAGAGGTCTACAAGACGTATTTTCCACCCGAGAATGACACCGAGCGGCAGGTGATATACAAGGATGAGGAACTTGGCTTCTGCATCCTGGCGCATGTCAATACTGGTGCGAAGAGCAGCCCGCCGCATGATCACGGGCCAGCCTGGGCAATTTATGGTCAGGTTGAAGGCGAGACTGAAATGACAGAATACGAACGCGCTGCCGAGCCTACTTTAGATGAGCCGGGTAAGGCCAAACCTTTCAAAACCTACAAAATGACCCCGGGTGACGCTGTTCACTACAATGTTGGCAAGCTGCACGCGCCAGAACGTACTGCTGCGACTAAACTGATCCGAATGGAAGGGCAGAACATGGATGGCGTTAGCCGTGATGCCTTCGTGAAGGTTCTTGATTAAGACGAGATGGCGCGGCCCCTAGGCGGGCGAATGTATTTGGGGGAGCCATGGCACAGGATATCCCCATTATCGATTTAACGACGTTTCGTAACGGTGATTTGGCTGCGCGCCAAATTGTCGCCGACGAAATCGCTCATGCTTGCGAGACGCTCGGTTTCCTGGTCGTGTCTGGACATGGGGTGCCGGCAGGACAGGGCTTCTCGCTGCATAGAACTGCCCTTGACTTCTTCAACCGCCCGCTTGAAGAGAAGCTGGTAGTTCGCCGGCCTAATAATGATGAGAACCGCGGCTACATTCCTTTTGGCGAGGAAACACTGGCGTTGATGCACGGGCGCGTGACGCCGGCTGATTACAAGGAGGTCTTCGCCATTGGGCCAGAGGTTGTGCCAGATGAACCCTACTACACCTGCGATCTAGCTTATCCTGACTTTGCGCCCAACTTGTGGCCAGAGCGGCCATCGTTGCTACGCTCAGCGATGCTATCCTATTACGATGAGATGTTGCGGTTAGCAAAGCTGTTGGGCGAGGCTTACGCTTTGGCGCTCGACCTGCCAGCTGAATATTTCATTGAACGTTTAGCGCGCCATTCCTGCCAGCTCCGTTTGCTGCATTACCCTGCGCCAGAGGTCGAGTTCCAATCGGGTCAACTCCGCTGCGGCGTGCATTCTGATCTCGGCCTTACAACAATCCTGCGAAACGAAGCCGCGCCCGGTGGCCTAGAGGTCCAGACGCCAGCCGGAAACTGGATCGCCGCACCGGCGATACCAGATACCTACATCGTCAACATCGGTGATTTGATGATGCGCTGGACTAACGACCGCTGGCGTTCCACGCCGCACCGAGTTGTAAAACCACCGCACGAAGCACGAGCCCGCAGTCGGCGACTATCGATCGGGTTTTTTGTTATTCCTAACTATGACGCTGACGTCGTATGCATTCCTCGTGGAAGAGAGGCACCGAAGTACCCGCCTGTTATGGTGCGTGACTACCGAACCGGGCGCTTTGCTGCAGGTGCTGGGCGGCAGGATGGTTAGATCCGCGCGTTAGCTTCTGAATGCGTCGCCCATCTCCTTTGTACTAATCATGTCCCGTACGAAGGAGAATTTTCCAGCCTTCATCTCGCGTGCGGCAACCATCATTGCATTGAGCGCAACGCGTGAAAGGCCGCCACCGATGCTGATCCGGCGGACGCCGATTTCCGCCAGTTGAGCCAAGGTGATATCCGGGTCCGCGAACCCCATCACGATGTTTACGGGCTTACAGACTGCATTCATCACGACTTTCATCTCCTCGATAGTCCTTAAGCCTGGAGCGTAGAGTACGTCAGCGCCAAGCTCCTCAAAGGCGAGTAGGCGCTTGATGATCTCTTCCAAGTCTCCAATGTCGTATAGCAAACCTTCTGCCCGCGCGGTGAGGGTAAAGGGTTGCGGCAGGGTCTTGGTGATTTCGATGGCTGCGTGTACTCGCTCTACAGCCTGGTTAAATTCATAGATTGGGTTCTCACGCCGGCCGGTCGCATCCTCGATTGATGCACCGACCGCGCCGGCCTCATAGGCACGAGGAAACATGCTGGCTGCTGCTGCTGGCTCGTCTGCAAAACAGTTTTCCAGATCCGCATTAACGGGTAGGTCGGTTGCTGCGCAAATGGCCTTAAGGTTATCGAGAACTCGTTTGGCTGACGTATCCAACGATCCGTCGCTAACACTGACGCCAAGGCTCGTCGTAGCGAGCGCCTCAAAACCGAGATTAGTGAGTAACTTGGCGCTTCCAGCATCCCAGGGGTTAGGGATGAGGAAGGGTTTGTCTTGCTCGTGTAGGGAACAGAAGGCATTCGCCTTTGATTGCTGATCGATCATTGGTGGCCTCCCTAACCACTTTTTAGAGCTTTGCGCAAATGTTGACCTAATTGGGGGTTAATATTTTATGCACAAACTTATTATTCCTAACTAACTAAAATTAATCGATGCCCAGGAACAATCGATATCCTTTGTCACCATTTTTTTTCTACTGGTTTTACCAAGGCATCTTTCCTAGTACATCAATGACATTCTGCAGAAACTCCAATGCCACGTTTTGAATGCTACGGAGCTAGAACAGCGTCGACCGGTACTTGCTTGCGTGCATACAGAAGCGCTCCAGTAGTGAACGGACAGAGTATGCTCCGTCTATGTCTATGAGAGGTTGGCCTTGCTGGGTGCACGGTTCAAACTGGCGGCGCTACGCCTCTGCTGCAAGTAGTTAGCTATTAAACTACCTTTTCGTACAGCAATCGATTGCCATCCAGATCGGTGATCGCAAGATATGTGTGGCCACCGAGTGTCATTTCCTGTCCTAGAGCCTCATTAGGGTGTGTGTGGCGAACGATCGTACGAGATGGTGCCGGATTGTCGCACATGTATAACATAATACATGCACCGTCGTTGACAATGATAGCGGCATCCGTCATCTCATCTGAGTTTCGCGCAGTAAACGCCAGTATTCTCTGATAGAAATCTAACGCTGCTGTTAGATCACTCACTTCAAAGATGGGCAGAGAGCCGAAGGACAGGTCTCCACTGCAGCGCGCTTCCAATAGTCCAATTGCCTCATCGATCTTGTCGGTGAAGACCGATCCGTCAACCGTGTGCAGAGATTGGTTGTCGGTAATCAAGTTAAACAAGGGAAACTTTTCGACTGGTCCACCGACTGCTGGTGGTGGGTATTGTGTGAACGTGCAATTTATTGATAACCCTTCAAGTAATTGCGCCGCGCGGCCTTTCATTCTGTTGATTTCTTTCCGCAACGTTCGAAATGAAGGGTTCTTCATCGCCTCTTCCATGTTGATTAGGCCACTACCGCCCCATAGCGGGTCTTTTGTAGGAATGGTTCCGTCAACAAGGAAGGCAGAGATTTTCTCGCGGAATACCTCCAGGAAAGCGATTTCGTCTTCAACGGCCAAGAGGACTAGACCCCGATAATGCCGTCTGCCACGAAACGTTCGGTCTCATTCGCTGAAAAACCTAACTCAGCAAGAATTTCCCGGCTGTGCTGTCCGAGAAGCGGCGAGGCATGCTCATCCGCTTCCGGATCGAGTTTGGGTAAGCCTGGCACGTTCGGCACCGGCCAGGGCGTCTTGGATCCTGGTGGTGTCATCCAGCTGATCAGACCTGTCGCCTCGACATGTGGATGCTCGATGAAATCGTTGTAGTTCTGCACCACCTCGTTTTGCAATCCAGCTTCGGTAAAGCCGTCCCGCCAATGAGTTGCAGGATGCGTCATGAGGATTTCGCAAACGATGCGATATAGTTCCTCCGCGTTCGCACGGCGTCCATCGCCGGTTTGAAATCGTTCATCTTTGGCCATATCTTCACGGCCGATTACTTTGCAAAATTTGACAAAATCGTGATCTCGGATAATGACGATTTGAATGGCACCTTCGGCGGTTTGGAGTACGCCGTTTGGCGCCATTCCTGGCTTGAAAGGGCCGTCTCGATGATAGCCCATCAGTCGGATTGTCTGAAGGTTGGCAGACGCCTCCATCAGACTGACATTAATACGACGACCGCGCCCGGTATCGCGTCGTGCATAAAGGGCGGCGGCGACGGCTTGCTGTGCATAGAGCGCTGTGGACATATCATTAATGATAGTCGGTGTCCGGTGCGGGATGCCATCCTGCCCCTTGTTTTCAGCCATGAACCCAGTGAAGGCCTGCAGGACAGGATCCATTGCTGGCTTGTCGCGCAGCGGGCCTTCCTGACCAAAGCCTGAAATCGAAACATAGATCAATTTCTCGTTTAACGATGACAGGCGGCTGTATGAAAAGCCCAGCCGTTCAATAACCCCAGGACGGAACCCTTCTAGGAATACGTCCGCATTGGGCAGCATACGCTCGACGATTGTTTTGCCTGCGTCCGACTTTAGATCCACTGCAAGGCTACGTTTACCAATATTTGCCGGGATTGAGTAGGCGGTATGGTCGCCATAGACAGGCGCTAACATTCGTGACCAGTCGCCGTCGATCGGTTCTACCTTGATGACATCGGCGCCATGGCGGCCAAGTAGCATCGCACAATAAGGGCCTGCTACGCCCTGACTAAAATCGACTACCCTCAGACCTTCATAGGGTTTCTCAAAACTCATCTTCGGTGCTGCTCCCCTAAAATCCCTTTATACTGGATTCTCGATTTTTTCACTGGCCTGTCCAGGTGCAGCATTGAGCAACAGCTAGTAGAGGACTTTTTCGTAACGCGCCTCCATATCGGCCTGGTTCTCGATGGGGGCTGTTGATTGCGTCTGATCCTTGATCATCTGTCCCATAGAAGGGAGGACTGACCGGTTGACGATCGCTTCCGGTGCCCAGAGTTTCGACCGCATCAGGGCTTTCGCGCAATGCAAGTATGCTTCGCAAACCGTGACCTGCAAAATGGTTACCGGAAGCTTTCCGTTAACGGTAAACATCTCTAGTAATTCCGGGTCGTCACGGATCTCACCAAGCCCGTTTATACGAAGGGTCTCATTGACGCCGGGAATCAAAAACAGCAACGATACCTTCGGGTTTTCCAAGATATTACTGTAATTATCGAGACGATTGTTCCCAGGCCGATCTGGGATTAAAACGGTGCGATCATTCAGGACCCGGGCAACGGCTGGTTCTTCGCCGCGTGGCGCCAGGTCACCTAGACCTTCAACGCCTTGTGTTGCGATAGCTACGAACGGAGCAAGGCTGATAAACTTTTGGCAGTGACTGTCGAGATGCTTCAGTTCCTTTTCTAAGGATCGGCCGAATGCTGGCTTGTAGATTTGCCTTAAACGCTCGATTGTTTCGATTTTGGCCATTTGCGCGTCTCGCTTTTCGTTGATGGCTAAAACATGTTTCGTAGGTATTGGTTAGCGCGTCAACTATGATGCTGGCTAACGTGTGAGTTATCAAAATTATTAAATTTCTTTAACTTTGCTATGCCCAAATAAGAAAGGTTGTAGAAAAACGTTTCTTCGTTTCTCCAATTTTTTAGCCACTAATACTCAGCTCCAGGGGAAGCACATTAGTAGTCGACGCTCATCGCCTCTTTGCAGGCTAGCGAAGAAGTTCCTTACTAAAATTAGAAATTAAATAAGGGCGCGCGTTGCGTGTGCACCATCATCGTAGGTCAGCAATAATTTTTCCGATCCGGTCAATGTTTCCAAGGGCTTCCGAATGCTCGAGGCCCGGCCATTGTACCCGGAAGATCATTTGGTCGCTGCCAGTAATTTCGCCGTAGTTCAGAATTTCGTCCTTTACCTGTTCAGCGTCACCGATTAGGAAGCGCCCCGATGCAAATTCGTCGAATGCATTGTCAAAGTCGCCTTGGGTTGTTTCTCCCTGTCCCCAGGAGGCGTACGCGCTGTATTTGTAAAGCAATGGGCCGCGACTGACTGACTGGGCGTGCTCGGCATCGCGTCCGACGAACACTTCCCGGATGAGCGGATTGCTTACATCCTCGGATTGCCCTGTCCTCCGCCGCTCTTCGCGAAACACCTCCAGATATTTCAGAAGAGATTTTGTAGATAGTGTCGGCGCGACGCACCAGGCATCAGCGATACGGGCGGCCCGGCGTACTGACGCTTCTACATCGCCTCCGAGCCATATTGGAGGGCGCGGCTTTTGTTTGGGTTGTATGCTCGCTTTTGCATCGTCGAGTTGGAAATGCTTCCCATGGTGGGTCACTTTATCCTCGGTCCAAAGGCGTTTGACGATCTCTAATCCCTCAGTAAGGCGACTGACACGCTGCCGCATCTCGACACCCATCGCCTGGAATTCTTCCGGTCGATAGCCCAGTCCAGCGCAGAGTACGTAATTGCCGTCGCTCATCCAGTCGATAGAGGCACTTTCCTCGGCGGTCAGGACGGGGTTCAACATCGAAAGCAGCAAGACGCCTGGACCGATTTGCATGCCTTTAGCGTCTTCAATCAGATGGCCCATTAGCGGCGAAAGTTGATACATCCCCATCGGTCCGGTGAGAAGGTGTTGACCCATGATCAGCGCGTCGAAACCATTATCCCTGGCCGCGCGGACCTGTTCGCGCAGGGCAGCCAAAACCGCTGCGGGGTCCTCATCTGGTGACCATTGCATCGCTGTGAACAGACCAATACGCATAGTTTTACCTTTTTGGTGTTTCGTGAAGAGACTAGGCATAACATTCTATGTGGGCAGAGACCGTTGACCACAGAGAACCGCTTAACGGAGAATAATAATAGAAGTGGGAGGGTATTATGCAATCGAGCTATACGATTCACCGGCATGATCACCATTTTGGCTGGGATAATGCCAAGCCGCCGGTCCTGACAGTTGCTCCGGGCGAAACGGTAACATTGGAAACTGTCGATAGTTCAGGTGGACAGCTATCGATTGAGTCGACGGTCGCTGATATCGCGGCGCTCGATTTCGATAAGATCAATCCGGTGACCGGTCCTGTCTGTATTGAGGGGGCTAAACCCGGCGATGCACTGCAAGTGACGTTTGACAGTTATCATCCATCCGGTTGGGGCTGGACGGCAAACATTCCCGGCTTCGGGCTTCTTGCCGACCAGTTTCAGCAGCCCGCGCTGCATATTTGGTCTTATGACACAGATACCCTGATGCCAGCCCTTTTCGGCAATTTTGGCCGGGTACCTCTGAAGCCATTTGCGGGAACAGTTGGCGTCGCTCCCGCGGAAATGGGGACGCACAGTATTGTTCCACCACGGCAGGTGGGCGGCAATATGGATATTCGGGACCTGGCCGCCGGCAGCGTTCTTTACCTGCCCGTCGAGGTTGACGGAGCCCTGTTCTCTTTGGGTGATACGCATGCAGCGCAGGGTGATGGTGAAGTCTGCGGGACAGCGATCGAGAGTCCGATGGATGTGCCAGTGCGATTCGATTTGGTCAAAGGTGCGGGGCCGGCCTTTCCCCGTTTTACGACACCGGGACCGGTGACGCGCCACCTCGATGAAAAAGGCTACGACGTGACCACGGGTGTCGGCCCGGATCTCATGGTGGGGGCTAGGAATGCCGTGTGCGAGATGATCGATCTGTTAACGGCGCGACACGGTATGGCACCGGAGGAGGCCTATATGCTTTGCAGTGTGTGTGCCGATCTGCGGATTTCTGAAATCGTCGATCAACCCAACTGGATAGTTTCATTCTATTTTCCGCGCATTGTACTGGAATAGACATTATAGGAGGGCGCATTAGCGACATAGCCAACATGACTTGTTTTCTTTCTGACAACCCAGCCTGAAAAGTTGTGAACGTTCATTGGCGCCCCGTCGTGCTATAGCCCATCCTCGATTGGATCGACGTTTGTGTTCGGATTTACCCATGGGTAGGATTTTTACTATAAGTGGGATCCTCGATAAGATCTCCAAATCAGACGGTCGCTTAAGACACGTACTAAAAGCAAGAACGAAAAAAAGGTAGAATAATGGCCAAGACACCGGACTACTTTAAGGGACGAACCATCGTCATCACCGGGGCGGGCAGTGGCATCGGGCGGGCCACTGCGACGATCTTTGGGCGCGAGGGCGCAAACGTCGTATGCGCTGATATCGACGAACAAAGCGCAGTCGCCGCCGCGCGCGAGACCGAGGACGCCGGCGGGTCCGCCACAGGCATTCATGTGGACGTGACCCAACGTGACAGTGTCCAGTCCATGGTCACCAAATCCATCGATAACTATGGCCAAGTCGATTTTCTTTTTAACAGCGCGGGCTCTGCCATAAAACGCGCCAAATTTCTTGAGATTGACGACGATCTTTGGGACCGTACTTACGACCTGAACGTCAAGGGTACCTTCTACGCGATGCAGGAGACCATTCCCCATATGCTTGAGCGAGGCCAAGGCGTGATAGTTAACGTGGCCAGTATGGCGGCTCGTATGGGGGGGCCCGGTAAGTCGCCACACTATGCCTCCGCCAAGGGCGCCGTAGATACGCTTACTTTGGGCGCGGCGCGGGAGTTCGCCGACCAGGGCATCCGCGTGCTTTCTATCTCCCCCGCTATTGTGGACACACCCTTCCAGGACATAAACGAGCCGGGCATGATGGAGGATGCGATCACGCGGAATCCGATGGGCCGCGCTGGGCGGCCGGAAGAGATTGGTGAACTCGTGCTTTTCATGTGTTCTGACGCCTGCGAGTTCATGATCGCTGACACCGTCAAGGTCTCTGGTGGCAGTGGCTGGAGGTGATAGTGGGACGTGATAAAGGCCCTATGACTTGGCTATTGTTTCCAACCAGTCTTCTGTACGCCGTTCTTTGTGTATGGGGAGACTGGGAGGTAGTGCCAAAATTATACCTGTAAATCATGAGGCCTATGGTTGGTTCTGTAAGTCAAATTAGAACACTTTGCGGTTGATATATGCTTGAATAAGTCTTGTCCCTGAAACCAATGAAATCAAAGGCT
>CAYYUG010000049.1:15482-34451 GCA_964474755.1 uncultured Rhodospirillaceae bacterium | reverse complement strand
AAAGTGCCGCGCTATACGCCAAACAAACGAACCGAACCCACTTAAACCGCTCAGATCCGTCCATTGCAGGGTCTAGCAAGCCACGCTTCCAGTCTGCCAAGTAGAAGGCTTGCCGTCATAGACCCCTTTCCAAATAGAAGCCGTAGAACGGCGCAACTATAGAATAGGGATTATCGATACCAAGCTTGGCGGCGGCATCCATAGGCCGATTCTGATCGTTTAGCATTCCCCACCCGATGGCAACGAGGCCGATTTTGCCAGACTGCAGAAATTCTTTGGCCTGATCCGCTTATTTTTTTGAGGCCGACTACCAACTTTCGCACGCAGCACCATAACCGTCGATCAGGTCTTCAATATTGGAGATCGAAAGTGCACGGGGAACGGCAAAAGAATAAAGTCATTCGCCGGCATTAGAAAAACAAAATTTTGTCGGCAACGAGTTTAACGCATAGCGTTCTCAGTTCGAGAGTTCATAAAGTAGCTGTAGCGGAGTTTGGGGAAAGAATGGTTTCAGGTAATGAGAGTACGGTCTTCGCGGGCGCAAGCGCCGGCGAAGGTGAAAACGCTGGGCGATATCGCCCCGGCCTCTTCCGGCTTCGTCCAGGTTCCAGCAAATGGGATACTGTTTCCGGCGGCCTGCCAGAAAATGTCGAGGTGCGTTGCATAGCCTCGCACCCGACCGACCCTCAGACACTATTCGTAGGCACACAGAACGGCCCCTATCGCAGCAAGGATGGAGGCTCGTCCTGGCAACGACCGGACTTTCCAGTAGACTCGGAAATAATCTGGTCAATCGCAGTCCATCCGACCAAGCCTAATATCGTGTATTGCGGCGCAGCACCGGTAGCGATGTATCGTAGTACCGACGGCGGCGATACCTGGAACCACTTACCACAAGTCGTGCCGCCCTCACATTGTGAGCGAGATGGGTTTGACAGCCGGACGATCAGCGTAACCTTCAACCCTGTCCAACCCAACGAAATCTATATAGGCCTCGAGGTTAGCGGCGTGCTGCGCAGCGTCGATGCCGGCGAGAGCTGGAAAGACGTCTCTGACCATTTGATGGAACTTGCGCAGTTACCGCACCTTCAAAGCAATGTCGGTGGCAGGGATTGTGGTGTCTGCGAAGGGATGCTGGACACGCACGCCATGGCCATAAGCAGTGACGCTCCAAATGACGTTTTCCTTGGTATCCGAATGGGCATATTTCGGTCTCAAGATGGCGGCTCAACATGGCAAGATACTAACGTCGGGAAGCACTCGCCTATCACCTATTGCCGCGACGTGATTGTTTCGCCACACGACCCAAAGGTTTTCTACGCCGCACTGTCGGAGGCCGCTTTTAGCAATAAAGGGTCGCTTTACCGTAGCAACGACGTCGCTCAATCTTGGACGCGCATAGATCATGGGATCTCAGCAAATAGCACGATCATGTCGCTCGCCGCGCACCCCACTAATCCGATGATTTTGTACAGCGTTACCCGAATGGGACAGGTCATTGGGACAGAAGATGACGGTGTCAGCTGGCAAGACTACCCACTTCCCAAGGGAGTACACGACGTCTATGCCGTCGCATGCATGTAGCGCATTTTTGCAACGGTGAACGTGGTTTTAGTGTCGCAGAAATAAGGTCAAGTCTCTTCAACCAGCTCTAGACCTTCTTTGCTAGGGCCTTCGATCATGACCGCCCTTGTATCGCCCAGCGCATAAACATCGGACAGAAAGGTAACGCCTTCAACCTGGAGCTTTAATACCCAGGCGTCTAGATCGGCAACTGACAGAGCCAAGTGGTCCTGGAACTGTCCCAGGGAGGATGCAAGCGAATCATCACCCTGGTTTGGATACCAGATCAAATCCACATCGCCGAACGTCACACCTCCGCGTGGAGCTCGAAACATGCCGCCATGGTTAAGTGCTGGAAAGGTATGTTCGTCCGTTCGCGGTACGCTGCAATCCTCGGCAGTAACGTCCAAGTTGCCGAAACTGGCGCGGGGCATAGCGTTAAAATGTTTCTGGTACCAAAGCTGCGCGCACAATGGATTTTCCTGCCACATATGCACATGGTTGAACCGTTCTGAAGGATAGTCGCCAGCGATCTCAAACAGGACCTCTTCAGGGCCTTCAAAATAAGCGAAGCCTGGACCGCCAGGGACCGGTGTTTTTTGCTCACGGTGTTCGTCAATCTCACGTTCGCTGACACCGAGCTTGTTACCGTCACGGAACCAGGTATCACTGCTAATCGACACCATTTCATTTGCGACACCACTGAAAAGCGGTCTCGATATTACCTCTTCCCGGGCTTCAAATTCCAATGTCTTGGCGCGACTATCTGTAACGTGCCAGCCAAAATGCCAAATTGCGCTCTGCGGTGTTTTGAGCGGCGGCGCATCCATCCGATCGAACAGTATCATCACGTTGTTTGGTGACAATAGGGCGGGCAGGCCGGCCCAATACCCACTTTCGCAGGTGGAAAACTGGCGCACATAAAATTCGATAGCACTGTCCGGATCAATTGAACGCAAGTGTAGATGATGAAACCGTGGTGCCGGTAGCATTATTGTTTTTTCCAAATTAGGTTGCACAAACGACGACTGTTAGGCGTCGCCAAGTTAAAGCGAGACCGCCCAGCGATCCAGCATAGGCAAAATCGCGTCAGCGGGTTCTGATGGCATGCTTAGGATGATCCGATCAATTCCCGCGTCTTCGTAGGCACCCCAAAATTCCGGGTCATGCTCCACGCCGAAAGCGGTGATAGGAACCGACCTACCTACCGCCTTTTCCATCTCTCGGTATTCGCTCATCCGATCGAGCAGGCGATAATTCGGGCGCGTAGCATTCGGCACCCAACCGTCGCCGTAGGCCAATGCACGCCGGGCCCCATGTGGAACACCTCCACCAACGATCACCGGCGGGTGTGGTTTCTGGATAGGTTTGGGCGAGGTGACCATCGGATCGAAATCGATAAAGGCGCCATGGAATTCTGGCTCGGACTGGGTCCAAATTTCCCGCATCGCAGCAACCTTTTCCCGCATGACATTCATGCGGGATTTAAAAAGGATGCCGTGATTTTCCATCTCGTCACGGTTCCAACCGGGGCCTATTCCAAACAAAAAACGGCCTCCCGAAATCTGGTCGAGCGAGGCCACCGCTTTTGCCGTTTGAATCGCGTCACGCTGAGCAACCAGGCAGATCCCTGTTGCGAGCTTCAACGATATGGTAACTGCCGCCGCCGCGCCTAGAGCCACGAATGGATCTAGCACGTCATAATATTTTTTTGGCAGGTCACCACCCGGCGGAAACGGCGAGATACGTGACAGGGGAATGTGACTATGTTCTGGCAGCCACAATGATTCAAATCCGCGTGCTTCAAGTGATACCGCAAGCTCAGTCGAGGGCATGGCATAATCTGTACAGAACATGGCGACACCAACTTTCATAAAAAACCCTTTCTTACAGTTGCTTGGTAGTGGGCGCCGTTTTTCAATTAGTCGATAGGTCCGTGTAATTCTTATGCGCCCAAACCATCAAAATTAGCGTTGCCCCTGTTTACATAAGGATCGGTAGATAAATTTACGATTGTGGCTGTGCCGCTTCCCCACCGAGTATGGTTCAAGGCGACGCGGTTTCGCGATACCACGATCTTAGCAGTAGAGGGTGGAGTTTAATAAAAATGACAGCTTTTGTTTTGATTCACGGCGGCTTTATGGGCGGCTGGGTGTGGAAGCCAACAGTGCAGGTTCTGGCTGCGGCGGCGCATGAGGTATACGCACCTACCCTTGACGGCTGTGGCGAACGCGCCTCGCAGGTGAGGCCGGGTATTACACTGACGTCGCAGGCCGAAGAGGTCGCTGAAATGTTGTTCCTCCAGGATATAAATGACGCAGTTCTGGTTTCGACCAGCACGGGCGGTCTAGTGGCAGCAAAGACAGCAGAACTGGCGCGCAAAAGGGTCCGTCATCTTGTCTTCGTGGACGCGCTGGCTCCGCAGCCCGGCGAAGCAATCAGCGACATCGTCATACCTCAGCCCAACATGTCTTACGAGTTTACCGAGCTCACGCGCGTGCTATCCAGATCCTTTATGGAAACTGGCATGTTCCGAGATCTGCAGCCAGATCTCAGGTCCTGGGCAATGGCGCGCTATACGCCGCATCCCATTAGCACATCCGGCAGTCCCGGCGAATTGGACAGTTTCTGGGCGCAATCATGGTCCGCGACGGTTATCAACTGCATTCGTGATCCCAACCCTCCAGAAACACATCAGCGCCGCACAGCGGAAACGCTAAACGCGCCTTACTTGGAGCTAGATGCTGGACATTTCCCAATGCTGAGCCATCCGGAGGAACTCGCGGCGCTGTTGCTGTCCATTTAGACTACTACCTTATTTGTAGGAACCGGCATTCGGGACTAGAACGAAACAAACACGCTTCAGTTCGTTTTGCCTTTGCTTCGCTGACTTGTAATCGCCTAAATTTTCGCAGCAACCTCGGCAAGGCGGCGCATGGTATTCAGGGCTCGTTCTTCGGAGAGCCCTGGCCATCGCACACGGGCAATTACGTGATCGATACCAAGTTCGTTGCGCATCCATCGAAGTCGCTCGCCCACTGATTTCTCGTCTCCAACGAGAAATTTTTGTTTCATGATCGCCTCAAAATCATGACGGCCCTCGAACGTCGTCTGGCTCGAAACCGATCCCCAGGCCTGGTAAGCACTGTACTTACCATAGAGAGCATCGAACGATTCTGATATCGCAAGCTCGGGGGTCGCGCCGATGTAACACTCCCGCATCGTTGGCCTTTCATCAGGCACAGAGAGCCCGGAGCGGGCAGCATCGAAAATGGCGAACATATTCCGCAACTCTTCGAAGGTAGGGCTCATACTTGAGACCCACACATCGCCAATCAGTGCCGCCCTTTGCAGGGCCTTTTCGACACTTCCGCCGATCCAAATTGGAGGCCCTGACGATTGTTTTGGTTTGAGGCTAATCGTCACATTCTCTAGTGAATAATATTTCCCGGTATGTGTGACTTTGTCCTCAGTCCAAAGACGTCGAATAAGTTCTAGCCCCTCAACGAAGCGACCCACTCGCTCCTTGATCGGCACGCCTATCGCGGCAAATTCCTCCTCACGATATCCCATACCAGCCCCGAAGATTAATCGACCATTGGATATCCAGTCGGCACTCGCCATTTCTTCAGCCAATACCACTGGGTGTGTGAAAGGGAGTAAATAAACACCAGTACCAAGACGAATATTTTTTGTTTCCGCTGCAAGCAAACCAAGCATTGGTCCGGGCTGAAGCGACGCAAAAGGTGCAGACATATAATGCTGGGGCAGCCACGCCGAATCGTACCCTAACTCATCAGCCAAAACTGCTTGTCGAGTGAGCCCGGCGATACCCTCTTCTATATCGGCACCAGGATTCCACTGGGTCTGCAGAAATATACCGAGCTTCATCTGACTTTGTCCTCCGCTGCCAAAATAGGCCTTAGCACAATATGCTTATCGCTCTCCGTGCAGTTCTTCGATGGAGGGCTTCTCATGGAGCCGGTCGGGTCTCTGGCTCATATACCCGGGTTTCATGAAATAGACCAATACCATACGGCTATCCTGTGCTGCGCGAATCGAATGAAATTGATCTGAAGGCAGGCGGATCAGATCTCCCTGTTTAATTGGCAAATTATCGTTCCCGTCTAACAAAACCTCACCATTACCCTCGAAGACAATCATAACCTCTTCTTCACCCGGATGCTTGTGCATCGGCGTGATCTGCCCTGGCTCGTAGCAATTCATACGAACTTCCGCCATGCTGGCAGTGAGAAGTTCCTTATTCACTCGCGCCTCGGCTGAGTAACTAATTACCTCCGATAGCGCGATGATGGTTGCGGCGTTGTTTGTGTTCATGTCTTACCATTTCCTGTTAATTGGAAGGTGCGCTCATAAACAACCAGGAGAGATTTTCCTCAATCAAGCGAATGGGCGAGGGGCGGGAATTCTCCCCGTCTCATTGGTAACGAGGTTATCTAATACTTCAGCCGACATCATCCTCCAGCACCATCGCTGCACATTTTTCGCCAATCATGATGCTGGGAATGTTTGTATTACCCGACGGAATGGCCGGCATAATCGAAGCATCAGCGATACGCAGCCCTTCGATGCCTCGTACCCGAAGTCGGTCATCAACTACAGCCATGTTGTCTTGCCCCATTCGGCAAGTGCCTACCATGTGGTGAGTGATCTGCCCCGTTTCCTGGATGAACTTTAAAATTTCCTCGTCGCTCTGAATGTCACGTCCGGGCTGCAATTCCTCTGCGATCGTCTCTGCTAACGGCGGCGATTCAACAATCTCGCGGGCCCGGCGAACCGCGGCAATCGATGTCAACCTGTCATTCGGGGTCTGAAGGAAGCGGAAATTTATCGACGGCGGATCCATTGGGTCAGCAGATCGGATGTGTATGCTGCCAGTGCTTTCCGTGCGTTGGACATGAGAGTACATGAAAAATCCCTCGACCGGTGACAGCCGCCGGCCTCGCCCTTCTTTCATTTCGGTCATGTAGGGTGCAACTACCATCATGATGTCTGGGTTTTCAAGGTCAGGACGAGACCGGGTAAAGACGCGCACCGTCCCAATCCCCTGCGAAATAAAACCATCGCGGAATAGTCCAAAGCGGAGAACTTCCAGCATTAGTCTCCAGCCCTGGCCGCGCTTCGCAAGGGAGATACCCGGACGATTGAAACGCCATTTTAGAATCGCTCCATAATGGTCACGCATGCTTTCGCCGACGCCAGGGAGTTCGTGGTGCAGCGTGATCCCGTGCTTCGCGAGCAGGTCCGGTTTACCAATTCCTGAGAGTTCGAGCAGTTTCGGCGTATTTGCTGTCCCGCAGGACACGATGACTTCCCTCGTCGACCGGGCTTCTTCGGTTCTTCCGTTTCTGCTGTAGCGAACACCGACACATCTCTTTCCGTCAAAAATAAGCTCATTCGCCTCCGCCCCCGAGAGGATAGTCATATTTGGGCGCTTGCGAGCCGGCTCGAGGTACTGTGTCGCCGTGCTCTGCCGAAGACCGTGTCTGACCGTCTGCTGCGCCATAGCGACACCTTCCTGTGTCTCGCCGCTGTAATCCTGATTGTAGGGAATGCCAACCGTCTTAGCGGCTCCGATAAATAGGTCGTAGAACGGCGAAATTTTAGATGCTTCGTTGACCCGGATTGGACCGGAACGGCCACGGAATTTGTCATCGCCGATGTTAGTGTTTTCGATCTGTTTCAAAAACGGCAGGACGTCGTCGTAGCTCCACCCTCGACATCCCATTTGTGCCCAAGTGTCGTAATCGATTTTCTGTCCGCGATTGTAGATCACGCCATTGATCGCGCTAGAACCGCCGAGGATTTTGCCCCGTGGAACATAAATTTGCCGGTTGCCATGCCCTTCGTGAGGTTCCGACTGGTAACGCCAGTTTGCAGATGGATTGTCGACCAGATTAGCACTTCCCGCAGGCGGCCGCGTCCATATGTAATGTGCGCCTTTCTTCCCAGCTTCTAGGCAGAGTACCTTGTATTTGCTGTTTTCGCTCAAGCGGCCCGCGACGGCGCCGCCGCCGGAACCCGAACCGACCACAATATAATCATAGGTCGTCATAGCCATCTGCGTTCCTATCGACAAAAGTTAAGAAAAGGGCTTCCCATCAGCCGTTGTTGCATCGTGATGAAACGGGCCTATTAAAGTTTGTCGAAAGCTTAGCAGCGATGTTCGCTTTTCCGTAGTACTGACAATTTTGCGATGGATCTGCATGCCAACGCTATTGCCGGTATACACCCAAATGAATAGGCTAAAATAATCGAAACTAAATTTCACCTTTAAAGTGCTGATGGAACTAAGGAGGCGCTGGTGCCGGATAAACTGATCCTTTCCTCCGACTCGCATGTTTTCGAACCCCCAGATTTGTGGACCCATCGGATTGACGATGCTTTCAAAAGCCGAGCGCCGCGAATGGAACGCGTTGGCGATGTGGATCATCTGGTTATAGAAGATGGCCAGATGATCGCTGGGATTGGGCTAATCTCAAATGCCGGTGCTCGCTATGAGGCACCGGAAACCATCGCCGATCACGCCCGTTTCGAAGACGTACACCAAGGTGGTTACGAGCCATCACAGCACTTAAAGGATATGGTGATAGACGGCGTCTACGGCGAGGTGCTTTATCCCTCGCAGGGTTTGTTTTATTTCAAAGTCGCCGATCCACTGTTGTTCTCTGCAATTTGCCGAACCTACAACGACTGGTTAGCTGAATTTTGCAGCGCTGATCGCGACCGTCTCAAGGCGATCGCAATGATTAATGCGGATGACGTTGCCGACGCTGTGAGCGAATTAGAACGCACCGCAAAGCTTGGGTTCTCTGGCGCCATGATCGCCGAATACCCTATCGAGAGCCGGCGTTACGATCATCCGGACTATGAGCCCCTTTGGGCTGCAGCGGCGTCTTTGGATTTACCGCTGAGCCTGCATACTGCTACACGGCGGGTACAAAGTAACTCTGCCCTGGGCGAGCGCAGCGTCCAAGATGCCAGTCGACGTTCCACTAAGGTATTTTTACCGGCGTTATCTATGTGCGACATGATATTTGCCGGCGTGTTTGAACGTCACCCAAAGCTGCGCCTCGCTATCGTGGAATTCGAGCTATCCTGGCTACCATATGTCCTAACAAATATGGATTATACCTACCGTGAACGTAACCAAGAGGCACTCTTCCGCTTCAAGGGTGACACAGTCCCAAGTGATTTTGTTGCGCAGAACGTTTATTTAAGCTTTCAGGAAGATCAGGATGGGATCAGTATGCGCAATCGGATCGGTGTCGACCGAATGATGTGGGGTTCGGATTATCCGCACAGCGAATCGACCTTCCCACGTTCCCGAGAAGTACTGGATGAAATTTTGCAGGGTGTGCCGGAAGTAGAACGGGCAAAAATAGTCTGTTCCAATACCGCAGACCTTTATCGCTTCGACTTAGCGCGAATATCAAAACCGCCGGTGGTGGACTGAGGCTATCCTAAAACATCATCTTCTCGCCAATTCACGGGGGTTTTTGGTTAATTATAGGATGTAGTCATCTCTTCTAAAGACTGTTGTTGCGCCAAATAGGGCAGTCATACCGGTGAGTTTTACACAAACAAGTATACTATCAGTGGAGCATGCATGGACGGTATCCAGCATGATAAAGTACCTCCAAACCTATAAATAGTTTCTTGAGCGACGTTAATTTATCTGCCACCGCGCAGTGCAGCATATCGCAATATTTTGTTTATCATTCTGATGCAGCATCCGGTAGATCTCACACGGGAGAACACACTAGCTAGACTTCTTATCTACCGTCATAGCTACTGCCTAAAGCAGCACGTAACCACCGTCTGCAATCAACGTTTCGCCAACTACGTAAGAAGCAGCATCAGAGGCAAGAAAGAGCGCTAGTTTGGCCATCTCCTCCCGGTTACCAAAACGGTTGGCGGGGATGTGCTTCAGGGCTTCCCTTTTTTGGTCATCCGTCGCAAGAAACGACGCTGTCATCGGCGTCAAGGTGCGTCCAGGCGCCAGCGCCACGACACGCACACCATGCGGTGCCCATTCGGAGGCAGTACTCTTAGTAAACTGCACCATCCCGGCTTTAGCAGTCGCATAGGCGGCGCGCGTCGCCGAACCATGGAAGGCTAATTGCGATGCTGTGTTGACAATGACCCCCCTACCTCGCCGCACCATCCCTTCTCCGATATGTCGAGCTATCAACATTGGACCCGTCAAATCAGTCGTAATTATCTTCTGAATAACTTCGGGCGATTGCTCCAAATACGGGCCAGCTTGGATCATGCCAGCGTTGTTACACAAGACATCAACCACTCCCACCGACGAGGCCAATAACGCAATCGAACTAGCATCTGTTTGATCGTAGCAATGGAACGGTGTGCCATTACCCAAATCCTCAGCTTGTTTCTTCAAAGCCTCCGTCTCGAGATCCGCCAAAATCACCTCGCCACCATGCGAGGCAAATGCTGAAGCCATAGCAGAGCCGATACCGCCTGCAGCTCCAGTAACCAGCACCCTCCGACCTGTAAAATCTAAATCTCTACTCTCGATCATACTTTGTCTCCTTAACCCAACTCGGCCGTCGCGCCATAAACAATGAAGAATTGTTCAGAAACCCGCAACATTCCGAAGAAGCGGTCCTGCTATGGAGGGTCATTTATATATTTATTAAGCAGCTCTGCCTTATTTGACGCCATGAAAAAGGGAAAGAAAGGGCAGCAATCAAAATTCCAAACAACTAATCGCGAAGGTGCGTAAAACCTAAGTTAGGTACCTAGCCTAAAGGCGATGTCACCTAATCATGTATACCGCTGTTTCAGCGAGCAGTAACAGACTTACTAAAGTAAGGCGTAAGGAGCACGTTGTATTGCCAGGTCATTCGAGCCAAGCGCCTATTCCAAATTTGGCCTAACCCTTTTTGCGCATAGACTTGCTGAATTATAGACAACATTTGGATCGCGTACGAAGGTGGGTCTAACAGATTTACAATACACGAAGTGCGATTGAGCAAATCATCGATAATCGGCGTGAGGCGGAAGCGCTATTAGTCCTCGGCCGGACCGTCGGCGGCGAATGCTTTTAAAGGCATAATTTGTATCCAAATTACTTAAAATACAGAAATAAAATAGAAATTCCATATTGGATGGCACAATGCTTGACATTTTCAGCTATCACAAACTAGTCTTTTTCTTCATGATGCTTTTTGGGAACATTAACAAAAATAAAAGGCAAATAATGCCCATCTAATTATTCCCAATATCTAGAATGGCATCTAAAGCAAGGGAGATGGAAGACAATGGAATTCAGGCGATTCAATCTTAAAAGTTTGGCAATCGCTTCTGCCACGGGCTTATTTTTAGCCTCATTGGCTAGTGGAGAACCTGCCAACGCACAATCTAAGGCTTGGCCGGATGCATATCCCAAAAAGGGTGTAGCTGGCGTACCGGAATCGGTCGATAAGCTGACAATAGTAGTGGATAGCTGGGGTTCAAATGACCTGAACCCCTGGAATGCGTCGCAAGTTAATTTTCTAAGTGACTATTATCAGCTGCGTCTCATGATGCAGAACCCCAACGGTGATCTGGTACCCGCATGGGCAACAGAAGTTAAGCACACCGAAAAAGGGCTGACCTTTAAGCTCAATCCCAAGGCAAAATTTGCGGATGGAACTCCGGCGGATGCAGAAGCCTTGAAAAAGAATTTTGATGGTTTCACAGGAAAGTATGTGGGCACGGCTGGTTACGAAGCGCCACTATGGAATGGCGCCAAGGCAAAGACATTCATCAAGTCGGTGAAAGTGGTAAGTCCGACGGAGGTTTTTGTTGAAACGAAGGGCCCCAAACCAACCTTCATGTGGAACCTCGGTGGCAATGGATATCACCTCTATTGGTATGGCAACCCAACCCAACTCCTCAAGGGCCCAAAAGAATATTTAAAAAATCCCGCTGGAGGTGGACCTTATAAAATTAAGAAATGGGATCCCGGCAATAGAATTGTATTAGAACGTCGCGACGATTTCTGGGCGGATTATCCCCACTGGCGGAAGCCCCAAGTTAAGGAAATGGAAGTTATAACCGTTAAGGACCCTGCGGCTCGATTCGCAATGCTTAAGAGTGGTCAGGCGGACATCGTTTATAATCTTCCGTGGGCGTTGGCCAAAACTCTCAATCGTTCCGAAGATGGTGTTCGGGGCGTTAACCCAGGTAAGGGCCGCGAATGGACCCAGACCTACAAAGCCAACGGCATGCTGACGCTAACCTTTGGTTGCTCCATTCAAAAACGTGAGGCTGCCAAGCCTGCCGGTCGAAAAGACCAAGCTGGTGTTGATATTCCGAAGTGGAAAGTTTCCAAAGTTTGTGAAGATCACCCAACTCTCGACAGGCGCGTGAGACGGGCACTGAACATGGCCATCGACAAGCGGGCGCTATCCGCGGGGCCACATTTTGGTCTTTCCAACCCGATCGGCTCTATTTTCCATGCTGGTTCCTTCGGCTCGCGACCGGATAAAGTTAAGACCCCGACAGCCTTTGACCTTGAGGGAGCCAAAAAGTTGCTCAAGGAAGCCGGCTATGAAAAGGGCTTTTCGATGGAGGGGCATTTCGGCCAATTTGCAGGTCGTCCCGGAATACCTGAGGCTGCAGACTTCATTTCCAGTAGCTGGGAAAAACTGGGCGTCAAAATGGTTTGGAAAGAGCACGATCCCTCGGACTTCGTTCGTGGTTTCCGTGCAGGCGTCTTCTCTAACGTTCCCGTCAATCTTCAGACTTGGGGCCGTCAGGATCACTCCGGAGTACAAATCAGTTGGTACCATGCGACCAGCGGATACGTCGGGATGTATAACGATAAGGTGGAAAACCTTTTCTTCGATGTCACTTCTACTTTCGACCCGGAAGCGATGAAAAAGAAGCTGGCACAATTTGAAGATGAAGTTCTCGGCCTTGAAGAGACATTCCCCCTATACGGCATGACATTGGTGAATGCCTATTCGGATAGGGTCTTATCGCATCCAACGGTCGAACATTCACCTCACTTTAAGCACTACGATCTTGTGCTAATGAGAAAATAGTAGTTACCACAGCACAATTTGTAGAACAGGGGCCTATATGAATTTATAGGCCCCTTAGTGGGAGGGGTAGAGTTTGGGTCGCTATATACTTAAGCGTCTCTTAGAGGGAATCATAACCCTTTGGCTGATTACATTGGCCGTCTTCTTTGTCTTGCGTTTGGGCGGGGGTAACCCAGTGGAGTACATGCTCCCGCCTGAAGCGACACAAGCTGATGTTATTGCTTTAACTAAAGCCTACGGCTTCGATAAACCGCTAATACACCAATACTACGTATTCAATAAAAAGCTTTTGCAGGGTGATTTGGGTACAGCCTTGGCCTGGGATAAACGGCCGACCCTTGAATTAGTATGGGAACGCGTACCAGCAACCTTGCAACTGACAACCGCCTCGATGGTTGTGGCCGTTATTATAGGTGTTACCATCGGAGCAATTTCAGCATCCAGACCCGACTCGATGTTTGATCGGGTGGGAAAGGTAGCAGCTATTATAGGTCAGTCGATGCCGGTTTTCTGGGTGGGCCTGCTACTGATCCTAATATTCAGTGTTTATTTAAATTGGCTTCCCAGTGCTGGCGGCATTGAGCGCCTCGGTTGGCAAGGAATTATCATGCCGGCTGCGTCTCTGGGTTTTTTCCTGATAGCCTCTCATATGCGGATTGTCCGCTCGACGATGATAGAAGTCTTAGAATCAGATTATATAAAATTGGTCCGGTCTAAGGGGCTGCCCTCACGGATGGTGATCTGGAAGCACGCCTTCAAAAATGCATCAATACCCGTATTCACTTTGTTTTTTGTCAATTTTGCAGCCCTCGTTTCCGGCGCCGTAGTCACTGAAACCATCTTTGCCTGGCCAGGGATCGGCCGTTTGCTGGTGGACTCATTGATTCTTCGGGACTATCCCACGACACAAGCGGTGATACTGTTTGCGTCGGCCTTTATCGTATTTATAAATATACTGGTCGACGTCATGTACGCTTGGCTAGATCCGCGCATAAGGGTCTCTTAGGCACATGGAAGAATTATAGTGATGTCGAATGATGCCGTTATAGAACCAGCCTCCCAAGAGGCTGCTGCAGACAAAAATAAGATATTGCGGATGCTTGACACGTTGCGCAATGTGTTTCGGGGCGCTCCCATCTTCTCTCTTGTGTTCCTCACCATTGCACTCATATGTGCGTTATTTGCGCCTCTAATAGCGCCATACAGTCCCATTGAGACGAACCCAACGAACATACTCAAGGCACCGGACCTAACAAACCACCTTCTTGGCACAGATAATCAGGGGCGGGATATCCTGAGCCGCTTGATCCATGGAGCCCAGACGTCTGTCATGATTGGGGTGCTCTCGGTTCTCCTCGCCGCGACGGTCGGAACCGTGATTGGCTTGGTCAGTGGTGTCTTTCGAGGTTGGGTCGACCGTATTCTCATGCGTTTCACCGACGGGTTTTTGGCATTGCCCTATTTGATGGTAGCATTGACGGCAGTATCACTTCTCGGCTCTAGCGTCATAAACGTCATTTTAGTTATAGGCCTCCTGCGTTGGATGGGCTTTGCCCGTGTATTACGCGGAGAAGTTTTAAAGTTGGTCGAGATGGACTTTGTGCGATTGGCCATGGCCGCTGGCGCCAGTAAAACGCGTATCATGATTACGCACATCTTTCCAAACATCACCAATACACTGTTAGTCCTGGCGACGTTGGAATTAGGGCTGGCGGTTATTGTGGAGGCGTCCCTCAGTTTCCTTGGCCTTGGTGTACCACGCCCGATGCCGTCGTGGGGATCAATGTTGAAAGATTCGCAATTGTATATTTACCTAACCTGGTGGTTCCCCGTCATTCCCGGCATCGCCATAACCTTGCTAGTAATGTCCGCTAACCTTACCGGTGATTGGCTGCGGGATCGTCTCGATCCCACGAGGAGGCAATTGTAGTCGTATTGAAACCCAAAAGGGGGAGATATAGCTCCTCCATTAATCGGGGTGAACGACGTGGGGGGCTGTATACGGCGGAACACTGATAGTCGCCCACGCGATGCACAAATCCTTTAATTAAGGGCAGAGCTTGACGATGGAAAGCAATGTAAAATCCCCAACACCCCTGCTAGAAGTTCGACATCTAAAGACACATTTCTTTACGCGCCGCGGCGTTGTCAAGGCTGTCAATGACGTCAGCTTCGACGTAATGGAAGGGGAAACTCTGGGCCTCGTTGGCGAGTCAGGATCGGGTAAGACCATAACCGTCATGTCCATTCTACAACTCCTGCCCAGGGGTGCGGAGATTTTAGGTGGCGAGATCAATTTCGAGAACGAAAACCTCCTTGAAAAGACTGAAAAAGAATTAGGAGCCGTCAGAGGCAAAAAGATAGGGCTTATACTGCAGAATTCAATGACCGCTCTAGACCCTGTGTTCACGATTGGGACACAGATCGCAGAGTCGCTCGTGGTGCACAAGGAAATGTCGTGGAAAGAGAGCTTTAAAAGCGCCATCGACCTTCTCCGGAAAGTTAAGATCGGAGCACCCGAGATGCGGATTAAAAGATTCCCGCACGAATTCAGCGGTGGTATGCGTCAACGCGCGGCGAGCGCAGCCGCGATCGGGCCCACTCCTGCACTTCTTGTTGCTGATGAACCAACCACTGCTCTGGACGTGACTACACAACGACAATACTTGCAACTTCTCCAGGAGCTTCAGGCCCAAACGGGTGTCACTATTGTATTTATCACCCATGACATGAGCATCGTGGGCAGTCTATGCGACCGGATTGCCGTGTTCTATGGTGGTATAGTTGTAGAGATTGGTCCCAAGGCGGAAATCTTTGATCAACCGTCTCACCCCTACACCAAAGCGTTACTCGGCGCGATCCCCGTTCTCGGAGATAAAGTAGAACGCCTACAGAGTGTTGAGGGGGAACCGCCCAATCCTAGCAATATGCCCGACGGCTGTCCGTTTGCTCCGCGCTGTGACGCCGCCATGGATAAATGTCGCACCGGCGACCCTCCCCCTGTGTTTCAATTGACGGATGCGCGACGTGTTCGATGCTGGTTACACGAGGAAATTCATGACTGAGACCCGATTAGAAGTTCGTGGACTGACGAAGCATTTCCCAGTCACCGCCGGTATTTTTAGTGGGAAAGTTATTGGCCACGTGCAGGCTGTTGATGACGTCAGTTTTTCTATAAACGCAGGCGAAACCCTTAGTTTGGTGGGTGAATCCGGGTGTGGCAAAACCACCATCTCGAACCTAGTGCTCTTGCTTCATGAACCGACAGATGGGGGTATCTTCTTCCGGGACAAGCCTATGACCGACCTTTCAAACCGTGAACGACAGGAGTATGCGCGGCATGTGCAAGTTGTCTTTCAGGACCCCTACGGTGCTCTGAACCCTCGCATGCGGATTGCCGATATCGTCGGCGAACCTATGGACATTCATGGCTATGACAAAGAAGAGAAGCGTACGGCGGTGGCGGAAGCCCTTAAAGCGGTGGATCTTCTTGAAGGCAGTGACAGAAAGTACCCTCACGAATTTAGTGGAGGCCAACGTCAGCGCATTGGGATAGCGCGAGCTCTCACAATGAACCCTGAACTGATCGTTCTTGATGAGCCCGTATCAAATCTCGACGTTTCAATTCGATCCCAAATTCTAAACCTTCTGAAGGACATTCAGGAAGAGCGCGGAATTGCCTATTTGCTGATTAGCCATGACATGGCGTCGGTTGAATATATGAGTGACCGTATTGGTGTGATGTACTTAGGGCGATTAGTAGAAACAGGAAAAGGCGAGGACGTTATCTCGCGCCCCCTTCACCCATATACTGCCACACTGGTTGCGGCCGCCACGCCAACTGGACGCACACCGGCTTGGCAACTTCCCATTCTGGGTGAAGTCCCCAGCCCATTAGAAGTGCCTGAGGGATGCGCATTTAATACCCGCTGCCCTTACGCCATGCCTGTTTGCAATGAGGTCAGACCTGAATACGCCGAAGTGGAACCTGGCCGGAGAGTAGCATGCCACCTCTATCCTGATCACATAGATACTATAGACAAAAATTTAGCCCAACCGGTAACGCTAGAAGAGCAAAGCCTATAGGTTTAGATGAACCTTCGTAGGGTTGTATTGTCCCATTTTACAGGACTAAACGGGGGCAAGACACTAATGTCGTAGGCCCAATTAGATATACTACTCCGCTGCCTGCTCGGCAGGTGTATCGATTGAGCCAACAATTTTACCACCATGAAATGTTGCCCACTCCGTAACAGCAGCGTCCAAGCGCGTTTCTGTCACTGTTTCCCCTGTTTGGTTCATTTCGGCGCGAATATCGGATAATAATGGATACCGCAGGGACGCTGGAACACGCAACGCGGCCATGGCCAACTTAGCACGAATTTTTGGCGGCCAAATTCGATCATGAGCGTCGCGCTCTGGGCCGAAATTAAAATCCTGTGGCGATTTGGAGGCAGCGCGTATTGTTTGCCGGCGTTTTTTCGTAGCTTCGGCGTCTATGCCTGTGCCGTCAAAGACAACACCATAATCCTCTGCCGCCTTGCTTTCCGAGAGAAGCCCAGAACAAATATCTTTCCATATCCGTTCTGGTTCTCGATCGAGGGCATCGCCATAACCACCACCGGCTGGTGTGATCATGCGCAGAACATCGCGGTGGCCCAGTGTAATCACTTTTATTTTACCGATGTCTTCTTCCTGGGGACCATTCGGGTTGAGGCATGCAGAACCGAGAGAGCCAGGTTGACCGCCTTTAGTGCCCCAAGGGCGCAGCACATACCGATCTACCCCGCGCACGGTAAAGATTACTTCAAGGTCGGTATTCTCTACATCAATTACAATCGCTGCCCCGCCACGGTGATACCCGGCGGCGATGCTGTTTTCCACAAAACGAAATTGCCGCACAATTAATGGTGTGTCGACTTCTACATACTCCACCGGGGTAGACCGCAGAAAACCAAACGGTCCGTCAACGCCGTCAACCCCGTCGCCATTACAACGTGCTCCCGAACCACCAATCATAGGCTGCACGACTGCGGCTCGACTAAGCCCAGTTTCGGGCTGTTTGGAAGCACATAACATAATACCGCCTTGACCTGCGCCAGCAGTCACCGGCCCACCATCCAGCGCCTTGTTGAGACAACCAAGCACAGCATCGTAAACCCTCATTACGGTCACCCAACGATTACCCATAGCCGCCGGGAAGTCGCAGTTTAGGATGGTGCCACGGGGAGCAATAGTGCGCATCGGCCGCACGACCCCGCTATTGGTCGGGATATCTGGTGAGGTGGTAAGCACATAATTGATTATCGCCAACGCGAGGAATGGATGGGTGCTGTCGCCGGTAATAAAGTTAAGTGATGCTGGAATTTGTGGATCGCTTCCAGTGAAATCGAGCAAAATTTCATCGCCATCGACCACAAGCCTAGCATTGATAAATATGGTGTCGCTTGGGTCACGCACGCCCTCGATGTAGTCAGAAAATTCGTATTCGCCATCTGGTATGTCCGATATAACACTCCGGACTTTCATTTCGGCGTAATCCATCGTGTCACGGATGCCACCTTCGACGTCATCGACACCATGCTTGTCACAAAGCTCGTGCAAATGTTTTTCCATCGTCTTTAGCCCGGCGATCATAGCCTGGAGATCGCCCCAATTTTGTTCTGGAATGCGGCAATTATCCCTAAAAATATCAAGGAGTTCCTGGTTCAGGATATCGCCTCGGTAAAGATGGGCGGCGCGCAGACGAATGCCTTCCTGGAACACATCAAAATTGGTTGGTGAAACACTGCCGGGTACCGCACCGCCAATATCAGAAGAATGGATAAAAGCCCATGCGAAGGCGATAATTCTCTTTTTATGAAATATTGGCCGCAACAAATGAACGTCCATTGTATGAGTACACATTCCATCGCTGCCAAAAGGATCATTGCAAATTACAATGTCACCCTCTGAAAAATTCTCTAGCCCGAACGCATCGATGCCTCCCTTCAAGGATAATCCGATGAAGCTAGTTACACCGGACATGTATGGATACCCGAAAAATTCACCGTCAGGCGTCGCCAATCCTACCTGGTAGTCTTGGGTCATTTTGACGAATGTTGTGTGTGCCGTTCTGTAGGCAATTTGAGAAGCTTCCTCGACAATAGCCGCGAAGCGGTTAGTCATCACTTCGGTTCGGACGGGGTCCACGTTATCTCTCCAATGTTAATATGAGATCGCCTAAATCACCGGTTTCGGCTGAATAGGTTGCAGGCACGAGTATCGTCGAATCGCCCTGTTCAATTATTGCTGGTCCGGCGATGGGATGTTCGGGTCCGAGCGCCGA
>CAYYUG010000049.1:7949-15382 GCA_964474755.1 uncultured Rhodospirillaceae bacterium | reverse complement strand
CGTAAGCCTTCTCCATCCAAAGTCGATCCAATCACGGTGCGAACCGCGTCGTGCATCAAGTCAGATACCAATCCGCCAAATGCGCAAAAAACCGACGGTGTGCGGGGCACCAGAACCCGTTCTACGCCCAGTTCTTCCGCCAGAAGGGGGCCATGCACCGCACCTGCGCCGCCGTATAGCGTCAGCGTTAACTCACGAGGACTTACGCCAAGGCTTGCTAGAAACGGCAGTACTCGGGTCAACATGTTGGATGTTCCTACAGTGATGCAGCTTTCCGCCGCTGTCACGACATCGACGCCCATAGCTTCTGCGATTGGCTTCATGGAGTCTTCCGCCAAATCGCGTCGCAATTTCATACGGCCTTCAAGAAAATAGTCCGGATTGATATAACCACAGACGAGATACGCGTCTGTCAACGTCGGTTCTTTACCACCCTGTCCGTAACAAGCTGGACCAGGCCGTGCACCTGCACTGCGCGGACCAACTTTGAGAATTGGGCCATCCATTCGAGCAATTGATCCACCGCCAGCGCCTATTGCTTCGATTGCAGTTACTGGCATCATCAACGGAAAATCACCGACTTCGGCCTGAGTTGATACCTGTACTTGGCCGCCGCGGATGAGGGACATATCCGTACTCGTCCCACCCATATCCATTGTAAGCAGGTCAGGCATTTTCAGAATATCGCTTACAAACTGTGCTGCGGTGACACCCGCCGCTGGTCCTGAGAGCATGGTATGTACCGGGTGCCGATAGGCGACCTCGCTGGCCATGACACCGCCATTAGACTTTGTGATGAATAGTTTTGCACCGGGCAACTTTTGTTTTAAGTAGTCTTCAATTTCACCAATATAATCTCCAACAATTTTTCGGACATAGCTATTGAGCACAGCTACAACGGCGCGTTCATACTCGTTTTGTTGCGGCCAAATTTCGCTCGAAATTGTTACACTTAAGCCATTTTTATCTGATGCAATGATGTCGCGGGCCGCTATTTCATGAGCTGGATTTTGGTAACTATGAAGAAAACAAACAGCTAGCGCTTGTGCTCCCGCATCAGCGGCTTTGGATACGGCGTCTCGTACCGAACTGTCGCGAAGCGGCTGTTCCACCGTGCCGTCAGACAGCAACCGCTCATCAATTTCGAAGACGTGTTCGCGCGCCACTAATGAGTCAGTTCGGCGGTTGAACATATCTATCGGCTTATCAAGTCGAAGACGTTGAATGTTAAGTACGTCGGGAAACCCTTTGGTGACAAGTAACGCCAATATTGGTCCCGAGCGTTCGATTACAGCGTTGGTACTAACGGTTGTGCCGTGCACAAGGAGAATTTCATCATCGGTTGCAATTGTCCCATTCTCGATCATTTGATCTAGACCAGTGCGGACGGCATTGGCGAAATCTGGTGGCGTGGATGGCACCTTAAAGCTCAAAATATTGGTGTAGCCTCCCACCGTATCTCGCCAAACTGCGAAGTCGGTGAATGTGCCCCCGATATCAATTCCAATTCTTATCATCAGCTAGTACGCTCTATTAAAGTGTAAACACTCGCGCGCCGTATTGGTAAGGCGCGTCCGACCATGATGCCATGCAATTACTCTCGCACGACGCGCCCGAAATAACAAACACATCAGTTCTTAAAAACAATTGGAAGAAATTGTTTGTAATGATAAAAGCAGAGATGGAAGTCAGAAATTGTATAAATTGCAGACTGCAACAACAATATTTTTAAAGAAAATAGAATGATTTATATTTCAGATATTGTGAGTTACAAATAGACTAGCGCTGCTCTAATAATTTTTAACCAGAACTTTTCAGCGCACCTTTTTCTCAATAGTCCTAAACAGTCTTGCTCTTCTTATAATTATTGTCCCTATAACTGAAGGGGACTGCGGATTGACAGATGTCGTATTATCTAATTTATTTATCAAAGAGATTTTTTCGAAAGCGTGGCAGGCTTCTATACAAACTTACTAATATATAAATTTATGGTCTCCTTCAATTTAGTAGTCATGACCAATTACTGCTGCAACAATCATGATAAAACCTGCAGTGTTTAGTATATCTATATCGTGGCGAAAGAATCTGCATGACAATATGTATTCAAGGATCCACGCTCACATTTCTCTAAATAGGTGAAACAGAAAAATCCAAAAAAATATGGTATAAATTATTTATTTGAACAAATTGGAATATTACAAATTTCTTATATATAAAGAGAGATTTATGAATAACCTTTTTTCTACGCTGAATAGATATAAAGTATTACAAACTAAACTTCTTACCATATTCAAATTATTTAATCTGAGGCCATATTCTGTTGGTGGTTGGAAAAATTTGGTCGAACTATCCTTATCTGCTAAATTTACTAAGGCAACCATGGATGAACAATAACAAATCCAGTTGCCTTATACGCGTTCTACTCAATAGTCTGTCGAGAAATTCTTCGGAAACCGAACGCCATCGTGGCGGTGCGTTGACCAAAATGGGATTAGGAAAATTGCCTCTAATATCAGGTTTAACGTTCGAGAAAATTGCTACGCGTCGGCTTGGAGACGATTAGAGGGCGGGTTGATATGGGATTAGGTAATTCTTCAATTACGGTTTGGATTACGATGACTTAAAGGCCCGCCGCTCGTTTTCGTCAATTCGTACACATGCAACTTAAGGCCTCAAACACGTAAGTCACAACGATAGCCACGAGATAGGGTACATTGCATGGAAATCGGCTTTTCAGGAAAAACAGTTGTAGTTACTGGAGCCTTTGGTGGTATTGGCAGGCGGATTGCACAGGATTTTGCAACGCGGGGCGCTTATGTCCACGCCATGGACATAAGCGCCAACTTTTTGCACGAGGCCATTGAACCACTGACATTAGGTGACGATCCCGAAGGCAGCTTTCTGCCCCTGCAGCTGGATGTAGCAGATTCGAACGCCGTAGACGAAGCGGTGCAGAACATTGCCAAAGATGCGCCGGGTGGCCAGGTCGATATAATTGTACACGCCGCCGGCGGCGTGCGCAGCCAAGTCGCCAAGCCTGTTGAAAATGTAACAGATGCAGAGTGGCATTCAATTTTCGAAGCCAATGTCACCGGTTTCTTCAATCTTGTTCGCGCTACTGTCCCGGGTATGAAAAAAGTGCAAAAAGGCCGCATCATTTCTATTGCTAGCCGAGCCGGACTCGCAGTCAGCCTGACGGGCATCCAAAGCTACGCCATGTCAAAAGCCGCGCAGATTGGGTTGATCCGCCAACTTGGGGATGAACTTGGCGAGTTTGGTATCACTGTAAATGCGGTGGCGCCTGGCTTTATGCGTACTAATCCGGACTCCGAGGCGCAATGGCAGTCTTATGGCGAGGACGGCCAAAGGGCGATGGTGGAGCGCACTGCTATGCGGCGACTTGGCAAGCCGGAGGATATCTCGAACGCGGTAATGTTCTTTGCCTCTGATTATGCAAATTGGGTGACCGGACAAACTCTTGCTGTTACTGGTTCACCATGAGCAACCGATATAGTCTCGCTCTAGATGTTGGTGGAACTTTCACCGATGCCATTCTTGTCGAGCTCGACGGAGGCAGGGTGTGGACTGCTAAAACAGCTTCAACGCCGGCTGAGCCTTCAGCAGGTTTTTTCCAGAGCGCCGACAAAATAGTTGAACAAGCGGAAATCCCAGCAAGTCAAGTTAAGGCTATTTTGCACGGTTCAACCGTCGCGACAAATGCTATCCTAGAACAAAACCTGCCTAAGACGGGTATGTTGGTCACGGACGGTTTCAAATTCATACTTGAGATCGGTCGCGCAGAGGTTCCACGCAAGGAAAACCTATACGCCTGGGTTAAACCCAAGCGCCCAGTTCGACCTCGATTTATTTTTGAGGCGCCGGAACGGGTTCTACAGGATGGCAGCATTACAACGCCGTTAGACGAGGCTAGTTGCCGAAAAGCGGCGCGGTCTTTTCGCGCGCTCAATGTAGAGGCCGTAGCAGTAGTCTTTCTTTACTCCTTCGCTAATCCAACACATGAACGTCGCGCCGGCGAAATACTACGGGAGGAATTGCCGGGCGTAGAAATATCTCTTTCGTGTGATGTGTTGCCGGTGTTCCGAGAATATGAGCGCTCGGTGGTGACCGCTCTTAACGCCGGACTGCAACCGCTAGTCGGACGCTATATCGACCGTTTGCAACGTGGCCTCCATAGCCGCGAATTTGATGCCCCAATCTATATAATGAAATCGAATGGCGGTGTATTTTCGCCACGCCAGGCCGCAGTGCAATCTGTTCACATGGCGCTGTCTGGTCCGGCAGCCGGCGCCCAAGGCGCGGCGAATATTGGTTCACAGGCCGGTCATAAAGATCTCATCACTATCGACATCGGTGGCACTAGCGCCGATATATGTCTAATCCGTGATGGTATGCCCGGTGTCACCAAGGATGGCCAGGTAGGCTCATTTCCACTCTCAATTCCTATCATAGATATTCACACCATCGGTGCTGGAGGCGGCAGCATTGCCATGGTAACCAATCAGGGTGGTCTGGTGGTCGGACCGCAAAGTGCCGGCGCGGAACCCGGACCTGCCTGCTATGGTCTAGGCGGCGACAAACCGACGGTAACTGACGCAAATCTCGTGCTCGGTCGCATCCCACCGCATCTACTAGATGGTGAAGCTGCGCTTGATATCGAATTGTCGAAACAGGCGATTGAGACGCATATTGCAGAGCCGCTCGGCATTACACTCACATCGGCCGCACGCGGCATCATTGCCATTGTAAATAACAACATGGTCGGAGCGCTTAAGATCGTTTCGGTCGAGAAAGGCTACGATCCACGCGAATTTACACTGTGCGCTTTTGGCGGTGCTGGCCCTGTTCAGGGCGGTGAACTAGCAAGGTTACTTGGCACGCCGCGTATACTGGTCCCCCGACACCCAGGAATTCTATGCGCCATCGGATTGCTCGCGACAGATCTGCAGTATGATTTTGTCCGCACCCAGATACAACGCCCTCCCCATTACGATTTTGATGTCATACGCACAACTTTTGCTGAAATCCTCGCCGAAGCCGAAGACAGACTGGAGGCGGAAGGTGTGCCGAAGGCAAGAAGGGTCTATGCTCGCTCTGCGGATATGCGTTATTCAGGACAAGGTGTTGAAATTTCCGTCGACTGGGCTGGAGATACAGTCGATGCGCAATCGGTCTCCGCGCTGGTTGAGGCGTTTCACGATAAGCATGAACGCCTTTATACGTTCGCTGATCGTGATGCTCCCGTAGAAATCATTAATCTAAACATCTCTGCCACAGGCAATATGGACCGGGTCACACTACCAGATCTAGATATTGCAGAGCCTGGTGCTGCGCCGGCACCGACCGGCGAGCGGCAGGTCAATTTTGAAGGTGAAGTTTTCGTTCCAACCCCAACATTCCGCCGAGAAACGCTTTGTGCAGGTCACAGTATTTATGGCCCGGCGATTGTCGACCAGCTTGACTCCACAACGGTAGTATTCCCAGGCCAGCACGCAACGGTCGACCGCCAAGGCAACCTAATCATCGAGGAAATGGAGGCCGAATCATGCAATCAAATGTAGATACGGTATCACTGGAACTCGTCAAGGGTACCTTACAGGCCGCACGGGCGGAAATGGAGGCACTGATCGATCGCACCGCCATGTCGCCATTTATCCGAGAAAAGAAAGACTATTTCACCGCCTTTATAGATAGGGAAGGTCAGCTTGTGGTCAGCACCAGCCTCACGCTGTCTGGCAACCTAGTTGAAGGGATTTTTGATAATTATCCGATCGATACGATGCGCGACGGCGATTTATATTGGTATAACGATGTCTATTCCTCGCACGGCGGTGTGTCGCATTTTCCAGACATGGTGTTCATTATGCCAGTCTTCCACGATGGAAAACTCTTCTCATTCGCCGAGTCTTGGGGGCATTTGTACGATATTGGTGGTTCGGTGCCTGGTAGTATCAGTCCTAACGCCACCAGCGCCTTCCAGGAAGGCATTATGATCCCACCAGTCAAGGTTATATCGGCGGGTGAGCTCAATCATGAAGTTTTCCGGATATTTACCCGCAACTCGCGCTTCCCCGAAATGATGAAGGGCGACCTGAAAGCCTTGATGGCGGCGTGTAGCCTCGGCAAACGCCGTATGGAGGAAACCGTCGCGCGCTTTGGCATCGCCGCAGTCCAAGACGCATTCGATTTTATGCTGAGTGAATCCGAGCAGGCGCTGCGGTCAGCTATTAACAATCGGATCCCTGACGGAACCTATAGTTTCCGTGATCACATTGATTCAGATGCAGTCACTGATGACAGCCATTCAGTGCATGTCGCCGTAACCAAAAAAAACGGCAAGGTCAAACTGGATTTTTCCGACAGCGATGATGAGACGACAGGGCCGATCAACTTCTACATGGACGATACTGTCCCGCAATTCATCACCGGGCTTTACTTCACAATGCAGGATCCAAATATCCGCATGAATGGCGGTTTCCAGAGGGTGATAGACGAGATAGTCAAGCGCAAGGGATCAATCGTCCAGCCAAACTTCCCAGCACCAGTTGGCCTGCGCTCCCACACCATGATCCGGGTTAATTCAGCAATCCTTGGCGCCATAGCAGAGGCTACAGGCGGGGAGAGTTCTGCGGCATCCAGTGTATATGTCCTGTACTACCTGCGCAGCCAAAGCCCAGAAACGGGGGACATTGATCTCTGTATCGAAGGTCTATCCGTTGGCTTTGGCGCTCGCACTTTCGCCGATGGTATCGACGCAGTTTATTATGTCGCGCAAAAAAACTACCCCGTCGAATTCGTGGAGACAGAATTCGGCGCACAAATTGAAGCATTTCGAATTCATACTGATTCCGGCGGTCCAGGCTTTCACCGCGGCGGTTGCGGGATCATTCGAGATATCCGAGTGCTCGCCGAGGAAGCCACGCTTGGACTGCGCCTCGACAATTGTAAATTTCCAGCCTATGGCGTCAAAGGCGGCAAATCAGGTTCTCCCGGCAAAATTATTGTCAATCCCGGTACGCCGGAAGAACGGATCCTACGGACGATGAGCGACGGCAATATCGTTCGAAAGGACGATATTATCCGTATTGTCACAGCTGGCGGAGGCGGCTGGGGCAATCCATTTGAACGTCCCGCCAGCTTAGTGCTGGACGATGTGCTGGACGCGTTCATCACACCAGAAAGCGCGATGAGAGAATACGGCGTCGTTCTATCTTCAGACGGTCTGTCGGTAGATGTTGAAGCGACGCGTGAATGCCGAGAAAGGGCAGAGCCGGAGCTGCGAATGTTCTATCGCGACGGCTATTTTGGAAGCCAACTTACAGCGAGTTAAATTTTTAATGGCGTTGGATGTTTATACCGTGGGTATGAAATACGCCGGTGACAAACACACCAATCCCTAAACCCATGCGCCCAAT
>CAYYUG010000049.1:0-7849 GCA_964474755.1 uncultured Rhodospirillaceae bacterium | reverse complement strand
TTCGATACAAGGCTCGGTTCCCAAAATAATTTAGAATGATCACTTAAAAGAACATTGACCTCCCATCAGCTCATGTCTGTGTTTGCATTAGATCACCTAGATACCACTGTTTCTCAAACTTTGCTCAACGCAGCAACGGGCCGAGCAAGATCTGGTGTGTTTTCTAATGCTGTTTCCAAAGCCTTGCCAATCTTAAGCATCGCTGCGTCCGAACGGCGCGGACCGACAACCTGAAAGCCAAAGGGCATACCTTCTTCGTCCATACCGCAAGGCAGGCAGACAACAGGATTGCCGGTCGTCGACAGAGCGTTAGTTAAGCCTGCCCATGCCACATAGGTCTCCTGTTTCTTCCCATCTATGACCCCCACAAAGTGATCTTCCTTGGGAAATGGTGAGACGGTAGCGCCGGGGCATATCAGCACGTCGTAATCACTGAAAAAGCGGTCCATCTCACGGTGTAGGTTACCGTGTTCCTGAAAAGCCCAGGCGATATCTTGTGTCGAAAGCTCGAGCGCCTGCTCATAATTAGCACGCACATTAGGACTTAGTTTTTCCTTGTGTTCGGCATAGTGTTTCTGCTGGCTACCAAGGTATTGCAATCCTCGGATGATCCAGTTGACCCGCGCCGCCAACGTCAAATCGGGTTGTGCTAATTCGGCCTTGCCAAACAGATCCTTAATTTTTGCAATACGGTGATTGAATACGCGCTGGATCATCTTTGAGGTCGGGGCAAAACCGAGATCTGGCGAAAAAGCGACACGGATCGATTTGAGATCCAATGCTTGAATTTCAAGGAAGTCATTCCGGTCACGTGGGTAGGTCATAGGGTCAATGGAATGATCGCGGGCCATAGCGGCGGTCAATAGACCGACATCATCGATAGTCCGGCCCATCGCACCTTGAAGCTGGAATGGCCAAAAAGGATAAATACGGCGCTCGAAGGGCACCAGCCCCGGCGTGGGCTTGAGACTCATTACACCGCAGAATGTTGCAGGCACGCGAAGGCTGCCACCGGTATCGCTACCTGTGGCAATTGGCACCATGTTTGTTGCCAGCGCTGCCGCAGCACCACCGGATGAGCCACCGCTGGTGCGTTCATGGTCGAAAGGGTTCAACGTAGGTCCGAATACAAAGTTGGTAGTGTTATTGCCCGCGCCAAATTCTGTCGTATTCGTCTTGCCGCATATAACCGCCCCTTCCTCGCGAAGAAACTGCACGATTAGATCGTCATGATCGGGGACGTAGTCTTCATAAATAAGGGACCCAAAGGTGGTACGCATGCCCTTAGTAAGGCTCATGTCCTTTATCGCCAGAGGCAAACCCGCTAACAAACCAACTTGCTTGCCGGCCATAATGCCCGCTTCTACGATGCGTGCTGCATCTCGAGCCTCATCAAAACAGGTGACGGTGAAGGCATTGACCGCGCCATTAACTCGCTCTATTTGCGAGATGAAGGCATCGAGCACTTCTGTTGGCGAAACCTCCTTTACCGCGATCAGGCGCCTCAATTCACTGGCACTTTGTAGAATCAAGTTCATGCACCAATCCATTTTTAATGGGAGACCGATAATGCCGGAGCATGATTGTAGCCATAACTTGGAGCAACCTGATTTTTACGACTCTAGAACCATTATTTTATGATTGCACGGCGGACAAAGAGGAACTCCTAACTCGAGACAACCACTCAAGGGTTCAAAGACAAAATTTGGTATCTAAACCAAAAACAACGCAAGAACTTTCAGATAGCCCAAGTTCTCTTTAGTTCCAGAACATCGGATACTTATAGCAAAAATGAACTAAAGTGGCCTTAACGGGTAATCGTAGTATCCCAAAGGGACCTTATGAGTCGGCCAGGCAACGTAAAAAGCGACACTCAGATTATTTTGCGGCAATTTTACGGATAGGGCATAAAAAAAGACTTAGCCGATTGTGGCTAAGCCATTGGATTTGTTTTAGCTGAACCGGGTTTTAAGTTCGGAGAACAGAGAAAATTCTAGTGTATCACCTACCATAATCCTCCTCGACTGCTCGATCTGTTATGTAACCGTCGATAAGGTCAGCCGCCAAAAACTCCGCCGGCCGATCCTCCGGCGGACCGAAGCCGCCGCCACCGTGGCTGCGAATCGTAACGTTCTCGCCTGGCTCAACCCAACTGATCCCCTTGGAATCAGCTTCGGTGCCATCAGCGAGTGCAAAACGCGGAAGGCCCCCGGCCTGGCCGCCAAATCGCCCTTGCGGTGGCTGCTTCGTACGCTCCGACATAATAGACAGCCGCATGCGATTTGGAGAAAGGTTGCGGATCACCACCTCCTGACCCAGCCCACCACGCCAGCGGCCGGCGCCACCGCTGTCCGGCACCAGCGCCTTACACTCGAATAGCAGCGGCGCGTTACCCTCGGCGACCTCAATCGGGGTCGACTGGATGTTGGTGGGAAATGGCAAGCATGTGCCGCCGTCGCCCATGGCCCAGGCACCCAAGCCACCCATGAAAAAAAAGGTGCTATGGAAGCGCCGCCCATCCGCGCGCACACCGCTCGCTATGACCGTCGGTCGGGGCGTAGCGCATTCCGCGATGACGCGGTCGGGTACCACCTCCGCCAGCGCGCCAAACAAGGCGGCATAGACCGGCTGCCCCGCCAGCGGTCGTGCGGCCGTCGGCGCGGGGTAGCGCGGGTTGAGGATCGAGCCCTCCGGCGCCTTCATCTGGAACGCCCGGAAGGTCCCGTCATTGTTGGGAATGTCCGGATTGCACAAGCATTTTAGCGAATAGCAAGTATAGCTGAAGGAATAGCAGAAGGGTGAGTTGATGCCATAGGCTACCTGTGGCGAAGTGCCCTCGTAATCGACGAAGATCGTATCGCCCTCGACAGTGACGGTCGCAATAATTTTGAGTGGGGTTTCCCGCCCATCCAGGTCGATCTGATAGGCGTACGTTCCATCCTTGAAAGCCTCTATCTCCTTACGAATAGCCGCTTCCGAACGATCCCAAATCTCCTCGCAGAGATCCGGCCACCTTTCTTCACCGAAACCGTCGAGGAACTGCCGTAACCCGCCGGCCACTACTTCAGCAGCGGCGTACATGGCGTAAAGATCACCAGCGACAATTTCCGGCTGCCGGACATTCTGGCGGATAAAGGCGAATGCCGTGTCGTTCGGCCGCCCCGCGTCAAACAGTTTGAGTATCGGAATTTGGATGCCTTCCTCGAAGACCTCCGTCGCCGCCGCTGACCAGATGATGCCGCCGATATCCGCCATATGCGCTACGACGCCTACAAACCCGATCAAATTGCCGTCGTAAAAGATTGGAAAAGCGCTATTGACGTCGTTCAGGTGCCCGGTACCCATCCAGGGATCGTTCGTGACAACCAAATCGTCGGGCCGCCAACCCTCATCAAGGGGCACGCGCTCCAGGAAGTGCCGCATCGTCCGCGGCATCGTACCATTGAAGGCAGGCGCGCTGACCGTCGGCTGAGCGATGACACGGCCTTCAGTATCCATCAGGACAATCGTGTAATCCTTCGCTTCACGCACAACCGCGGAAAACGCTGTCTGCACAAGGGTGAGCGCTGCCTCGTCAATTATCGCCACGAGTTGTCCCCAGGCGATCTCCAACTCAATGGGATCGAGTTCTGCCTTCCACTTCATGCTGTCCCAGCCGGCGTAGTGAATTTGGATTCGACGATGATGCTGCCGTCGTCTAGCACCGAGCCTTCGGCCTCAGGCGGAATGACAATCGTCGTATCGGTCCCTTCGATAAGCGCCGGACCGGTGATAACAACGCCCACCCGCAGCTGTTCACGATCGAGAACCACAGTTTCGACGAAGTCTCCGGCACCACCAAAATAGACCGGTCGGCGCCCCTTCAGCACATCATCCGTTCCGCTTGCAACGGGGACACAATGTATGTCGTTGCGAGGTCCGCGGGCGAACAACCGCAAGTTCATCATCTCGATCGGAACGCCCTCGATACGCCGGCCAAAAGTCACCTCATAAGTGTTCAGGAAATCCGCCTTCAACCGAACATGGCGTTCTTCGGCATTCGCGCCATCGGGAACGGGAATGCGCAACTCATAACCCTGGCCAACGAAGCGCAGCTCCGCTACCGCAGTGAAGGAAATCGCGCCGTCGGCTTCTGCCAACATCGCTGCCGATGCTTCCATTTCCATCTCTCGAACGAGCCTGGAAAGCCAATCCCAGTCGATGTCATCCAGCGCCGCATGATAGGCGCGTACCAAGTCACGCGCCATCGGTGCAACAAGCAATCCGTGTGCGGAGGCAACGCCGGCACCATAGGGATACAGTATCCGCCGGATTCCAAGCGCCTCGGCAACCCGATGTGCATGCACCGGTCCGGCGCCTCCAAACGCGACCATGGTAAAGCGGCGCGGATCCTCGCCACAGGCCAAAACATGGAGACGGCCAGCTGTCGCCATGTTTTGGTTGATAACATCATGGATTCCCCACGCCGCCCGAACCAGGTCCAGCCCCGAAGGCTCTGCTATCTTCTCCATGATCACGCGTTCCGCACCGGTGCGGTCCAACTTCATCTGTCCGCCCGCGAAACTGTCAGCGTCGAGATAGCCAAGAATGAGGTCGGCATCCGTGACTGTCGGCTCGGTTCCACCCAGCCCGTAACAGACGGGGCCCGGGCTCGCTCCCGCGCTGTGCGGCCCTACCTTCAACCGACCCAGCGCATCGATCGAAGCGATACTACCGCCGCCCGCGCCTATCTCGCTGAGTTCCACACTGGGGCAAAGGATCGGATAACCGCTACCTTGCTTAAGGCGATGGACACGCGCTACCTCCAGCTCTGTCACGATGCGGGGCTCACCATCCCTGATCACGGCGATCTTCGCTGTCGTGCCACCCATATCAAAGCTAATTAGCGCATCCTCCCCCACATTGCGACCGAAACTCGCCGCTGCGATAGCGCCAGCTGCCGGGCCAGATTCGATCATCCGGACTGGAAATAGGCGCGTTTCGGCGGGGGTCGCGAAGCCACCATTCGACTGCATAATGTAAACTGGCATCCCGTGGCCTTGATCGGCGAGATTCGCAGACAATGTGTCGAGGTAGCTCCGAACCTGAGGCTGGACATATGCGTTCGCGACCGTCGTGCTGGTTCGCTCATATTCCCGTTTCTCGGGTTGCACCTCGTTGGACAAACTAACCGGTATATGCGGCACAACCTCTTCAGCAATCTCGGCCAACCGCTTTTCATGCGCCGCGTTCACCGGCGAATGTAGGAGCGATATAGCGATGGTCTCGACATTCATCTGGCCCAGCGCAGCGAGCGTCAATCGTGCCGCAACTTCGTCTAGCGGCACATGGACTGCCCCATCAGCCAGGCAACGCTCCCGCACCTCGTGGCGCAGGCGCCTCGGCACGAGCGGCGGCGGAAACACGGGCGTCAGGTCGCGATCATCGTAGCGGTTCTCGCGCCGAATCTCCAGGATGTCCCGAAATCCCTCGGTGGTCACCAGTGCTGTCCGAGCGCCCGTCCCTTCGATTATAGTGTTGGTGGCAAGGGTGGTAGCATGAACGAGAACCTGGACTGCCTCTGGACGGCACCCTAAGCGCTCGCGCAGCCGAGCCAGGCCGTCGAAGATAGCGCGGCTTGGGGAATCGGGCGTCGTCAGGATCTTGAAGCCTTCAACCGACCCATCGGTCTGATCGTGCACCACAAAATCAGTGAATGTGCCACCAATATCGACCCCGACCCGATAGTGCTTTTCTTGGGAATCCTGGGCCATGCGACGGTTCAATAAACCGGCGTGAGGTCGGCGGAATAGTTGGGATCGTCACCGCGCGCTGCAGCGTAGAATAATGTCTGCAATTGCTGAGTCATCGGGCCAACCAAACCATCGCCGATCGGGATACGGTCGACAGAGACCACGGGCGTGGCTTCTTCCGCCGAGCCGCAGATAAGAGCCTCATCGGCGATATACAGCTCCGTCCTATCCACGGTCCGTTCCTGCGCCGGGGTCCCGTACTGTCTCTCGAAGAGCTCTAGCAAAACTTGCCGTGTGATGCTTTCCAGGATGCCCGAGGTGACGTTCGGTGATACCAAAATCCCGTCGCGGACCAGCATAAGGCTGGCGCCCGTGGACTCTGACACCTTGCCGTCAGGCGTCAAGATGATTGCGTCGTCATAGCCGTTCGTGCGCGCCTCCATAGCGGCGAGCCTGCTGTTCTGATAGTTCGCACCCGCCTTCACGCGAGGAGGCGAGCTGTCGTCGGTAATCCGGCGCCAGGAGCTGACGCAAAGATTTAGGCCGTGCCGTACGTGGTCGTCATGCTTGCGGGGACCGCCGGCGATCCAAGCCCCGGTCTCGATTTCATCTGACCGGAAGGCCCGAAAGCCACCTCCCTTGCCAAAATAGGCTACGAGGCGAAAATGCACATTTTCTCGGAATTCATTGGCACGCGCCCATTCCAAGATGGCTTCGCGCAGTACCTGGCGGCTGTATGGCGGTGTCATCCGCATGATCTTCATGCTCTGGAACAGTCGGGCCAAGTGGTCCTCCAGCTTCCAGATATAAAGGTTCGCGCGCGACTCACTCCAATAGGCGCGCAACCCTTCGTAGACATTGGCACCGCGCATAGCGGACTCGGTATAGATGCTGATATTGGCATCTTCGGCGGCGACGACATTACCGTCCAACCAGACCTTCTTTGTCGGCGATGTTTCCGAAACCACTGCGGCCTACTCCTTGGAAGCCCCTATCTACTCCAGTCAGAGTAGACCGGTATCAAGGTAGCAGCCAGTTCGAATCCAGACGTGCCCGTGCGAGGAGTTTCTGGACCCGCTGATTAAGAGGCAGGGAAGCCGCTCTGAGATCATAATCAGACAAAAAAATGTAGCGCCGAAAAACGTAGCAACGATCATAGCAATTTATTTGAGGGTAGCGACGATTATAGCCCATGTCATGTGTTTTGGATATCATGTAACATATTGATATAATGTAATTACTACATTGGTTGCGGGAGCATGCTGCAATTAAGATCCTACAATCATCGTGCATATCTAATTGTTTGGAGAAAGTGGTTGCTAGCAAGGGATTTGGTCAAACGCCTTCCATCCACGAGACGAGTAATTTGGTTTACCTCAGCACCGAATGAAGCGGCTATTTAATCGGGAATTAAGTGCCTACCTCTCTGTCAAGGGTTCCGCATCCTCTGTCACGACTCAACGAAGGGCACCACCGCTTTGTATTATGGCGAGGGGAAAGCAGGTTAAGAGCGTTAGGCAGTCCCGAGACTTGGCTAAATTGATGAGTTCTGACGCGTATGAACCACACGGACTTAAACGATCCGGGAGGTCCGTGCCCTTCTACCTCTAACTTCATCCACCAAGCGATCTCCGAAAGCCCCCTGCTGAAAGAAAGCAATCCTGATTTTGCGCAGAATGTGAAGGGCTCCGCCAATTTCTAGTGCGATTCTTCCTGACGGAAACATGATCAGCAACTGCCATAAATATTAAAAAAAATTAAAATTTGTGATTATAATAATTAATAACGATATGTTATAACATTACAATTATGCTGTTTTTTGGATGTAGGCACTCTTTCCTTCTCCCGTCCGCTTCGAGCAGCATGCAACATTGGAACACAAGACATGCTGCAGGAGGCACAAACGACAAGGGGACAATCACAAAACAACCTCCGCGTACTGTACGCGCTCCAGCGCGCAAATGGTCCACTGACTGCATATCAAATTCTCGACCGCCTCAAGAAGCATGGTGTATCGGGACCGACGACGGTCTACCGCGCGCTCCACAGGCTAATCTTGGACGGCACTGTCCATCGGATCGAGACCCTAAATGCCTATGTTGTATGCACCCACCCTG
>CAYYUG010000048.1:0-35453 GCA_964474755.1 uncultured Rhodospirillaceae bacterium | reverse complement strand
CTCGGCGTTCTATTTCGACATCCGCAAGGACAGCCTATATTGCGACGCTGAGAGCGGTCTGACTCGGCGTGCGACTTTGACCGTGTTGGACGAGATTTTCAACTGTCTGACAGCATGGTTTGCCCCCATTCTTTGTTTCACGGCGGAAGAAGCCTGGCTCGCCCGCACTGGCGACGCCAAAAACAACAGTGTACATCTGCGGCAATTCCCCAATCTTCCAGACAATTGGCGTGACGATGCGTTGGCCGCTAAATGGGAAATTGTGCGGCAGGTCCGCCGCGTTATGACTGGCGCGTTGGAAATCGAACGTGCCGAAAAGCGCATTGGATCGAGCCTGCAAGCGTCCCTGACGGTTTACATGACGGTGGAAGCCCTCGCGGCCTATAATGGAATCGATGCGGAAGAGATCGCGATTACATCAGGCGTGAACATTGTTGAAGGTACACCGCCTGGAGACGCCTATACTTTGGCTGAAGTTCCAGGGATCGGCGTCGTCGTAAACCCAGCGGACGGGGATAAGTGTGAGCGTTGCTGGCGAGTTCTGCCCGATGTAGGGGCCGATAGCGCGCTACCTGGCGTCTGCGGTCGCTGCGCCCATGTCGTTCGTACTATGTTTCCGACCGCCAAATAGGAGAATTCACCTTGCTCCCGCTCGGTTTGGGATGTGCGGTGATTGTCATCGCACTTGATCAGCTCAGCAAATGGGTGATTTTGACTGTAGTCATGGACCCGCCGCAGATCATTGAGGTTACTAAATTTTTCAATCTCGTTTTGGTCGGTAATCGCGGTGTGAGTTTTGGCCTATTTGCCAGCGATGCAATGTGGGTGCAACCGGCCTTTGCGGGCTTCGCCTCGCTTGTTGCGGTTTTTTTGGCCGTTTGGATGCGCTGCGCAGCTAACCGATTTTTGGCACTGTCGCTTGGAATGGTTATTGGCGGGGCGCTTGGCAATGCGATTGACCGGCTATGGCATGGAGCGGTAGTCGATTTCCTCGATTTTCATGTCGCTGGCTACCACTGGCCTGCTTTTAATGTTGCAGATTCAGCAATAACCATCGGTGTGGCATTCATTATCGTTGAGGGATTGTTTGCCGGTCAAAAACAAACCAAGTAATATGAGTAAATTCCGTGGGGTTGATAGCACGCGAGGATTGATGAAAATTCGCAGTGTCTTATCTGTTGTTGTCGGATTTTTTGCAATCACCGCAATGGTGAGTTGTGGAAACAAAAGCGGCAATATCCTGGGGTTCGAGAAATCTGCGCCCGATGAGTTTGCGGTCGTCAAACGTGCGCCGCTGACTTTACCTCCGGAGTATGGGCTTCGCCCGCCGAGTCTTGGCGCAGTGCGGCCGCAGGCCGTATCGCCGCGCGACGAAGCTCAACAAAGCGCTATTGGCAAATCAACGGCAAAGGCGCGACCCGGGCGGCGAGTAAAGCGCGCACAAGAAAGGCAGCGAATTGGTAACCGGTCTGGTAGCGAAGTTGCCCTACTAAAGCGTGCGGGTGCAATCAATGTCGATTCGGATATCCGAGCCATCGTCAATCGTGAAGCTGCTGGTGCTGTTAGCAAATCCGACGAAAGCTTCGTTGATTTATTGCTGTTCTGGCGAGAAAGGGACCCGAACTCGCCAGTAAACATCGACACTGTCGTCGACGCGAAAGGTGAGGCGCGGCGCATTCGGGAAAATAAGGTTCTTGGCAAACCGATTACGACGAACGTGACGCCGACGATCAAGCGCAAGTAAGAAACCTTTTATTCTTGCTGAGGCTTGGTGTTCGAAATGCCTTGCGCCGATAGCGGCGGCCCCTTGAGCCGAGGCGTTGAACTTCCCATTTCTGTATCAATGAAATCCGCAAGAGTGGAGTATCCCATGTCACGGGGCGTGTTTTCTAACCTTTTAACAATAGCATTGTTCTGCTTTTGCATGCCGCCACTCGCTGAAGCAGCAGTTTTTAATCCTCAGAGCTTTACTTTGAAAAACGGTATGCAGGTGGTTGTGATTACCAACCACCGGGTTCCGGTCGTGACCCATATGGTCTGGTACAAAGTGGGAGCAATGGATGAACCGCCTGGTAAATCCGGATTGGCGCATTACCTCGAGCATCTAATGTTTAAGGGCACGAATACCCTAAAACCCGGCGAATTTTCTGCCATTGTGGCACGCAATGGCGGCCGAGAGAACGCTTTCACGGCCCAGGATTATACCGGCTATTACCAGTCGGTCGCGGTAGATCGGTTGCCGTTAATGATGAAAATCGAAGCCGATAGGATGACCAATCTAATACTCGACGATGACATCATTGAGCCTGAGCGGGCGGTGGTTATTGAAGAGCGGCGCAGTCGCGTCGACAGAGATCCTTCATCGATGCTGGGTGAACAGGTCCGCGCTGTGATGTTCCAAAACCACCCGTACCGTATTCCAGTCATCGGATGGCAGCACGAAATAGAAGGCCTGACTCGCAAGGACTTGATCGATTTTTACAAGGCTTGGTACGCGCCTAACAATGCCATCCTGGTAATATCCGGTGATATTACTGTCGACGCAGTACGGCCGCTTGCGGAGAAATATTATGGGGCTATCCCTGCTATTTCGCTGCCGAAGCGGATTGCATGGGCAGAACCACCGCTAAACGCCGATTTGCAGGTCGTATTAGAGCATGCTCGGGTTCGCCAGCCTTCCTGGTCTCGGCGTTTCACTGCGCCGAGCCAGAAGCACGGTGCGATAGAACACGCTGATGCACTGCAGGTTTTGGGTGAAATCCTGTCCGGCGGTGCGACCAGCCGACTATACCGGAAGTTGGTCTTTGAAAAGAAGGTAGCGGTTAGCGCCGGTGGGTGGTACAGCGGTCGCTCTCGTGGCCCCGGTACTTTCGGCTTTTATATCTCACCAGTCCCGGACGGGAATTTGGAGGTGGCCGGCGTGGCGATGAACGAGGAAATTGATCTGCTGATCGAAAAGGGTGTCAACCAAGAAGAAGTTACGAAGGCCGTGCAAAAGCTGCAGGATTCCGCAATTTATTCGCGCGATTCCTATCGGATACCGGCGCGGGTTCTCGGCGGAGCGCTTGCAATCGGACAAACGATAGAAGAGGTGGAATCCTGGCCCGAGCGGATCGGTGCTGTAACTGTTGAGGCTGTTAATCGTGCTATTGCCCATGTGTTGAGAAATCGGAAATCGGTGACGGCGTTGCTGTTACCAAAGCCAACGACGTAACGCGTAGATCGAGCGATGATGAAACACGCATATCTATGGTTCGTAGGATCGCTGGCCGCTCTCGCGGTCATGTTCACATTCGTTACAACAGGCCACGCGGTAAAAGTCGAGAAGGTCGTCAGTCCCCGCGGAGTTGAAGCTTGGTTGGTGTATGATCATTCCATCCCGATCACGGCGATTGAATTCACTTTCCGCAGCGGCGCTGCGGCAGATCCGGAAGGAAAGACCGGATTATCAAGCATGGTTTCGACCCTACTTGACGAGGGGGCGGGCGATTTAGACAGCCAGGCGTTCCAGGATCAGTTGGAACGACTTTCGATCCGTATGAGCTTCAGTGCTGGGCTAGAAACATTCCGCGGCAGTTTTAAAACCTTGAATCGGAATCGCGACGAAGCAGCGGAGTTACTGCGGTTGGCGGTGAACGAGCCGCGCTTCGATGCGGAGGCAATTGAGCGGATGCGCCGACAGATCGCCGCTGGGCTGAAGCGAAGGTCGACTGACCCGAACAATGTTGCTAGCCGGGTCTGGCGTCGCGCTGTCTTTGGGGAGCATCCTTATGGCCGTCCAGTAGATGGGACTACGGGGTCGATTGCCGAGATTACCGCTCAGGATCTGCGTTACTTTGTGGCCAACCGGTTTGTTCGTGACAGGCTGATCGTGGGAGTGGTCGGAAATATTACGGCAGCCGATCTGGCGCCCATGCTTGATCATGTTTTTGGTGATTTACCCGCCACGGCAATGCAGTCAGCGCCGGATGAGGCAACGACAACGGCTGGGGGTGAGACCTTCGTCGTTCAAATGGATATCCCGCAAAGCGTCGTCGTCTTTGGTCAGCGAGGCGTTAAGCGTAATAGCCCTGATTACTACGCAGCTTATGTCATGAACTACATCTTGGGCGGCGGCGGTTTCTCTTCGCGCCTCTACACCGAAGTGCGTGAGAAACGGGGGCTCGCCTACAGTGTATATAGTTACCTCAACCCGATGCCACGTGCGGCGACCATCTCCGGAGGTGTTGCCACCCGCAACAATCAGGTGGCGCAATCCATCAACGTGATACGTAAGGAGTGGGGCCGCATGCGGAATTTCGGTCCTAGCGTAAGAGAGATTGCTGATGCTAAGACCTACCTGAATGGTTCGTTCCCCCTGCAGTTGAGCAGCACAAGCAGTATCGCCCGTATGCTGGTCGCGATGCAGTATCACGATTTAGGAATCGACTACATAGACCGGCGCGATGAACTGATCAATGTGGTCACTCTAGCAGATGTGCAGCGGGTGGCTGGCCGAATACTTGACCCTAAGCAGTTGACGGTGGTTGTCGTCGGTAAACCGAAAGGCGTTGAACCGACTGCTGAGGCGCCAGAGATCGAGAATTAAGCGGGCGTAGTTCAGTGCCAATTAGTGATGTTCTCGCATGAGAAGCGGATCTTCCCGGAAACGCACTCCTGCATATCTTTGGTTTATTTGCCAGGATTGCAGCCTGCCGACTACAGTCGATCACGTTGTCAGAAAATGCCGGGATCTTAATTGATGAGTTTTAAACGCGTGCTGGTCGCCAATCGTGGCGAGATCGCCATCCGTGTTATTCGCGCCGCTGCCGAAGCTAATCTTGCCGCCGTCGCTATCTATTCCGAGGATGATGCGACTTCGTTGCATACTAAGATAGCCGATGAGGCTGTGCCGCTGCAGGGCAGAGGTGTATCCGCATATCTTGATAGTGCGGGCATCGTTGCGGCGGCAAAACATATGGGCTGCGACGCAGTGCATCCTGGGTATGGGTTTCTGTCGGAGAACGCCTCGTTCGCGCGCGACTGTATAGCGTCGGGGCTTACCTTCATCGGACCTACGCCGGAAACTCTCGACCTCTTCGGCAATAAGGGCGCGGCGCGCTCGCTTGCGCAGGAGGTTGGTGTGCCGGTCCTCGCTGGGACTGATAGCCCGACAACGTTGGAGGGTGCCAAGGCTTTTATGGCATCGCTCAGGGAAGGCAGTACTTTGATGATAAAAGCCGCTGCAGGGGGTGGTGGCCGTGGCATGCGGACCGTGGCATGTATTGAGGATCTAGCTGCGTTGTACGAATTATGTCAGGCCGAGGCTCAAGTGGCTTTCGGCAATGCTGATGTCTACGTGGAGCAGTATTTATCTGGCGCGCGGCACATCGAGGTGCAAATTGCTGGGGACGGCACCGGCGCAGTCTGTCAATTTGGAGAACGTGATTGTAGCGTCCAGCGACGCCATCAGAAGATTATTGAGATAGCACCGGCACCGAACCTGTCTGAATCCATGCGGCAACAATTGACCGACGCTGCGGTTAAACTGGCGGGCACGGCGCAGTACCGTAATATCGGGACGATTGAGTTTTTAGTCGCTGGTAAGACATTTTATTTCATTGAAGCTAACGCGCGTCTCCAGGTTGAACACACGGTGACCGAAGCGGTGACCGGGCAGGATCTAGTCCAGTTGCAGTTTGATCTTGCCCAAGGCAAGTCCCTGCAGTCGCTTGGGCTCGACAGTGAGATGTCCGCCGTACCGCGCGGCATTGCCATCCAAGTGCGCATCAATATGGAAACAATGGGTGAAGATGGCAGTGTGCGGCCGAGTGGCGGGCGGCTCGCCGCATTTGACATTCCGTTCGGTCCTGGTATTCGGGTCGATACCTTTGGCTATGCCGGTTACCAGACCAGTCCAAGCTTCGATTCTCTCTTGGCTAAGTTGATTGTGCACGCTGGTAACCTGTCCTTCGCCAGTGTGGTTCAAAAAACGCAGCGTGCCCTGACAGAATTCAAGATCGAAGGCGTGTCGACAAACGCAGATTTCCTCCAGGCAATCTTGGCACATGAGACGTTCTTGGCGGGAGCGATGGATACGACCTTCCTAGATATGGAAATGCAGTCGTTGGTGAATGATGCTACCTACCCGAAGCGTTATTTTGAGGCGGAAACTCAGACCGTCGGTGTCAAGATTGATGCTTCCGATCCGCTGGCAATCCTGCATCATGGCCGCTCGTTAACGGAAACGGAAAACACACCCGAAGTGGCGGTTGCGCCAGATGGTGCGCTGCCAATGCTGGCACCCATGTTGGGGACGATCGTCAGTTTCTCGGTTAAGGAGGGGAGCGCCGTCCAAAAGGGACAGCAAATCCTGATCCTGGAGGCGATGAAGATGCAGCATGTGGTAGCTTCCGATGTGAGCGGCTATCTGCTCCGATTCGCCGCCGCGGAAGGCGATACAGTGCTCGCAGGTCAGCCGCTCGCTTTTGTCGAGGAGGCGGCTATCAAAGTAGGCAAAGCCGATGCGACGGAGGAAATTGACCTTGATGCGATTCGACCCGACCTGGCGGAGGTCAACGAGCGGCAGGCTCTGACACAGGACGCGCAGCGGCCAGAGGCTATGGCCCGGCGGCGCAAAACCAGGCAGCGGACGGCGCGAGAGAACGTAGAAGATATCTGTGATCCCGGTTCTTTTGCTGAGTACGGCTCTTTGGTCCTGGCGGCGCGGCGCAAGAAGCATTCGATTGAGGAACTGACCAAACGGACACCGGCGGACGGCATGATCGCGGGCATCGGGCGGGTGAATGGCGGCCGGTTCGATGATGAGGCCGCGCGCTGCATGATCCTGTCCTACGACTACACAGTGTTGGCTGGTACCCAAGGCAAGATGAACCACAAAAAAAAGGATCGTATGTTCGAAATTGCCGAGAAGTGGCGCTTGCCCATTGTCTTTTTTGCCGAAGGAGGCGGCGGTCGGCCGGGCGATACGGATGTTCCCTTTGCCGCTAATTTACATACCCCGGCGTTCAATCTGTTCGCCAAGCTGAGTGGCCTTGCGCCCATCGTGGGCATCACTTCCGGACGTTGCTTCGCCGGCAACGCGGTGATTTTAGGTTGCTGCGACGTGGTTATAGCGACGCAGAACTCGACCATCGGTATGGGGGGGCCGGCAATGATCGAGGGTGGCGGACTTGGTGTCTTCCGGCCTGAGGAGGTTGGCCCGGTTTCTGTCCAGTCGCCGAACGGCGTCATCGACGTGGTAGTCGAAGATGAAGAGGAAGCCGTTGTCGTCGCTAAGCAATATCTCAGCTATTTCCAGGGCTTGCTAGACGATTGGGAATGTCCTGATCAGCGGCTGCTGCGCCGTGCGATTCCAGAGGACCGCCTGCGAATTTACGACGTTAGGACGGTGATCGATACTATGGCTGACATCGGTTCAGTGCTGGAGCTACGCAAGGAATTCGGACTTGGCATGGTGACCGCGCTGATCCGAATCGAAGGACGGCCGGTAGGTGTCATCGCCAACAACCCGGTGCATCTCGCAGGTGCTATCGACTCGGACGGTTCCGACAAGGCAGCACGATTTATGCAACTGTGTGATGCCTACGACATCCCGATGGTGTTTCTGTGTGATACGCCGGGCAACATGGTTGGGCCCGAGGCGGAAAAGACTGCCCTGGTGCGCCATTGCTGTCGTCTCAATGTGATCGGTGCCAATGTTACGGTGCCGACCTTTACCATTGTGCTACGCAAAGGTTATGGGCTCGGAGCACAGGGCATGGCCGGCGGCGGGTTCCATTCGCCCTTTTTTACTATTGCTTGGCCGACCGGCGAATTTGGCGGCATGGGCTTAGAAGGCGCTGTTAAGCTTGGTTTTCGGGATGAACTGATGGCGATCAAGAATGCCGATGAACGCATGGCGCGATACCAAGAGTTGGTTGCGGGCATGTACGCGCAGGGTAAGGCGATCAATGCCGCCAGCCTGTTCGAACTGGACAATGTCATCGATCCTGCTGACACGCGCGACTGGATTATCGCCGGTCTCCGTTCCGCGCCACCACCGCCAAAGCGCGAAGGTAAGAAAAGGCCTTGGATCGACACCTGGTAGGCCTTGATTCTGACCGATTTCGCCCGTTGCATCTGTGCGAATCGTGGATAAAAATGTCAACTAGATGATCTACCATCAATCCATCCACAATTGTCTCGCTGACGCAATTGGACCGGCGGGCTTGGTTAGTGCCGTATACGAGACAGCGCTGGCGCGAGCCGTGCCTGCGCTCGACCAATTGCGTGTTTGGCGGCAATCGGGTGAGCTGCCGTTGCTGGCTCTGCCCAGTGCGCGCTCTGATCTGGAGGCACTTACGCCTATCGCTGAACGTTATCGGACGCAGTTCGACAACGTGGTGATTATAGGAACGGGTGGCTCGAGTCTAGGAGGCCGTAGTTTCTACGCCCTGGCCGATGCCGGTTGGGGGCCGGCACCGGGGATCCCACGGCTGCACTTCATGGACAATGTTGATCCACACAGTTTCAATGCAATGTTCGCAGCGTTGGATCCAGCTAGGACAGGTTTCTTTGTGATTTCCAAATCCGGAGAAACGGTGGAGACACTATCCACAGCGCTGGCCTGTTTTGCCTGGTTGCAGGCTGCCGGCGTGCCAATAGCGGGTCATGCAATTGCGATTTCCGAGGATACGGACAATCCGCTTCGGCGGCTCGCGGCTCGGCACGGTGTCACTGTACTGGATTGCGACCCGAGGGTTGGTGGCCGCTATTCCGCTCTCTCGCTCGTTGGTCTGCTACCGGCATTGGTCGCTGGACTTGATGCGGTGGCAATTCGCGAGGGCGCGGCGGCTGTTTTGAATCAAGCGTTAGCAGCGAAATCGCCGGCGGATAGCGCGCCTGCGATAGGCGCTGCGGTCAACGTTGCGTTGACCGAGTCCTGCGGTGTTAGTGCGACTGTCCTTATGCCGTACAGCGACCGCCTTGCGCCGTTCGCAATGTGGTTCCGTCAGCTTTGGGCGGAAAGCCTTGGCAAGGATGGCAAAGGAACAACTCCGGTCAACGCGGTTGGGATTGTCGATCAGCACAGCCAGTTACAGCTATATCTTGACGGTTCGAACGACAAGATGTTTACCATCGTGATGACCGAAGCTAGCGGCGATCCGATACAAACGGCATTGGCAGACGATCCGGCACTTGATTACCTGAAAGGGTGCAGCCTGGGCAATCTGTTGGACGCTTGTCAACGCGGGACAGCGGATGCCTTGTCCGCGGTGGGTCGGCCGGTCCGAGTGATTTCCCTGCAATCGGTGGATGAAGAAACGCTCGGCGCGTTGATGATGCATTTTATGTTGGAAACGATTATTGCGGCTCATCTTTTGAACGTCGATCCGTTCGATCAACCCGCAGTGGAGGATGGAAAGGTGAGGACGCGCGACTATCTCAAGGCGATGGAGGAGCAATGACGATCCGGCTGCTGCCAGAGACTGTTATCAACCGAATTGCTGCGGGTGAAGTTGTTGAACGGCCATCATCTGCGGTTAAGGAGCTGATCGAGAACAGCCTGGATGCCGGGGCGACGCGGGTGGAAGTGGTCTTGCGCGACGGCGGTAAGTCGCTCGTCGCTGTCACCGATAACGGATTTGGTATGACAGCTGACGATATGTCCGTTGCGATTAAGCGGCACGCGACCTCGAAGCTTGCCGGCGAGGATCTGTTCAATGTTCATACAATGGGGTTCCGCGGTGAAGCCTTGCCGTCGCTTGGCGCTGTGAGCCGTATGACTATCACTAGTCGGCCTCCAGCTTCCGAGAGCGCCTGGGAGATCCAGTTAGAGGGTGGACAGGTCGGCGTGCCGACGCCCGCTGCCCATCCGCCGGGTACGCGGATCGAAATCCGCGATCTGTTTTATGCAACACCGGCTCGTCTAAAATTCCTCAAAAGCGATCGCGCCGAGACTGGCCAAATCCTGGATGTGGTAAAACGGTTAGCGATGGCGCGTCCGGGTGTTGCGTTCTCCGTGCATGATGGTGCGCGTGAACGGTTACGCGTTAGTCCGGCTACTGGCGATATACTGGACTTTCGCCTCGACCGGCTCGGAGCGATCATGGGACGGGATTTCGCCGAGAACGCTTTGCGCATCAATGCCGAACGTGACGAGGTCCGTCTTCACGGCTATGCCGGTGTGCCGACTCTGAACCGGGCAAATGCGATGCAGCAATTCCTGTTCGTCAATGATAGGCCAGTGCGAGATAAGCTGCTGTTCGGTGCTGTGCGCGCAGCCTATATGGACTTCCTAGCCCGCAACCGGCACCCGATGGTGGCGTTGTTCCTGGAAGTTGAGCCGCAACTGGTCGACATTAACGTCCATCCGGCCAAAGCAGAGGTGCGGTTCCGGGATGAAGGTACGGTGCGGGGTCTCATTATCGGTGCGTTGAAGCATGCGTTAGCGGAGGCGGGGCACCGGGCGTCCACGACGGTTAGCGCGGCGGCACTTGGCGCAATGCAGCCAGCCCAGCAGCCGCTCCGGGCAGGCGGTGGCAATGGGGGTTATCAATATCGTCCGTCGATACCGTCTCGTGAGATTTCGGAGGCAGCGGCAGTATTTCAGGCGCCGCTTGACGCTCCGATGGCACCGTCCGCTATGTCGGAGGTTGCGCCAACCCCTCGGGAAGTCGAAGAATTTCCACTTGGGGCGGCACGGGCGCAAGTGCACGAGACCTATATCCTATCGCAAACAGACGACGGTATTGTCATCGTCGACCAACATGCAGCGCATGAGCGGCTGGTCTATGAGAGCATGAAGCGGTCCCTTGACGAGACGGGTGTCTCGCGGCAAGCACTGCTTATCCCAGAAGTGGTGGAATTGGGTGAAAGCGAAGCGGCGCGGATTACTGCGCGTTCTGAAGAACTAACGGAGCTGGGCCTTGTTCTGGAGGTGTTTGGCGAAGGTGCGGTGTTGGTGCGCGAAGTTCCGTCGCTGTTGGGGCAGGTTGACGCCAAAGCACTAGTTCGCGATTTGGCTGACGAGCTCGCTGCCTTCGGCGATGCCTACAGTCTGAAAGAGAAACTGGAAGATGTGTGTGGCACCATGGCGTGCCATGGCTCGGTGCGAGCTGGCCGTCGCCTCAATTCAGAGGAGATGAACGCTCTGTTGAGGGAGATGGAGGCGACACCGCACTCCGGCCAATGCAATCATGGCCGGCCTACTTATGTCGAATTGAAGCTTGCCGATATCGAGCGGCTGTTTGGCCGCCGCTAGCACAGCAGAAAAAAGACGCCCTTGTCCCGCATAGCCTCCCTGCTTATCGCTACCTGCGTCAATCTGATTGCGCTCGGCATCATATTGCCTGTTTTGCCTTTCTACGTGACCAAGTTCAATGCTGGCCCGGAGGTAGCGGCGCTCGTATTTTCGATTTTCTCCGGTGCTAGTTTGCTGACAGCGCCTTTGTGGGGTCGGCTATCTGACATAATCGGCCGTAAGCCTGTTTTGTTGATAAGTGTTGCAGGAACCTGTTTGTCCTATATTTGGCTCGCCAATGCAGATGCCTTGTGGGAGGTCTTCGCGAGTCGCGGTTTCGCGGGTGCCACGGCCGGATGGTTGACGGCATCACAGGCCTATATCGCTGATGTTACTACAGCCGAGAATAGGGCGAAGGGGCTGGGTATGTTGGGAGCGACCTTTGGTATAGCCTTCGTGATCGGCCCGGGAATCACTTACGTGGTAATGGGAGGTGGTGGCGATCTAGTGCTCCCGGCCTACGTTGCCTCGGCTTTTACTGCTGCCGGGTTGCTGCTCGCATCCATCCTGATAAAAGAGCCAGAGAAGCACGAGACGCGCAGCGGCGCTCGGTTGAATATGGCATTCTTTAAAATACCCTCATTGTTTCGCTTGTTCGTAATTTACTTTGCAATTTTTCTCGCCTTTACCGGTCTCGAAGGAACCTTCGCGCTGTGGTGCCGTGATCTGTTCGAGTTCGGTCCTCGGGAGGTTACGCCGTATTTCGTCTTCATTGGTGTTGTGGCCGCCCTGGTTCAGGGCGGTATGATCGGTCCCATCGTCAAACGTTTGGGAGAGGCTCGCACCGTTTTGCTGGGTGTTGTGACCCTGGGGCTCGGGCTTGGACTTCTTCCGGCCGCTGTAACGCCTTGGCTTGTCCTTGGCCCAATGGCACTCATCGTGTTTGGTTTCAGCGTAATTGGCCCCGCGATCCAGAGCCTCATGTCGCAGTTTGCCCCTGATGAACTAAAAGGTGGTGTGATGGGAGTAGCACAATCCTTTGCTAGCGCCGCACGCATCGCTGGCCCCGCATGGGCCGGTGCCGTGTTTGCGGGAATTGGGCCGCATTGGCCTTATTTTATCGGTGCGATCCTGCTGGTACCAGTTGCGCTTGCATCGCTATCGTTACCGCGCCGCTCGAATCAGGAATAGGACCTGCGCCGCGCCGTATTTGCGGCTGTCGATTGGCAATAAAAATTCTGGTAGCATTAGATTTTCAGTTTTGCTCATCTCCGCCACGATTATCGTGTCTTCGTGAAACCAACCGCGCTTATCGAGCGCGAAAAGTGCCGGTTCCATTAAACTGGTTTTGTAGGGTGGATCGAGAAAGGCAAGGTTGACGGGGCGGTCGGTTGGAGGCGGGTTCGTCCCATCAGCGTTGATGATAACTGTTCGGTCCACTTCGTCGCAGGTCGCGATATTCTTGGCCAGGGCGCGCCGCGCGCCGCGCGCATTCTCAATGAAGGTGGTGTGACGGGCACCGCGGCTCAGCGCTTCCAGTCCCAGCGCGCCGGTTCCGGCAAAGGCATCCAGCACGCGAATATCCGCTAAATCGATGGAATTTCGCCCATGTTCTAATATGTTGAACACACCCTCTCGGGCGCGGTCAGAGGTGGGGCGGATGTCCGACCCGAACGGTGCGACAAGGGGATGCCCACGATGCTTACCGGCGACGATTCGCAAAATTGAACCTTGCGGCAAGTTTTTTGCCTAGTTGGTCACGGACGACTTTACCAGGTGACTCTTCGACCAAGTTGCGCTTTAACCCGCCAAGCTGAAAAGGACCGTATGCCGTTCGAATCAGCCGGTTCACGGTGTAACCGTGATGTTCCATAACCTTCCGGATTTCGCGGTTCTTTCCTTCACGTAGACCAATAGCGATCCAGGCGTTGGCCCCTTCCTGTCTTTCCAAGGTAGCCTGAATGGCACCGTACCGCATTCCGTCAACCGTGAGGCCACTGGCGAGGCTGGCGAGTTTTTCGACTTCGACCCTACCGTAGACGCGGACCCGGTAGCGGCGCGTCCAGCCGGTCGAAGGGAGCTCCAGATGGCGTTTCAACGCCCCGTCATTGGTCAGGAGCAGTAGGCCCTCCGAGGCGATGTCTAGCCGGCCGATAGACATGACGCGCGGTAGCCCCGACGGCAGCCGGTCGAAGACGGTCGTTCTTCCTTCCGGATCCCTTTCCGTAGTTACCACTCCTGGTGGCTTGTGGTAGCGCCATAGCCGGGTCGAGCCGGTCGCAGGTAGAGGCTTGCCGTCGACCAAAACGGTCACAGGATCAGCGACATTGAAGGCGGGTGAGTCGAGCACTGCACCGGCAACGCTGACCCGGCCAGCCTCTATCCAGCGCTCCGCCTCACGGCGCGAGCATAGCCCAGCGCGCGCCATAATTTTGGCGATACGCTCGCCCTTCGGTGGGGATGCGGTTTTCGTCATAGAACGAGACGAGTACTTGGTTTTAAGGGGAGTTGCAATGACTGCCTTGACCGTTTCGCGTGGCGGCGGCAGGGTGTAGTGCATGGAAACAGACTCTCCCATGACGGTCGCTCTGTTGGAAGCCGAGCGGGCGGCGGCGCGTGGCGAGGTGCCTGTAGGCGCTGTTCTCGTCGATAGCGACAGCGGTGACATCCTCACACAAGCTGGAAACCGGACAGAGGCTGACAATGATCCGACGGCGCATGCGGAAATGTTGGTTATCCGTCAAGCAGGGGCAAATGCTGGGGTGGCGCGTCTGTTGAACGCTGACCTCTACGTCACGCTGGAGCCCTGCGCGATGTGTGCTGCGGCGATCTCTTTCGCTCGGATCAGGCGGCTCTATTTCGGCGCCTATGACCCGAAAGGCGGCGGCGTCGAGCACGGCGCCCGGTTCTTCCAGCAGGCGACCTGCCATCATGCACCGGAAGTGATCGGCGGAGTTGAGGAGAGCCGCGCTGCGACATTGCTGAAGGTTTTTTTCGCGGATCTGCGTCAGAGAAAATAGCGATTTGTTTGATTTGCTTTTGGCGGTCTAATTATTGGGTGAATGCGATCTAATCCAGAGACTGACGCATTTCTGCGCCGACCGCCTCGAAACCGTATTTTTCGTAAAAGGGCTGGTTATGCGCTGTCCATTTGAGCAGATAGAGCCCTATTTCGGCGCAGCCGCGCTTCCGCGCGACGGCGATAGTGCCCTGGATCAACTGGCCTCCAGCATTTTTGCCTCTGGCAGCCGGGTCAACGAAGAGCTCTTCGAGCTGGCAATACTCGCCGCTATAACGCATGGCGAGGTTGAAGGAAATGGTCGCGGAGCCCAGTACGCCGAGCTCATCATCGTCGGCGACCAAAACAGTACCTCGGTCTCCGACTAATAGCGCGTCATAGGTTTCAGGCCATCCCGGCTGCAATTCCTCGCCACGCAGTGCGGAGAGGAATTGCAGGCAAATTTGTTTGTCGTCCGGTGTTGCTTTCCTTACGGTCACAGTCATCTTGGCGCGTTTCCCCTTGTGGCTCAGTCTTTTCCAGGATGCAATGTAGCATGACCGAACTCCCGACCCTGATATTGGTGGCTGCCACCTTTCTGCTCGCAGGTGGCGTGAAAGGGGTTATCGGGCTGGGTTTGCCAACGGTATCGCTCGCCATTCTCACAGCAACGGTTGGGTTACAACCAGGGATGGCTTTGCTGTTGGTGCCATCCTTCGTGACGAACCTGTGGCAGGCGGTAGTAGGTGGCAATTTTGTTGAGATCCTAAAGCGGACCTGGTTTTTCCTGTTAATGGCGACGGTGACGGTTTGGATTGGGGGATTGGTGTTGGTTGCGGTCGACGTGTCCTGGCTGTCCGCCCTATTAGGTTTATTGCTGATGATGTATTCGGCGTTGAGCCTATCCCGTACATCCGTGTCCTTGCCCAGCGCTTGGGAGAGCTGGGCTGGTCCACTGGCCGGCACAGTCAACGGTGTGCTGGCTGGGATGACTGGTTCGTTTGTCGTGCCTGGCGTGTTGTATCTGCAGGCGATCGGTCTGCCGCGCGATCAGTTGATACAAGTGATGGGCATGTTGTTCACGGTTTCTACGGCGGCTTTGGCGGTCTCGTTGGGCTACCAAAATCTTTTATCGGCGGAGCTCGGTACGATTTCCATCGTCTCGGTTGTGCCTGCAATCATCGGCATGGTGCTGGGTCAGAAGCTGCGGCAGCGTTTGTCGGAGGACAGGTTCCGTAAGGTTTTTTTCACTTCCATTCTGTTCCTCGGGCTCTACATCATTGTCCGTTCTTTCGTCGCCTAGTTCCGGATTATTTTCATGGGTGTCAGCGAAGATGGCGTCGCAGAGAGGAACGTGGAACGTGCTATGCTTATCATGGTTGCCGCGATGCTTTTGTTGCCGGCGATCGACGCACTGGCGAAGGTGTTAGCCGCAACAGTGCCGGCGGGGTTTATTGCCTGGAGCCGTTTCGCCTTTCAGACAACGTTATTGGCGCCGGCTGCACTTCGCAAGCGCCACGGCGCGCAGCGCGGACTGCAAACGACGCATGCCGCACGAGGCGCGCTACTGGCCCTGACGACTTTGATGTTTTTTGCTGCAATTGGGGTGCTGCCGCTGGCTGAAGCTATATCGATTTTCTTCGTCGAGCCGCTGATCCTCACTGTGCTATCAGCAGTGCTGTTGCGGGAAGCTATAGGTTGGCGGCGGAGCAGTGCAGTCGTGGTTGGATTCGCCGGTGCACTAATCATTATTCGGCCTAGCTACGAGATTTTTGGTCCGCATGCATTGTTGCCTCTGGGAGCCGCGTTCTGTTTTGCGCTTTACTTGATATTAACGCGCCAAATCGCCCCACGCGAGAACCCTACGACGATGCAGTTCCACGCAGGGTTATATGGCTTTCTGGTGATGTCGGTCGCTCTTGCCGTAGGATGGGCGCACGATATCCAGTTACTTAAGCCGGTCTGGCCGTCGTTGGTGGATTGGGGCTTGCTCGTGCTGCTTGGCGTTGTGGCCACAGTCGGCCATCAGATGGTGGTGCATGCCTTCCGCCGCGCGGAGGCGGGAATCCTCGCACCGTTCCAGTATCTCGAAATTGTTGGAGCGACGATCTATGGCTTCATTTTGTTCCGCGATTTTCCCGACGCGGTCACCTGGCTTGGCGTGTCGATAATCGTTGGGTCGGGCTACTACGTCTTCTACCGTGAACGGGCGCTCACACGATCCAAACAGGCCAAAACTAGATAATATCGCGTTCCTTCACCGCCTTTACCTCCTCCGCTGAATAGCCAAGCCAGCCGCCATAAATATCTTCGTTGTGCTCACCATGTAGCGGCGAGGATTTGATCGGCACCTTGGTGTCCGACATGTTTAGCGGCCAGCCGGAGACGATGACTTCGCCACGCTGCGGATGGTTGACAGTGGTCATGACGCCACGTTCATGTAGATCCTTGTGGTACATCAGCTCTTTTGTGTTGTAAACGTGCGCCGCACGGCACCTTCGCTTCGGCGAGCCATTCCATCACCTCTTCTTTGGTGTGCTGACTGGTCCAGTCGGTGATCGCCTTGTCGACTTCCTCTTTGTGGTTCCATCGCGCCGTGCCATCCTGAAGGCGCGGATCGGTGACCAGATCCTCGCGGCCAACGACTTCCATCAGGTGGTGCCAGTGCTGTTCGTTGCCGCGCGAGGTGAAAATGTAGCAGTAGTCGTCTGGCCCGCCGGGTTTGCAAGGGTAGAGCCCGCCTAGCGAGGAGCCGAGCGCTGTATTACCGGCGCGCGGCAGCACGTCTTTTAGTGGCACCTGTTTGCTCATTGGTGTGCGACAATAATTGATTATCGCATCGCGCATAGCTATTTGGATGTGCTGACCGCGGCCGGTGTTCACCCGTTGGAATAGTGCGCCCAGAATGTCCATCGCGCAAAGCATGCCGGTGCCCGTATCACCGATGGTGGCACCCGGCTTGATCGGTGGGCCGTCCGGCTCGCCATTGACAGCCATTGTGCCACCGGTCGCCTGTGCGATCATGTCAAAGGACAAGTAATTCGCTTGTGGGCTGTCCGGCGAGAAGCCCTTTACCTGTGCGAAAATGACGCGTGGGTTGATTTTCTTCAGTCGCTCGTAATCGAAGCCAAGCCGAGCGAAAGTGCCGGGTGCCATATTCTCGATCACCACATCGGCTTTGGCGATCAGCTTGGTTAGCAACTTTTTGCCTTCGTCATTCTTAAGATTACAGGTGACGCTCTTTTTATTGAGGTTAAAGTATATGAATTAGTTGGCATCGACGCCGGGCTGATCGGTGAAGCTCCAGCGACCGGACTCGCCCTGTTTCGGCTCCTCGACCTTTACCTCTTCCGCTCCCATCCAGGCGAGCGCTTCGGTGCAAGAGGGTCCTGCCTCCAACTGCGTCAAATCGATCACCTTGATACCGTCTAGCGCCGGTGCCAAACCATTCGTCAGCATGCCTTCCATAGGTTCATCCTTTGATGTCAATCGTTAGTAGAGATATTGACCACCATTAACATGCAGCGTCTGACCGGTGATGCGCGATGCCGCGTCTGAGGTTAGGAACACGATTGTCTGTGCGATGTCTTCTGGCTTGGTGATGCCACTGATCGGCGATTCCGCAACGACAGCGGCGATTTCTTCTTCGTTCATCCCATAGCGCGGCTGCACCGTGTCGGTCAGGCCGGGCGCCACGGCGTTGACGCGAATATTATGTGGGGCCAACTCAAGCGCCATCGCCCGCGTCATGCCGACGATCCCGGACTTGCTGGTGACGTAATGCACGCCGCGCGGTGAACTGCAAAATGCGGCGCGCGAAGCCAAGCTGACGATACTACCGGACCGGCCCGCCGCGACCATGCGCTTGGCGGCTGCCTGAGCGCAAAGAAACGAACCCTTTAGATTGACGCCAATGACGGCATCCCATTCATCTTCAGCCATCTCTAGCATCGGCGATCGCGGAAAGATCGCCGCGTTGTTGACCAGGATATCGACCCCACCCAACTTATCGGCTGCGGCCAACAGTGTTTCGACATCTTCTGGCTTTGAGATGTCCCCTTGCACCGCGGCGGCGGAAACCTTCTGGGCCTCGGCTTCGGCGGCGATCGCCTGGGCGGCGTCCGGGTCGTCCAGATAGTTAATGATTACTGACAATCCGGTCTCGGCCAAGGCTAAAGCGGTCGCTCGCCCGATGCCTTGTTGCGCGCCGGTGACGATGGCAACCTTGGAGGTTTGCTTACTCATGATGTCTCGCTACGTAGTTGGGGCGCCGGGCTACCCGACATGCATGTAATGATTTTTCGACACGGTCTGATAGCTGTCAATGCCATCGTTGATTCCGCCTCTGTCGCCTCGATATGTATATGCCGTCTGGGACGAATGGTAGTGATATCCTGTACTTCCACGGCGGAGACTGGAGCGACGATGTTCAGCGCCGTCGGGTGATTGACGCCGGAGCATGCCTATGCCGCCATCTTCAGCGATTGTTGCGGAGCATTGGAATATGTCGCTAACAACGCCGGGTTTCTGTCGGTGGATCCGGATCGAATCGCGACTGCAGGTAGCGGTACGGACGGTAATCTGCGTTCCGTGGTCAGTCTGGCGTGTGCTGTTGAGGCGGGCTGCGGATCACCGTACAGGTAACGGGTCAATCCAATATTGGGATTCAATTTGGCGTTGGCTTTGGCGATTAGATCGGCCGATGCGCCAGGTCTCACTAAGACGGTTGTCAGCGAGTACGTGTCTCTCACTTTTTACGGAGTGTAAAGGACGAATGATCCTCACGCTGCGCCGTTAATAGGTGGCGACTTCGCTAAACTGCCGCCGGCATTGGTACACACTGCGCTCTGCGATGACAGCCAGATCTATACCAACCGCCTAAGGATGGCCGGCACGTCGGTGACCTATCGCTGCACCGGTTAGATGATCCAAGGATTTACCCGCATTCGCCACATCGGTCCCACGGTTAGGCAGGAGTGCGGTTTGTTGCCCGCTTCTTGAAGGAACATGTTGACGTCTAGCGCCGCGACGCTAGTCTGCCGCTGCCTCGATCTTATCCTGTGTTTTTGTGTCGAAGTCACTGGCGTCGTGCCGCTCGCGGAGTTGTTCATGCAGCTCGCCGCGCACCCGGTTGACCATGCGGCCGCGTTTCACCGTCTCGCGGCTATAGAGCTCCTTAGCCCAGCGTTGTACATTCGTGTATGACTGGACGTTAAGGAATTCTTCTGCCTCGTACTGATTGAAGATCGCCAGCCCACCATACCACGGGAAAATTGCTATGTCGGCGATGGTGTATTCGTCGCCAACCATGTAGCGATTGTCGGCAAGGCGTTTGTCCAGTACGTCGAGTTGGCGCTTGGTTTCCATGGTGAAACGGTCGATTGGGTACATCTGCTTTTCCTCCGCGTAAGCGTAGAAATGCCCAAACCCGCCGCCGACATACGGCGTGCTGCCCATTTGCCAGAACAGCCAGCTTAGGCATTCTGGCTTGAGCGCTGGGTCCTCAGGCAGGAATTCGCCGAACTTTTCCGCCAGATAGAGCAGGATCGCACCGGACTCGAACACCCGGGTCGGTGGATTGGTGCTGTGATCCATCAACGCTGGGATCTTGGAATTTGGGTTGGCTGAGACGAAACCGCTGCCAAACTGGTCGCTGTCGCCGATTTTGATCAGCCATGCATCGTATTCCGCACCGCTATGGCCCTGTGCCAGTAGTTCCTCCAGCAATATCGTCACCTTGACGCCGTTTGGCGTGCCTAGCGAGTAGAGTTGTAGCGGGTGATTGCCGACTGATAGCTCGCGTTCGAACTGGGCGCCGGCGGTGGGCCGATTAATGTTGGTGAATGCGCCACCGTCCTGGGCGTCCCACGTCCAAACCTTGGGTGGTGTGTAGGCCGTATCACTCATCCTGAAATCTCCCTTATGCCACCGCGCACCAACGCAGCGTCGTTTATTTTACTTGGTTAAACCATATGATGGGTCGGTTGCAATTCTAGATCAGCCCCGGAAAGGGGTGTCGAACCACACCACTATAGACCCAGCGTGTCAGGGTTGTGCAGTCGTAGATCGGCACATTGACTTCGTGCTGCACTGCCCAAGCGAAGGTTGGGAATTCCGTGTATTCGGCGACGATAGCGCCGATATCCGGATTGTCCGCCAGAAGGTCATGCGCCAGTTCGGCGACCTGTTGGGCATACCGGTATGGATTGATGCAGCCCAGCTCCCGCTGCCGCACCGTCTCCGGTAGGCCGGAGGTGTGCGCCGGGACGATATCGCTGGTGTCCGGGGTGCCGCAGGCAGCAAACAGTTCCGGGGTCAGTGAGTTCACGTCGCTGAACACGGCAATTTTCTGTTCCGGTTTCAGGGTGCGGCGGACCCAGGCGATCTGTTCCAGCGCCGATAAGGTGACCGGCACGTCGACGGCGGCGGCCACCTGTGTCTGGAAATAACCAAAGAAGCCGCATCCCCCGACGATAGCGCGCACACCCTGACTTTGCAGCGCCTGGGCCGCCTTGATTAGCGCGCGGCCCACCTTTGGGTCGGCCTGTTTGACCGCCTTCAGCGTTGAGCTAGTGACGATCTTGTGCTGCACCTGAAATTCGAAGGTGGATGCGTTTGCCATGTCACCGGGCATAAAGGGCCAATAAAAATCATCGAGTAGCAGAATGCCAATCGCGTTGCCAGCGGTATGCTGGCCGCTTGGCAGTTTGAAATCGCGGTCCGGCCAGATTGAGCCATCGCGATAGGCGTGAATTTCAGGGTGGCTCACGGTGGTCTCTCCTCCTCGGTTTGAATTGGCGATTGTCCAGAGTGTAGCCGTGGCTGTACAGGGGGTGCGCTCTAGATATAGTGGTGCTGGGGTATTGAGGAAGGATCAAAGGGTGAGCTAGCAGGAGACCAGGAAAGAGTTGCAGGCTTGGCGTGCGCGGTTCCACAAGGAGATGGGTACGCCGCGCTTGTTGGAGTGTAGTCGGGCATTGTTGGCCTCCCTCGCCAACAAATTTGCTAAGCAACCCCGGAAAATTTGAACGCACCGTACCTTTAGGGCTGAAAACTTGTCGCGCCTGGTCTGAAACAGATGACGGAGCACGGCCGTCTGGCTAACATCGGGCTCAATTAAGGAATAAATGTTCCGGGAGGCTCGTCATGGAAATTGCACTAACCCCGTTGGAGTTCGCACGCCGCGCGCGACGGCTATATGGCGACAAGGAAGCGGTCGTTGATGGCGATAAGCGGTTTACCTATTCCGAGTTCCTGGAACGGTGCGATCGCTGGTCTTCGGCGCTGCAAGGGTTGGGGGTCGAGCAGGGGGACCGGGTCGCTTACATCGCGCCGAACACCCATTCGCACCTGGAGGCCTACTACGCCGTACCGCAGATAGGCTCGGTACTGGTGCCGATTAACTATAGGCTACTACCAGAAGATTTCGAATACATCATCAATCATTGCGGCGCTAAAGTGGTCTGTGCCCATTCGGATTATCTGGAAGCCGTCAACGGCATTCGCGACCAGCTGACCAACGTCGAGCATTTCGTTGCTTTGGAAGGTAAGGGCGAAGGGTGGCTCGACTACGAGTCGACCCTAGCTGCGCATTCCCCAGATTACGCTATGGTTGAGATTGAAGAGACCGACCTGCTGACCATCAATTATACCAGCGGTACAACAGCGCGGCCAAAGGGTGTGATGATCACCCACCGAAACGCCTACATGAACGTCATGGGCTCGCTGGTGCACCACCATTTGACACCCGCTGACCGTTATCTATGGACCCTACCAATGTTCCACGCTAATGGCTGGACCTTCACCTGGATCAACACCGCGCGCGGCATGACCCATGTCTGTTTGCGTCAGGTCGATCCGGCACTGATCTACAAGCTGATCCGCGAGGAGAATATCACCATGTTTTGTGCCGCGCCAACGGTGCTGATCAGTATCGCCAACGCGCCGGCCGAGATGCGTGAGGGAACGCCGCGCGGGGTGCGGTTGTTCACGGCGGGTGCACCGCCGGCTGCGGCGACGATTGAGCTGGTGGAACGTGACCTCGGTTGGGAGCTGACCCATGTATACGGGCTGACCGAAACAGCGCCACTAATCACGGTCTGTGAGATCCTGTCCGAACACCAGGACCTGTCGGTCGGAGAATTGGCCCAGATCAAGTCGCGCCAGGGTGTTGAGCTGGTAAGCTCTGGTGAGCTGCGTGTTGTGGATGAGGATGGCAATGAGGTGCCGCATGACGGCGAAACCTTGGGCGAAATAACCGTGCGCGGCAATGTAGTTATGAAGGGCTATTACAACGATCCAGAGGCGACGAAAGCGGCCATCAAGGATGGCTGGTTTTATTCCGGCGATGCCGCGGTGGTGCATCCGGATGGTTACGCCGAAATCCGGGACCGCTTCAAGGATGTTATCATCAGCGGCGGAGAGAACATCTCTTCGGTAGAGGTTGAAGGATGCCTGCTGCATTACCCGGCTGTTCAAGAAGTTGCCGTGGTCGGTATGCCGCATGAGAAATGGGGTGAGGCGCCGCACGCCTTCGTCATCCTGCGAGATGGTGCGGAGGTGACGGAGGAGGCGCTAAAACTTCATGTGCGCAACAATCTCGCCCACTTCAAGACGCCGCAATGGGTAAGTTTTGTAGACGATCTACCAAAAACGGCCACCGGTAAGGTGCAGAAATATGTATTGCGCGGCGGCAAAGTAGGTATTAGCCGCCAATAGCTGCAATCAGCCGCCGGCCTTCACCTCCAAAGTGAGGGAGGGGCTGTTTATTGAAACACGGCTAACGCTCTGCAAAGAGGCGATATCATGCAGCAGCGAATGGACTGGCTGATCGTCGGTCGTGTAGTTGGTCTGGATCGGTGGTGCAGCCAGCATCTTCTCAACCTGATCGCCTGGTGAGAACATGAAACGCAACAAGCGTTCCTCATCTGAGGCATCCGGATAGGTTTTTTGGAGTTCGGGCACCGCGGGTGCTAGGGGCTTTGGCTCTAATGGTATCGATTGCGAGCCGTTTTCGACAATACGGTCCATGACGTCAGCCTCGACGGGGGCCAGCAATTTGCCAAAATGGCCCAGTGCGTACTGCTTCACTACATCTGGGATGACGCTGTAACGCTCACTCGACATGAAGTTATAGACCGCCTGGGTGACCACGAACTGAGCGAAGGGGGTGACCATGATAGGCCAGCCCAACTCCTTGCGGATGAGGACACACTCCGCGATTACATCATGGAACCGGTCGGAAAGGCCAACATCGGCAAGTTGTGACTGCAGATTGGTTAGCATGCCGCCCGGGATTTGATGTTCGAAATGATAAGCATCGTATTCCATAGGCACGCCGAACGGCTTGCCTTCCTTCACTGCTGTGGCGGCAAGGTGGTCGCTGAAGTCATCGATAACCGCATCGTCAACTGGAACGTCGTAACCGATCTGCCGCAAGTTCCGGACGATGGTCTGCGTCGCCGGTTGAGAGGGGCCATTGGCGAGCGGTGCTGTCGCCGTTTGTACCACGTCGGCCCCAGCTTTGATTCCGTCGAGATAGACCAGCGGCGCCAGGCCGGTCAGGCAGTGGCTGTGCAATTCTAGCGGGATGTCGCCGATGGCGCCCTTGAGTGCAGGGACCAGGGTCTTAATACGGTCAGGGGTTAGCAGTCCCCCCGAATCTTTTAGCATCACGTGACCCAGCCCGCCCACTCGCACGTTCAGATCGCGTACGCTATCGACATAGAGTTGGTCGGTGTGGACGGGGCTCTCGCAGAAAACTAGTGCTGCGCCGACATCAGCCCCGGCAGCTTTCGCGACCTTCATCGTATCGGCAATATTGTCATTGTCGAACAGTGCGTCGAACACGCTGAGCTTCGACATGCCGTTGCGGATCAGTAGCTGAACCCAGAGATGGATGACGTCGTCCGGCAGCAGGTGGAAGGTCAGCAAGCTTTTCGAGCGAATGCCGCCCTTGAAGGGTGTTCGCGGCATTCGTTCCTTCATCAGCCGCAGACGTTCCCAAGGGTTCTCTTTTAAATACCGCACGCAGACGTCAAATTGGATAGAGCCCATGAAGTCGAGCGCATGGAAACCGGCCTTGTCGAGCCGTTCGGCGATCGGCAGCATCCAGGCGGTGCGCATGCGCGTCGCCCAAAGGCATTGCTGCCCGTCCCGCAGCGCTGTTTCAATAACTTTGATTTCCTTCATTAATTCGCCTTGGGTGGCCAGGTCCCAGCATAGGGTTTGACGAGCGCGCGCTCGACCATTTCCAGACGATCTTGTCCATAAAACATGTCGCCATCGACAAAATAGGACGGCGAGCCGAAGACAGAACGTTCAATCGCCTCCTGTGTATTCGCCTTATATATCGCCTGGGTCTTTTTGCTCAGCGCAGTTTCGAGTAGCGGTTGGGGATCGATCCCAACGCTTTGTGACAAGCAGGTGAGCGTCTCCCGTGCAGCGAGGTCGGCATCGTCTTTCCAATGCGCTTCGAGCAAACAGTGGGCGAGCTTGTCTGTATCTCCGCCTTGCTGATCGCATGCGATAAGCATCCCGTTCGCCAGTGTCATATCGTTGTAGTGATAAGTCGGCATGCCTTCGACAACCGGCGCATTGCGCTCCTCGGACCAGCGTTGTATTTCGCGCCCAAAATAATAAGCGCGGTGAGCTGGGGAACGGGTGCGGGTTGAGCCGGCGCCACCGGCATCGATTGCAGGGCTTAATTCGAATGGTTTATGCACGATGCTATGGCTGCCAGAATGGGCGATTTCCATGAATCGGGCGGAGCCAAGATAGGCGAAGGCAGAGTGTGCGGAGTAGAAATATTCAATATCAGCCATGGCGGTCTCCTCAAGATGCAGACTAAGGCTTAGGCGATAGAGCCCGGGGCAGGATTGAATATTCCAGCAAAGCGGATTGCAACGCGATGTCGGCCTAGGTCGTTTCTAGCATCAGCACAGGCAGCGCAGAGGTTGGCCTCCGGCCGTTGTTGTCATAGGGCGATACTGCGACCGTTGCAAGCGCCGCCAAAAGCTTCTCTAGACCTGGATTATGTCTGACGATCATCGCCCGATGCCTTGTTCCCGGCAGACTCCAAGTCACCTTCAACAGAAGCTCTAATTCAGCCAGACAGATGTTCCGTTTCTCGCGTATGGCGCTAACGTCCTGCGCACCCGCGCCGAACAGTTGTGATTGCCCGGTTGGCCGGGGAGGACAGGGCGAAATTGAAGATTAGGTAATGGTCGAGCGACTAGCGGCCAATCCGGTCCGAGGCCCATTTTTCCACTTCTTTAAGGGGCGGTCAAAATCCACGACACCAGTTGGCCAGCCAGACGTACCGTGCAGTAGGAGCAGCAATGTATGCCCTGTAATTCGCGCTCATCTCTCTTCCCGAGCAATGGCGCGCCAGCCAATGTCTCGGCGACAGAACCCACCGGGCCAGTCGATACGGTCGACCGCTGCGTAGGCTGCCGTTTGCGCCGCCTTTACTGTTGGACCGAAGCTAGTGACGTTGAGCACACGACCTCCGGTGGCTAGTAGTTCGTTGTTTACACCGCGCGCCGTGCCGGCGTGGAAGATGACAGTGTCCTCGCTCGCGGCGAGTTCGGCACCAACGATCTCCGTGCCCTTTTTATAGCTGCCTGGATAACCGTTTGTGGCCATGACGATGCTAAGCGCCGCCTCGTCGCGCCAACGGAGATCAAAACTGTCAAGGACAGCGTCGGCTGCCGCGACTAGTGCGACTAAAATGTCTGACATCAACAGTGTCATAAGTACTTGGCATTCGGGATCGCCGAAACGAACATTGTATTCGATGAGTTCCGGTCCCTCGTCGGTGATCATCAGGCCGGCATAGAGCACGCCCTTGTATGGCCGGCCCTCCGCCTTCATGCCTTTGACAGTTGGCAAGATGATATTCTGCATAACCGTCTCGGCCATCGCCTCGGTCATCACCGGCGCCGGTGCGTATGCGCCCATGCCGCCGGTGTTAGGACCTCTGTCGCCATCGAACACTGCTTTGTGGTCCTGCGCTGATATCAGCGGCAACGCAGTCTCCCCGTCGCATAGGGCAAAGAAGCTGGCCTCTTCGCCTTCCAGGAAAGCTTCTACAACTAGTTCTGCGCCGGCGTCGCCGAATTGGCCTTCGACCATCGCTGCGTCGATTGCCGCCATCGCTTCGTCCAATTCAGTCGCCACCGTGACGCCCTTGCCGGCTGCAAGTCCATCCGCTTTGATGACTATGGGGACACCCTGTTCCCGCGTCCACTGTTTGGCTGTTTCAGGGTTGGTAAAGCGGCGATAGGCGGCCGTTGGTATATCGTACTTGGCGCAAAAATCCTTGGTAAAGCCCTTCGACCCCTCGAGGATAGCCGCGGCAGAGCTTGGACCGAAAGATTTCACGTCTATCTCGTCAAGCCGGTCGATTAGCCCCAGAATCAGTGGCGCTTCCGGGCCGACAACGACGAATTCGATCTCATTCTGCTGTACGAATGCGATCAGCCCATCGATATTCTCGGCACTGATATCGATGCATTCGGCATCCTCTGCGATACCGGCATTGCCGGGGGCGCAGTACAGTTTCTCACACAGCGGTGATGCGGCAATCGCCCAGCATAGGCTGTGCTCGCGGCCGCCCGATCCGACCACTAGAACTTTCATGTTTCCTCCCAGGGCAAACTGTATACTTGGTAAAGCAACAATATCATGATGGCCCCGTCGATGACCGATATTTCCACGGATAGCTCACGCAACTTACCGGAATATTCAGTTTCCGAACTGTCGCAGGCGCTCAAGCGGACGGTTGAAAATGCCTACTCCTATGTTCGAGTGCGTGGCGAAGTGTCTGGCTTCAAACGCGCTGCATCCGGCCATCTTTACATGTCTCTGAAAGACGAATCGGCCAACCTGGATGCGGTCTGTTGGCGTGGTGTCGCGGGTCGTCTCGCGATCAAGCCGGAGGATGGGCTAGAGGTTATTGCGTCGGGCAAGCTGACTACTTACCCGGGACGTTCGAAGTATCAAATTGTGATTGATTCGCTTGAATTGGCGGGTGAGGGCGCGCTGCTCAAGATGCTAGAAGATCGGCGCAAGGCGCTCGCAGCTGAAGGGCTGTTCGACCAAACGCACAAGCAAGCGATACCCTATCTGCCAGATGTGGTCGGTGTTGTTACATCACTAACTGGTGCGGTCATTCGGGATATTCTACATCGGTTGAACGACCGATTTCCGCGCCACGTGCTCCTGGCGCCAGTTTTGGTTCAGGGCGAGGGCGCGGCGGCACAAGTCGCAGCGGCCATTGCGGGGTTCAACGCATTTGATCCCACCGATAAGGTGCCACGGCCAGACGTGCTGATCGTGGCGCGTGGAGGTGGCAGTCTGGAGGATTTGTGGGCCTTTAACGAAGAAATTGTCGTCCGCGCCGCTGCGGCGAGCGATATCCCGCTAATTTCTGCTGTGGGGCATGAGACAGACACCACACTGATCGACCTTGTGGCGGATCGTCGTGCGCCGACGCCGTCCGCGGCAGCAGAGATGGCCGTTCCAGTTAGGGCGGAATTGGTTGAAACGATCATCGATGCTGCGCGGCGCATGGTTGGTGGTATGTCCCGCATGTTGGAGGAACGAAGGTTGCGGGTGGAGGGGCTGGCGCGCGGTCTGCCCGATGTGACTGGCTTGATCGGGGTGCAGGTGCAGCGCCTCGATGTTTCCACTGAACGGCTTGACAATGCCGGTAACGGGATTACGAACCAGAGGGCGCAAGCAGTGGCGCTTCTAAACGCGCGGCTCAAAAACCCAGCCCAGTTGGTGGACGAGGCGGCGCAAAAGGTTGGTGCAGAGGCCCGTGCCTTGGGCATGGCGATGATGCAGCGCCTCGGTCGGCACCGAGAGCGACATGACGGTGCTGTGCAGAGGCTGTCTCCTGCACCGCTTCGTCGTTCACTCGAAACCGCTGATGTGTCCGTTCGAGGTCTGGCACCGCGGCTCGAACAAAGCATACAACGATGGCTCACTGATGGGGCTCAGCGCTTAGCTCACCTTTCGGAACTCCTGGACAGTTATTCATCAGAACATGTGCTAGCGCGCGGATACGCGATCGTCCGAGATGCCAATGACACCCCTGTTACCTCCACAAACCGGCTGCGCCCCGGCGATGCCATAGAACTTCAATTCGCCAACAAAGAAAAGGCCGACGCGGTAATTACTGGTAGCCGTTCAAAGCGCGCAGCGAGGCCGACGGAAAACAAGCAAGGCGAGTTATTGTGAGGTTTCTGGTATTTTGTGGCGTCGTGCTTTGGACACTTCAGGCCTTTGCGGTCGAGTTGCAGGGCAAGTTTGCCCAGGGCGGGTTGATCTTCGGCAAGACCGCTCCAGACGCCGTGGTTTCGCTGGATGGCCGGGTGTTGAGGGTCTCGCCGGAAGGTGATTTTGTGTTTGGGTTTGGACGGGACGCGGCGCCATCGGCAACCTTGAGGATCAAGCGCCCCGGACATGTTGTTGAAGAAGACAAATTGTCGATTAGGGCGCGGCAATACCGGATTCAGCGCATCGATGGCTTGCCTCGTCGCATGGTGACACCGCCAAAGGCGGTGTTGGGTCGAATTAAGCAGGAGAACGTCGCGATAGCCGAGCTACGAACCGAAGATAGCGCGATGGTGCATTTTCGGGGAACTTGGCTGCGTCCAGCAACGGGACCTGTGACAGGCGTTTATGGCAGCCAGCGAATTTTGAATGGCAAGCCGCGCCGGCCGCATTTCGGTATCGATTTCGCCGCCCCGGTCGGCACGCCGGTTGTCGCGCCTGCGGGCGGCAAGGTCGTTCTCGCCCATAACGACATGTACTACACCGGCGGTACTATAATCATCGATCATGGCCATGGGTTGACCTCGGCATTTTTGCATCTCAGCGCTCTGTCCGTGAAGGTGGGCCAGATAATTGCACGGGGCCAACGGATCGGTGCCATCGGTGCGACGGGCCGTGCGACCGGTCCGCATCTCGATTGGCGAATAAACTGGTTTGAAAGGCGAATTGATCCGGCGTTCCTGCTACCGGCCTACGCCTCAAACTGATCCCAAAAGTACGCGGTTGAGCAAGCTTTCTATTTCCTGCGGATTTCGCCATTCTACGAGGACTGGAAACGGCTCTACCATCACCTGGGAATCACGTGACAGCCGCACGTAATCTTTAGCCGTTGTCACCGGAGTTGCGTCGGCCGCCCGCGCGGTTTCGACGAGCCGCATGATCTCGTCTGGTGTGAATGTATGATGATCGGGAAAACCTTGTTTGGTCACTATCCGGCAACCGAATTCTTCTAATGTTGCGAAGAACTTTTCCGGTCGGCCGATGCCGGCGAAGGCGACAACGCTGCGGCCAGCGAACTGTTCTGCCGCTGCCGCTGGCACCATTCGCGCGCGGACGGTCGGTTGTGAACCCTTTTGTAATAGAGCGGTCACGTTACTCGTGTCCGGCTCGAACAAAATGAATGCGTCGGCGCGAGAAAGTCCTTCACAAAGTGGTTCGCGCAAGGGACCAGCTGGTAGTACACGACCGTTGCCAAAACCGGAACCACCATCGACCACCACCAGGCTCATCGTCTTTGCGACGGTAGGATTTTGAAGGCCGTCATCCATGACGATGGCTGAAGCACCTGCGGCAATGGCGGCTTTCGCACCAGCTGTCCGATTGCGAGCGATCCAAGTCGGCGCGACTTCCGCCAACAGGAGTGGTTCGTCGCCAACATCGTGCGCGGTGTGTTGGTTGCGGTCCACTAGCGTCGGTCCGCGCAAGTGACCGCCATAGCCACGGCTTAGGAAATGGATTTCATGCTTCCGCTCGCGAAGCAGTGTGCCTAGCGCAACTGCGACCGGGGTCTTGCCGGCACCTCCCGCTGTAACGTTGCCGACGCAGATGATTGGGACAGACGCTTGCCAGGGTTTTGTCCAGCGCTGGCGCAGACGAGTAATAGTAGAATAGAGACTTGCAAGTGGCGACAAAGCTTGGCTTACACCGTCACGGTGCTCGAAATAGTCAGGCGCGCGCATCGGAGTTTCCAGGCGGCAGAGCATCGAGAAACGGTTTTAGTTCTTCCATGACCGAATCAATTACTGCAGTATTCGATTCTGCTACTGCAGCTGCTGCGTTGGCGGCTTCCTGCCGACGTTCCTCGTCCTTGAAAAATAGTGCGATAGCGTTTGCCAGTTCAACGCTACTGTGTATCTCGGTTATCGCCTGCGCCTCGGCGAGTTGTTTTACCACTGCAGCAAAATTCGCCATATCAGGTCCGTGCAAAATTGCACAATTGAGTTGGGCCGCCTCCAACGGGTTATGACCACCATGCTGGGCCATGCTGCCACCGATAAAGGCAACTTTCGAAAGACGGTAGAACAACCCCAATTCGCCCAGTGTGTCAGCGATATGGATATCATCCGTAGCCGCGATGGGGTCGCCCACCGCCCGCCGCGAGGTTTGGAAGCCTTTAGCGCTGATCTCTTTCGCTACCTGTGGTCCACGCGATGGGTGGCGCGGCACAATGATAGTTAGAAGACCTGGAAACCTTTTACGGAGAAGCCCGTGGGCTTCGGCGACTAACGATTCTTCGCCGGCATGAGTGCTTGCCGCCAGCCAAAGGGGCCGCAGGCCGACCTGAACCTTTACCGTTGCGAGACTGGTCTCGTCCACCGGTAATACTGCGGCGGAAAATTTCAAGTTACCGACACATTTGACCGGGTTGGCGCCTAACGCCCGGAACCGCTCAGCCTCTTCATTAGTCTGTGCTAGGCATAAATGGAATGCACCGACGATATCGCCAATAAAGCCTGGTATCATGCGCCAGTTGGCAACCGATTTTCTCGAAATTCGCCCGTTTGCCAAAACCGTTGGGATATTCCGCACTGTTGTCTGTGCAAGGAGGTTTGGCCAGAACTCAGATTCGATCCAGACCGCCATGTTTGGTTCCCAATGGTCGAGAAAGCGCTGCACCCAGCGTGCGCGATCGACTGGGACGAATTGGTGGAAACTTCGTGGCGGCAAGCGCTCGGCGAGCAGTTTCGCGGACGTCACTGTGCCTGTTGTGATCAAAATGTGCAGGTCGATACGCCTCCGCAACATCTTAGTAATTAACGACAGGGCGGATTGCGCCTCGCCAACACTGGCGGCGTGGACCCAAGCAAGAGGGCCCTCTGGGCGCTCGCGGGAGGGAATGCCCCAGCGTTCGGCAATACGGTCCGGGTCCTCCTTACCATTAGAGAGCCGCCGCCGCATGTACATATCGATAAGAGGTGCACCGAGTTCTGTCAGACCGCGATAGAGCGACAGTCCTGCCATATTGTCAGCACTCCTTCATGGTGCGCATTGGTGTGGCGGCTGGTGAAGGTTCCACGACGGGACGGCCCATCATTTCGTCGCACCGGCGCAGCACCGCGTTCAGGGCCATCTCTACCTCGTTTCGTTTGCTTTCCAGCACCTCTTTATCTGCGTCCTTGGGGACATGGACTGGATCGCCCCAAGCGAAAACGCCGCGACAGAATGGGTAGGGCAATAGAAATCGGTCCCAGCTCTTCAATAGCTTTCCCCGATTTGTTGAATAGGCGATTGCAAAGATCGGTGCTTCAGTCAACCTCGCCAAGGCAACTACGCCACCACCGGCGCGCATGCGGGGGCCGCGCGGCCCGTCCGGCGTGATGCCGATTATCCCTCTCTGATCGCGCAAGCGCCGTGTCAATTCGCGGGCTGCTTTGGTGCCGCCCTGGGAAGTTGAACCAACGATCGTGCCGATGCCTAGACGGCCAACCGTTTTAGCGATTAAACGGCCGTCAGGATGGTTGGAAATTAGCATATCGACCGATCGGCCCTGCTTGTTGTGGCTGAAAGGCATCATCAATAGGCGCCCGTGCCAAAATGATACGATGAAGGGTTTGCCGGTTTTCATAAACTCCAACAGTGCGTCGTCACCGACAACCTTCCAACGCCCCGTCCAGCGCACAAAACGGACATAGGCGGCGATCAGCCAACAGAGCGTATCCTGAACCTTGGGGTGACGGATGACTGTTTGAAACACTCGCATAATGTCACACCTGCGCCTAAATAGTGTCTGGTTCTGCCTCTTCATCGGAGGCGAGCTGCATGTGGCTGAGTTCTGTGTAAAGGCCGTTGCGCGCTAAGAGGTCAGCGTGAGTTCCCTGTTCGACCACTTGCCCTCTGTCTAGAACGTAGATTTGGTCCGCATCGATCACAGTCGAGAGGCGGTGTGCGATTACTAAGGTCGTGCGACCCGCCATTAGTCGCTTAAGCGCTTCTTGCACGAGACGTTCAGATTGTGTGTCAAGGGACGAGGTCGCTTCGTCGAGCAACAGGATAGGCGCGTCGCGCAACATGGCCCGAGCGATGGAAAGGCGCTGGCGTTGCCCCCCGGATAGGCGCAGCCCGGCCTCACCGATGACCGTATCGTAGCCTAGTGGCAGCTTGGTGATGAAGTCGTGCGCAGCCGCGGCTTTTGCCGCTTCCACGATTGCTGCGTCTTCAGCCTTTGGGTTGCCATAGGCGATGTTGTCCCGCACGGACGTATTGAACAGGCCTGTTTCTTGACTGACCAAGGCAAGGGATCGCCGCAGGGAGTTGATCGTGACCTCCCGAATATCCTGCCCGGCGATTGTGACTGATCCGCCGGAGACGTCGTGGAACCGTGGTAGGAGGTTTAATACCGTGGACTTTCCGGCACCAGACGGGCCGACCAAGGCGATTTTCTGTCCCGGTCGGGCTTCGATGCTCACCCCGCGCAGCGCTGGGACTCCATCACCGTAGGAGAAAACCACCTCATCATAGCGGATCGTGCCGTCTGCGATCTTTAATGGACTAGAATTTGGCGCATCGATGATCGCTGGCTGATAGTCGATCATTGTGAATATACGTTGCGCTGCCGCCAGCCCTTCTTGCAGGCTGGCGTTTAGGTTGGCCAGGCTTCGCATTGGTTGGAAGGCCATGACCATTGCGGTGAGGAAGGCAATCAATTTGCCGACGGTAGTTTCGCCGTGCAGCACCTGATAGCCGCCATAGAATAGGACCCCGGCTATCGCCATTCCGCCTAGTGTTTCCATGATTGGGTATGAACGTGCTCGCACCCGCGCCGCCTTAAGGATAAAGCGGAAGATCGATTCAAACATGCTGTCGGCGCGGCGCTGTTCGCTGTTTTCCATGCCATAGGCTTTGACCTGCCGAACACCCTTGAACACATCGTCGAGTAGAGCGGTCAGCACGCCGAGTTCGGCCTGAGTTTCGGCCGAAACACGACGCAGACGGCGACCGATATAGACGACCGGGAAGATACTGATGGGGAAAATGATGAAGGCAATCATCGCCAGTAGCCAATGAGTATAGAACATCACGCCAACGAGGACGACGACTGTCAGTAGATCACGGACTGATCCCGTGACCGTTTTGATCACGGCCTCGCGCAGGAAATTGACATCATTGGTGAAGCGAGAAATCAACTTGCCCGTCGCATCACCATGCAAAAAGGCTAGATCGGCATAGATGATACGATTGAACATCTGGCTCTGTAGTGTGGTAACGACGCGCAGTCCCACCCGGTTCATAAGCACCGTCTGACCGTAGCTGCCGAAACCTTTGATGATAGAAATTGCTAAGAAGGCGAGGGGAATGACCCAAACCAGCCGTTCGTCTCCGGTCACCAGAACCTTGTCGAGTGCCGGTTCTATTAGACGTGCCTGACCACCGGTGGCGGCTGCAACGACTACCATGCAGGCAATCGCCAGCAAGATCGCGCCCTTGTGGTGGCGGACATAATCTTGCCAGATCCGCGCCGCCAGTTTTCGGGTCGGCTCGTCTAGCCGCAGTTTCTTTCGCGTGCTCTTGTTTTCTGCCAAGTCTCGGCCATCCCGCAGGAATTGTCGGAGATATACCACGGCCTGTGAGGCTCGGCCAATCACCTGTTAACGCGTCTCAAAGTGAGTTTGGAACGTTGGTTCGAAGCTCGGGCCCAGATCAGGTTTGGGGATGGTAATTATCATTGTTAATGCATCAATTCGAAATTGCGCGGCATGTTCACTAATTCCTGAATTTGTTACTGCCCATTTTTCTTTGACAGCGTTTACAGCATATTTTTACCAAACGAGACCCAGTCCCAGACCACCGCTGCAACAGTGCTGAGCTCACCATTGATATCGCTGTATCCAGTAAGGATTTCGGGCAGGCCCGTCATATCGGGCAATGTATAAATAATATTTTGAAGATCGAATGGGTGCTGGTGCCGGAGAAACCTTATGCTGATTTGTCTTGGGCAGCTAAGCTTGTGTGATGAGCTATCTTGACCATATCCGCGCCTGCAATAACGCTGTCCTAGGTCGGTTCGTGCCGCTCTTGGTGGACGAGCAACGTGTTGGATGGCTTCGGCCGGAATTTGTTGCAAAATTATCCAATTGGCCTGAAGTATTCGAAATCGCTGCCGAGTCGGTATCGGTCTTGCAGGAGCTGGATGATTTTGAATCGCGTACTAACGCGATGCATAGCCCGTTGCGTGCTCTGGCAACGATTGGAGTTATCGATGGCTGGCGCGACGAGCCCTACCCGGTCATGCCAAATTGGGGAAATGCGCCACTGTTGCAGATGGAGCGCGCAGCTGTACCGCATTTTGGGATACGCGCGTGGGGCGTGCACATGAACGGTTTCGTGCGCCGTGAAGACGGTCTGCATATTTGGGTCGCCACGCGAGCCCGGGACAAGCCAACCTATCCTGGTATGCTCGACAATACGGTCGCCGGCGGCCAGCCGATTGGTATCACGCCTCGCGACAATCTGATCAAGGAGTGTAGTGAGGAGGCGGGAATTCCCAAACTCCTCTCCTTACAAGCACGTCCGGTCGGCGTCATAAGCTATTGCCACGAGACGCTGGACGGCGCAAAGCCTGACCAGATGTTCTGCTATGACCTGGAAATGCCGGTCGATTTTACGCCCTCCAACATGGACGGTGAAATAGATGCATTCGAACTATGGCCGATTGAAGAGGTTGCGGAGCGAGTGCGGGACAGCTTCGATTTTAAGTTCAACTGCAACCTGGCGATCATCGATTTCTTGATTCGACATGGCATTCTAACGCCGGAAAACGAGCCGGACTATGTCGATATCGTATTGGGCCTGCGCCGTCCGAATTGATGTCAGAAGTACCGAGGCAGCTGCAGGTTCACGAAACTGTCGTGTTTGAAGGGCGTTAGGACGTTCTCTTCGGCGACATTGCCG
>CAYYUG010000047.1:13026-35774 GCA_964474755.1 uncultured Rhodospirillaceae bacterium | reverse complement strand
GGTACAACGAAATTTATCTTTTGGAGTAATAGATGAAAGGTTTTGGAAAATTTGCGCGCGGTGTTGCATTGGCGGGCGCAACGGCAGTGTTCATGATAACCACAGTCGTTCAAGCCGCAGACACGATCAAGGTCGGGGTGCTGCAGTCCCTATCGGGAACAATGGCTATCAGCGAGACGACACTGAAAGACACTATCCTGATGCTAGTCGACGACCAGAAACAACAGGGTGGCCTGTTTTGTTTGGGCGGTATCAGCCCGGTAGTGATCCAAATCCTTTCGAGTTAGGTTCGCATCTGCAGGGGTAGATGAAATTGACAACGTCGCTTATGGTTCACTCAAGAGTAAGCGGCAAGCAATATCGCGTATGGTGTTTGAGTAGGGAGAATTTCACTATGATTAGGTATCTTTTGCGCGGCACGGTGACGTTGCTGCCTGCGATTTTGCTTTTCTGGCCGGCATCGGGCATGGCTGCCGACAAATTTAGCAGCGGGGATACCTCATGGATCCTGACGTCCACGGCCCTAGTCTTATTCATGACATTGCCTGGATTAGCCTTGTTCTACGCGGGCCTGGTGCGTTCGAGCAGTGTACTTTCCGTCCTGATGCATTGTTTCACAATTTGCTGTGTCGCATCGATCGTGTGGCTGGCAGTAGGGTACAGCCTTGCTTTCGGTGATGGCGGTGGTGCAAATGCGATAATTGGTGGGCTCGATAAGGTGTTTTTGGCGGGGATCGGTCCGGATACTTTGTCGGGGTCCATCCCAGAGACTGTATTTTTCGCTTTTCAGATGACCTTCGCTATTATCACACCGGCTCTGATCGTCGGTGCTTATCCGGAGCGCGTGACGTTTCCGGCCGTAATATTCTTCAGTGCCGTCTGGCTGATCATCGTTTATGCCCCGGTTACGCATTGGGTGTGGGGCGGTGGCTGGCTCGCCGAAATGGGCGTAATGGATTTCGCTGGCGGTATCGTCGTTCACGTCACAGCCGGTGTTTCCGCGCTGGTATTTGCGAAGATGCTTGGCGGACGGCGGGGCTTCCCCGATCAGGTGCGTCCTCCGCACAGTCCGGGCTTGACTATGACGGGTGCGGCAATGCTTTGGGTCGGTTGGTTTGGCTTTAATGCCGGTAGTGCCCTGGCAGCTGATGGAAATGCGGGGATGGCGATGGTGGTAACCCACATTTCCGCCGCCGCTGCGTCGCTCAGTTGGGCTGCGATGGAATGGATGAAGTTTGGCAAGCCCAGCTTGGTTGGCATCGTGACGGGTACAATCGCGGGACTAGCAACGATCACGCCAGCATCTGGGTTCGTCGGGCCCGTCGGTGCTCTGATCCTCGGGTTGGCCGCAGGAATTGTATGTCAGTGGATGACGACCTTGATCAAACAGAGCATCAAGATTGATGATTCGCTCGATGTTTTTGCCGTACACGGTGTTGGCGGTGCTCTGGGCACGATCCTGGTGTCTGTTTTTGCCCTGTCCACCTTCCAAGGCCTTGGCCTGGCGGAAGGGATGACTGTCGGTAAACAGGCTGGCGTCCAGTTGATCGGTATCGTCGCGGTAGCTGCCTGGTCGGCAATCGCCAGCTACATCATCATTATGATCGCGCGTGCCCTATTTGGACTGCGGGTGCCCGAAGAGGATGAGATCGAGGGCCTTGATATTACGTCGCATGGCGAGCGCGGCTACGACCTGTAAACGCGTTCGGTATGAGGCAATTTCTGTTTTATAAAGTGGAGTACAGGCCATGAAGATGGTAATGGCTGTGATCAAGCCGCATAAGTTGGACCAGGTGCGCGAAGCGCTGACTAACCTTGGCGTGGAGGGTATGACGGTGACTGAAGTGAAGGGCTACGGTCGTCAGAAAGGTCACACCGAGATTTATCGGGGAGCCGAATATACGGTGAACTTCCTGCCGAAAGTCAGGATCGAGGTTGTTGTGTCCGATACCCTGATCGATCAGACGGTTGAAGCGGTGCAGGAGGCCGCAAATACCGGAAAGATTGGCGACGGCAAAATATTCGTCTACGACGTGTCAAGTGCCGTGCGAATCAGAACTGGAGAAACTGGCGACGAAGCACTTTGAGGTAACTGAGGCTGTAAAAGAGTGCTGCGATGGATGATGTACAATCTTCTAATTGGCGGAGCGCCAAACCGGCCGACTTGGGATTTGATGCTGGAAAACTCGCGGACGCCGTTGCGTTCGCCGAGTTAGCGGAGACCCGCTGGCCCCGTAAGCTTACAGGTGGATTGGCCCGACTTGAGAAAACGAGGGAGCGCCCGCCCTGGAACGAAGTATTGGGGCCGAATAAGGATCGAGGCGGCCCCAACGGGCTTATTCTAAAAGACGGGGCCGTCGTCGCTTCCTGGGGCGACGTCGATCGGGTCGATATGACCTACAGCGCGACAAAGAGCTACCTGTCGATGATAGCGGGCCTTGCGATCGCGGACGGTCTGATTGGCGATGTGGACGATCTGGTGCGCGATTACGCGCTTGACGCGGCATTCGACACGCCGCAGAACGAAACCATCACTTGGCGCCATCTGCTGCAACAGACGAGCGAGTGGGAAGGCTCACTTTGGGATAAGCCGGACGTCGTTGACCATAACCGCCAGTTGGGTGTCAAAGCCGACAATAGTAGGAAGGGCATTAAACGGGAGCTGCAAGCGCCGGGCACCTATTGGGAATATAATGATGTCCGTGTAAATCGGCTTAGCCTGTGCCTGATGCAGGTTTTCCGACGGCCGCTACCAGAGGTTCTTAAAGAGCGTATTATGGATCCGATCGGTGCGTCTGAAACCTGGTCCTGGAACCATTATCGCAATTCCTTCTTTGAGATCGATGGCAAGGTGATGGCGTCGGTGTCCGGCGGCGCCCATTGGGGCGGCGGGATATGGATCAACAGCCACGATCATGCCAAGGTTGGGCAACTGATCCTGCAGCGCGGCGCATGGGATGGAAAGCAATTGCTACCAGAGAGTTGGATCGATGCGCTGCAGACGCCGTGCGAGATTATGCCGACCTACGGCTATCTTTGGTGGGTCAATACTGATGGCGCACACTTTAGCCAGGCGCCGGAAAGCAGTTTTTTCGCGTTGGGTGCAGGGCAGAACATCGTATGGATCGAACCGGTGCACAATTTCGTCATGGTTGCGCGCTGGGTCGACGCTAAGAAAGCGAATGATCTCGTGGGTCATGTGATGGCGTCGTTAGGCTGAATTTAGATCCTAAGGCAGGCAGTCTCTTCGTTATTTTTTGCACTCCATTCACCATATCTAGGTAGGCTGGGGTAGGCCTAAGCATTTCTATTTTTGGGAAGGTGTGCGCCATGAGTGCCATTGCGATCCGCAACCTCGATCATGTAGTGGTTCGAGCCACCAACCTCGACAGGTCGATAGCTTTCTATTGTGATGTGCTCGGCTGTTACGAGGAGCGGCGGGTTGATCGCATAGGATTAGTCCAGTTGCGTGCCGGGTCTTCCATGATCGATTTGATCGATGCCAAGGAAGCTCCATCCCACGAAGGATCCAGAAACATGGATCATTTTGCGGTTCGGCTCGAAACGTTCGATGAGACGGCTATCCGAGCATTTCTCGCGGAGCATGGTATCGTCACTGACGAGGCGAAATCGCGTTACGGTGCGGAGGGGGACGGCCCGTCGATCTATCTTGAGGATCCCGACGGCAACACGGTCGAACTCAAGGGACCACCCTATTAGACGATTTGGATGACCTACCGAACTGCTCCTGAACGGCAGGTTTGGCAACAGCCGGAGGTACTACTCTACGTAATGGCCTGTGATATGCCTATCCAACCAGCGCCCGGTAATAAAGTGCTCGTCGGGCGTCGGCCGTCGCCGATGGCTGCCGAATAGTTGCGCTTCGCTGTAACCAATGGAGAAAAAAAGATTTGTTTTCGTGTGTAACCCTCTTGGTTTTGGCGGCTCTTTATGTATTTTGGCAGCTCTTTAGAGGAGCCCATGGTGGGGTTACCATAGATGAAAATCGCTATTCTTAAGGAACGGCGGGCGAACGAAACGCGTGTGGCGGGGTCGCCGGAGACCGTTAAGAAGTTCGTGGCTCTAGGCGTTGATGTATGCGTCGAGAAAGGTGCTGGGACCACTGCATCAATGTCAGATGCGGCATTCCGCGAGGCCGGAGCAACGATCGCCGATGATGTCGCGTCAGCTCTCGACCTTGCAGACTTGGTCCTTAAGGTGCAACGCCCGATGATTGAGGGCGAGAAATTGAACGAATTGGCAAACTTTAAGCGCGGCCAGGTGCTGGTTTGCCAGATGTCCGCGTTAAGCGAGCCGCCGTTCGTTGCCGCTCTAGCCGCATCTGGGGTTACGGGTTTTGCGCTCGAACTGATGCCGCGTATTGCGCGCGCGCAATCGATGGATATCTTGTCCTCTCAATCCAATTTGGCTGGCTATAAAGCGGTGCTCGATGCAGCGGCGGAATTTGGGCGTGCTTTTCCAATGATGATGACTGCTGCAGGGACAATTCCGCCGGCTCGCGTATTGGTCATGGGCGTTGGTGTCGCTGGACTACAGGCGATTGCAACCGCCAAACGTTTGGGCGCAGTGGTTTCAGCGACAGACGTGAGACCGGCGACGAAAGAGCAGGTGGAGTCTCTTGGCGGCAGCTTTGTCGCGGTAGAGGATGAAGAGTTCGCACAGGCTCAGACCGAGGGCGGTTACGCGAAGGAAATGAGTGATGCTTATAAGGAGAAGCAGGCTGCCCTCATTGCCGAAACGATCCCTAAGCAGGATATTGTAATTTGTACTGCGTTAATACCCGGCCGAACTGCGCCGGTTCTGGTATCGGACGAGATGGTAAAGACCATGAAGCCGGGTTCCGTTATCGTCGATTTGGCCGTCGAAGCGGGTGGCAACTGTACAGTCTCGAAGTTGGGCAAGGTGGTTAACAAGCACGGTGTGAAGGTCGTTGGTCACGCAAATGTCCCCGGTCGCCTAGCTGATGATGCGAGTAAGCTGTTGGCTCGCAACATCCTAAATTTTTTGACACCCATGATAGTTAAGGGTGAACAGCTCCTGAACATTAACACGCAGGATGAGATCGTTGCCGGAACCCTAGTCACCCGTGACGGGGCGATTGTGAACGACGCGGTGCCGATGAAAGTTATTTCGTCAGCACTAGACCCAACCTCGGAGGAGAAATCCTAGCGATGGCAACCGAAAAGATTGCCGAAGATGCTACGGGATTAGCCAAGGGTGCGAAATCTCTAGCTGAAAATGCCGAAGCGCTGGCGGCGCAGGTTAGCCAGTTGAAGCTGCAGGCCAGCGGCGGTGCAGACGCCTTCGTTTTCTACTTCATGATTTTCGTCCTCGCCTGCTTCGTTGGCTACTACGTTGTTTGGCGCGTCACCCCAGCCCTGCATTCACCGCTAATGAGTGTGACCAATGCTATTTCATCTGTGATTATCGTGGGTGCGCTGATTGCTGCGGGGCCCGTGGATATGAGCTTTTCTAAGTTTTTTGGCTTCATTGCGGTGGTACTCGCTTCAGTAAATATTTTTGGCGGCTTCATCGTTTCTCAGCGCATGCTGTCGATGTTCAAGAAGAAAAAATTGTAGCGTATTATGAGCGAAAATTTATCTGCCTTCGCATATCTCTTCGCCAGCGTCTGTTTCATCATGGCTCTGCGCGGCCTGTCGTCGCCGCTGACGGCGCGTATGGGAAATATTTATGGCGTCATCGGGATGATCGTCGCGGTGATCACCACCTTGGCAGCGCCCAATGTGCTCAGCTTTACGATGATACTGCTCGGTATGTTGATCGGCGGCACGATCGGTACGGTGATCGCGCTGAAGATAGAAATGACTGCGCTGCCGCAGCTCGTTGCCGCCTTTCACAGTTTGGTGGGTTTGGCCGCCGTGTTCGTCGCCGCAGCCGCATTTTTCGAGCCAGCGGCTTATGGGATTGGTGTACCCGGTGATATCCATGTCGCCAGCCTTATCGAGATGAGTATTGGCACTACTATCGGTGCGATAACTTTTACGGGGTCGATCGTCGCCTTTGCAAAGTTACAAGGTTTGGTTAGTGGCGCGCCGGTGGTATTTGCAGGTCAGCATGCGCTTAACGCTTTTTTGGGTCTACTGCTAATCGGGTTGGTCGTTTGGTTTTGCGGCGAAGAAAGCACGATGTTGTTTTGGGCAATCGTGTTGCTGTCCGGTGCCATTGGCCTGCTCATCATTATCCCGATCGGCGGAGCTGATATGCCGGTCGTTATCTCCATGTTGAATAGCTATTCCGGCTGGGCCGCATGCGGTATCGGCTTCACTCTGGCCAATCCAGCGCTAATCGTAACTGGTGCGTTGGTTGGTTCGTCTGGCGCGATCTTAAGCTATATAATGTGCAAGGGCATGAACCGTTCCTTCTTCAATGTCATCCTGGGGGGCTTTGGCGGCGAGGACGCTTTAGGGTCAGCTGAAGGCGATAGTGAAAAGACGGTACGGCAAGGCAGCGCGGACGATGCGGCCTTTATTATGAAGAACGCCGGTAGCGTAATTATTGTGCCGGGCTATGGTATGGCTGTGGCGCAGGCTCAACATGCGCTACGCGAGATGGCGGAATTGCTTAAAGCGGAAGGTATCAGGGTCAGCTACGCCATTCACCCGGTCGCAGGTCGCATGCCTGGCCATATGAATGTGCTATTGGCGGAGGCCAATGTTTCCTACGACGAGGTCTTCGAACTGGAGCAAATCAACCGTGACTTTTCATCGACTGATGTTGCTTTCGTTATTGGTGCGAATGATGTCACAAACCCAGTGGCGAAAACCGACCCCGCCAGCCCGATCTATGGCATGCCTATCCTCGATGTGGAGAATTCGAGCACTGTCCTATTTGTTAAACGGTCACTCAGTCCAGGTTATGCAGGGGTAAGTAATGTATTGTTTTATAGAGACAATACGATGATGTTATTTGATGACGCTAAGACCATGTGCGAGGATATTGTCAACGCACTTGGGTCCATGTAACACGCAATTGTTTAGCTTGTTGGCACCAAATATTTGCTCATTGTTACAACGCTTTATAGATGTGGTACCTGATCCATAACGTGTGTCGATGGCAGCGAGGAATAGCCTGAAAAATGGCTTCGTGCCAAAGGTTAGCTGCCTGCGCAATTGAAGAATGGGCGGAACGGCAGTGGGATGGTTCCCGTCAGGCTAGGATTGGAGGGTTATTGTCCCACAGTGACTATCTGGGTCCAGGATGGAGGCTTCGCGCAGCAGATGGCCTTTGTCTTGAATCAACAACGCGTCCCTAAGTTGCCCCGGGGACGCGCCAACGCTTCAATGAAGCCTGCGTTATCAGTAGCCTTCGCGCTCCAACCTCTTGCGCATTAATTTCCTATAACGCCGCTTGGCTTCGGCTTGCTCGCGCGCACGTCGCTCCGAGGGTTTCTCGTAGGAACGGCGAAGCTTCATTTCCCTAAAGATACCTTCGCGTTGCATCTTCTTCTTCAGCGCTCGAAGCGCTTGATCGACATTATTGTCACGTACGACTACCTGAACGATAACCAATCTCCTTCGAACAAAAGGACTATACAATGCAAGGCGGCGCTTATAACACAGGCTTTTTGCCTTGTGAAGGCCGTAAGGCGTGATTTCCTGCTGGTTTCAGAACGCTGAGTTACCCATATTATGAAGTTATGGCAATTCTCAAAATAGCAAAAATGGGTCACCCGGTGCTGCAGCAGCCTGCGCAGCCGATTAAAGATCCGACGAATTCGAAAATTCGCCGTTTGGTTCAAGATATGGCAGAAACATTAGTAGACGCGCAAGGCGCTGGTCTTGCAGCACCCCAAGTCCATGAGCCGTTGCGCTTGGTTATGTTTCTTGTGCCGGGGCACCGTGCAGAAAATAGTGAGGCAATACCATTAACCATCTTGATTAACCCAACGATCACACCTTTGAGCGACGCGATGAGCGAAGATTGGGAGGCTTGCCTGTCTGTGCCCGAATTGACAGGTTTGGTGCCGCGCTGGACGTCAATACGGTATTCAGGTCTCGGCCTTGATGGTGAACCAATCGAGCGAATTGCCGATGGTTTCCACGCTAGGGTCGTGCAGCATGAGTGCGATCATTTGGACGGTATACTGTACCCAAAACGTATGACGGACCTTTCGATGTTGATGTTCAGCGAAGAACGACGTCACTACATGAAAGCTGCAGAAGATGGCGCGGAGGAAATAGAATGACCGATAGTAATGCGCTGCGCGAAGAGATTCTCCTGGCTGCCTTGCCACACGTTCCTTTTGATGGGTGGTGCCAGACGGCATTGAATAGAGGCGCGGCTGATGCTGGCCACGACGAAGCGACTGCGCGGCGCCTATTCCAGGGCGGGACTTCGGAAATGATTGCCTGCCACAGCCGATATGCCGACCGCATTATGGTGGAGGCGTTGGACCAGTGCGATCTGTGCACAATGAAGGTGCGCGAACGGATCATTTTGGCCGTTCGAACGCGTCTTGAGCAGAATGCCTCCCACCGGGAAGCCATTCGCCGCGGTTTGAGCCTGTTGGCTCTGCCGCAAAACACGCCCCTGGCAACACGCCTGCTCTATCGGACGGTAGATGCAATGTGGTACGCCGCTGGAGACACGTCAACCGACTACAATTTCTACAGTAAGCGGGCACTGCTTGCCGGTGTCTACAGTTCAACCTTGTTATTCTGGTTGAACGATAAATCGGAAAATTTTGAGGCGACCTGGACTTTTCTGGGCCGGCGCGTCGCCGATGTGCTCAAAGTACCAAAAGTTATGGCCCGTGCCAGGCACGTTCTGGACAGCTTGCCCGATCCTTTTCGGTTGCTGCGGACCGCCAGGTCACGGTGATATTTCGTTTGTTGCACCCTGCAAAGTTAATTCTTAGCCCTGTTTTTTTTGAGACACTTGACGGCGTGGTGAGATGATTGATTTTGCGACCCACCCGGACCGGTATCGTCATTGGACGTTGCGCATCGATGGTTCCGTTGCGGAACTGATCCTCAAGGTCGACGAAGACGGCGCCCTCAAGCCAGGATACGCACTGAAGCTCAACTCCTACGACTTGGGTGTTGATATAGAGCTATACGATGCGGTTCAGCGACTGCGCTTCGAATATCCTGCAGTAGGTGCTGTTTTGGTGACCTCTGCCATGGATCGTGTGTTCTGCGCTGGTGCAAACATCGCCATGTTGGGCCAGTTGAGTCACGCGGAAAAGGTCAATTTCTGTAAATTTACGAATGAAACACGATTTGGCATCGAAGATGCTAGCGAGTGTTCCGGTCAACGCTACATTTCGGTGATTGATGGTACTGCTGCCGGCGGTGGCTACGAATTAGCTTTGGCGACTGATTACATTATGCTGGTCGATGACGGGTCGAGCGCTGTTTCATTGCCGGAAGTACCACTGTTGGCAGTGCTGCCAGGAACGGGCGGGTTGACCCGTGTCGTCGATAAACGTCGGGTGCGGCGAGACCGGGCGGATTTTTTCTGCACCGTGGTCGAGGGGGTGCGTGGTAAGCGCGCGCTCGATTGGAAGCTGGTCGATGAGTTGGTCCCGCGATCGAAATTACGCGAAGCAGCGACTGCACGAGCGAAGGAGTTCGCGACCGCGGCTGGGCGACAATCGGGCGTTGATGGTATTGTGCTCGAACCCCTCAATCGTGATTTGGGCAAGTCTAGACTTCGCTACGATACGCTGATCGTTGCATTTGATCGTGAGAAAGGTGTGGCGCATTTCACGATCCGCGGTCCGGAACAGGAAGCGCCGGCTAAACTGGCAGATATTCACTGTGCTGGTGTTACATTTTGGCCGTTGGCCCTTGCGCGCGACCTCGATGATGCAATTTTGCATCTACGGGCCAACGAGGCTGAACTCGGCACATGGGTTCTGCGCACCGAAGGCGAAGGCGAAAAGGTGGCAGCATACGATGCGCTACTGCAGACACATGTCGATGATTGGCTTGTCCGCGAGATCACCTTGTTTCTAAAGCGTAGTTTCAAGCGGCTCGATGTCTCCTCGCGCAGCATCATCGCACTGATTGAGCCCGGTTCCTGCTTTTCTGGCACGTTGCTGGAACTCGCCTTAGCGGCCGACCGCAGTTACATGCTGGACGGTACGTTGGAGGATACCAACCTGGCGCCTGCGACGGTGCGTATGACGAGTATGAATTTTGGGCCTCTGCCAATGGGCAATGGTCTCACGCGAATGGAGACGCGGCTGCTGGATGATGGCGATGCGATCGACACATTACGCGACGAAATCAACAAAGACCTCAAGGCTGATCAAGCCGAAATGCTCGGTCTCGTAACCTTCATTCCTGATGATCTTGACTGGGAGGACGAAGTCCGCCTGGCGGTGGAGGAGCGGCAGAGCTTCTCACCAGATTCCTTGACGGGAATGGAGGCGAGCCTTCGCTTTGCAGGTCCGGAAACGTTAGAGACAAAGATTTTTGGTAGATTGACTGCGTGGCAAAACTGGATCTTCCAGCGACCCAATGCGGTTGGCGAAGAGGGGGCGTTGAAGCTGTTTGGTACAGGAAAGCAGGCTGCTTTTGACCGGAAACGGGTATGATAGGGTCTCGGAGAATGGAAGCCTTACGATGAGCATCGACTATAACGAAACAATTCCGAATAATGTCAATTTGGCAGATGACAGGCGTCTGTTGCGGGCCTTGGAGCGTTGGCAGCCTGCCTACCTGAAATGGTGGGACGAAATGGGTCCTGCTGAAAGCTGCGATTTGGCGGTTTACCTGCGAACCGCAATCAGCGTAGAGAAAGACGGCTGGGCGAATTACGGCCATGTCCGCATGCCGGAATATCGATGGGGCATATTTTTGGCTCCGCCCGAGGAAAACAGGCGGGTCGGTTTCGGCATCCACAAAGGCGAAGCCGCTTGGCAAAGTGTGCCGGGAGAATACCGATCCGAACTCCGCCGTTTGATTGTGACACAGGGCGATACTGAGCCGGCGTCAGTCGAACAGCAACGCCGGCTCGGCAAAACCTGCCCTTCTCTATACGATCTGCGTAACCTGTTTCAGGTCAATGTGGAGGAAGGCCGTCACCTGTGGGCGATGGTCTATTTGCTTCATGCCTATTTCGGACGGGACGGGCGCGAAGAAGCCGACATGATGCTGGAACGTCATGCTGGCGATATTGATCGGCCGCGCATCTTGCAGGCCTTCAACGAACAGACTGACGATTGGCTTTCCTTCTTCATGTTTACCTATTTTCAGGATCGGGATGGCAAGTACCAGTTGGCCTCGCTCGCTGAGAGTGGTTTTGACCCGCTTTCGCGGACCTGTCGCTTTATGTTGACCGAAGAGGCCCACCACATGTTCGTCGGGGAGACTGGCATCATGCGGATCGTGCAGCGCACCTGCGAGGTTATGAAGGACTACGACACAGACGATGTCCGAAAACTCGGCATCATCGATCTGCCTACCATTCAAAAATGGATGAACTTCCACTATTCAATTTGCCTCGACTTATTCGGGCAGGAACGTTCGACGAATGCCGCAAATTATTTCTCTATGGGACTTAAGGGTCGGTATCAGGAGAGTAAGATCGACGACGATCATCAACTCGACGGTGAGGTTTACAATGTTCCGGCGTTTGAGGAAGGTAAAATCGTATCGCTTGAGGTTCCTGCAATTACCGCTAGCAACGAACGCCTGCGCGCGGACTTCACGAAGGATAGCCAACGCGGTGTCGATCGCTTTAACAAGGTGATCCGGGAACATGGCATCGACTTTGCGCTGACCCTCCCACACGAGGCCTTCAACCGTGGCATTGGCGTCTTTGTTGGCTTGCATGCAACACCAGAGGGCGAGATTATCAACATAGCGGAATGGGAACAGAGGAAAGGCGATTGGCTACCAACCAATGCCGATCGGGAATTTGTGCAGTCTTTGATGCTTCCGGTTGTCGAACCGGGCAAGGTGGCTGGCTGGATTGCCGGTCCCCGTCGCGGCATTCACGGGCAACAGCTCGATTACGAATACGTTAAGTTCCACTAGCAGCCCTCCGCAGGGCTGCGCGCGCCAACAATCGAGTAGAATCGAGCGTTGGCAGGGGCGAGTTGTTGTCATTGATGATTAATGGAATTTCGGTGCAGCCGAGCACGACTGCATCGCAACCGTCGTCTTTCAAGTGACCAATGATCCTCTGGAAGTAAGCAACGGCTGCGTCTGTGAAAATACTCTGGACTAGTTCATTCATGATGATGCGATTGATTTCTATACGAGCCTCTTCTGCGGGTCGGACGAACGCAATACCGCGCTTGGAGAGTTTTTCAGGGTAAACTTCGCTATCGACGAGCCAGCGCGTACCGGTTAGCGCGAGGCATTTAAAGCCCTTGGCTTCGGCTTCATTTGCGACAACTTCCGCGATGTGTAGACAGGGCAACGGCGCTACTGGCTCAAGCCTGGGAAAAGCTTGGTGGATGGTGTTGTCTGGGCAGATCAGGAAGTCAGCACCCGCCTGCGCTAGCTTATTCGCTGAAGATAGCATTAGTTCTGAAACCCCAGCCCAGTCGCCTTTATTGAGACAGGCGACATAGGCTGCGAATGGTGGTGTATGCATGGTTACTTCAGGATGGGCGTGCACGCCAAATATTTCTGCCCCCTCCACACAAATCGTGCGGTAACAAAGCGCCGCACCCTCGGCGGAGCAGGCGACTATTCCAATATGCTGCACCATGATGATCCGGTTCCTGTTACAGAATTTTGAATGTGATTAGAAATAAAGCACGCTTTTCCCAGCGAGTTATGCCTCTGAATTAGCCGGCATATACGCCTGAAACCACGTGACGGTTGGATCCATGACTTCACTGAAAGCGGGTTCGACATAAACTTCGTAGTGACCGTAACCCTTCAAGGTCACTAATTTTTTTGGCTCGCCAGCTTTTTCATAAAGCGACACTGATTCCTCTGGCGGGACTAGTCGGTCGTCGTCAGTGGTGATGAACAGCACCGGTCTTGGGGCGATTTTATCGACAACCCACTCCGCGTGGAACTGCAGCGTTTCGTCGATATATTCAAGTGGCAGTGTGTTAATTGCATTTGGGTTACCCTTGCGCGCTGCGTCGGCCAACGCTGCCGATTGTCGGTCGGGTAACAGGATCTCGCTGCGGTTCGCGCGTTCTGATTTGCCTGTCATGGTGCGTTTTATACGGTCGCCCTCGGATCGTTCCAACAAATCGGCCCATTCGTCGGGATGGCGCACGCTACGCATCCAGCGCTGTCCGTGTCCGACGCCGACCACGCTGACGACGCATTTCACGCGCAGATCGACTGCAGCCGTCCAGACCACTGTGGCGCCGCCGTAGCTGGTGCCGTAGATACCGATGGCGTTGGCGTTCACTTGTGGCTGTGTACCCAAGAAGGTAATCGCTGCCTGAACGTCGGCGACACGGCTGTATGGTGCTAGCCGGTCGCGTGCACCTTCGCTCTTTCCCCAACCCTTGTAGTCGAAAGTTAAAACGATGTAGCCCGCCTCGCACAACACGCGTGCATTATCCGGTAAGTAAAGGTCTTTAACGCCCGTATAGCCGTGGCAGAGCACGATGCCGGCGCGGATGTCAGTGCCTGCTATACCGCTCGGCATATACAAATCACCATCAAGCTTGTGCTCTTCGCTGTAGAAGCTGACCGATTTTTTTTCCATCACCCGACCCTTCTGACTTTGGTATTTGTAGTGTAGACGGTAACACTGCGATTGGTTTGAGACCAAGGGCTTCGGTGTATCCGCGAGCAGCGTCGCGCTAATCCTGGCGAGTCTCTGGATGACGATTTTATATGTGGCGCTCAAGGATATTTCCCTGCCAAGAAGGGGGGATATCTCACCTGCTGACAGTGGCTTATTAATGATGGTACGTGCAGCCAATACAGCATTGGTTGTCAGCTCGTATCACGCGGGCCAAAAGGGCTTAGCAGTTTTTCTGAATGTCGATCTAGTGGGAGAGGCGGTGAACCAGAAGAGCGCTCTGGTGAGTTTCGAAACTTTTTCTGTCATCTAAAAGCAGCAGCAAGTCCAAGGCGCCCTCATAAACTTCGCGGCTTACGAACCGGGATTCATTGAAGAAAATGGTGCGGCGGTTCGCCGCATCTCTAGGGGTTGTATCTTTGATGCGACGCAAAATATAACACCTATCTTCATTTTTACATGTACTTTGAGTTGGAGAAAAACGATGTCCGAGAAGCACGTCGGTGGTGGATGCCTGTGGCCCATGTGGGGGCATTCTGAAACTCCGAACCATGAATATTGCGGCCAGAAGCGGCAGGATGGCCAGTCATATTGTGCTAAGCATTATGCTAGTTCGATCCGCAATCCTGAAGAAGAGGCCCAGACCTTTGTACCGCGCAAGATCGCGGCCTAATAGTTAAGATGTTTAAGGGTCATTGCGGCCCTTTCACAACCGCATTACCTTCGCGAATTGATGCCCTTTCTTTTTAGGAAGCGAGGGTCGAAAGGGAGGAATGTGGGATGCGGGACCATACCGTAAACATCGACCGATCTGTCTCTCCGGCGCGAATCGACTTTGCCCCGGTTTTCAATGTTGCGGTGCCATTTATCGACCGGCATCTCGAGGAAGGTCGTGGTGACAAGATTGCGATCCGTGCCGATGCGGGCGAAGTGACATATAGGGAACTTGCTGAAAAAGTTAATCGCTGCGGTAACGCGCTTATGGCGTTAGGCCTTTCGAAGGGCGACCGCGTGCTGATGGTAGTCAAGGATTGCGCTGAGTTTTTTTATGTTTTTTGGGGTGCGATCAAGGCGGGCTTGGTTCCGGCGCCGCTGAACACGATGCTGCGTGCCCGCGACTACGCTTACATGGTCGAAAATTCCAGCGCTGGCGCAGTGCTGTATTCAGTCGAGTTCGCCGCGGAGGTGGAAACGGCGCTTGAACAGGCCAACCACAAGCCTGCGCATATTCTCCGCTTGTCAGGCGAGGGCGACACACTGGACACGCATATTGCGAGAGCCTCAGCCCAACTCCCTCCTGCGCTGGCAACGTGCGGCGACGATTGTTTCTGGCTGTTTTCTTCCGGTTCTACCGGCCTCCCCAAGGCAGCCGTGCACGCCCACCAGGATATGGTTGTGACCAGCCAACTCTATGGTATGGATGTGCTTGGTGTCGGACACGACGATGTCTGTTTTTCTGCTGCAAAGCTTTTCTTTGCATATGGGCTAGGCAACGCGATGACCTTTCCGCTTTGGTCTGGCGGGCAAACGGTCCTATTCCCCGGTCGGCCGACGCCAAACGACATGTTTGATATGGTCCAGCGTTACAAGGCGACGGTCTATTATGGGGTGCCGACATTATATGCTGCACAGCTTCAGGCGCTTGAGGCGAGCGCCGACTGGGATCTGTCGTCGGTCAAAGCCTGCGTTTCAGCCGGCGAACCCCTGCCAGCTGACATACTGCGACGCTGGAAGGAAAAGACAGGCCTGGACATATATGACGGCATCGGCACGACCGAGATCCTGCATATCTTCATTGCCAATCGCCCAGGTGATGTAAAGGCGGGCACAAGCGGCCGGATTGTGGCCGGATACGAAGCGTTGATCCTGGACGAATACGAAAATCCCGTTCCCGACGGCGAGACCGGAAATTTACATATCAAGGGTGGTTCGACCCTGAAATACTACTGGAATAACCGAGAGAAGACGGCGAAGACAATTGTCGATGGATGGGTGAATACGGGTGACACTTATAGCCGGGACGCGGACGGATACTATGTCTGCCATGGTCGCAGTGACGACATGATTAAGGTCGGTGGCATTTGGTGTTCTCCAGTCGAGATCGAAGCAGAACTGGTCGCTCATGAGAAGGTTCTAGAAGCTGCCATCGTCGGCCGTCCTGACGCAGACGATCTGATTAAGCCGGAAGCGCACATCATCCTTAACGACCCAGGCGACGCTGGCGATGCTCTGGAAGAGGAATTGCTGGCGCATGTGAAGGCGAATTTAGCTCCGTATAAGTACCCACGCTGGTTCAATTTCGTCGAGGAATTACCGAAGACGGCGACGGGCAAAATTCAGCGCTACAAGTTACGCACGGGGTAGCTCTCGGTCTATCAAGCGACCGATTCCGAAATTCAATTTCTTTCCGTCATTTGCTTCGATATTTCTGATAAGGGAATAGTTTGCGCGCAGGTGAGCAGGAGCTTGGTGTCAGTAACCAATCTGGCATGGCGGCATTGGATTGGTCTATCTATCACCTAATATCGATACTGTTCATCTGCTCAGCCAAATCCACTGCCTCCAAATCGCGGTAATAATAGGAGAAGGCGCAAACAATCTCCGGCCCACCACCAACGATGCGCACGGGCAAATTCAAGTTTTCCTCTTCAAAAAACCTTCTTATTACCGAGCCGCGCCGCAATTGCATATCTATTGGCCGGTGCCCCATAAAACCACTTTCCGTGTCGTCATGGTCTAACGCTATATCTGGTGCCAAATTTGTCCGTTGATCGCAGCATAACGCCGCCAGCGGGTGTAACTATTTTCCACGTTTATCCCTCACTTGCTGCCTACCTGCTTGCAGCGCCTTGGGTGTCATGAACTCTATCAATTCCTGGCGGCTTTCGATCGCTAGAGTGAGACCCTTTTCACTTGCCAAAGTGAGCCACAAATACGCGGTGGACATATCTCGATCTCGTTCGTCTGGATCGGTGACGTCGCCGATGACGTGTTTGGTGACGGTAAGCATGGCGAGGTTGTATTGGGCGATTGGGATGCCGGCGTCGGCAGCATGCCTGTAAAGCTGTTTTGCTTTGTCCTGGCTGCGCTTAACACCCGCGCCCGTTTCGTAAAGCATGCCGAGATTGTTTTGCGCCGCCTTGTCACCGTTCTCCGCTGCCCCTGCGAATAAGACTAGAGCATCTGAGAATTTGCTAAGACCGAAGGCCTTGCATCCGGCTTCTTGTGCGCCTTCGCAGATCAGAAATTGTTTTATAAGAATAGCCTCGACCGGGTTCGGCTGCGCTTGGGCCTGAAGAGTCAGGCTCAGTAAGATAAATGGCACGACAACGAATTTTAGCATGGTGGTCTCCTAAAATCAGCTCAGCCTATACTGCGGTTCCTTTGGTGTAAGCCGATATAAAGCAGTCGTAAAAGGGGGAGAAGTAACAATGATCGTTGTTGTGTTCGAGGTAACGGCGAAAGAGGGAAAGGCCCAGGATTACTTCGACCTCGCCGCCGAATTGCGACCCGAGTTGGAGCAGGTAGACGGGTTCATTTCGGTAGAACGGTTTAAAAGTTTAGCTACGCCGGACAAGTACGTTTCTCTTAGCTTTTGGCGCGACGCTAAAGCAGTCAAAGACTGGCACGGAAAAGCAAACCACGTAGCGGCACAAGCGCGGGGCAAGTCGGAAATCTTCGAAGGCTTCCGTATAACCGTAGCTGAGTCGATCCGGTCCTATAATATGGCGGAGCGTTTTGGCGCGTAAACCTTACTCATTCCCGCAGACGTAATTGATCAGCTGTCTCATGAATTCCTCTCCCTTGGCGACCTGCTCCAGGGTGATGAACTCGTCTGGCTTGTGCGCCTGCGCGATATGGCCGGGACCGCAGACGACGGTTGGAATACCTGCGCGTTCCATGAATAGGCCGGCCTCGGTCCCAAATGCGACCTTGCCGTGATCATTCCGGCCGGTCAGGCGCTTTACCAGGGCGACGATGTCCTCGCCGGGATCGATATTCAAGCTGTAATTGGTACCAAGGTCCTCAAAGGTAATACCTGTATCCTGGTTAATGTCGTGCATCATTGGCTCTAGCGTCTCGCGGGCGTAGGCCTCGATTTCATCGAGGCGTGGAACTGGGTCATCGTCGGGTAGGTGGCGCAACTCGAAATCAAACGTGCAGCTGTTGGGCACGATATTAAGCTGGACGCCACCCTGGATTAGACCGACCTGAATAGTCGAATGGGTCAGGTCAAACTTGTCATCGAACGGACCTTCTTTTGCGATGCGGCGCGCCATTCCTTTGATGTAGGCAATCAGTTCCGCGGCGTATTCGATAGCGTTGACTGCCTTCGGGGCCAGACTGGAATGAGCTTCCAAGCCGCGGACATGGACGCGTGTCTTGCGTTTGCCTTTGTGCGCGACAATGACATCCATCCCGGTTGGTTCACCGACGATGCACATGGCGGGCTTGACGGGCATCTCTCGGATAATTTCAACAAGACGTTTTGCGCCGAGATGGCCGACCTCCTCGTCATAGGAGAAAGCGAGGTGGATTGGCGTAGTTAATCCACGTTTAAGCATCTCCGGTGCATAGGCGAGCGCAATAGCAATAAAGGCTTTCATGTCCGCAGTGCCCCGCCCGAACAGCTTGCCTTTACTCTCGCGCAGTATAAAAGGATCGCTCGTCCAATTTTGGCCGTCGACCGGCACTACGTCAGTGTGGCCACTCAGCAGGATGCCGGATTGTTCCTGGGGGCCTAGAGTGGCGTATAGGTTTGCTTTGCGTTTCTCATCGTCATAAACACGCATGTACTCAACGCCAATCTTGTCCAGATAGGCTTCGACATACTCGATAAATTCCAGGTTTGATTCACGGCTAGTTGTGTCGAATGCGATTAAGTCGTGAAGTAGATCAAGGCTTTTCAGTGGCATAGAATTCCTATGGGTAAATTTTTGGGTCTACACGCCACGCAGCCGTTGGTTTGGACGAGGACGAGTATCGAAACTTTAGAGACCCGAAAGGCTTGCGAGGGCTGGACGATCTTCGTTGTGTTCACTCATACTCCTCGACCAGTCGGGCGCCGAATAGTTCTACCGTAAACACGTTAGAGGTGGGTTGCGCTAGCTGTATGCCTTTGAAGGATTGAGCTAAATTTTATAGGGGTGAGCATCTTGGTGCAAATTCACCATCTGTAGCATCTGATAAGTTGGTTCATAACTCATCTTGCTAACACTCTTTGAGATAGTTGATTAGCCCGTCTCAATCGTCATACTCGACTCCTTAAGAGCCGTGGATGGTGGCGCCTCAGGGGGCGTTTATATACAGGGGGCCGATTATGAACCTGGAATTTTCCGGTGAACACCTAGCATTTCAACAGATGGTGCGAGGTTTCCTGGAACAGAAACTGCCAGCGGACATTCGCGACAAGATGAAGGGTGGCTTGCGGCTTGATAGGGATGACCACATTCGTTGGCAGGATATCTTGGCCGAAAAAGGCTGGATAGCGCCTGCATGGCCAAAAGAGCATGGCGGTTGCGAATGGAGCGTCGTTGAACGCTATATTTTCGATGAGGAATGTGGCAGGGCGGGCGCTCCGAGGGTGATTGCTTTCGGCGCTAAGATGGTGGGACCGGTCATCTACACCTTTGGATCGGATGAGCAAAAGGCGAAATACTTGCCGCGTATCCTCAACAATCAGGATTGGTGGTGCCAGGGTTATTCGGAGCCTGGCTCGGGGTCGGATCTCGCTTCGTTGCAGTGCAAGGCGGAGTTGAAGGGTGACCACTATCTGGTCAACGGCACCAAGACCTGGACGACATTGGCGCATTGGGCGGATATGATTTTCTGCCTCGTGCGTACCAGCATTGAGGGTAAGAAACAGGAGGGAATTTCCTTCCTGCTTATCCATATGGACCAGCCCGGTGTCGAGGTGACGCCAATCATCACAATTGATGGCAGCCATGAAGTTAACATGGTCCACCTGACTGACGTGAAGGTACCGCTCGAGGATCGGGTCGGGGAGGAGAACAAGGGTTGGACCTACGCTAAGTATCTCCTCGGTCATGAGCGCGGTGGAACGGCAGGCATAAGTGGCTCGAAAGCGAAGATTGAGCGACTAAAGAAAATTGCGTCCGGCGTCAGCGCTGGCGGTTATCCTCTGATAGAGGATCACGATTTCAAACGTGATATTGCCAAGGTTGAAATCGAACTTCAGGCGCTGGAATACACCGATTTGCGCTATTTGATGACCGCAGCCACCGGTGCACCGATTGGAGCGGAAGTCAGCATGCTGAAGCTACGCGGCACTGAACTGCAGCAGCGAATTTCTGAACTTTTAATGCAGGCGATGGGCTATTACGCTAGCCCCTACCTGCCGGAAGCCATGGAGTATGGCTGGAACGAGGATCCGGTCGGGTTTGCTGAAGCGCCGGGTATGGCACCTAACTACTTTAACCAGCGCAAGACTTCGATTTACGGCGGTAGCAACGAGATTCAGAAAAACATCATCGCCAAGATGGTTCTTGGCCTCTAACTCATTTTCGAACGCGGATGTAATACATGGATTTTTCACTAAGCGAAGAACAGCAACTGCTTAAGGATAGTGTCGATCGTTTCGTCCGCGAGGAGTACGAGTTCGATAAAAGGCGCGCGCTGATAGCTTCCGATGACGGGTATAGCGATGACAATTGGGCGAAGATGGCCGAGCTAGGCTGGCTGGGCGCCTCGCTGCCGGAGGAATATGGCGGCTATGGCGGCGGCCCTGTTGAAACCATGGTGGTGATGGAAGCTTTCGGTCGCGGTCTGGTGGTCGAGCCTTATTTCGCCACCGTGGTTATGGGTGGCAATTTTTTGATCCGCAGCGGTGACGAGACGCTGAAGCAAAATTTGCTGCCGAAGCTGGCGGAAGGCAAGTTGAAGATGGCCTTCGCCTACGCTGAAAAGCAGTCCCGTTACGATCTGCACGATGTAGAGTTTAAGGCGGAAAAGAAGGGTGATGATTTCGTGCTGAATGGTGAAAAGGGCGTTGTGTTCCATGCCGCATCAGCCGACAAAATCGTCGTGTCTGCGCGTACCAGTGGTGGCTCACGCGATGAAAAGGGCATTACTGTTTTTCTCGTCGATGCCGGTGTTGATGGCCTATCGCGACGCGACTATCCAACAGTAGATGGTCTGCGAGCCTCAGAACTGGCGTTCAGTAACGTGACTGCCGAAGCGGTGCTCGGTGAAGTCGATAACGGTTTGCCACTGATTGAGATGGTCGTTCAGCACGGCATCGCTGCAATCTCCGCGGAGGCGATGGGCTGCATGGACGTCCTGTTGGATACGACTAACGAATATCTAAAGACACGTGAGCAGTTCGGCCAACCGATTGGAAAGTTCCAAGTACTGCAGCATCGCATGGCCGATATGTTTATCAAGTGCGAGGAAGCGCGATCTATGTGCTATTTAGCGACAATGCGGCTTGATGAAACCGATGCGTTGGAACGGGCCAAGACGACAGCAGCGACGAAAGTTCAGGTCGGTGAAAGTGCGCGGTTCGTTGGCCAGCAGTCAGTGCAACTGCATGGTGGCATGGGAATGACGGACGAACTCAGTGTCGGCCATTATTTTAAGCGTTTGACCATGATCGACACCATGTTTGGCGATTACAACTATCATTTGAAACGGTATTCCAACATCTAAGAAGTGCTCGGCATAGGGCCGGGGGCAAGAGGAGGAGTAGCATGGCTTACGACGTAATTTCCGCAGACGGTCACATCGACCTCATCTGGTTGCCGCCCGATCTATTTACCTCGCAAGCCTCCGGTCAGATGAAGGAGCGAATGCCCTATGTTACAGAGGGTGAAAATGGCCCAAAATGGGTAAGCAAAAATGGCAGCGAGTTTGGCTTGATGAACGGGATGGGATCGGCTGGCCGGGAATATATCCCGGGCCAGATCGCCCGCTCAGACCGGATGGCAGAGACCGGTCTCTACGATGATGGCAAAAAAGGTATACGCCGACTGACTGACCCGGCATTGCGGATTAAGGATCAGGAACGCGATGGTGTCCGTGGCGAGGTACTCTACGGCATTCTTGGCGCAAGCCAACGACTGAACGACCCGGAAGCAGCGGCCGAGATGATGACAATCTACAATGACTGGCTGGCCGATTTTTGCAACGCGGCACCGGATCGATTTGCAGGTATTGCTCCCCTTCCGAACAACAACGTTCCGGCTGCGGTTGAGGAGATCGAGCGGGTCGCTAAACGTGGTGCGGTGAAGGGGATCGAAATTGCCAACAGCCACGACATGCTGCCGTTATACCATCCCGATTGGGATCCGCTCTGGGCGGCGGCCAACGAGGCGAAGTTGCCGGTGCACGTACATACGATCGGTACGCCGAAGATTGATACGACGGGTTTTGCGCCGTTGCAGCAGCGACAAGCCTTTGCGGTTCAGCTAACCGGTTTTCAGATGGGTATGTCGCGCGTGCTGATGGAGGTTATCTACGGTGGGATCCTGGAGAAATATACCGATGTGAAATTGGTTATCGGCGAGAGTGGGATCGGTTGGATCCCCTATGTCCTGGAGCATATGGATCTGGAATGGGAGGAGCAGTTCAAGGACCTTACCTTGACCATGAAACCTTCGGAATATTGGTATAGACAGTGCCGCGCGACCTACCAATCTGACAATGTTGGGCTTAAGTTGATCGACGAGCTAGGCGAAGACAACGTCATGTGGGGCTCGGATTTCCCGCACCCAGATGGTGTCTGGCCGGATTCACAGGAGTTTTTGGAGCGAGAGGTCGGAAATCTATCGGATGCTACGCGGCGCAAGGTGATCTGTGAGAACGCAGCGAAGTTGTACGGGTTCCCTCTACAGTAAGTGACTGAGGAAATATAGTGGAATGATCGTTGGATCACTGCGCGTTATCTCGATGGCATGAGCGCGGCCGAGAAGACCAATAGCTTATATATCGAAAGGATGTAGCGAGAGTTAGCTGCGCCTGGATCCAACCACATATGACCGAGTTAGCAGCCCAGCTCTGGCTGTGAGAGAAAA
>CAYYUG010000047.1:0-12926 GCA_964474755.1 uncultured Rhodospirillaceae bacterium | reverse complement strand
GGCGAACTGTTCCTTCTACGGCGTCTGCATTGGTTCTGATCAAGCTGTTTAGTCGAGGTTGTAAACTCGGGTTGCAGTGTCGTGGAAAAGCGCTGCCTTTTCTTCGTTCGAATAGTCAGCGGCGAGTCGTTTAAAGGAATTCCAAAGTACATTGTAGCTGCAGGACTGTTTGTCGACCGGAAAATTTGATTCGAACATGCATCGGTTCACACCGAATTGCTCGATCGTATGCTCGTACCATTTTCGGGTTGCTTCATTCAATTCCTGGCTGGTTGGTGGTTTCGGGTTCTCATGCCAGAAGAAGCCATTGATATCCATATTGATGCCACCGATCTTGGCCATCACGTTTTCGCAGCGAGATAATTCGGTGATATCTGCCGTCCATTGTTCAAAACAGTCGTCGCGTTTGCCGCGATAGGTTTCGACGCCAAGCGGTCCTCCGAGGTGGTCTAGGATGATAGTTACGCCTGGGAAGGCGCGGGCCAAGTCTGTCACTTCAGGAATTTGGTGATGGTAGACCCATGCTTCAAAAGTTAGGTTTCGTGAGTCGAGTTCGGCAAAGCCTTCCCGAAATTTTGGGTCTGCAAGCAACTCTGGCGTGGCATCTGTGCGTGAGTTTCGCACGTTGGGGTCTGGGTCCCAGGTTGCACTGCGGCGGATGCCGCGGAAGCGCCCGCCACCGGCCGCAATGTGTGCATCGAGTGTCTCGCCGGTAGCGGCACCCATCATTAACTCGGCCGACCCCACAATCCCGGATGCCACCTTAGTAGGACCGTAAAGTCCAGAAGCGCTCATTGCGGCAACACCATTTACAAATTCGGTTTCACCAATAAAGCGCAGCGCTTCCGGACCAAAATTTCTATACATAGCTCTACACTCGATAAATACGGTAGAGACAATTTTATGACCACTGCCGAGATCCTTCTGGAATTCGTCCATCAGGTATCGCGGTTCGACCCTGTCGTGGCGGAACTCCCAAAGATGGTGGTGCGGATCGCAGATTGGTAGGTCGGGTTCTAGCGTCTCTTCTTCGATGATTGCGAGCCATTCGTCATTCGTTGCCATCTCGGGTGCCCCTTTTTGGTGACGTTGCTAAACAGGTTTCTCGCCCGCCAGCGTGATGCGGTGCAGTAGCCTTCTGTAGCCGTGATAATCGTTGATCGGCAGATGCTGCGTGATGCGGTTGTCCCAAAAGGCAAGAGTGCCGATCTCCCAGTGCAGTTGGCAGCTAAATTCTGGTCGGATTTGGTGTTTGAACAAGTACTCAAGTATCGGAGTACTTTCGGCTTCCGACATACCTTTGAAATGTGTGGTATGGCCAAAATTGACGTAAAGGCTTTTTCTGCCCGTCACCGGATGCGTGCGAATGACTGGATGCTCTGCTGTCGTTGCCATTCCGCTATTATTTTTCGCACCTCCGTCCTTACGGCTATCCTCGCGTGTTGCTGCAGCGCTGCCTTTCTTGGCGCTGTTGATCGCGATCAGCCCGTCTAGCATCGCTTTCATGCCGTCCGATAGGGTTTCGTAAGCCATTATCATGTTTGACCAGATAGTATCCCCCCCCTGCGGCGGTAGTTCCTTAGCCAGAAGCATAGATCCCATGGGCGGTCGCTCGAGATAGGTTGTATCAGAATGCCAAATGCCACCGAAATTGACCCGCTCATCCTCCTTCTTCAGAACGGGGACGATATCGGGATAATCAGGAAGACCCATGACCAGTGGATAGGGCAGGATGTCGCCGAAATGTCGGGCGAAGGCAAGATATTGCTCCGACGTGATGTTCTGCCTGCGCAATATGATGACGCCCCATTCGTATAGCGCATCTCGGACCTCGTTGAGTTGTTCCGGGTCATGGGGCTGCGAAAGGTCTATATTACCCAGCTCTACACCCAATGCGCCTGACATTCGCGAGATCGAAATTCTCTCATACGCCATTCTTGCTCTATGCCTCCAGAATTTGGACATGCCCATTCATTTTCTAGATAGTTGTAGGTTCACGCAAATTCGAATTTGCCGGTACTAAGGATAAATTGAATGGTTCTGTCCCGGTCCCCGAAATGAGGCGCTAGATGACTATCAGTGCCGTTGCCGAAGCCCCGAAGGCTGATCTCGAGCGCTATTTCGTACTCGGGACGGTGACGCTTGCGACGATGATGTTCGCGATGGCGGTGACCAATGCGTATGTCGTATTGCCGCAAATGCAGGGATCATTATCGGCTACGCAGGATCAAATTGCCTGGTCCGTAACATTAAATCTAGTCGCTATGGCAGTCATGACGCCAACCTCTGGGTGGCTAGCCAACCGATTTGGCAGACGTGCTGTGATGCTGTGGTGCGTTGCCGGTTTTTCATTGAGTACTCTACTTTGCGGCACGGCGACCACTCTTGAGGCGTTGGTTGCCTACCGGATTGCGCAGGGTGCACTGGGCGCGCCTATTACACCATTATCACAGGCAATTATATTAAACGCCTTTCCGCGCCATCAACATGCGTTGGCGACGGCGGTCTGGGGCATGGGTGTCGTTATCGGGCCAATTATTGGGCCGACGTTGGGTGGCTTTATTGCGGAGGCATACAACTGGCGCTGGGTCTTCTACATGGTCCTGCCTATCTGTGTGGTTTCGATTGTCGGTATTTGGGTTTTCATCACTGAACGCCAAAAAAATCAGGAAAGTCGCCTGGATTGGACCGGCTTCTTGGCATTGGCGATTGCTATTGGTTCGCTTCAATTAATGCTTGATAGGGGTGAGCGGCTCGATTGGTTTAACTCGCTTGAAATTATTATAGAGGCCGGACTGGCGGTAACCGGTCTATATATTTTTGTGGTCCATAGCCTTACCAGCAACAACCCATTCCTGCGCCCGCAACTACTATTAGACCGTAATTTTGGCCTGGGTCTGGTCTTTGCATTGGTCTTTGGTGCGCTTGCTTTTGTGCCAATGGTGTTGCTGCCAACTCTTTTACAGGAGCTACGCGGCTTTCCGGATTCTATTGTTGGCATTGTGCTCGCCGCTCGCAGTGTCGGTAGCATGATTGGCACGGTCTCAGTGGTCTGGATGAGCCGTTTTGATCCTCGCATTAGCTTAGCGATAGGTTTCCTCACTCAGGGGCTCAGTGGCCTGTTTATGGCTCAGTTCGATCTCAATGTGTCGACCTGGGATGCTATGTGGACCGGCGCTCTTCAGGGGTTCGGCAACTCATACTTGTGGGTACCGTTAACAGTATTAGCGTTCGCGACACTGCCTTCGCGCCATATGGGTGAGGGTACTGCTGTTTTTCATCTGATCCGCAATTTAGGTAGCGCGTTGTTCATCTCGGTTTGTGTAGGTACCGTTGTTCATTTTGCTGGGGTAAACTATTCAGTTCTTTCAGAAAATATATCGGAATTTAACGAAGCTTTTCGACTGTCCAGTGTCGCTGGTGGGTGGAATATTGACACGCTTGACGGCATAGCGAGGGCAGGAAGGGAGGTTCAACGACAGGCATCGATGATAGGTTATATCAACGCCTTTTATCTGTTCGCAGCGGTGTCTTTCGCGATCGTGCCCTTTATATTTTTACTAAAACGGCCGGACGGCAAATAGGTTGCCCTAGAGCAATTGACCTGACTGGTCCGGTAGACCAGTTTAACTGCGCAGGGCAAAATTTTTTCCGAAACATAGGTAGAGATTGAATGGTCGACAAACGGGTCGAAGCGGATGAGGACGTAAAACTTTTAGAATTACCAGAAGAGGCCGTTCGAAAGCGGGTGTCCGGCCCGGTCTATTGGTTGACCCTGTTTCTCGGCGGTTTTGGGATCCTTGCGGCGATCAACCAGACTTTCAGCATCAATGCCTTTAACTATGTCCTGATCGACAACGCCTATTTTTACCTGTTGATCGCTATCTTCCTATCACTCGCCTTCCTGATCTTTCCGGCGCGCAAGAAGGATGCAACCCACGTTCCCATCTACGACTGGTTGCTCTTTGCCATAACGCTGGTGACCTCGCTTTACCTTTCCTATCACGGCGAGGACATGATCGAGCAAGGTTGGGACATCGTCGCACCAGAATTGCCTACCCTGGCGGCGGCTATTATGTGCGCCCTCGCGATGGAAGGTGTTCGTCGCGCCGGTGGTATCGTCTTGTTTATCGTATGCATGACGTTTTTCACATTCCCGCTTTGGACCGATCACGCACCAGGCTTTCTGTGGGGCGTGGGCAAGGATCCGATTGAACTGGTGCGCACCTATGCGATGGGCTTCGAGAGTATCGTAGGCCTGCCTATGCGGGTCGCGGGTAACATTCTTATTGGCTTCCTTGTGTTCGGTTCTGCTTTGGTTGTAACTGGCGGTGGCGAGTTTTTTATGAATTTCGCAGCTGCACTACTCGGCAAGAGCCGCGGTGGTCCAGCCAAGGTAGCGATCCTATCGAGTGGTTTCTTTGGGTCGCTCAGCGGGAGCGTCATTTCCAACGTTATCACTACTGGTCAGCTCACCATTCCAACCATGAAGCGCGCAGGATATCCGCCAGTCTATGCCGCATCGGTTGAGGCTTGTGCGTCGACCGGCGGCACCCTGATGCCGCCGGTGATGGGAGCGGTAGCATTCCTGATGGCGGAGTTTCTTAATATCCCTTATGGCGAGATCGTCATCGCCGCCGCCGTGCCGTCGATCCTGTTTTATCTAGCCTTACTGCTCCAGGTTGATTGCTATGCAGCGGTTAATGGGCTGCGAGGCCAGCCAGCGGAAGAGATCCCAAGTATCTGGGATACCTTGAAAGATGGTTGGTTCTATATCTTCAGCCTTGCCCTGCTGGTCTACATGCTCGTCTTTATGCGTATCGAACTTTATGCGCCTTATTATACGACCGTCGTTCTGATCGTTTCGGCAGCTCTGTTCCGTAAGAAAGAAAAGCGCTTTAATTTCGCGTCATTCAAGGAACTGATCATTGAGAGTTCGACGATTATCTCCAACATCGTTGCGATACTGGCCGGTATCGGCGTTATAGTTGGATCCTTGGCCTTTACTGGCGTTGGCGGCGCTTTCTCGCGTGAACTTATCGGGTTTGCCGGTGGCAATCTGGCGCTGCTTTTGGCAATGGGAGCGATTACTAGCTTCCTGCTTGGCATGGGTGTCACGGTGAGCGCCTGCTACATATTTCTTGCCATCGTCATGGGGCCGGCGCTGATAAATTTCGGGCTCGATCCAATAGCGAGCCATCTATTCATTCTCTATTGGGGCATGATCTCCTACATCACGCCACCCGTGGCGCTGGCGGCGGTGACTGCCGCCGTTATTGCTAAGTCCGACCAGTGGAAGACAGGCGTTATGGCGATGCGCTTAGGTTCGATCAAGTTCATCCTGCCCTTCATCATCGTGCTGACACCAGCGTTGATTATTCGCGGCGAGCCATTTGATATTCTTCTGACAATTTCCACCTGCACGATCGCCGTCGTCGTCATGGCAGCCGGCTTCGAAGGGTATCTTTACTGGATTGGTCGCATCGGTTGGCCAACTCGAATTTTGATGTTCATCAGTGCGGCTGGGTTTCTTTACCAGGATCACGTTGCCCAAATTCTAGGCCTCGTGGCAGCCGTTGTTGGCTACACCTGCCAGCTTATCTTCCGAAGGAAAGCACTACCTTAAATTGGCCACTCTGTGCGAATTGGATCGCTGCCGTCCCAATCGGCGGCCGCCGCCGCGATGCGTTTGAACATGATGCCTTTGGGTCCGCTAGTTTCGGAAAGTTCGACGACAGTTCCGGGGTGGGTTTCTGTATCGAAATAAGCGAAACGCCCGTCGAGGCCAACATGGCCGCGTTGTCCTAGTTCCCAGCCGAACGATAGCCCTTTAGCGACAGCATCGTCGAAATGGTCGCTCCAATAGGCAATGTGCTGTAGCCCTTCGTTTCCAGCGGCGAGAAAGTCTCGATACATGGAGGGCGCCTGGTTGCGCTGCTGAATCAGTTCGATCTGCAGCGGTCCGGAATTTGCGAGTGCGATCGAAATTTTGCAGTCGGACGGGGTGCCCCGGTATTCAAAGCCTTCAATAGGTGCCTGTTCCGCGTAGAACCAAGGTCCTACGCCAAGTACCTCGGACCAATGTTTCATGGCCGCCTTGATGTCGCGAACAACGTATCCGTTCTGGGTGATCTTACCGAAATGGAGGCTCATGGGACCTTCCTTATGCGTGTAGGCTGAGGCGTCACGACGACTTTAAGTGCGGTCGAATTTATGGGTGATAAAATGCGCGGGACTTTTCGGGTTCATTCAACCCTCTCTTATTCGGGGCGCAGATGACACGAGGCCAGTCGGCGATTGCTGATTTCGACAACTTCTGCCCTGGCTTCGAAATCAAACACCTTTAATCTTAATCACAACATTGCAACCTTGCATATCTGCAGCATCTTTCCAGCCAGATCCTGGAGGTTCAACCGATCATATCGTGGTTTGTGCGTCAGTTAACAGATATTAACCTTATTTAACTAAGGAAACATGGAATGGCTATGTCACGTCCAGCGGTACGGAAAGAGTGACACCGGGCAAAGCCATTCCGGCTGGACGCTCGCTGCCGGCCAAGGTGCCAAAACGGTCATAATAAAATTCTGGTAAGGGCCATCCATCCGGGACCGCGAGCCACAACCGAAGAAGATGACGCTTCAAACCTGGTGCGTTGAAATCTTCGTAGTCGGTGCGAGCATGCAGCGTGGTGAGGTTGTTTACCAGCTGAATGTCGCCAGGTTTGAAATTCATGTCGAGCCGCAAGCCTGTATGGTTGGCGATATCCTCGAAATGATCGAGCGCCTCTGTCAATTGCGCTGTCAGTTCGGGAACGCCTGCATGGCGCGGAGCGGAATCGATGAAGCGTCGAACGAAGGTGGTTGTTAGCCGCTTTTCGTGCAGACAAAACACAGGTGCGCGGTAATAGGGGCTCTTTCCTGGCGGGATTTCGCCGCGCCTGTCGCGGTATATGGCGACGCTCAACTCGGCGACCAAATCGGGCCGTTGTTGGAGCATCATATTATATATCGCCGCCAGGCTAACAACGCTGCTATGCCCACCGGCTTTTGCGGTGTGCAGACAAAGTAGCGCGACGACATCCGCTCCCACATCGGTGTGAAAGGGTAAACGTGCCCGTGAACGGTATCCGCCTCGGCTATGCAAATCGTGAAAGTCACCACCTATATCTTTGACATGACCCAGCAGATGGCCATCCGGATTTTGCGAGACGGGTTGACCGATATGGCTGCAGATTCCCCAATAAGCTCGTGCAGTGACTTCGCGCGACCAACGATTTACGGGCAGTCCGCGCAACAGCATGAAGCCATGCCCATCAATCAGCTCGTGTCGAACCTGATCCAGGACTATGGCGAGCGAAGGCAACGGAAAGGTTTGTGATACAATGTCCTGGATCGGGGTGTTTATAGTTGCGCCGACAGCGATTTCCAGCTCAACAATTTCCGAATCCGTAAATTCACGGATCCATCCATCGTCCTTAGAAAGGTCTTCGCCACGCCAACACATGGCGCCCGTGATAGGGGTTAGGTCTTTTCCTCTGGTCATTGGCGTAGCCGATTTAGTGCAGGTTTCCGTTAAATTCACGTGGATAATGCGTGCGTGGAAGAGCTTGGTTTGTCGACGTACAATGATATCGCAAACAAGATAACAGACGTTCAACTGAAACCTATACCGGGTAACTGGCGGGACGCTATTGCGTGTGCGGTTACGAAGAGGAGATATGAAAATATGCTTGATATTGCTGGTGACGCAGCCCGTGCGTTCAGCGTACTCGAAGCGGGGGGTATCGCCATTTTACCGATGAATATCGGCTATTCACTCACGGGCGGGTCGGAAGAGGCGTTGGAAAAAATTTTTACGACGAAAGGTCGTACAAAGGAAAAGCTCAACGCAATGATTGGAGATCTGGCGATTCATGATGAAGTCCATGTCCTCAATCAGCGGGGTCGAGACGTTGTTCGGGCTATCACTGTCGACTACGATTTGCCACTGGGCACGATAGCGCCGTGCCGGCCTGATCACCCGTTGCTGGCGAAGATGACCCGCACCGCTTATCAGCGCAGCAGTATGGCAGATACTGTTGCGATATTGATGAATGCTGGTCCCTTCCATGCAGAGATTTCCCGCTTGAGCTTAGAACGCGTGCATCCGCTATTCGGTTCGTCGGCAAACCTCTCTCTCTCTGGGACAAAGTTTAAAGTCGAGGATATAGAACCAGAGTTGCAGAACATCGCCGATATTGTGATCGACCACGGCTTGCGGACCTATCATATCTATCGGGCCTCATCGACACTTCTTGATGTCGAAACCATGTCTGTAGTGCGATATGGCGCTTGTTTCGAACTGATTGCTGAAATTGTTGAGCGACATTTTCAGGTTGAATTGCCGCCGCCGCCGCCCGGTTACTTATTGGATCTGGTGGGCGATCGCCTCGACCTGTAGCGCCGCTGTAGCTAAAATTCGTTGCCGATATCTAACAGGTGCATACAAAAACCTTTGATCATTGCCACCTTCGTTTCTGGCAGAGGTGGATAGACCGTCCAACATTTTTCAGGGAGCTATGAGTTATGCCAAAATGGATCGACCATATCGTTGTTCGCGTTAATGATATCAACGAAAGCCTCAAGGATTATGAAGAAAAGCTTGGTATGAAAGCCAGCAAGGGCCCTGACGAGGTTCCGCATCTTGGCATGACCCGGGCCATCCTGCCGCTCGGTGACGAAGGTCGTTTCATCGAAATCGCGGAACCGCTTGGCAAGGGTGGTGCCATTGGTAATGCGTTGGAGAAATACGGCGAGGGTGTTCATCTCGTTGCATTAGCGGTCGACAATCTAGGGGAAACGGCGGCTGAAATGAAAGCCAATGGTGCAAGGGTCATCGAAGCCGGAACACAAGTTTTCATTCATCCCCGCGATGGTCACGGCGTGATGTATCAACTAATCGAGCGCGGATAACCGGCGAAACGGGGCGCTACGGACAGCCGCTTGATCGGCATCGTGCCATGAAGTGCGGGCCAATAGTGCTGAGTGGCATCCATGTCGCTTAGCAGTGCTGACCTGTTCGACCGCTACGGGACACTCTACCGCGGGCTGGTCACCTTTACGGGATTGGTCGCTTTTTTTACTACGGTGCTTTCCAGCACTATGGTGAATGTGGCGATTCCGAACGTAATGGGCGCCTTTGGGGTCGGTCAGGACAAGGCTCAGTACCTGTCGACAGCATTCATTGCGACAACGGTCACGAGCCTGCTGCTCAACAATTGGTTTATCGCTAAGGTCGGCCAGCGAATGGCCTTTACCTTGGCGATGTTGTTGTTCTGTTTGGGTAGCTTTGTTTGCGGGTTCGGTCCAACCTTGGACACGATTATCCTGGGTCGCGTGATACAGGGGTTTTCAGCCGGCATCATCCAACCGATGATCATGGTCGTCCTATTTCAAGTGTTCCCTCCAGAGAGGCGCGGCACTGCGATGGGATTATTCAGCATGGGTGTTGTGTTCGCTTTGGGTTTAGGGCCAGCGATCGGCGGCATTACGATCGATGAGTTGAACTGGCGATACATTTTTTTCGTGCCAATTCCGGCTGCCATTCTTGCACTGGCGTTGGGGGTTCTGTTCGTTCCAGATCGGCCAAAGACTGGGCCGGCGGGACGATTTGATTTTGTAGGCTTCGCCTTCATGTGCATCGCCGTGTTCTGCCTGATGACAATCATCGGTAACGGCCAGCGCGACGGCTGGACCTCTAATGAGACCCTCACTCTTATTTTGCTAATGATTGTGGGTATCGTCGGTTTTATCCTGTCGCAGCGCAGCGAGAGTGGCAATTTGCTTGATCTCGAGCTGTTCCGGAACTCCCGGTTCTCGTCTGCTGTTTCGGTTTCCTTCCTGTTTGGCTTCGGCAGCTTTGCGACGATTTATATCTTTCCGGTTTTTGGCCAGATCGTTCAGGGATATTCGGCGACAGTTTCTGGTTCACTTTTACTTCCCGGCAGCATTGCTGCCGCTTTCATCTTGCCACTCACGGGACGTTTGGCGGACCGTTTCCAGGCGCACAAAGTCATCATCGCCGGAATGATGATTTTTGTCATTAGTGTGACGTTCATGGCGGATGCTGACATCGACACGATGTTTTGGAGCATGGCACTCTACCTCTTCATTAGTCGAATTGGTGTTGCGCTTGTATCGCCAGCCTTGAACAGCGCGGCGCTTGCGGCGCTGCAACCTGATCAGGTTCATCGCGGTGCCGGTGCGGTGAACCTTTTCTTGATGCTGGGCGGATCCTGCGGGATCAACAGCCTGGTGGTAGTTCTGGAGCGGCGGGTCGAGTTTCACAGCCATGCCTTTACGTCCACCCAGACTTCGGCCAACACGTCAACCCGCGAGCTGCTTGGCACGGTCCACAGTTTGCTAAACGAAGGTGGTATTCCCAACGGGTTACGGGATTCGGTTGCTCTGGACTATCTGGGTGAAGTCGTAAACGCGCAAGCGAACACGCTGGGGTTTCAGGACGGCTTCATCGCCGTTGCGGTGGTGAGCTTGTGCTCGATTTTACCTGTGTTGTTGTTACGTCGGAGCCAGCGGTAACCTGCTTGAAGGTTCGTTAAATTCCTGTTGAAATCTATCGTTGCTAACAGTGGGGAGACCCTACAGTGTCAAAGCAATCCCTTGATGGGTGGACAAGCCTGGACCTGGTGAAGCGTCAGGCGGAACGTTATGGGGACCGCGTATTTTGCACGTTCGATGAAGGTCCACCTCTGACGTTTGTTGAATTTGAACTCGAGAGCGATGTATTGGCATCCGGCTTGGCTGCCCTTGGTGTTGAAGTCGGTGACCGCGTTCTTATTTTCGCCCAAAACAGCCGCTCTTTTCTGCTTACCATGATAGCGGTTCACAAGAGGGGCGCTATCTTTGTGCCGATTAACACGGAACTTAAGGGTGACTTTCTGCGTCATCAGATGCGGGTGATACAGCCCCGTGTCGTCGTTGTCGACGCGGGCCTCCGCGGAGTTTTCGACAGTGTCGATATCGCTGATTTGCCTATTGAAACGACAGTTGTCATCGGTGGCGACGCGCCACCATTGCCCGGAACGAACCGCGTGGCCTTCGAAGTGATTGCGGATACCGTAGCACAACCCGCAGATGTGATCCTGGCAAAGCCGCACGATATTTGCACTATAATGTTCACATCGGGCACGACAGGACCATCAAAAGGTGTGTTGATGCCGCACGCGCATTGCTATTTGTTCGGCTATGGTGCCGGCCGTGCAATGTCGTTGACCGATGAAGACCGTATGTTCATCTGCATGCCGTTCTTCCATGCTATGGGGCTAACGATCCAGTTCACCTCTTGCTTAATCAAAGGGACGCCAGCCCATATTGTGCAGCGGTTTTCTGCGACGACATGGCTTGATGATGTACGTAGATGCAAAGCGACGATCACGTACGGACTGGGCGTGATCCCGGAGTTTATTTTTCGACAACCGCCAACGCCCCAGGACCGGAATAACGATTTGCGGCTCATGCTGGCGGTGCCCATTGGCGATGAATGGGGTGCCGATTTTGAAAAGCGCTTCGACCTCCGGCTGATGCAGGCTTACGGTATGACAGAATGCAACCTGCCGGCGTTTGGCACCTTGAAAGACCCGGTGATGGCAGGTTGTGCCGGTTACATCATGGATGACTTTTTCGAGGTAAAGATAGTTGACTCGGAATCCGATGAGCCACTCTTGCCTGAAGAGATAGGCGAAATTGTCGTCCGACCGAAGCAAGCGTCTTGTTTCATGGCCGGCTATTTTAACATGCCGGAACGCACCGTCGAGGCATGGCGCAATCTGTGGTTCCATACAGGTGATGCCGGACGCTTTGATAAGGAAGGTCGCCTGTTCTTCATCGACCGGATCAAGGATTGTATTCGCCGGCGCGGTGAGAATATTTCCGCCTTTGAAGTCGAACAGGTATTAAACAATTTTCCGGCAATTGCGGAAAGCGCTGTCATCGGCGTGAGAGCAGAGACTGGCGGCGAAGAGGATGTAAAAGCCTGCATTGTAACCTGCGACGACGCACCTGACCCTACCTCCGTTCTCGATTGGTGTGTGGAACGGATGCCGCGTTATGCCGTGCCGCGCTATATCGAGTTTGTCTCTGAGCTAGATAAGACGCCAACTGGAAAACTCCGCAAACAGGATTTGCGCGACGCTGGCATCACCAATGCGACTTGGGACCGCGAAGCGTTCGGTTACGTAGTACGGCGGTAAGCCAGCTAGGATCCGATTTCTAGCCTAAGAATTTCTACGTTAAGTCGATTTGCCGGCTGCCGGCTATAGCTTGTTGCATTGCTCGTCTTCAAAACTGTCCCCGCAGTTTAAAATTAAACAGTGTTTGTTCGCACCATCCTTGTAGGCTTGCAGGGCGAGGGGGGGATGGTCGACGTGAGATGGGGCCGCCGTTATTTGTGATGCTTATTGAACGGTATGCAGTCGTGTTGGCTGCTATCAATCAATTGATAGGTTTTTGCGTCGATTCCTGACGGGATCCTTGGGGAGGTTGGGGTAATTGCTTAGGCTGTTTGTCCAGCGAGACGACGGTGCGCTGTTTAGCCGTAATACAGGCTTCGCAAACACCAATGTTCGTGGTTTCCAAGTCGTGTTTAAGAAACGGGCAACGCTACGCCGTAACGACGATGAATAAATTGCTATTCTGTTGCGTCGGCCTAAAGCATTTAACTGGTTAATGGTCGAGGAAACTCCGCAAGGAGTGGCTGCGGCTCGGATGACGTAGTTTGCGGATCGCTTTCGCCTCGATTTGGCGGATACGCTCACGGGTGACAGAGAATGTGACGCCGACTTCTTCCAAGGTATGGTCGGTATTCATGCCGATGCCGAAGCGCATTCGCAGAATTCGTTCTTCCCGTGCCGTCAAGCCTTCGAGCGCCTT
>CAYYUG010000046.1:33115-37159 GCA_964474755.1 uncultured Rhodospirillaceae bacterium | reverse complement strand
TCACTGCGAAATGAAGGATTAATGCCGGGAGGCCCGATCCCAGGCTTGCTATCATTGCTTCGATCCCTAATTCCTCCCCATGTCGTTGAGGGGGTGGGTTGCCCTCAGGTTGGTAATTTGGCCAGTCTTCAGCCACAGCTGACGTGATCTTAGTAGCTGCTCATGAGATGCGGGGGTCAGCCTTCTGGCACGAATTCTAGGACGCAGCCGAACGCGGTTTCTGGTCCGATCTGTAGCGTATCTTGGGTCTTGCGGAACGGGACTGCGTTGCCCTTCAGCAACATTTCTGTCTTGCTTAGGTCAGCGACTGTGATCTGAAAGGCGGCAAAGTGTGGTGATTGGGGACCGACTGGTGCAACACCGAACCGCGACTCGAAATTACGCGGTGTAACGACTGTGACGACGCCACGCTCGGTCGCAGCCCAAAGGTCGTCGCCTGACACCGAGACCGCCTGCTTGCCCTGTATGCTGCCGAGGATTTCGGATAAATCGGCTGGGTTGTTGGCGACCATGATTACCTCGGAGATCATTGACGCGCCGTTTTTGTGGCGCTGGTATTCCGGCTTCCAAAAATATTCTGGTGCGTGTTGCTGGCAAGTGAAGAACACCGCGTCTGGCATTAGCTTGTCGGTAATGAAGACAAGGGAAAAGGCGACGGTGACTTGTTCGCCATGCGGCAAGGTCGCCTTGCGCTCGAAATGGAACGGTTTGTGGGTGTCGAGCCCGCTGGCCGCGAATTCGGCGTAATCACCCGCCGCATCGTGTCCTTCGAAGACCAGCATCGACATGCCTTCGCGCGCGTCGAGATACCTTTTGTTGAATGTGCTAAACTCGAACTGGCCTGCTGCCGATGCCGTGAATTTTGATTCGTCGACGACGGTTAATAGCTCTAAAAAATTGTTCTGAAGTTGTACCAGGCTGTTGCCGGTGCCGAAGGGATGAATAGCGCGTGGTGTCGTGGTGAAGCCGAACCGGCTATAGGTCTCGCGTGCACTATCGAGGTCCCGGACGTCCAGCACCAGGTGATCAATTCCGCGATTCATTTCAGTACAGCCTCCCGCCGTTGGGAACGCCCCGGGAGGGTTTGATCATTACCACTTCTCCATCTCCATCCGGAAATCCAAGTACCAGAATCTCGGACATGAACTTGCCGATCTGTTTGGGTGGAAAATTCACTACGGCGGCGACCTGTCGGCCGACCAGTTCGTTCAGGTTGTAATGTTTGGTAATTTGGGCCGACGTCTTGCGCTCACCGATCTCAGGCCCAAAATCGACCCATAGTTTGAAGGCTGGCTTGCGTGCTTCCGGATAGTCTTCGGCCCGGATAATCGTGCCGACGCGGATGTCGACCATGAGAAAGTCGTCGAAACTGATCGCCTTCATGTTACTCTCTGAATATGGTTGCCACGATCAGGCATGCACATGATCAGGCGATGGTTTTACGTTCTGGCACCTGAGCGGTGATGAAAAGGGGAGCATCGAACTTAGCCGCTCCGCGCGCCGAAGATTTTTGTCCAACGCGGCCATGGTGCGCGCCATATCCTCGCTCTCGTCGCGTTCCCAGATTCGCAAAGTGGCGAACCACAGTGCGACGAGCCCTTTCACCGTCAGGCATCCGTTTGGACCCGAGGTCGAGATTTCTGCGGTTTCCAGCATCCAGCGCATCGACCTGTATATTCCTGGGGACAGGCAAAGTGTGGACATAGGATCGCTTCGTAGGGCAGCCAGGATCGACACGACAGCATCGCGGTCATCGGACAAAGCATCAAAGCGGCGCATTAGTACGTCGAACAGCCGGTCGCGCGGGCTGTCTTCCGGGTCGAACGCGAACTTGGTTTTTAGCACCGCGGCATCTACGGACGCGAAATAGGCTTTTAGGATTTCTATCTTGGAGGGATAGAGTGAATACATTTCCGCTGGTAATACGCCGGCAGCCGCCGTTATTTCGCGCAGGCTAATTGATGACCAGCGCGCTTTTGAGGCGAGGCCAAGCGCTGTTTCGAGAATTTGTTGCGGGCGATCCGCCTTCTTGACCATGGGTTTACAACTACCTAACTGGTTCCGTGTTTCCGAGACAATCAATCATAAGGCGTTGCGGTCTATTTTCAATCGATCTGCTTTGGTCTCATTACATTCGAATTTTGTCACGTAATCATGTAGAAAAGGCCCTTCAAGAACATCTTGTTACCACGTGCGCCCAGACAGTATCGAAACCCTATTCGACCGCTACGGTCCGGCCTATAAATGGCTGGCGACGGTTACCTGTCTGGTCGGCATCATGACCATGACCCTGGGCGCGACGACAGTGAACGTTGCTTTTCCCGCTATCATGGGCACCTTCGGGATTGGTCGCGACCAGGCGCAATTGATTTCGACTGGTTATTTTGCCGCGCAAACGGCTGGCATGCTGCTCAGTGCCTGGCTCGTTCTCTCTTTCGGCGAGCGGCTCAGTTTCACTGTTGCTGTCGTTGGTTTTCTGATCGGCTCGGCGATGAGCGGGTTGGCGCAGGATACCGAAAGCCTGCTGCTTGGCCGTATGATGCAGGGCCTGTCCGCCGGCATCGTGCAGCCACTAGGCATGGCCGTGACCTTTAAGGTCTTCCCGCGCGATCAGAAGGGTTTCTCCATGGGCATCTTCGCTCTGGGCAATGTATTGGCACCCGCGCTCGGCCCGACCTTGGGAGGCATTGCCATCGACGTGTTCAGCTGGCGCTACATTTTCCTGCTCACCATTCCGACGGCCTTCTTGGCGCTGTTCGTGGGCAATCTGTTTTTGCCTAGCCGAGCGATGCCGAAGAAGATCCCGCGTTTTGATTTTCTTGGCTTCGGTATGCTTTGCGTGTCGCTTGCTGGGTTCCTGCTTGGTTTTAGCTACGGCCAACGGCTAGGCTGGACCTCGACGGATATCCTCATGCTGTTCGGCGCTGGCATCGGCTGCGGGACAGCCTTTGTACTGCGCCAGATCTACGCCGAAAGCCCCTTGGTCAATATGCGGGTCTTCGCGAACGCTCAGTTCAGCGCTGCGGCCAGCATCGGCTTTTTTACCGGTGCGGCGATGTTCTCCTCTTTTTTCCTGATGCCATTATTCACACAGCAGATCCAACACTATTCAGCGATCGACGCAGGACTTCTGATGGTACCGGCGGGCTTGTCACTAATCATCCTGTTCCCCCTAGTCGGCCGCCTGTCGGACTTCGTGCCGGCCTATATGATGATCTGCGTCGGCATGGTGATCTTTGCAATTGCGTTTTTCTATCTGTCAACCGCGGATGTGAATACACCCTTCTGGACACTAGTTTGGTTCACCCTGATCGTACGCATCGGGGTTGCCTGCACCCGTTCCGTCGTCAATTCCGAAGCACTGAAATCTTTGCCCACGGACATGGTTACTCAGGGATCGAGCACGGTCAATTTTGTACGACAGCTCGGCGGTACGATAGGCACGAACTGCCTCGTGGTTTTCCTGGAGCTGCGCATTCCCTTCCACGGAGACGCTTTTGCCGCCATGCAGACCGGTGCCAGCGAAACTACGCGCGAGATGCGAGACCGTCTAATGCAGTTGCTGGGAGAGGCCGGAGTCCCAGGACCCGAGCGCGGTTCCAGCGCATTTCACTATCTGGGCGAGGTAATTTATGCCCAAGCCAGTACGTTGGGTTTCCAGGACGCTTACTTCTTGCTGGCTTTGATAGCCGCAGCGGGGTTGATTCCCGGCTGTATCCTGGCCCGCGCGAGCAGAAGTCCATCTGTTTTGGGTAAAGTCTAGCCCCTCGCTAATTCCCGGCTGCGTTCTGTTGCGGCGGCGATGGCCTGGGTCAAGAGCGGTTGCAGGCCTTCGTCTGCCATTAAGATCTTGAGTGCTTCCAGCGTCGTGCCGCCGGGACTGGTGACGTTCTCGCGCAGTCGTGACGGTTTCTCATCACTCGCAAGCGCCAACTGGCCCGATCCTGCCACGGTGGCAAGCGCCAGTTGCTCTGCCAGGCCCTTCGGCAGGCCTGCTGCGACGCCGGCGGCGGCTAGGCATTCGATCAGTAGGAAGACATAGGC
>CAYYUG010000046.1:0-33015 GCA_964474755.1 uncultured Rhodospirillaceae bacterium | reverse complement strand
GTCAGTCGCATCGGCGAAGTCGGCAGCGCCGGCCGGTTCAACAACGGTGACGCCGGCCGCAGCAATACCTGAACCGCGCCAGCCAGCCAGCATCGCGCCGCCCATTTTGCCACAACCAATGAGCAGCAAGGGCCGTGTCATATTACTAGTCATGCTGAGAAGCTTCTCAAGCCTCGCCGACGGGGTCAAGCATCGTCGCTTCGATTGCCTGCTGTGCGTTGTAGCCCGCCCACAACACGTATTGGAAAGACGGGTAGAACCGTTCGCACTCGTTGACCGCGATTTCCACCAAATCCTCCAGCTGTTCAGCGGTCACGTTATTCCAACCGCGAGTGAGCATGGTGTGACGGAACATAGGCGTGCCAGCTTCCGAGCAGAGCTCGAAATGGCCAAACCACATCCGTTCGTTGATTTGCGACAATAATTCGGTGATTTCGGACCGCTTTTCCCGGATGACCTTCATGTCGAGCGAACAGGTGAAATACAGCGCCTTCACCTCGTCACGCCAGACGAAGAACATGCGGTAGTCGCACCACCGCCCCGACATCTCGACAAGCAGCTCATGTTCGCTCGAGCGATCGAACAACCACTCGTTGGTGCGAACGATGTCTTCCATGATATCGAGGGGGTTGTCCGACGAGCCGTGATTTTCAGCGGTCATTAAGGCCATACGGCAACCTTTCCCAAACCCGCGGGGCAAGCCGGCATTTACCCGGAATCAAAAACTGGTCGGAAACATCGTTTGTCCCGCTCAATACGACATTTTGTATGGTAGACCATCACATCACCACAACACCTAGAGTGCCACAGGCGATTCGCCACAAGCAAGCGGTTATCTGACGAAATGTAAAAAAAATCGCATCCGTGAGTCTCAAGCGGTTAGGCGGCAACTCTCAGCCGGTGGGAACACCTTATTTTAGAGCCGAAAAATTCTTCCCAGAAGCGGCGGATTTACTGCCGCGGCGGGGTTTTGGCGCCTTTTTCTGCAATTTGGCGAGTGCTGCTTCCAGGGTGGCAAAACGGGCTTCAAGTGCTTCCTGCTCGAGCCGGGCCTTAGCAGCAACTGCTTTGACGGCCTCGAACTCATCTCGCGTCACAAGATCCATGTCTGCTAGGAGCCGCTGTGCCCGCTGCCGAATCAATGCTTCCACCTCTTCCTGCACGCCCGAAAGCGCGCCGACTGCGCCGTTGGCGATGCGTGCCAAATCGTCGAGAAACCGATTGTCTACCTGCATGACTGGCCTCGTCTTTGTTCGTTGGAGCAGAACTGACCTTTAAGATATGGCGATATTGCCGCGATCCCGCAACCCGCCTTGCCGCGACGGCGACACCTCGCCTATATAAAGCCCAGATATAGCAATGGAGCACGCTATGATCTTAGTGACTGGTGGGGCGGGATTTATAGGCTCCAATCTTGTTGCCTCGCTGTGTGAACGGGACACCGCCCCGATATTTGTCTGCGACCATCGGGACCGATCCGGCGAGGTGCGTAATCTGGAAAAACACGCTGTCGCTGGCATGATTGAGCCAGACGAATTGCCCGTATGGTTAGAAGCGCGAGGCGCCGGGCTCGAGGCTGTTTTCCATATGGGTGCTTCCTCCTCGACCGTAATCACCGACACAGAGTTTGTGCTGGCCAACAATTTTGACCTGTCACTAATGTTGTGGCGTTGGTGCACGCGGCATAATGCCCGGCTGATCTATGCCTCTTCTGCGGCTACCTATGGCGATGGGGCGAATGGTTTCGACGATGACGGTTCCATCGAGGCTTTATCGAGGTTACGGCCAATGAATTTATATGGTTGGTCGAAGCATATGTTTGATTTGGATGCAGTCTCGCTCGCCAATGCGGGTATCGCTCCGCCACAATGGGCCGGGCTAAAATTCTTTAACGTCTACGGTCCAAATGAGTATCACAAGGGTGGCCAGGAGAGCCTAGTCGTTCAGCTGCATCGGCAGATTAGCGAAACCGGGAAGGCGCGCCTGTTCAGTTCGCACCATCCGGATTATCCGGATGGCGGACAGGAGCGCGACTTTGTCTGGGTAGGCGACTGCGTCGATATCATGCTGTGGCTGTACGACAATCCGGCGGTGAACGGCCTTTTCAACGTAGGCACCGGCGCTGCCCGAACCTTCTTCGAACTGGCGCGCGCCTGTTTCGTGGTCATGGGCCGGGATCCGGTAATCGAATATTTCGATGCACCGGCAAACATCCGCAAGCACTACCAGTATCACACGCAGGCAACGATGGCGCGGCTGCGAGATGCCGGCTACGACAGACCGTCGACGACGTTGGAGGACGGTGTGCGCTGTTATATCCAGGACTATCTCGCTACGAATGATCCTTACCGGTAACCACGATGGAACCATTCGTCTTTCCCGATTTTGACCCGGTTATTCTCCAGATCGGCCCAATTGCGATCCGCTGGTATGCGCTGGCCTATATCGTCGGTCTAGTCGGTGCCTGGCGCTACGGGATTTGGATGGCCCGGCGCGAACCTCATCTAGTAACGTCACAGCAGATTGATGATTTCCTGGTCTGGGCTACTCTAGGAGTGATCCTCGGAGGCCGGCTCGGTTACGTGTTCTTTTACCAGCCCACCTATTTTCTGGCAAACCCGCTGGAAATCTTACAGATGTGGAACGGCGGCATGTCATTCCATGGCGGATTGGTAGGGGTCATCCTGGCGATGATCCTATTCGCCCGGCGGCAAAGCATCGCTTTTTTTGCGATGGCTGATGTTATCGCGACGACGGCGCCCATCGGGCTGCTACTCGGCCGAATCGCGAATTTCATTAATGGTGAGCTCTGGGGGCGCGAGACAAACATGCCTTGGGGCGTGATCTTCCCCTTTGCCGGCCCCAATCCGCGGCATCCCAGCCAACTCTACGAAGCATTCCTCGAAGGGCTGGTGTTGCTCATCGTGCTGTCATGCCTGGTGTTGATCTGGCGCGCGCGTTGGCGGGTCGGACTGGTTAGTGGGGCTTTCTTGGTAGGCTACGCCTTGTCACGAATGGCGGTGGAGACGGTCCGGCAACCGGATAGTCATATTGGCTTGCTAGTCTTAGGCTCCACTTGGGGGCAATGGCTGTCGGTACCGATGTTGCTGTTTGGCATTTATCTGATCTGGCGCGCCTACGTGCGGCCGCCCGTGGGGGCGACGTGAACAAACTGGCGGAGCTGCTTGCACGCCGGATTATGACGACCGGTCCGGTGACAGTGGCGGAATACATGGCGACCGCTCTGGGCCATCCAGAGCACGGTTATTACACAACACGAGATCCTTTTGGACGGGCCGGGGATTTCATTACCGCGCCAGAAATTAGCCAGATTTTCGGCGAGCTCATCGGACTGTGGTTCGTCACGGTCTGGGAGCAGATTGGCAGCCCGACAAAGTTCAATCTGGTTGAGCTTGGTCCGGGTCGGGGCACGCTGATAGTCGATGCGTTGCGTGCCGCCATGCAGGTGCCGGCTTTCCTGGACGGTGCTGAACTTGTGCTCCTTGAAACCAGCCGGGTACTTCGAGCTAGTCAGGCCGAGAGTTTGGCCGCTTACGATCCGGTCTGGTGCGATTCATTCGATGGCGTTCCCGACGGACCCATCCTCGCCATCGGGAACGAATTCTTTGATGCGCTACCGGTGCACCAGTTCGTAAGGACACCGCGTGGCTGGCGTGAAAGGCTCATCGCCTGGGATGAGACCGAGCTGAGATTTATCGTTTCCGCAAGTGCGACGCCGCACGAGGTCCTGCTGGCGCCAGAGGTTCGAGAGACGGCGCCGGTAGGCGCGATCGCGGAGGTTCAGCCTCAAGGTCTCTCGATTGCTGCGGCTCTGGGTAATCGTATCGAAAAAGCTGGTGGCGCGGTGTTGATTGTCGATTATGGTCACGGTGAAAGCGCACCAGGTGACAGTCTGCAGGCCGTTTGCGAACATGAACCAGTCGATGTTCTCGATGGCCCTGGAGAAGCGGATCTTACGGTACATGTTGATTTCGCAGCGCTTCGGCGGGCGGTCGGCGATAGGGTATCTGTATGGGGACCGGTCGCGCAAGGCACGTTCCTGGAGCGGTTGGGCATCGCCTTGCGGGCCGAAGCCTTGACGAAGCATGCGACACCGGCGCAGGCAGCCGATATCGCCTTGAGTGTTGAACGCTTGATTGCACCGAATCAAATGGGCAGCTTGTTCAAGGTGCTCAGCCTGACACAGGCGGGCCTGTCGCAGCCGCCGGGGTTTGAAGAGTAATGGCTAATAGAGCGAAGAGTTTACCGCATTTGGTGGCCGGTTCACTGCAGGATGACGGCCGTATTCGGCACGCGTTCTTTACCCGGAAGGGTGGGGCCAGCGGCGGAATTTATGAGTCACTTAATATCGGTCTCAGTTCGAAGGACACGGCGCTATGTGTGACTGAAAACCGTCGCCGTGTTGCCAGCTTTTTCGATTTATCCGGCGAATCCCTCAACACAGTCTATCAGGTACATGGGCGAACGGCTGTGCGCGTTGACGGACCATGGGTGGGCGGAACGCCACCTTATGCTGATGCCATGGCTACGGATCGGCCCGGGACGGTGTTGGGAATTCTGAGTGCCGACTGCACACCCGTTTTATTCGCCGACAAATCAGCATGTGTCGTTGGAGCGGCACATGCGGGCTGGAAGGGTGCGTTACACGGCATTTTGCCTTCGGTGATCGAGGCGATGGAAGATCTAGGCGCGCAGCGACAACGGATTGTCGCAGCCATTGGGCCTACCATCGCACAAGCGTCCTACGAGGTAGGTCCTGAATTTCCGAAACTGTTTCTGGAGCAGGATCCCAACAACGTGGACTTCTTTATTAGGTCGGAACGTGAGGGCCACTTCATGTTTGATTTGCCGGGATATGTCGCGAAGGTACTGAAATTGCTAAAAATCGGCAGTGTAGAAGATCTTGCGCGCGACACCTGCGCCGAGGAAAGTTTGTTTTACAGCTATCGGCGAGCGACAAAGCGCGGTGATCCTGACTACGGCCGTTGCGTCTCCGCTATCACGATCACCTAGATAATCGTGAAATTTAAAGAATCAAATCTCACGTAAATCAGCAAACTAACTATCAATGATCCGGGGTAATTCAAATTCGAAATTCTTTATATTCAAAACGATAAAGATTGAAACGTTTAGTATGGGCTAGAATTCCTGTTCTTAGTGCTCCGCACGAATTCGTGGTTAAATGTATTGATGCCGTATCTGATTCAGATTTTTGGGCTTTGCCTGCTATGTTTTGTGGCAAGCTGTGTCCTACTTTAACGCGCGGCATTTTATTATTCTGGCCGTTGGCCTTTCGTTGGCGAACTGCGGTCAGTTGCCCAAACCATTCAAGCCGGACACGGGCAGCGGCGCGGAGAGTCCACTCTTAGCCATACAATATAGCATCGGCGTCATAGTCGCACCGATCACAGGCGCTCCGCGGGGGGTGGCGGGGCCGCTGTCGGATGTCATGGCAGCGGACTTGCGCCGTGTGAACGTACCGGCCACGACAGCTAGTACGGTGAAGAGCGCATTTCTTCTGGAAGGACATGCGACAGCCGAACTGGCGAAGGGCAACAGGCTTGTCGTTATCGTCGACTGGGCCATTACAAATAGCGTTGGCGATGTCGTCTTCAACTTCGCAACGCGGAGTAAGGTTCCGGTCAGTGACTGGCAAACGGGGAAGCGTGCCTCGATAAACGCGGTGTCAGCGGATGCAGTGCCCCGAATCGCCGATACCTTGCAGACTGGCTTCACTTTGGCTAGGCAGAAGCCGCCGCCAACGATCGCCGTAGTAGGCATTGAAGGCGCGCCCAGCGATGGGAACGAAGCCCTCAGGAAAGCATTTGCTGCGGTGCTGAAAAACGCCGGCCTGCCGGTTGCCGGTGACCCCCAAGACGCTGCAATACAAATTTTCGGCAAAGTCTACGTCAGCGACCTGCCGGCGGACCGGGAAAAACTAGAAATCGAATGGTTTCTGCAGGAGCCAGACGGGAGAAAAATTGGCACTTTGATGCAATCCAACAGCGTCGAAAAGGGACGGGTGGCCTCAAAATGGGGACCGCTCGCCTATGACGTGACCTTCGCCATGGTCGAGCCTATCGCCGAATTTTTGTTGATCATAGAGCGTGCTGATGAAATCCGGTTGGACCAATAACGTAGAATGCTGCCTCCATTGCCAGCAGGCGTTTACAGGAAGGTGCCCCCTTGATATACAGACGCCGCCCGCCTTCGGGTGGGACGCGCGGGTGAGGTTAATTTTCTGGTTCGAATTAGAGCCTGGATAAGAACAGGATCTGGTATGAAAATCCTGAGCGGCAACAGTAATCGGCCGCTGGCCGAAGCAATTTCGGCTTGTCTCAACACGCCTTTGACCAAGGCAGCAATTCGGCGTTTTTCCGATTTGGAGGTGTTCGTTGAGATTCTCGAGAACGTACGCGGCGAGGATGTGTTTATCATTCAGTCGACAAGCTATCCCGCGAACGACAACCTCATGGAGTTGCTGGTATCAATCGACGCGCTGCGGCGCGGCTCGGCGCAGCGGATTACGGCGGTCATTCCCTATTACGGATATGCGAGACAGGATCGCAAGACAGGCCCGCGGACGCCAATTTCGGCCAAGCTGGTTGCTAATCTGGTGACCACGGCGGGTGCTGACCGGGTGCTAACGATGGATCTGCATGCAGGACAAATTCAAGGCTTCTTTGATGTGCCCACGGACAACCTGTTCGCTGCACCGGTCTTCCTGAAAGATATCCAGGAAAACCGCGCTGATGGTGAGGAATTGGTCATCGTATCACCGGATGTCGGTGGTGTAGTTCGAGCGAGGGCCATCGCTAAGCGGCTCGGCGCGGAACTGGCAATAATTGATAAGCGGCGCGAGAAGGCCGGAGTTTCCGAGGTCATGCATATTATTGGCGATGTTAAGGATCGCCGCTGTATTCTAGTGGACGACATCGTCGATTCGGCGGGCACCTTATGCAACGCAGCTGATGCGTTGATGCAGGATGGTGCGAAAGCGGTCCAGGCCTATACGACGCACGGTGTGCTATCGGGTGGCGCAGTAGCCCGGGTTTCGGCTTCGCCGCTGGAGAGTTTGGTGACTACGGACAGCATTCAGGCTACGGAAGCGATGCGGGTCGCGCACAATATCCGCCAAATCACAATCGCGCCTCTTCTGGCCGAAGCTATACTGCGGATCGCGGAAAACCGTTCGGTTTCGACCCTGTTTGACTGATTTTAGTTGACGAAAACTCATTTGCCGCGTAGCACGCGGCTCTAATCGTGCCAACCCCCCTGGAGGCAGGCACTGTAAGTCTAACTGGAGGTAAATATGAGCGAAGCGAATAGTCTCGAGGCTGAGCCCCGAGAGCGGGTGGGCAAGGGGGCCGCCCGGGCGACCCGTCGCGCAGGGCGGGTGCCTAGCGTAATCTATGGGGCGAAAAAGGGTCCCACAGCTATTTCTATCGATCCCCTAGTGCTGCGGAAGCATTTGGAAGCTGGAACTTTCTTCTCGACAGTGTTCGAGGTCAAGATCAACGGAGATGGCGCTACCGAACGTGTGCTGCCCCGGGAAGTGCAACTGCATCCCGTTTCAGATGTCCCGCAGCACGTCGATTTACTGCGGGTTACTGGTTCCACCAAGGTGACCGTCGAAGTTCCCTGCCGTTTTGTGAACGAGGACGAATCGGAAGGTTTGAAGCGCGGCGGCGTTATGAATGTTGTGCGATACGCCATTGAGGTGCTGTGTTCGGTCGATAATATCCCTCAGGATGTTGAGGTCGATCTCGCCGGGTTGGATATTGGTGACAGCGTCCATTTCAGTAGTGTCAATCTGCCAAAAGGGGTGGAACCAACTATATCCGACCGTGACTTTACGATCGTGACCATTGCGGCACCGACCATCGTTGAGGAAGAAGACGAAGGCGAGGAAGACGAGGAAGGGTTGGAGTTTGGCGAAGGCGAGGGCGAGGGCGAAGGTACAGCCGAAGCCGAAGGCGAAGAAGAAAGTCTCGCCGAGGAGTAAAGGTGTGTTGCTGCTCGTTGGCTTGGGAAATCCTGGTCCGAAATACGAGATGAACAGGCATAATATTGGGTTTATGGCGGTGGATGAGATCGTCCGCCGCCATTCCTTTGCTCCGTATCGTACCCGGTTTCAGTCGCTTGCCACGGAAGGGACGCTGTCAGGAGAGAAGGTTATTGCCATGAAGCCGACGACCTTCATGAACGAATCGGGACGGGCGGTCGGAGAAGCGATGCGCTATTACAAGCTGACGCCGGACGACGTGTTAATCATCCATGACGAGCTTGATCTCGCTGTTGGCAAGATCCGTGCCAAAAAGGGTGGTGGGCTGGCAGGACACAACGGGTTGCGCAGTATCGACGCCCATGTAGGCAAGGAATTCAGCCGTATTCGTGTTGGCATTGGGCATCCTGGCGATAAGGATCGGGTCCATCGCTACGTTCTGAGCGACTTTGCCAAGGCTGAGTCAACGATCTTGGAAAAGATTGTCGAAGCTATGGCTATAAGCGCCGATGCGTTAGGTGCGCGCCAATACGATGCCTTTATGACAAAGGTGTCATTGATCCTAAAACCCCCACGACTGGAGATGGAAAGGCGGCTGGCGCCGGTGTCTACGTCAAAGAACATCCCGGAGTAATAAAAACATGGGATTCAATTGTGGCATCGTCGGCTTGCCGAATGTTGGCAAGTCAACCTTATTCAATGCCTTGACGAATACGGCAGGTGCCGAGGCGGCGAACTACCCGTTTTGCACAATTGAACCGAATATTGGTCGCGTGGCGGTCCCCGATATTCGGTTGCACGACGTCTTTACGATTACCCGCTCAGCGCAGGAAATCCCGACCTATCTTGAATTTGTCGATATCGCCGGTCTGGTGCGCGGCGCATCGCAGGGCGAAGGGCTGGGCAATCAGTTTCTGGGCCATATTCGCAGCGTTGCGGCGATCGTCCATGTGCTGCGCTGTTTTGACAATGGCAACGTGACCCATGTTGAGGAAACCGTCGATCCGATCCGCGACGCGGAAACGGTCGAAACGGAACTGATGCTGGCGGATCTGGAAAGTTTAGAACGTCGCATCCAGCCGCTTGAAAAGCGGGCGACATCCGGCGAAAAGGAGGCAGCGACGACCCTGCCGGTGATGCAACGCATATTGGCGGCGTTGCGCGGCGGTAAGCCGGCTCGTTCGGTCGAGCACACTGCTGATGAGGCGCCAATATTCCGCTCGCTGCAGTTGATCACTGCGAAACCCGTTCTGTATGTGTGCAATGTTGATGAGGATAGCGCGGTGACAGGCAACGCATTTTCTGCGCGCGTTGCGTCGATGGCCGAAAACACGGATCAGGGCTGCGTGCTGATTTCGGCCGCTATTGAGGCGGAGGTGGCGGAGCTCTCAACTGAGGTTGAGAAAGTTGAATACCTGGAATCGCTTGGATTGATGGAAACTGGGTTGACGCGGGTCATACGTGCCGGCTACACGTTGCTCGACTTGGTGACCTTCTTCACCACAGGTCCGAACGAGAGCCGCGCCTGGACTGTCCCACGAGGGTCGAAGGCGCCGGCCGCAGCAGGTACAATCCACACGGATTTTCAGAAAGGCTTTATCCGCGCGGAGACCATTGCCTACAATGATTTTGTTGCTTGCCAGGGCGAGCAGGGTTCCAAAGACGCCGGTAAGATGCGCCTTGAAGGCAAGGAGTACACCGTGCAGGACGGCGACATTATGCTGTTCCGCTTCAATGTATAGGGGCAGCTAATGATCAAGGTTGGCGCGAAACAGCTTGTTGCTGAAGCGAATGCGAATATCGAAACCCTTTCGATCGAGAGCGCCATCGCGCTTTACGGAGACGCGAACACCGTTTTGGTTGATATTCGTGATGTGCGAGAACTTAAGCGTGAAGGTAAAGTGCCGGGCGCTCTTCATGCGCCGCGCGGGATGCTTGAGTTCTGGGTCGATCCGGATAGCCCTTATTACCGAGAAATCTTTGGGTCCAGTAAAAAATTCGTCTTTTTCTGCGCTGGCGGATTGCGTTCTGCGCTCGCCACCGCACAGCTGCAGCGCATGGGTCTGGAGCCAGTGGCCCACATCGAAGGTGGCTTCGGCGCCTGGCGTGACGCCGGCGGGCCGGTAGAAAAATATGGAGGTTAGCCTGAGGCTTCTGTGCGCGACCGTTTAGTGTTTCAGGAGTCGGCCAGCGACCGCATCAAGTTTCTGTATCAAATTTGGGTCACGCGCGTCCGGCGCCGTTATCAGCGCAGCGTCAAGCGCCGTCTGGCAACCGGCGTGGCAGGTTGTGGTGCGATCCGATAGGCTTGGTGCAAGGGCTTTCAACAAGCTGCGGCCCTTATCCGCGTTGGCCATCAGCACCTGGATAACCGCCTCGACGCTGACATCGTCATGGCCCTCGTGCCAGCAATCGTAGTCAGTTACCATGGCTACCGTTGCGTAGCAGATTTCCGCCTCGCGGGCTAATTTTGCTTCCGGCATATTGGTCATGCCGATCACGTCGCAACCCCACTGTCGGTAGAGGTGCGACTCCGCACGTGTTGAAAATTGCGGACCCTCCATGACTAGATAGGTCCCTCCGCGCTTAATAGCGATGCCTGTTGTCCTAGCAGCTTTTTCGATTGCGTCGCCGAGGCGCCGGCAAACCGGGTCCGCCATCGAAACATGGGCGACGCAGCCCTCACCGAAGAAGCTTTTTTCGCGTGCGAAGGTGCGATCAATGAACTGGTCGACGATGACGAAATCGCCTGGTGCTAGATCCTTGCTCAGCGAGCCAACGGCAGACAATGAGAGAATTTCTGTAACGCCGAGCCGTTTCATCGCGTCGATATTGGCACGAAAATTGAGTGAAGTGGGTGATTGCTTGTGGCCCCTGCCATGCCGCGGCAGGAATACGATCGTTTGGCCTTTCAGGCTGCCGATGATAAAGCTGTCGGACGGTGCGCCGAAGGGCGTGTTGACCGTCTCCTCTCTGATATCGGTAAGTCCGTCCACTTCGTAAAGCCCACTGCCACCAATGACGCCGATTATATGAGGGCAACCAGGCTGATTCATTTTACTTTCCTCTCAATGCGTTGCCGGATCAGAGTTCGAAATCGACTATCACTGGAACATGGTCGGACGGTTTCTCGCCGCCGCGAGCGGCGCGCAGGACGGTGGCGCTCTTAAGCCTATTTTTTAGCGGTGGCGTCACCCAGACATGGTCGAGCCGCCGACCGCGGTCTGACTTGTCCCAGTCGCGCGCTCGATAGCTCCACCAGCTAAATAATTTTTCATCCTCAGGGATGAAGTGCCGAACCGCATCGGTCCAGTTTAGTGTGTGTTGCACCTTTCTCAGCTTATCAACCTCAACCGGTGTGTGTGAGACGACTTTGAGCAATTGCTTGTGTGACCAGACATCGGTCTCCAACGGTGCAATATTTAGGTCGCCGACCAAGATCATTTTCTTGCGTGTTGTGTAGTGGGCGGAGAACCACTCTGTCATTTCGTCCAAGAAGTCGAGCTTGTGGCTGAACTTCTCATTCTTCTCGCGGTCCGGCTCGTCGCCGCCAGCGGGAACATAGAAATTATGCACCTCTACACCATCGGGCAGGGTTGCCGAAATGTGCCGGCAGTCGCTCTTCCCACACCATTCTTGGCGTTGCACGTTCTTGAGAGGGAAGCGCGATAGGATGGCGACGCCGTTGTAGCTCTTCATGCCGTTGATCGCGATATGTGGGTATCCCATCTCTAGCACCGCCTTGAGCGGGAAGAGGTCGTCGACGACCTTAGTTTCTTGCAAACAGATGATGTCCGGATTGTTCGCTTTTGCAAATTCGGCGACCTTGTTGATGCGGAGCCGAACCGAGTTGATGTTCCAAGTCGCGATGCGCACGCGATATTCCTCTCGATAATATTTGCTATGTTAGTGTTACAAATAGGTCGTCCAGCCCGTCGACATGGCCGACCAGAACGTCGCCGCTCTCGATCGCTGCGACACCTTCTGGCGTGCCGGTGAAGATTAGGTCTCCGGGTTTTATTTCGATCAGGGCGGACAGGTAGTTGATCGTTTCTGGCACGTTCCAGATCATGTCGGCGAGATCACCTTTTTGGCGGGGTGCGCCATTGACCGTGAGGGTGATGGCACCGGTTTCCAGAATGCCGGTCTCCGACACCGGACGGATCGCGGTCATCGGTGCGGCGTTGTCGAAGCCTTTCGACAGGTCCCACGGGCGGCCCATATCCTTGGCTACGCCCTGCATGTCCCGGCGGGTGAGGTCGAGCCCGACCCCGTAACCGTAGATGCAGTCATTGGCGTCGGTAACGGGAATGTTCCAACCGCCTTGGCTCAGCGCAACGACCAGCTCGATCTCTGGGTGCAGGTTTTTGGTGGCAGCCGGATATGCTATGTCACCGCCATTCGGCACGATAGAATCCGCTGGTTTGGCGAAGAAAAACGGCGGTTCGCGGTCCGGGTTGTGCCCCATCTCGCGCGCGTGTGCGGCGTAGTTTCTGCCGACACAGTAGATTCGGCGCACGGGAAAGACCGCATCGGCTCCCACTACGGGCAGGGCGGACTGTTCCCATAGCGGGATGACGTAGGCGCTCAATATGATCTCCTTGAAGCAGCTTGATGGGATAAACTATAGGCATAGGCTGCGTGGTAAAAATCGTTAAATCATGGTAAGTACCAGATCGGGGAATCAGGCGGCGCGAATACCGGCCGCATCGCCGCTGCGGGCCAAGCAGTAATCGCGGCAAGCGTCGCCAAATGCACGGAACAGCGCGTCGGAAAGTGGCGTCTTCAAGGTTTCCTGTCCTTCTGGATGCCATTGGACCCCAAGCACGTAGGCGCTGGCATCAGGCATGCTGACTGCTTCGATCACATCGTCATCGCTCACGGCCTCAACCATTAGGCATTTGGCCGGTTCGTCAATCGCCTGCGCGTGCAGAGAGTTGACCATTTCTTCTGTCTTGCCCCCGGTCAACTTGTGCAGCATCCCGCCGGGCGTAATGAAGATCGGATGACGTAGTTTCTGGCGTTCTCCGGGCGGCAGGGTCCTGTCCATCCGGTGATCGTTCTTGCCCGGTAGCTCATGCACGAGCGGGTTTAGGGTGCCACCCAGCGCAACGTTCAGTTCCTGGATGCCTAGGCAGACCGCAAAAACTGGTATGCCGGCATCGATTGCCTTGCGGATCAGTGGCATCGAGGTTGCATCGCGCTTGGGATCGTGCAAGGTGCCCTTACGACTGGGTTTGCCACCGTAATGGTGCGGCTCTACGTTTGGCGCCCCGCCGGTTAGGAACAGCCCATCCAGCCGTTTGATTATGCTATCGAAGCAATGGTCGGCACCAAGCGCTGGAATCAGAACCGGTGCGCAATCGGACACGCTGCGAACCGCCTCGGCATAATTCCCACCGGTACGATGCATCCCGCGTTCGTCATCCTTGATATAGCTGGTGGGTATCCCGACGAGGGGCAGGCAGGCGGTACTTTTCATGGCGTTATGAAATATCACGCAGGAGGGGCAGGGGGCAAGAATTTCAGCCGTTTAAGGCAGTGCAAAAATGGAAATCTCGATTTTCGCTCTGTCTAGCGGGATAGTTTACCACCAACCCCTTAAAGGATCGTTAGTCTGTGTAACCCGCCGGTGGGGTAAAGGAGTAGCCCTCTTTCTCCAGCAACTTGGCTAGGCCGATAGTCTCGAGATCGCCATGTTGACGGCCGATGATCTGGATACCAATGGGCAGACCGTCTGCGTTCGGGCCGGTCGGGATGACCGTCGAGGGTAGGTAGCAGCACACCGCCAAACCGGCCCAAAATACCTGTTCGAAATAGGGCCGCTCCGTGCCATCGACGGTAATTTTCCGCTTGCTCATCGGCTCATGATTATGTTCGAAAGCAGGCGTGGCCATGATTGGCGCGATAAGTGCGTCATATTCTTTGAAGAAGGCGTCCCACGCCCAGCGCAGGTACATTCGCTTGTTATGCGCCGTGTAATGGTCGTGATAGCTGATGGTTTGGATACGCAGCAATGACGCGTTGGAGCTCTGATCGTCCGGATCCAGCTCGGATGCAGCTTGCACCATTTTGTCAAAATCTTTGTCTGGCGTGCGGGCTGCCATTGTCGTCCACAGCAGCATTTGATAAGTGTCGTGCGCGTCTTCCGGATCAAAATCTGGTCGCGCGTCGAAATCGGCAGTACCGCCAGAATCTGTAATGGTTTTGGCGACAGCGGCGACACGCTCCTCTACCTCCTGGCTGACTGGCGCGAGCGTGTCATTCGTCCATACAGCAACCTTGTAATTTTTGAGCGATGTCTTGTTCGGACGCGGGAGATTCAGGGTGAGGCCGACACCGTCGATCTCGTCTGGGCCCGCCATGGCCAGCACTCCAGTTTCGAGGTCGGCCGCACAGCGGCCCAACGGACCGACGACGGACAGGTCCGGCTGGACAAGGTAGCCGGGTAGGGCGTGCCCGCGCGGTGGGATCAGGCCCCAGGTTGGTTTGTGTCCAAAGACGCCACTGAAATGCGCCGGATTGCGGATCGATCCGCCAATGTCTGAGCCGGCCTCGAAACCGCACAAGCCAGCTGCGAGTGCTGCCGCGGATCCGCCGGAAGAACCTCCGGGAATGCGTTTCAGATTCCACGGGCTATTAGTGATCCCGTAGACCTCGTTATAGCTCTGAAAGTCGGCTAGATTAAGTGGAACGTTTGTCTTGCCGAACAGCACCACGCCTGCTGCTTTCAACCGTTGTACCGCAACCGCATCGCTGTCCGCGATATTATCCTTCATGTCGGGACGCCCATTCGTCGTAGGCAGACCTGCGACGTTGTAGGACTCCTTGATAGTCATGGGCACCCCGTGCAGCGGACCCCAAGTTTTGCCCTGTGCTAGGGCCTCGTCGGCCTCGCATGCTCGTGAACGCGCCCGTTCTGCATCATGAACGACGATGGCGTTGAGGTCCGGGTTATAGCGCTCGACTCGTTCAAGATAATGCTCCAGCAGTTCCTTTGCGCTAATTTTTCTTGCTTGAATCATTGCGGCGAGCGCTGTCGCAGATTTATAGGCGAGTACCGACATATTTCATCCTGCAGTCTATTGGCGTGGGACGGTATTATTCCAGAATGTTGCGACCGTACAACAGGTGGTGAATATTGAAAACTGGTCTGTGATGACGTTGTATTCGAGTAGGTCTGAACATTGCGTTACGATCGACACCAAAATTCGGAGTATTCGAAAAGGAGTGTCAACATGGCGAAAGGTTATCTGGTTATCTGCTATCGGGAGATCCGGGATCAGGAGAAACTCAAGACTTATGCCAAATTGGCACCGGGTGCGATGGTGCCGCGCGGAGCACAGATCTTGGTTCGAGATGGCCGGGTTAAGGCGTTCGAAGGCGGGCTCGCTGAGCGAACAGTGCTGGTCGAGTTCCCAAGCTTTGAAGAGGCGGTCGATGCCTATAACAGTCCGGAATACCAAAGCGCTGTAGCGGCCTTAGGCGATGGCGCGGTGCGTGATTTTCGGATTGTTGAAGGCGTTGATTAGACCCTAGTTTCCGCTGTTTGGCGCTGGGCCGTCATATTCAAACAGCTCCTCATTCAGCGGCACATCGAATTTGGGGTTGATCAGTGTGGTATCGGTGAGATTTCCTTGACTGTCGATGACTTGCCATTTGCGTAATTGCAACGGTGCATCGGTAAATATCATAATAACACGCCCGGAATCCGGTTCGTCTACCTGTTCAATCTCTACCCGGAACACCTTATTGGCATTCTGAAACGAGGCCACCCGCAGTTTGTTGCCGAAGTTGATATTTTTCTTCAAGATGAAATAGGCGGGGGTCTTTTCGACCGGCAGATAAGTCGCTTCGTCCAACTCCTTATCTACATAGATAAACCATTCTCCATGCGCAATTACTAGATAGTTATCTGGCAGGTCGTATTCAAAGCGAAGTCTCCCGGGCCGCCTTAGGTACATCGTGCCCTTGGAGTGAGTGCCATCTGGATTGGCCTGTACGAAGCTAGATTGCATCGAGCCGAGGTCGTTTAGGTATGTCTCGATACGTGCCAGACTGGCCCGGTCACCGTCGCTAAGCGCAAGATTGCTAGCGACTGAAGAGGAATACGTTAGCAACAGTATAAGAAACGCTAGGCTACTGCGCTCGACACTAAGCAGCACTGCTATGATCACCGACCAGAACCTCTCGCCTGCCGACGTGATTTGCTTGGCTAACAACGCCTTCCTTCTCCATGGTCTCAATAATACGGGCGGCGCGGTTATAGCCGATCTGCAAGTGCCGTTGAATAAAGCTCGTACTGGCCTTTCCTTCGTGCGCCACCAGGGCGACCGCGCGGTCGTAGAGTTCGTCTCCTGTTTTCTCCGGTCCCTCGAATACGCCAAGGGAAGCCTCGCCGTTTTCATCGGTTATTGCCTCTACATAGGAAGGCTCGCCCTGTGTTTTCAGGAATTGGACTACGGATTCGACTTCCAAATCATCCACGAAGGGACCGTGCACGCGCGTTACGCGCCCGCCACCGGCCATGTAAAGCATATCGCCTTGGCCGAGCAGCTGTTCCGCACCCTGTTCGCCGAGGATCGTGCGGCTGTCCACCTTAGATGTGACCTGGAAGCTGATCCGGGTTGGAAAGTTAGCCTTAATTGTGCCGGTCACGACGTCGACCGAGGGTCTCTGTGTTGCCATGATCAGATGGATACCGGCGGCACGCGCCATTTGGGCTAGGCGTTGGATGGCACCCTCGATATCTTTGCCGGCGACCATCATCAGATCGGCCATCTCATCCACGACAACCACGATCAATGGTAGCGATGACAGATCGAGCGGCTGTTCCTCGATGATCGGTTTTCCCGTGTCTGGATCGAAGCCGGTCTGGACCTTACGGGTTAGCACCTCACCCTTCTTGCGCGCCTCGGCAACGCGCTTGTTGTAGCCTTCGACATTGCGCACGCCAAGCTTCGACATGGCCCGATAGCGGGTTTCCATCTCCTGGACTGTCCACTTTAAGGCCACCACGGCCTGTTTCGGTTCGGTCACGACGGGCGACATCAGGTGGGGTATGTCATCATAAATCGAGAGCTCGAGCATTTTGGGGTCGATCATGATGAATTTGCAGTCGTTCGGCGACAGTCGGTAGAGTAGGGATAGAATCATAGCGTTGAGTGCGACGGACTTGCCCGAACCGGTGGTGCCGGCGATCAGCAGATGAGGCATGCGAGCAAGGTCGATGATCACTGGTAGTCCGCCGATATCCTTACCGGCGACCAACGGCAGTTTGGCCCGAGAATTTTCGAAGTCGCTAGAGGCTAGCAATTCGCGCAGATAGACCGTTTCGCGTTTGGCGTTCGGTAATTCGATGCCAATGACACTGCGTCCGGGCACTGTCGCGATACGTACAGATATCGCGCTCATCGACCGTGCTATATCGTCGGATAGGCCGATCACCCGGCTTGTTTTGGTGCCTGGCGCCGGTTCCAGCTCGTAGAGGGTGACAACTGGTCCTGGCCGTACCTTGACTATTTCGCCGCGGACACCGAAATCCTCTAGTACACCGATTAAAAGTCGAGCATTTTGTTGCAGTGACTCCTCGTTTAACGAACTGGGATCGCCGGATCCGGCTGGTGGGTCGTCTAGAAGATCGAGCGGCGGCAATTGGCTGTCGTCTTTTGGTCGGCTGAGCTTCAGGGTGCGTTGCCGCTCGGTCGCTTTCCTACCGGGTGTCGGTTTTGGCTTCTTGGTCTGTACCAGGTTGGCTTTGACAGGTCTCGGCTGGGCGCCTGTTTCCAAGACTGGTTCAATTCTCTCGGTCGGGGAGGAGAGTTTGCGTCCTGTTGCGGTCATAAAACTGCTGACGGTATTGCTGACGTGATCCAAGTGACGGGTGATACTGCGCGCCTGTCCGAAAAGGCTAAGGGTTCGGCACGCGCCGTTGTACCATTCCGATAAGCTGAAACCGATGACGTACAGAAAGGTACCAGCAGCTGCGATACCGGTAACGAGCCCGACAATAGTTATGTCCATCTTAAGTCCAACGCTCTGGCCCACTGAGACGAGGCCGTGTAGCGCCCAGGTTCCGGTATAGCCGCCGAGACCGGACGTGAGCGGCCAGGTCTCTGGTGTCCGCAGGGTCGCTAGAGCAATTGCGGTGAGAGGAAGGCCGATCGGCAACAGGGTAAGCCGAAGCCATAACTGTTGCAGTGTATGTTCTTTCCAGAGTCTCCATCCCCAGCCGATTGCGATTGGGGCTAGTAGGATGCTGCCCAATCCCAAAGTTTGCATCAGGATGTCGCTAATGTGGGCGCCGGAAAAGCCCAAGAGGTTCTTTGCAGCCGACCCTGTCGCAGTGTTCAACGAGGGATCGGTTGGATGGTAGCTGGCAATCGCAGCCAGAAGCGCAAGTGCTATGGCAATCAAGCACAGTCCGCAAGCTTCGAGTAATTTTGCGCGCAAGAACTGCTCTGCCCCGGCGGGGAGAAAGTTCGTTTTCTTGCGAGTTGCCATAATTATTCCCTCTTGTTTAACGCGCCAAATATTGGGCGATGCGCGTCAGCCCTTCCTCTGCATCGTCCGTGTCGTGTACCAGTGCGACCCGGATATAGGATTTGCCAGGATTTTCGCCGGTCCTCAAGTCGGGAAAGGCGAAAAAAGCGCCGGGAATGGTCTTGACTGCGTGATTGCGCCAAAGAGCAAGAGCAGCCTCTTCCCCGTCGCCAACATCGAGCCACAGAAAGAATCCAGCCGGCGCCTTATAAAAGCCGCTGCGGTTGCCGAGGATGCGTTCCGCTATGTCGAACAGTATCCGGTAGTGGGCGCGAGTTTCAGCGGCGTGGACGTCATCATCCCAAAGTTTCGCGCTGGCGGCTAGTATGGGCAGTGGCACGACCGCGCCGCCGGTGCTGCGCAGCATGGCGAAGGCGTTGATCAGATCGGGCGCGCCAACCACAAAACCGGATCGGAGGCCGGCGCCGCTTGATCGTTTCGACAAGGAGTGGAACATGGTGACATTGTCAAGCGACCCGCCCATGTGGGCACAGACCTCCAGCGCTCCTGTCGGGGGGGCGTCGCGGTAGATATCAGTGTAGCACTCGTCGAAGGCGACGAAAAAGTCGTAACGTCGGGCCAACGTGATGAGCTGTGCCATATAATCTTGGTTGGCGACTGTCCCTTGCGGGTTGGATGGGTTGCATAGATAGACTAGGGCCGTGCGGGCTAGCGTTTCGGCACCGACGCCCTCGAAGTCTGGCAGGAAATTATTCTCTGCGGTGGCGGGAACATAAATAGGTTCGCCGCCCGCCATTATGGCCGCTCCCTTATAAACATGATATGTAGGGTTACTCATCAACACCGCTGGTCGTCTACCGTATGGCCAGTCCTCAGGACCGGGGACGACCAGCTGCGCTAGCTGAAAGATCCCTTCTTTTGTGCCAGGCAGTGGCAGTATATTTTGATTTGGCTCCAACATGTTGGCTGGCAGTTTGTAACGCCGGGTCATCCAGTTGGAAGCGGCATTGCGGAAATCAGCTGTGCCCCGCACGCTTGGGTATTTGTTCCAAAGGTTATGATTTTTAGCCAATATCGCGTCGACAAAGGTTGGTTGCGGTAGTTGCGGTTCGCCAAGGTGCATTAGGAGCGGTCTCATCCCGGCAGCAGGCGCTGTTCCTTCTAGAAGCACGGTCAGCTTTTGGAAGGGGTAATCAAATAAATGGTCGATGCGAGCGTTTTTCATGTCAGGCTTAAAAGCCGCTCCCACAAATTGAATCTTATACTTAGTAACCGAATCGAAAAAATGAATCTAAAAAAATATCCTAACACATTGATCCTAATCGAATTTGCGCCAAAACACAAGGGATCGTCATTTGGCTAGTGGCCCTTGCACGGGGACAAGCACTATGTAGGCAATGGGTGAAACGTAAAAACTGGGGCCAAATAACCTCTTCTGGAGAAATTGTTCGTATGGAACCTGCGATTACACGGCTTCGCCACTTTGAATGATGTGGAGTCATCCGATTTAAGTCTCCTCATTGATCCCTAAACTGATGGTCATGCCGACAATTTTGAGGATAATCGCTGTCGCGATGTTCAAGGAGATACTGCCGATACCCTGCACGCAGAACATGTCGAGAAAATCGTCATAACCGCCCATCCATTTGAGCGAGGTCGCGCCCCATAAGCAGGCGATACCAACAGGAAAGCCCCTTGAGTAATTTCATTAGTTTCAGCATTCAATTCTCCTTTTAAACTTTCAGCGACCTTGGGGTTTTGATTAGGCGATCGTGCTATCTATGTGGTGTGCTACAGGTCGTTGAAATTAATTTTTTCTTCTAGAAGTGGATGCTAAAGAGCATCGCCGTTGGTCTCGCTCGTGCGGATACGGGCGGTTTCTCGACGTCCATGACAAATAGCTTGCTGTCGCCAATTTTGATGGTGTTCGCAGCCGAGAGAATTGCCTCGATAGTCTGATTGCAGACTATGGAAACACAGGCTATCTCGATTTTACTTTTGGAAGGATTTTGATGTCGAGTTCCGCATTACGGTAGATTTTCGTTTGATCCTTTGGCCGTCTCAACCCTTCAAACTCTTCTATGGTTAAGACTTCAATGCCATACACAGCTTTTTTATTCCGCCGTCGACTGCCAAGGTTTCGGAGCTTGCTTCGATATGCGTGCCGTCTTAGACGGATAAAATTAAATCATGAAATTTGTTAATTAAATACGCAGAACCAAAGGAGCATTAATTTCTTAAGTGTCATATAGAACAGGCCTAAATAGTGTGCAAACTGAGTTGTTGTGGATGGCTGGACAACAGATACAGTGTGGGTGAAGGTGATATATGGCCAACGATAGGGACCTTAGAGTTGATGCGATTGTCGTCGGCGGCGGCATGGCGGGGACAACAATGGGTTTGGCGCTGGCTAGAGGTGGCCTGTCGGTCGCGGTGATCGAGCGCCAGGCTTCGTCCTTATTCCGGGATTCTGCGTTCGACGGCCGTACGTCGGCGATCGCTTTCGGGTCGGCAAAAGTATTCGAAGGTATTGATGTTTGGTCCGAGCTTGTAACCGCGGCGCAACCAATTCACGATATCCGAATCGCAGACGGTACGCCTTGGGACGGCTCGTCCTCCCTATTCCTGCACTACGATCACCGTGAGCTCGGTGATATGCCGTTGGGCTACATAATAGAGAACCGAGATATCCGCGATGTATTACTGCACAAGGCGACGGCGGCGAAAACGCTGCATCTGTTGGCGCCAGCCGCTGTCGAGCGGGCGGAACGGAATGCCGGGGGCGCCACGGTGACTTTGGCAGATGGGCAGCGAGTGTCAGCTGACCTGATCATCGGCGCCGATGGGCGTAATTCTCCGCTTCGTAGGTCCGCAGGCATTCGCGCGACCCAGATCGACTACCCGCAGACCGCAATCGTCTGCACAGTAACGCATGAACATCCGCATGCCGGTGTCGCGGTCGAGTTGTTTTTGCCCTCTGGACCGTTTGCGATGTTGCCGATGACTGAACGGCGCAGCAGTATAGTCTGGACCGAAAGGAAAGACCTTGCGCAGGACATTCTCGCACTTGACGAGGAACCGTTCCTCTACGAACTGCGTCGGCGCTTTGGCGAATGGCTGGGTGATATTCGGATAGAAGGGCCACGCTTCGCCTATCCACTCGCCCTAATGCATGCCGAGCGCTACACTGACCAGCGGTTGGCATTGATTGGAGATGCGGCGCATGTAATCCACCCGATCGCTGGTCAAGGGCTCAATTTGGGCATCCGCGACGTGGCCGCGTTAGCGGAATCTGTGGTCGATGCGCACCGGCTTGGTTTGGACATCGGAGATGGACCGGTGCTGGCGCGCTACGAACGATGGCGGCGCTTTGATAATGTATTCATGGCTGCGACGACTGACGTGTTGAATCGGTTATTTTCGAACGATATTGGTCCACTGCGTCTGGCCCGCGACTTCAGCCTCGCGGCGGTTAACCGCCTACCGCCAGTTAAACGCTTCTTCATGCGCCATGCTATGGGCACCGTAGGCGATTTGCCGCGGCTGGTGAAGGGCGAGCCAATTTAGCGTTATTCAACACTGCTCGGTAACATTGCGCAGCACGTCGATATTAAGCTCCAGGATTTTGCCCATCCACATTGCGTGGTCGGTATGGTCCGTGACTGCGTCGCCGGTTTCCGGATGGATGAAGACGGTCAGTCCGCGCCGGTTAAGGGCTAGCCACGGGATCAGTTCGGCAAACAGGTCCGGTTCGAAGGCGACCTGATACATCCAGGCTGGGTGTGGTCCGACCGGTTTGTGGTGCCAGCGGCCAACCTTGGTTTCGAACTTCTCGCAAATCCCTTCACGTACCAAACGGGCGTCTTCCTCGCTCGCCTCATCGAAATAGATATGGGCATGGTAGCCAGTAATCCTGCTTGTCATAGCAGAATTCCTTCTGTCAGGGATCGCGGGAAAATCCACTCGCAGCTAACGCTGTAAGGTAATCTAGCCAAACGGTTTCTTGTTTCTGGCCCAACTCGTGGAGGAATTGCCAGCTATAGATCCCGGTGTCATGCATGTCATCGAACTTGAGGCGTACGGCGTAGTTGCCCACCGGTTCGATCTCTATGATGCCGACATGGCGTCGGCCTGCGACGATCTTTTTCTGATCGGCCGCGTGACCCTGAACCTCTGCTGAGGGGCTCTCGACCCGGAGTAGTTCCGCGGGTAGGCGAAATTTTGCGCCGTCGTCGAAATCGATTTCCAGGATTTTCTCATCCTTCTTGTATCGGATTTCGATTGGCCAGTGTTGGGCTGAGAAATTGTCCGCCACCATGGTCTGCATTTACAGTGCGGAACCGTCGTCCAGCGGCCGAGCCTCGTCGACTAGCATGACCGGAATACCATCTCGGATCGGGTAGGCTAGGTTCGCTTGTTTGCTAATCAATTCGCCCTTCGCCTTGTCATATTCCAGAGGCCCTTTTGTCAGCGGGCAGACGAGTATTTCAAGTAGCTTGGGATCGACACCGGATTTTGCAGCAGCCATAGGTCCTATCTTTCAACGTAGCAATTATTGTCGGACGCCGTCACTGTTGTCTAGTGCCGCCATTTCGACGATCGTCGTCAATAATGCTGCCCGTGTTATTAGATCAGTCGCTTCGAGCAGCGCCTGTTTCTCGGATGGGTCGAATGGGCAGAGCATCGCGATCGACGTGACTAAATACTCGTCCTTGGCTTTTTCGATCGCTTCCCAATTCGCTTCTAGGCCTTTGGCCGAAAAATATGCCCGTACTGCCATAACCAGCCGTTCGCGGTCGATGGTGAAATCTTCGGGTTTAGTAAGGTCTCTGGCGAAGGGCTCCCAGTCTACTGTACATCGCCTATAACCTCGGATCGTTGGAACCTCTTCGACGATGGAAAAGCGGCATACGCCCCTGAGCGACAGGATAAATCGACCATCCTCGGTCTCTTCGAAATGGGTAATCCGGCCGGCGCAACCCGTCGGATAAACTGTAGGTTCGCCCCCCGCATCTTCTGCCTGAGCCGCGAACGGCTGGACCATGCCGAACATGCGATTTCCGCCCATCGCGTCGGTTACCATGTTCAGGTAGCGCGGTTCGAAAATATTAAGGGGCAAGCGCCCGCGTGGTAGAATTAGGACGCCGGTCAGTGGAAAGATAGGCAGGGTTGCTGGAAGGGATTCGAATTCCGGATCAAATGCGGTCATGAAAACAGGATCGTTGACAGGCGGCGGCGGCTGTCGGCAACTAACGGGTCCGCGGCCCCCAACGCATCAAAAATTTCGATCAACTGCTTACGCGCGGCCTCGTCATTCCAAGCCCGGTTCTTCTGTACGATGGTCAGAAGATGGTCGATAGCCTCTTCGGACCGACCAGAAGCGTAGTAGGAGAGGGCTAGATCAAAGCGTGCCTGGTGGTCGTTTTTGTCGGCCGCAACCATACCCTCAAGCTCAGCGGCTTGCCCTACAGTTTCGCTGGCCTTGTCGGCAAGGTCCAGGGCGGCTATGGCACTCTTGATTTCTGGGTCTTCCTTCTTGTTCGCTGGCACATCATTCAGCACCTGGCGCGCGGCATCCGCTTGCCCTGCAGCCATCAACGTTCGCGCGAGTCCGGCAAGTGCCTTAGTGTTTTCGGGTTCATGACGCAGTATTTCGCTGTAGATACCACCGGCCTGTTGGGCGTCGCCCGCTTTTTCCGCCTCGGCGGCTTGTTCCAAGGCTTGGTCGATCGGCGAGGGACCGATCGCACCTCCTGCCGCTTTCACGACCCTTTCGATGAAGCTCTTGATTTGGCTTTCTGGCTGGGCGCCCACGAAACCGTCGGCTGGCTGCCCTTTCGAGAAGGCAAACACAGCTGGGATCGACTGGATGCGCATCTGGGCGGCAATTTCCTTGTTCTCGTCAATATTAATTTTGACAAGCTTGACGGCACCGCTAGCGCTCTTGACCGCCTTTTCAATTATCGGCCCGAGTTGCTTGCACGGCTCGCACCAGGGAGCCCAAAAGTCGACAATAACCGGTATCTCTTGGCTCGCCTCAATGACGTCTGCCATAAAGGTTGCCGTCGTCGTGTCCTTTACTAGATCTTCTGGTGCGGTTATCTCACCGATTATCGGTTCCATACTTACCCCTTGAGTTTACTTCGTTGCAATGGAGTGCAATCTGCACCACCCGTCCGCGCCAAATTCACCTCAATTTAGAGACTTGCGCGCGGATACACAAAATCATTTAAATTGAGCCATTGGACTACACATGATTGTTTTGAAGCTGGCTGGCAAGGTGCGGCGGTCAGTCGACTTTGTTTTCCAAAGCGTCGAAATCGAGAATGACGGGGGCGTGCTGCTGTGCTTCCAGGAATCGCAGCAAGCCATTCGGATTTATTGCTGTCGTCCGATCGTTGCGCAAAGGGTGAGCGTTAACTAATTCGTGGTTGAGAATGGACTGATCCAGAACCATTGTTGCGCGTCCCTTGTGGTCATTCTGCACCCCGAACGGCGTAACGGCGCCCGGTGTGACACCGAGAACTTCCATCAGAAGTTCGGCGTTGCCAAAAGACAGGTTTCCTTTGGTTTGTAGTGTTTTGCGCAGCGCCTTCAAGTTAACCTTGCGGTCCTCCAGTGTGGTGATCAGCCAGATATTTTTTTTCTTGTCACGCAGGAAAAGGTTTTTGATGTGCGCGCCGGGCAGTGTGCCCCTGAGTGCCTGGCTTTCCTCGACAGTAAAAAGCGGCTCGTGGCTGTAGGTTACATGTTTAACCCCGAGCATATCGAGTTGCTGATATAGAGTTTTTTCGGCGGCTGTTGCGGGGTCTGGAGGGTGCGCAGACATGACGGATGACATACAATTCCCCGATAGTGTTCGCAAGCCCGCGTGGCGCTTGCAAAGAGAAGAACATCGCGTATGATGCCGCGCCGTTGTTAGTGTGGCGGCATCGGATGCGGGCGTAGCTCAGGGGTAGAGCGCAACCTTGCCAAGGTTGAAGTCGTGAGTTCGAATCTCATCGCCCGCTCCAAATCCACCTAAACCTGCTGATTTTTGGGTGTCGGGGCGGGAACCCGATTGAGCGACACGTGCGGTCCCCTTTTGATTATAATGCCCATATAGTTTCCGCAGCGGGCACCTGAATAAGGACGGGGTTTCATGCCGATCAAGGTTCCGGATAACCTGCCAGCGCAGGCGACGTTGGAAGACGAAGGCCTTTTGTTAATCACGGAAGAAGCGGCGGTACGCCAGGATGTGCGCCCGCTCGAAATCGCGCTGCTCAACCTTATGCCTGAAAAAATTAAGACGGAGACGCAAATCTCCAGGCTTTTAGGTGCCACACCGTTGCAAATAGAGCTCACCCTTCTGACCACGTCGAGCTACGCCCCTAAAAACACTTCGGCAGAACATATGCTAGCCTTCTACCAGCCTTGGGAGGATGTGCGGGATCGTAAGTTCGACGGGCTAATCGTTACGGGGGCGCCTATCGAAACCCTTCCATTTCAGGACGTTGTCTATTGGCGTGAACTAACACAGATCTTCGATTGGTCGCTAAGTCACGTCCAAGAAACATACAATATTTGTTGGGGTGCACAGGCGGCGCTGCAACATTTTCATGGTGTACCAAAATACGAGCTACCGCAGAAGCTTTTTGGTGTCTTCCCGCATCATGTGCGCGGTGGGCGTGACGCGCTTCTGCGCGGCTTCAACGATATCATTCCTGTGCCCGTCAGCCGCCATACGGAGGTTCGAAGCGAGGATTTGGCAGCGCTGTCGGGCCTTGAGGTCTTACTAGAATCGGATGAATCGGGTCTCTGCTTGATCCGCGATGTTGAGCGGCGGCAGACCTACATGTTCAATCATCTGGAATATGATACCGGCACGTTAGCCGAGGAGTACCACCGTGACATTGCTGTCGGTGCGCAAATCCAACTACCGGCCTACTACTTTCCGGAAAATGATCCTGAGAAAGAACCCACCAATAGCTGGCGGGCACATGGCAGTCTGCTGATCTGCAACTGGATCTATAATCTCTACCAGTCGACCTCGTTTGAACTGGTTGATATTCCACAGGGGCGTCAGGCGCGTTAACGAAGTGGTGCGCGGCGGATGGGATCCTAGAAGGCACGTTGATCAGTAAAGTTGATGGCGTTTAATATCAAAGAAGTGAAAGTGCCCTAACGTCTGCTTGGCAAAATTGCTTTGAAACTCGAAGTGGCGCCGACCTGCATTCAGGGCATTGGCAAGATGTTACATCAAATAACGATGCCGTTCCATGACCCGCCTTGGCCTGCCTGGCTCCCTAATACACCACGTATGGTGTTGCGCCGCCGTCGACGGCGACTGCCTGGCCAGTAACTGCGCTCGCGTGTGGCGAGGCTAGAAACATCACCATGGGCGCGATGTCGTCTGGTTCAACTATCCGGCCGATGGGGAACCCAGCTGTGAAAGACGCTTCTGCTTTCTCCAGACTGACACCGAGTTTCTTGGCGCGGGCTTCGAGGCGTGCCGGGTAGCGGTCAGTCTTGGTAAAGGGCGGATGGACGATGTTCACCGTGACGCCGTCGGCTGCAACTTCATAGCTGAACTGCTTTACGAAGTTTGCAAGCGCTGCGTTGCCGAGCCCGCTGGGAAGCCCATCGACGCCAACATTGCGAGCGGACGATCCACCAATGCAGATTACCCGACCGGTACCTGACGCGCGCAGGTATGGCAGAGCAGCCCGGCAGCACCGCATCGAGGCCAAGGTTTTACCGTTAACCCGTTCCATCAGCTGCTCGTCGCTCAATGTTTCTAGCCGCCCGCCAATATTGGTCGAAGCGTTGTTGACCAGTATGTCCAGTCGACCGAACGTTTCGGACGCCGCAGCTATAGCGCTTTTACAGCCTTCGGCGTCGAATAGGTCAGCCACTACGGCGACCGCGCGGACGCCTTTGGCCTCGATTTCCATCTTGGCTTCGGTCAGTGCTGCTTCGTCGCGGCCACAGATAGTTACGTTGGCTCCCTCGCCGGCGAAGCCCAGCGCAATCGCCTTACCGATGCCTCGATTGCCACCAGTGACGAGGACTGCCTTTCCATTCAATTGCAGATCGATGGTTTTCTCTCCCGATTAGAAATTTGAGTAAGGATTATAGACAGGCCTTCCCTGCAGCGTCGCGCAAATTTGCAGGGGGATTGGTGCGACGATAGGAGATAGGCTTCAATAGTCTGGTATCGGCAGCGAAAAAAGCGGGAGCACCGAAATGACAGCGATGAGTAAACATCCCTCGATCCGTAATATGGCACAGGCGGTCATTGCGGCCATCGGACGTGAGGGGGAAAATTTGGAACCGCTTCGAGTGGGATTGCTTGAGGCTGTCAAGCCGTTCATTGCTCGGCCGGATCTGTTCTCGCTTGGCGTCAAACGGCCTGGCAATCACATCGATAATTCGAAATACGTCTATTACGATGGAGAACTGTCGATCACAATTGATCAACTACCGCAAGGGCTCATCGTGCCGCCGCACGATCACGGTGTCTGGGAAGCGCTCTGCCTGATTAAGGGAAGGTTGCGCCATGTCGTTTACGATCGATTAGACGACGGTTCTGTCAATGGTCATGCTGAATTGAAGACAATCGAGGACAAAGTTTACACACCAGGTGAGTTGGCAATGGTAATGCCGCCAGCGGAAATACACAGCTTTGAGGCATTGGAGCCGGAAACCTTCATCTGCACCATCGTCGGTGGCAATTACAAACTGACGCGGCATTACTACAACGCCGATAAGAACACCTATGTTATTGCTCAGGCGGGCAAGCAGACGAAGGCGGCTTAACAGAAGCCGCCTTCATCTGAACTCTGTTGTTGCGGGAGAAGTCGAAAAGTTCTCGGATACGGCTGGAGGTTCCATGCTGATTTTGCGGGCGCTTTTGGGATCCTCGCTTGGCGAGAAGACGTTCGCGAAAGAGGAGGTGGCGCTGCGGAATGGCTTTTGTTGGTAGGACATTAGTTATCTCTAAATAAGGGTTTTTGCGTTTCGAGTTCACGATGTTCCTTGTTTCACCAAAGATAGGAATATTGCTGTTTCATCGCTTTGGCCTGGATCAAAGTGTCGATTTTGCGCGCTAGCGTTGTATTTTGGCTAAAATGGGTTGAGTTAAATTCAACTCTTTGTTTTATATTTGTAAAATCGTGAAATATTTCCACGTTTGCGCAATGTTTCGTAGCTGAAAAACACAAAAAACTGGATTTTTTTGGCTGTTCTGTTACATATTCCAGTACATCACATTCCGCATCGGACCGGGTTAGACATAGCCTTCTGCCAGGTTCTCATAAGGAGACGGTAGTATGGCGGGTCAGGTCAAGGTTTCGCATATTCTTCTGATGTATCAAGGGTCCGAGCGGTCGACTGCGACGCGTTCGAAGGAAGACGCTCTTTCGGAAATTGGAATCATCAAGGAGAAAATTGCAAACGGCGAGGATTTCGCGGAGCTTGCGGCGGCGCATTCCGATTGCCCCTCCGGCAGGGATGGCGGGGATCTCGGATTTTTTTCACCCGGCGCGATGGTGCCGGAATTTGATGAAGTGGCCTTTCAGTTAGAGGTGGGCGCGGATAGCGACGTGGTGCCGACGGGTTTCGGGTACCATCTCCTCCGGCGGACAGGCTAAAGGGCTACCCCTCGAAACACGCACTTAACTTAGGGAGTTGATGGGGAGAAACCTTTCGTAACGATAGGAAATTCCCAGAAGAAAAATATGAGCGATATAGCACTACCGACCAAAGACGAAGAGCGCCAAATGCACACTCAGACGCAAAAAGTCCGCAAGTGTTTGCTGTGCAGCACGAACTTCGAAAGTGAGTGGGCAGGCGAGCGAGTTTGCAAAAAGTGCAAGGCGACGGCCGCGTGGCGGCAGGGCTAAGTACCACCCCTCTCCTCTACCCGTATAGAGTAACGCTTCGGAGCCCTCCGGCTCCGAAGTACTTTTTAAGTCAGCCTATTGAGCCCCAAAGCTGAAGGTATTGCCGGGCTCTTCGCCATAATTGCGGTCACGTCGCAAACGGCCGACCATATCGTAGACATGCGGCGCAGCGGCTAGTACCTGCTCGAAATCGCTATCAGATAACGTCAATCCCGCCTGTGCGATCGCGGACGCCGCCCTGTCCCGATAGGATTCGTCGAGGCTGGGCGCGGGTGGTGGCATCTCCACCAGCGGGTTGGCGGAAGGCACGTCGGGACGTTTTTGTCGCCAAGGTGTTGCCGCCTCGTAGGCGTGCGCGGCGCGGAAAACGGTCGTTTCGTCGAATGGCTTTCCAATGATTTGCATGGAGAGCGGCAGGCCGCCTTCGTTGAAACCAATACATTGCGCTAACGCTGGTCCTCCTGTCACATTGAACGGCGTCGCGATCGAGGGTTTCTGCCAAAACGAAACCGTCTGATGGGTACCCAGCCGCCCAGCCGGAGCGACCCCCGCGGTTACCAAGAGGTCGTATTTCTCATAGAGCGGTGCCATTTCCGCCATCATGGTGCGGCGCTCTCTTTGGGCGGAAACGTAGTCAGCGCCGCTCATCAAGCAGGCGGGCAGCACGCGGCCACGGAAGTCACTGCCAAAATCCTGCGGTCGGACGCGCAGTTGGTCAGCGTGAATGGCGAATAGTTCCGACTCCGCGATGGTCACCTTCACGTCGTAATAGTCCTGCATAGGACGCATTCGGGTTTTCTCAATCGTGGCGCCAAGTCCACTTAGAACGTCTAACGCTGCGTCCATTGCATTGCGGACGGCGTCGCTGGCATTTTGATCTTCCTCCCAGAAATGACGGATTACACCAATCCGCAGACCCCGAATGTCGCCAGTCAGTGCGGCGCGGTAATCTGGCACCGAAACATTGGCGCTCGCCGGATCTGCCGGGTCGTGGGCTGCCAACGCTTGCAGCATGATAGCACAATCCTCGACTGTCCATGTCATCGGACCGCAATGGTCGAAGGTATAGGAATTAGCGATAACCCCGGCACGGCTAACGAGACCGTAGGTCGGCTTGATGCCAACGATACCGCACAAACAGGACGGATTGCGGATCGAACCGCCCGTATCCGATCCCATTGCCCCTTTGACCATGCCAGCGGCAACGGCGGCGCCGGATCCGCTGGAAGAGCCGCCTGTCGCATAGTCGGGGTTCCAGGGGTTGCGGGCAAGTGGCCAGGGTAGGTCAAAGGATGGGCCGCCATGTGCAAATTCATGGGTGGCTAGCTTGCCGAGCAGGATAGCTCCTGCTTCGTAGAGCTTCGACGTCGTCGTCGCGTCCTCGTCGGGGACGTTGTCGATTAGGATTCGCGAATGGGCCGTGGTCAAAATTTTAGCGGTGTTATAAATATCCTTCAGCCCGAAAGGGATTCCGTGAAGTGGCCCTCGATAGTTGCCTGCTGCAATCTCTTCTTCAGCTCTCCTTGCCTGCTCCAGCGCAATTTCTGGGGTCAGCGTGATGAACGCATCGAGACTGGAGCCAACCGCTTCGACGCGTTGTAGGCAGCTCTCCACGACGGCGACGGGTGATATTTCGCCCTTTTCTATCAGCTTGGCCGTGTCCGCGATAGAAAGGGCCCAGATGTCTTCGCTCATGTTTGCTCGCTCCAGTATGGTTCCGCTCGTGCAACCTTAGCGTCGCACGAGGTCTAACGGGATAGGGATCGAGAAAAACGCACGTACAATTGTCTTTTTACCTAACGAAAGCCTATGCAAAGATGGTTAATCGGGCCGAATTCGTTGATCTGGGGAACCATTATGGCGCTGCAAACTTATGTGCTCAAGGTTGAGGTTGTGGAAGCCATTCAGAGCAGATAATCCAGTAAGAAGGCTGTATTTTCGAAACGCGTCGCCCGTCCCTTTTACGAAATTGGCTCTGCGGGCGGCATCGTTTTGGAATAAACAAAAAATTTATAAGGGGCCGCGTTCTCGCTATAGAGTTTCGCAACTAGCCGCAAGATGAAGACAGCCAAGGTCCTTGTACTTTTTAATGTGAGTGTCATAAGAACCAGATTATGCGCCATGTGGGCACAGTCCTATGTTGGGATTGCATAAAATGAAAGATCGTCGCGCCGTCGCGTCCTGGTGTTTTTACGATTGGGCGAATTCGGCCTTCCCCACAGTTATCGGCACTTTCATTTTTGGGACCTATTTCACCAAAGCGATTGCAGAGACACCCGAAATCGGAGCCGCGCAGTGGGGTTTGGCATTGGGTGTTGCTGGGGTCGTTGTCGCCGTGTTCAGTCCGTTCTTTGGCGCTATCGCCGATCAGCAAGGGCGTCGCAAGCCTTGGCTGGGCGGGTTCACTGCGATGTGCGTTATAGCTACTGCGCTACTCTGGTACGCAACGCCAGAGTCATCTTCGGTTCTGTGGGCACTTATTTTCGTGGCGGTGGCCAGCGCCGCGTTTGAGTTCACCATGGTTTTCTACAACGCCATGCTGCCAGAGATTGCACCGAAGAGTCATGTTGGCCGGTTGTCTGGGTTAGGTTGGGGGCTCGGTTATGTCGGCGGCTTGGCTGCGCTCGCGCTTTGTCTCGTCGGATTTGTGGAAACGGATACGCCCTGGTTCGGCCTTTCGACAGACGCTGCAGAAAATGTCCGCGCCATTGTCTTGCTGGTCGCCGCCTGGTACGCGGTATTTTCCGCGCCGCTGTTTCTGTTCACGCCGGACAGACCGTCGACGGGTTTGTCTAATACTGCGGCGGTCAGGGCCGGTATTGGCGAATTGGTCAATACTATTCGCCAAATCCGCCACTACCACAACATCCTGTGGTTTTTGGTCGCCCGTATGCTTTACACGGATGGGTTGGGAACCCTGTTCGCCTTCGGCGGTATCTATGCAGCTGGTACCTTCGGTATGGACCTTGGTCAGGTGATTACCTTCGGTATCGCGCTGAATGTCACTGCAGGCCTGGGGGCGGCCGGTTTTGCCTGGCTCGATGATAAGGTTGGTGCAAAGCCGGTGATCATTGTCTCACTCGTGGCGATGATAGGCCTCGGCACGGCATTGTTGGTCGTTGAATCTCTAAACTGGTTCTGGGGGTTAGGAATATTGCTGGGCATTTTCGTTGGGCCGGCGCAGTCCGCCTCTCGATCGCTTATGGCCCGTTTGGCGCCGGAAGCGATTCGGACCGAGATGTTCGGCCTCTACGCCTTCTCTGGAAAGGCCACGGGGTTTCTTGGCCCCATCGTGCTCGCCGCCGTGACCACTGCGTTTGACAGCCAGCGCGTTGGCATGGGTGTTATCATCGTATTCTTTATCGTTGGGCTGTTGTTGCTGTTGCGGGTGCGCGAAACTTGATCCGGTTTAGTTGTTCGACACACCACAGGCTGCATTTGGTTTATGGCCCTACCAAGCAAGCCAGTACGCGATGTGCCTGTGCAATCGCTTAAGCACCTGACTTTCAGGTCCAACAAACCGTCCACGAAAAATCACGCCTGCCCATGATGCCGTCAAGCTAGGGCATCAGCTCAGACTGCCGGGATAGTCCTTCCAGATAC
>CAYYUG010000045.1:36508-37584 GCA_964474755.1 uncultured Rhodospirillaceae bacterium | reverse complement strand
CCCGGATCAAGCCTAGGGCGACAGTTGAGGGCTGACCTGACCTGCCCCGCTCGACTAGGATAGTCCTACACACAAGGAGGCCCACGCTATGATGCCACAATCGCAATTCCTTGACGTCATCTACACCCACACAGAAGGTGAGCCAACATGCATAATTCATAGTGGCATCCCCTACCCGCACGGGCTCGATATCCTCGGCAAGCGACAATATCTGCAGGAAAATTTTGACCACATTCGCACTGCACTGATGCGCGAACCACGCGGCCATAACGATATGTTTGGCGTCTTCCTGACCCCGCCATCAGAAACAGACATGGACGCGGGCATGCTTTGGATCGACGGTGAGCGCTTCGTCGAAATGTGCGGGCACGGCACCATCGCGCTTGGTATGGTAATGGTGTCGCATGGCATGGTCGCTAAATCTAAAGAGCCCTCAACCTTCATCAATTTTGAAACGCCGGCGGGCCCAGTGTGCGCCGAAGTCCACAGCGAAAACGGCGCCGCGCAATGGACCCGTTTCCAAAATGTACCCGCCTTCGTCTTTGCCCAGGACGTCCCCGTCGAACTGCCGGGTTATGGCGTGCTGTCAGCCGACATATCCTTCGGCGGCAACTTTTTCGCCGTTGTAAAATGGCCCGACACGGAATGTCCGATTGCACCTGATAACGGCAAACTGCTATCGGAAATGGGCTGCCTGGTGAAGGACCAGATCAATGAAAAAATGACTGTGCAGCACCCAGTTAAAACACACATTAAAGGCCTACATTTTTGTACATTCTGGCAGGAAGGCGACCGAGCGGACAGCCTTTACAAGAACGTCCACGTGTTCAGTGACGGAAAGATGGACCGATCGCCCGGCGGCACGGGAACGAGCATGATGATGGCCACATTCGAGGCACGTGGGAAGATGAAAATTGGTGAGCCGATTAAATCTGAAGGCTTGCTCGGCAGCGGTCAATTCGAAGGCGAGTTGATTGGCGAGACCACCGTCGGTAAATACCGCGCCGTCATCCCCACAGTGAAGGGCACAGCCAAGGTCACAGGCTACGCAAAATGGCTACTCGATCCAGACGACC
>CAYYUG010000045.1:26490-36408 GCA_964474755.1 uncultured Rhodospirillaceae bacterium | reverse complement strand
ACAGAAAATCATTCCGGCTCTCCTCAAGGCTTTCAGCCTAAACAACCCTGAAGAACTACTACTCGCCGCACTTTTAGACTGGCACGTTCTTTGATTCCTGCACCTCTAGCATCGCGCAGAAAAACACGATGATCAGCTACAAAGCCAAATACTCCTGATCGCATAATCCGCGGAGCGACGATGCAAAGCTTGCCGCGACGCCAAACGGCCAAGCGCACTACGTATAATTTATTGCTGATTTGGTGAACCATCAGGCCAATTGCGACCCGACGGTCCGCACAACTTACTAATTATTCCTGCACTCGCACCACCTCACGGTGCAAGATATAGAGGCCACTGGCGATTAGCACGATTGTGCCAATGATGACCCAGCGATCCGGTATATCGCTCCAGAACACATAGCCAAGCGCCCCGGCCCAGAGTATTGAAGAATAGCGAAAAGGCGCAACTAGGCCAGCTTCAGCTAGGCGAAAGGTTTCAACCATACAGTAGTGGCCACAACCAGTGATTAGCCCGCCAACAGCGATTAGACCAAAATCGTGTGGCGTCAACCAGATCCAGTTGCCAGCGAATGCGGTAGTCAGTCCGGCGATGCCAACCGCAGCGGTCGTGGTCACCAAGATGGCGTTCGCGGTCTCACTTGCGTTAGTCATGCGCCGTGTAAACAGATCACGTGTCGCATCCATCAGCGCCGTGCCAAGCGGCAGTAGCGCTGCCATACGCCATAAATCGCCACCCGGTCGGACGATGATCAGCATACCTATAAAGCCGACAATAACTGCGGCCCAACGCCGTATCCCAACCTGCTCGCCTAGCACCGGACGCGCCAGGGCGGTCAAAAACAGTGGCGCAACGAACGTGATGGCGATGACATCGGCCAATGGCAGCAGCCGTACCGCATTGATGAACAGAAATGCCGAGCAGACAACGCAGGCAGCACGCAAAAAGTGTACCTTGGGATTTATGATCCGTAAGCTGCGGAAACCGCCGGCACGCCAGATAAACACACCGATTGCAACGAAAATAAAAGACGAACGCAGAAACAGGATCTGTCCCGCCGGATAGCCGGTCGATAACCATTTAAGGATGGCGTTGTTCAAGCTCATAAAAAAGCTACCTGCCAACATAAAAGCGATGCCGTGTATCGCAGCGGAGGGCCGCGGGGCCATTATCTGCTAACCATTTCGCGGCGTAGGATGTAGAGACCACTGGCGATTAAGATCGCAGTGCCGACCATCACCAACATATCCGGCCAATCGCCCCAGACGAAGAAGCCGAGCCCTACGGCCCATAGGATGCTTGAATATTTGAATGGCGCAACCAGCCCCGCCTCCGCATGGCGGAAAGTCTCGATCAGACAGTAATGGCCACAACCAGTGATCATACCGCCAAGTGCGACGATTGCTAGATCTAGTGATGTCGGCATCGTCCAACCGAACGGCAGTGTCAGAAGCCCTGCGCAGGCTACTGCTGCCGTGGTCGTCACGAGGATTGAATTGGAGGTCTCTCGCGCAGCGAGCCGGCGCGTGATGACGTCGCGCATCGCCCCAGCGAAAGCAGAACCGAGCGGCAGCAGCACGGCGAGCCGTATCACGTCACCGGTTGGCCGCGTAATGATCAGAACACCAATGAAGCCGGCGATCACAGCCGACCAACGGCGCCACCCAACCTTCTCTCCCAGAATAATCGTCGCCAGTATTGTGATGAAGAGAGGCCCGGCAAAAGTTACCGCAGTAGCATCCACCAACGGTAAATATTTCACCCCATTCACAAAGAAGAAGGCGGAGGCGACGGTAAAGGCGGCACGAAGCGCATGTCCTTTGACACTGACCACCCGGGTAGAGTGCCAGCCGCCTGCCCGCCAGATGAAGAACGCGATGGGAATGCAGATGAAGCTCGCCCGCATAAACAGAATCTGTCCCGGTGGATAGTCAGCCGTTAACCACTTTAGCACTGCATTATTCAAACTCATGAAGAACGTCCCAGCCAGCATGAAGCCGATCCCGAGCAGAGCAGCGTTACGTATGGGGGCGGAAGATGGCGGCATGTAGGCGAGACCGTTTCGGTTGCGCTCCCTCAAACTATAGAAGCGCCGCAGCGATGGGAAACCAGAGCAATATTTATGCGGCACACCCATACATACAAACTGATGGGGTAATGGCTCCGGCTAATTACACTTCCAGGCCATGCACACCCTTCGTCACCGTTTCCGATCCACCGGACCAGAGCGGCAAGTAAGTCATCTTGATGCCAACACCACCAGTGATGATCGGGTGGATGTCATCCGGCGAACGGGCAAGCGTGCGGGTGTCGAGGTCGCGGACGCCCTCGAAGGGATATGGATGACGGGCGTTCTGTAAAAAGTCCTGCACCCGTGTCAGATCCCAGCCTTCATTGACTACTATGTCTGCCATTTCCGGAGGCATCAGAAAAATCTGCTCACCCCGCTCTGGCTTGCGGGTCGCACTGGAGGCGTCGATCGCTGCATTCATCGCCACTGCGATCGGTTGCAGAACCAGTTCAGGGGTATCCTGCGGTGAGGCGGGCAAAACTTCATCAGTTCCGGAGACCCCCAACACTGTCACCGCGCTGTCGCACGCCGCGAAGCCACGACGGACATGCAGCGGTTCAAACCCCGCATGCGTCCCCTCAGCAAAACAGAAACCATACTTGCCAGGCTGCCCCATGGTCGCCATGTCTGCGATCCCCGGTCGTGCTCCACCAACGTTGCGCAACAACAGGCTTACGGCGCGGCCTATGCACGCATTCACGCGGTTTCCAGGACCAAGGCAGTTACTGCCGGCGTTGAGTCCTAGCTCCTGGACGATGGGACCGTGAACACAGACCGCTACTGCCGGTGTCCCCGTCGTACTGAGTACCCCCAGCAGATTGAATTGCGGTTCACTACAGGCCTCAACAGCGGCGAGCACTACTGGCAGTTCTTTGGGCCAACAGCCAGCCAGCACACAGTTATAGGCGACTGCCTTGAGGGTCAGTTCGCCCATCAGTGGCATGACATGCCCGAAGCTCCGCTTCGGCGAACCGCGGCCGGCCAACATCGTACTCATCCGCTCCAAAGTTGGTGGCACCATCGGCAGCCCGTCGCTTAAGTTCGCGCCTTCCAACGCTGATTGGCTCTCCTCCCAAGACAGCGACCCATCAAAGAGGGGCATGTCGTGCGGTTCGGACATACGGTCAGATGTTGGCAATGCGGACGGAGCAGTCTTCGGTCGAGCCAAAGGTTGGGATGAAGGCAGAATGCTTGCCAGCCCCTCCGGCGACCATCACCTGAATTTTCTCCGGCGACTTTGTCAGGTAGAATTTTCCGTTACTGACGTTGCTTTCCCGGTCCACCGTATAACTTCGCAATTTTTCTTCCGGCAATCGGCCTGTGTCGATCGCCGAAGCCTCGTACAAGCGCTCCTGAATGTCTGTTATGGACCAGCCATCGCGATGGATCGTTTGCGCGTGTTCCGGGCCCAGCGCAACGATATAGGGCCCCTGACCATGCAGGATGTTCGCACCAATCTGTGAAATCGTCCCTGCAATGGTCGTCAGGATGCCGTCAGCCGTAGTGCTCGCATGGTCGTTGATATTATGCGGTGCTTCGCAAGACAGCACCGTCACTACACTATCATTCACCGCATAGCCTCGTCGCACGTGGTAAGGGTCCCACGGGCTCTCTTCCTCGTTCTCGCCAAAGCAGAAACTGTATTTGGCAGGGGAACCTTGCGTCGCACGGTCCATTTCTCCTGGCTTGCCGCCGCCTATGTTGAGCAGGGTGAGCTGCAAGGCACGGCCGATCGTGGCGTTGGCACGCGTTCCTTGACCGAAGCAATTGCTGCCGCTATTGAGCCCAATCGTCTTACGAAGCGGCCCGTTGATAATAAGAGTTGGCGCACACGGATGCGTCGTCGCCAGGGTTCCGTGAAGATTGTATTCAGGGATCAGAACGGCGCGCACCGCCGCAACCACGGCCGGAAAGTATTCGGGTTTGCAACCCGCCATCACCGCATTCGCCGCTATTCCGCGCAGGGTGGGTACAAGGCGGCGCGGCGACATCGGCGGGAAAGGCTCGTTATCGCCGTGGCAAATATCTACGAATCCTTCAACGGCAGCCTCCGTCGGCATGACCAGCGGCAGACCATCACTCCAGCCTTGTTCGATCGCAAAATCGTTCCAATCTGCCGGATCGAGATCTCCGATTTCCAAAGACTCTTCGTCAGACATGCGTCATCCGAACCGAACAAGCTTCGGTGAAACCAAAAGTGGGGATGTAAGCGGAGTGCTTACCAGGACCACCAGCGACCAAAATATGGATGTCCTCCGGCGAGCGGCCCAAATAGTAGCAGTCGTTCACCGGCTCGTGACCACGATCGACCCTAAAGTTTTCCTGGTTCTCCTCCGAAACGCGGGACACATGGACGGCAGACGCTTCATATAGTTTCTGCTGTATGTCAGGGATCGTCCAACCGTCGCGATGAACGGTGTGCGCATGCTCTGGCCCGAAAACAACCGTATGCGGCGCATTGGCATAGAGATTGTTTGATCCAGTTTGAGAAATCGTGCCGGCGACGGTCGTTAAAATTCCTTCTCCAGTCGTACTGGCGTGGTCGTTGATATTATGCGGCGGTTCACACGGCAGCACAGTTACCACACTATCCGTGGCATCAAAGCCACGGCGCACATGATAAGGCTCCCATGGGCTCTCTTCCTCGTTCTCGCCAAAACAGAAAGCATATTTCGCCGGCGAACCCTGGGTCGATCGGTCCATTTCACCCGGCTTGGCGCCTCCTATGTTCAGCAAGGCGAGCTGAACCGCCCGACCGATAGTTGCGTTGGCGCGACGGCCTTGGCCGAAACAGTTGCTTCCGCAATTGAGGTCCATTTTCTCTCGGACTGGGCCGCTCAAAATAATACCCGGCGCACAAGGATGCGTCGTCGCCAAGGTGCCATGGAGATTGTATTCGGGATTGAGCAGCGCGCGCACGGTGGCAACGACCACCGGAAAGTATTCCGGCCTGCAGCCCGCCATCACCGCGTTCGCGGCAATACTTTCCAAAGTCGGAATTACGCGACGCGGTGGCATCGGTGAAAAGGGTTCATTGTCACCGCGACAGATTTCAACAAACCGGCCAACCTTGTCTTCGGTCGGTGCGAACAACGGCATACCGTCGCTCCAGTCTTGTTCGATGGCGTATTCGTTCCATTGCTCGGGATCGAGGTCGCCGACCTCGAGCACCTCGCTTTCATTAGTGTCAGACATCTTAGTCCCTGTAACAAATTTATGCCGTCCGGCATGCGAAGAACCGCATACCCCAAAAACCGGCCTTCTTGACGTCTTAAGTGTTTACAGCCTTTTTTAATTCACCGGTGGCCACACCAATCCGTTCGGCGAGCTCCTCCGCATTCAAACCACCAACCGGATGTTTCACGATCAGCAACTTAGGATCCGCTTTACGCGCTTTAGCTTGTGCTTTGACTAGCGGCAGAAACGTTTCGGTGATGACGATATAAGTTTCAACACCGCGTTTTTCGAGTTCAATACTGTCATGGAAACTCCACGACGAGCACGATCCTCAATCCGCAAGAGCGACAATCGCCCCTTTGTAATTTGCGGCAATTTTATCGATTAGTTCGGTTGGCGCCGGTTGCGCCGCACTATCCTTAAACATGTAATCGATATTGTTGATATCCCGGAATTCGCCAATCTGGTCGCGTACACCCTCGAGCAGTTCACGGGCATTCGGTTTAGAATTCGACATGATGGCTATTGGGTCCTTGCCCCAGTCGGTCGCAATAGCGACAACAGGGTTGCTTGCATTATCGGCCACTTCCGGCAGCCCAAATGATGGATTAACGATTCTCATGCTGATCTCCTGTTACGGCGGCCTACAGCCTAGTACTCTCGGTCTCAAATTAGCAACTCGAACGACTTATGTTGAAATTGTGGGAGAATGCGGATGAGACTTGAGAGCAAAACCGCTCTGATAATAGGTGCAGGACAAGCGCCCGGCGAAAGTACAGCGATCGGTAACGGGCGCGCAACGGCACTAGTTTTTGCGCGCGAAGGCGCCAAAGTCTGCTGCGTCGACCGTTATCTGGAAACAGCGGAGGAAACGGCCAAAATGATTGCAAAAGATGGTGGTGAGGCTTTTGCTATAGCAACGGACGTCACCGATGAAGCGGCAATCAAGGCCACTATCAGCACCTGCACGGCGAGATGGGGTCGAATCGACATCCTGCATAACAATGTTGGTGTCAGTGTGGAGGGCGGCGATGCGCCATTAAACGATGTGACGACCGACGCGTTCGACCGCATAATGGATATCAACCTGCTCGGCACTATGCTCACCTGTAAGCACGTGTTGCCAATTATGCGCGACCAAGGCGACGGCGCAATTGTGAACATCTCTTCCGCTTCGGCCTACTGGACTGGTCATCCGACCGTGCTCTATCCCGCTTCTAAAATGGCGATGATCAGTTTTACACGGCAAATTGCGATACAGAATGCTGATCGCGGTGTGCGCGCGAACGTCATCCTACCGGGGCTTATGGATACGCCTATGGCAGTTGACCGCCGGGTCGAAGTGCTCGGCCGAACTCGTGCCGATATCGCCAATGAACGCGATGCACGGGTACCACTACTCAACAAGATGGGGACCGGTTGGGACGTGGCGCACGCCGCGCTGTTCCTCGCCTCGAACGAAGCAGGTTTTGTCACAGGCATTGAGATGCCAGTCGATGGCGGTTCAATGGCCCGTGTCGGTTGACCGCACCCTGGATACCCCACGCAGCATTCCCATGATAAAGTCTGCGCGCGACAGGCGTCGTTTGAGGAACTGTCGGGTCTTCTCCTGGTCCTGTGTGTCGTCACGGCACCACACAGCAAGAGCCGCGAGGAAAAGCGCTGATAGACCGATCTCCTCGATTTTCCGGCTCCGGCCGTCAGTATTGAGTAGCGCCGCATCGCGCAGCCATTGGATAATGCGTGAGAGGTTAAAGATCATCGGCACCCAATGATGGGGATGGGACAAATATAGCTTTTCGTTCAGCATCTGATGGCTCACGGTTCTGTGTAGTGCCAGCGCGTCAAACCAGCGCATCAGCAACAGATGCAGCCGTTCAGGGGAAGTTTGCGCCGCGAAACCATCAGGCACCGGCGCCAGCATTGCCTGCAAAGCGCGCTCGAACCAAGCATTGGCGATAGCATCCAGATCGCAGAAATGGGTTTGCAATTCTGCCAACGAAATGTCTAGTCGTTCGGCGACCAGATGTAACCGGACGCCGCTCCAACCTATCTCTTCAGCCAGCGCAACGGTTTCATCTACGATGTTTTTATTCGGATCACCTAATGCAAGCAGTCGCCTCCGCTTACCGGTAGCTTTTTCCGACATGGTTCACCCGGCCTCTTTTTCACAAGCGATGGCGATTTAGCCGATTTCTCTTGGTTTCAATAGGCGTCGTTAATCACTACTGGTGGCGACCGCGACATGCGGCCGTGTGCCAGGCAACATCAACGCCGCGGCAGCCGCCATGATTGCTGCTCCACCGAAAAACACAAAGAGCGACCCAAAATCGCCGTCCCGATCGAACAGCCATCCTGCCAGGTGGACGGTGAGGCCACCAACACCCAGAGCCAACACGAATTTCGCACCGTAGGCGACGGCCCGCCAGCGGAAAGGCGTGTAGTGGGCGACCAGCATATTTTCCGCCGCCGCAAAGGCTAACATGAAGCTAAGCACTAGCAGGATACCCGCTAACAGCGTGTAATCGGACAACGAAACGATTACGAACAACAAAGGAATTTGAAGCACCCAAAAGACTATATAGATTGCTCGTGCAGAATAGCGGTCTGCCATCCAACCGCCGAAGATACTGCTCAGAGACGCTACGCCCGAAACAATCCCGACGAAAATGCCGATCTCCGTATAGCTGGACGCTATTGCGGCGCTCAAACCCATCTCCATCAGTTTCGGCATAGTGTTGGTCAGGCCGGTATAGACAAATCCAGTGCAGGCCATGGTAATGGTCAAAACGATAAAGACCCGAACAAATGCACTTGGGTCCGGTGCACCGGTCGACGCCCGATCTTTAGTCACATCCTTGATCCAGCCGGCACGCCAGACGACAAACAATCCTATGCCTACAACGACGGAAAGAACACCCGGAATAACGAACGCAGCGCGCCAAGTCACATAATCAATCATCAGCCCGACGAAGACCGGCGCGATGGCGCTGCCCACGTTACCAAAAACCCCGTTAATACCGAGTGTCATACCCTGCTTCTTCGCCCAGGCTACAACCCAGGCAATTCCTACCGGGTGGTAAATGGAGGCGAACAGGCCAATCAGAGTGAGACCAATGAACAGGCCCTTCGACCCTTCGGCCAGGCCAACAAAGATTGCCCCGACACCGATACCTAGAAAAAATATGACCATCATGCCGATCTGGCTCCAGCGATCAGCAAGCCAGCCAGCAGGCAATGCAGCAACCCCGAAAAGTACTAGTCCCAAGCTGGACAGGCCTAGCAGTTCGCCATAGGGCATATCAAAAACCTTTGGCAGATACAGCACAGCCGTGGCGTACAGAACAGTAAACATGTGAGAGAAACTATGTCCCACATTCGAGAAGAGGATTGCGGTCAGAGCCTGTCTCTGTTCGCTATGCTCGGCCATATCTGAAAAGTCCTATCCCGAATTTGGTGCGGCGCACCATGACAGGAGTGCGGCATAAGGGCAATCTCGGGCACACCCCACGTATCCGAAAATTTCTAGAACGGCAGCAATACTCAAATTTGGGAAATAAGCCGCCAACCCGGAAACGAAATGCTTAGTAATTTTCGGATTTTTCAAAGTTCGCGGCGGGTCAACGGGGCCGATACTCACCAGCCGTCGAAGAATATCCGCACGACGTCGCATTTAGACTATGATGCGCAAGAGAAAACAAAAATTTGGGACGGGATTTAAATTATGAGTTACGATTACATCATCGTTGGCGGCGGCTCAGCAGGCTCGGTGATGGCTAACCGCCTATCAGCCAATAGTGCCAACAAAGTACTGCTGCTGGAAGCTGGAATTGACACGCCACATGGTGACGTGCCCGCCGAAATTCTCGATAGTTATCCTGGCACTGCCTACTTCGATCCCCGCTTCATTTGGAACGACCTAAAGGTTCACCTGGAGCCCGTTTCCCACAATAACCCCGACGAAACACGCCCGCCATTGCGCAAATATGAGCAAGCTCGGGTCCTAGGGGGAGGTTCTAGTATCAACGGACAGCTTGCCAACCGCGGAGCGCCCCATGACTACAACGACTGGGAAGCGATGGGTGCGACGGGCTGGAATTGGGAGTCAGTCCTGCCCTATTTCCGTAAGCTGGAACGAGATATGGATTTCGAAGGTAAGTTCCACGGTAACGAAGGTCGGATCCCAATCCGGCGTATCTTCCAAGACCTTTGGTCAGACTTCGCACAGGCTTCCGCCGAGGGGCTCAAATCCGTCGGTTTTGATTATATCGAAGATCAGAATGGTGCCTTCCGCGACGGCTACTTTCCACTAACCATTTCCAACGTTTATGACCGGCGTGTCTCTGCCGCGATCGGCTACCTTGATCCAGGTACGCGGCTGCGTAAAAACCTAAAACTGCGCACGGAATCGCGGGTTAAAGAAATATTATTCGACGGTACAAAAACGACCGGAGTTGTTATCCAAAGCATGGGGCAAACAGAGACAGTCCACGCCAAAGAAATCATTCTTTGCTCTGGCGCTCTGCACTCACCGGCGATGCTGTTGCGCGCCGGCATCGGCCCGGTCGGCCATCTGAAAGAAAAAGGCATCGATATCCGCATGGCACGTGAAGGCGTCGGCCAAAATTTGATGGAACATCCAGCGATCGCCGTTTCAGCCTATCTTCACC
>CAYYUG010000045.1:21738-26390 GCA_964474755.1 uncultured Rhodospirillaceae bacterium | reverse complement strand
GTCGGCCAAAATTTGATGGAACATCCAGCGATCGCCGTTTCAGCCTATCTTCACCCCTTCGCTCGGCTCGATCCAAAAACGCGGCGACATATACATTTGGGTTTACGGTATTCATCCGGCCTGGGTGAGTGCCCACCGGGCGACATGTTCGCCGTTTGCGTTACCAAATCCGCCTGGCATGCCGTCGGAGACCGGCTCGGTTCCTTCTTAGCTTGGGTCAATAAATCTTATTCAACGGGACAAGTGCAACTGAACACCGCAGATTGGCGAGAGGAGCCAACGGTCGAGTTCAATATGCTTTCAGACAGGCGCGACCTGGACCGACTGATGTCCTGCTTCCGCATGCTAGTGGAGGTTTATGCAAACCCGTTTATGCAAAAAGCGACCAGCGATACCTTCCCGTCAAGCTACAGCGAACGGGTGCGAAAGGTGGGCGTGGTGAACACGCAAAACAAATTCATTACCACCGTTATGGGCCATCTGTTGGATGGACCCAGTTGGCTGCGCTCTAAGCTAATACAGTCTGTGCTGACGGAAGGCGACAATATTGAAACGTTGCTGTCCGACGATGATGCGCTGGAAGCCTATATTCGACGGACTGTAACAGGTACCTGGCACGCCTCCTGCACCTGCAAAATGGGCCGAGAAGATGACCCAATGGCTGTGACCGATCCAACCGGTCGGGTCTACGGCATCGAAGGATTACGCGTCTGCGACGCCTCAGTAATGCCTCGGGTACCTTGCGCCAACACCAACATTCCTACGATCATGACGTCAGAAAAAATCGCTGACGCTATCCTGACCGGACTATAACAGACACAGAACATCTGAAATTGGTTCGGCTAGTATAGGAATTCGCGTCTCGACGGGGAGAGCGATAAGAAAAGGTCAGTGTATTCAGTCTTGATAGCCTTTTTATATTCGTGTGACTTATTTAACCAATGACTTAGCCACAAAGGGCTTAAAATTATAAAGCGAAAACACATTGTTTTTGGACAAATTAAAAAAATATATGGGTATGAATTTTGGCATTTAACGACAAGCTAAAAAGATAATTCTTACACCTGAGTGTCCAGCGTCATGCATACCTCACAACGCCTTTGGCCACATCCAAATACGATTATCAAAATTCAGTTAGCAATAGCCAACCTCGAGCTTTTAATGGGCAACCAAAGACGCACTATTTGAACTATCATTAGCGAACTGTTGGCACTGAATAAATGGCAAGCGCAAGCCAAGCAGTGCTCCAAAATCGGGGCGGCACTTTGCTATGCTGTTACGAGCGAACTCCGTGCCCTCCACCAGCAGTTTTCTCTTTTTTGCCTCTAACCGAAAATTTCCTGCGCAGCTGCAACCAATATTCGTCCCTCAGCAGTCCGTCGCGAAAATCCGCTTTTATCGAAGAATTCAAGAAGTTGGATTGCCAGGTTTCTACCCAACCCTGACTGCTTGTTATATGCACCCGCGGAGAAGCTCCCGTCCGGTGCCGCCTCAGCCATATTTTCGGCTATCTGTGCTAATTTCAATAAGGTTTCTGGTAAGAAAAAACGATTATCAGCGACACGCGCGAGCATCCCTGCACGCGCCATTCGGGCAAGAAACCTCTCGGTCGCGCGACCATCCAGTCCAATCTCTTCAGCTATCTCCAACACGCGCGGTGGCCGCAGGCCGTGCTCGCTCAACATCGGCTCGACTTTTTCCCAAAGCGCCGTATCAGTATCAGAAAAGACCGCACGATGCCCTGGTAATGTGAGATACACCCCATCTCGTGCAATCCTTTTCTCACTCAGTAAACCAAGTAGCGCTGCGCTGAAAACTGTCGATGTAGTCGCGCGCGGCAAGGTCCGACGCAGCCTATCCTCCTCCGGCCCTGGCTGGTCCGGCCGTGCCTGGTGCCATACGCGCAGAGCCTCGACAATTGCATCACGCAGCCCATCCCAGGCTACCCGTTCGATGCCGACCGCATCACGCGCCCCCCCGAGCCGCACCATATTGACCGTTTCCCACAACGCCTCTGCCTCGTTTGGAGTCAAATTGCGGGACTGAGCAAAGCAGTTCAGATCAACGCCACCGGGTGTCAGGGCCAAAACCTCACTCAACGCCGTTACTGGCTCAGGGTGCGCCATCGCGTTGACCAACAACAATCGTTGCGCCCGCGCCCGTCCCCTCGCCGGCGACAACGGATCAATAATTCGTCCGCCGCCAATGGTGCGCTTCGCCGACTGATCACGCAAAATAAAGCGATCGCCAGTAAGTGCACCGATCGGCTCGTCTAGCACCAGCTGTACCAGTCCTGTCTCGCCGGGCGGGATCGAACCACCTTCCAATATCGCAACTCGCCCCGTTGCCGCCGCAGCAGCGAGATGGAAATGTACCGGGGTCCAGTGCCGGAACGAACGTGGCTCACTTTTAAGAATACGAATCATCGCATCAGCCCGCCTTGTTGGCGCATGTGCATTCTCTGCCAGCACCCAATCGCCCCGATGCACTGAATCCTTGTCAATCTCCGCCCCAGTGATGTTAAGGGCGCAACGTTCACCCGCCTGACCAGCTTCTGACTGACGGTCCTGTGCGTGAATACCGCGCACTCTCACTGGCAGACCAGCAGGTGACAGTAACAACCTGTCTCCAACCGCGACCTTACCCGCGTAAACCGTACCTGTGACTACTAGTCCTGCACCCGAAATCGTGAAAGTACGGTCAACAGCCAGTCGAAAGTTGCCAGCGTTCGGCCGCGCGGCGATCGCCTGGGCCTGTTCCTCCAGATGCGTTCGCAGTTCCGGAATGCCCTCGCCAGTAATACTAGAAACCGGGAAAACGGGCGCGGCCTCCAGTGTCGTACCGTCGACTATCATTTCGATCTCTTCCATGGCTTCCAGAGCACGATCTGGTGGCACGCGGTCGGTCTTTGTGAGCGCCACCGCGCCTACCGAAACACCCAAGAGGTCTAGGATTGCAAGATGCTCTTCGGTTTGCGGCATCGGACCATCATCGGCGGCCACGATTAACAGGGCAAAATCTATACCGCAAACTCCAGCCAGCATGTTGCGCACAAAGCGCTCATGCCCCGGCACGTCGACAAATCCGAGCACGGCATTGTCAGCAAAATGTCGATAGGCAAAGCCGAGATCGATCGTTAGCCCACGTTTTTTCTCTTCTGGTAGCCGATCCGCATCAACACCTGTCAACGCTTTCACCAGCAAGGTCTTACCGTGGTCAATATGCCCAGCGGTAGCAACGATCATGAGAGATCTAACTTTTCGAGCTGCGCAGAAAATGCTGCCTCATCTATCAAACAGCGCAAGTCGAGCAGAAAAGCGCCTTTTTGAACGCGGCCAATCACCGGCGCGGGCAGCGCGCGAAAGGACTCGGCAATTTTGTTGACAAGATCGCCAGAACTACGCCCCTCCTTTAATGGACGTATCGATAATGCCGTGCTCTCCAGCAGGTCGACTGGGAGAGAACCACTACCGATCTGGCTACGGCAAGGTACGGTCTCGATAAATGCAACACCATTTAATACTTGCGCTACTAGGGGCAACATTCGGTCAGCCACTGCAGCAATCTCTGAAACAGGGCGAGCTAGTAAGCCGACCGCAGGCAGCCGCTCTGGTAGGCGGTCCGGATTAACGTAGAGTCTAAGAACTGCTTCCAATGCGGCAATCGTCATCTTGTCGAGGCGCATAGCTCTTTTCATTGGGTTCTTACGAATTTTCTCAATCAAGTCCGTTCGGCCAACTATCAGACCCGCCTGCGGCCCACCAAGCAACTTGTCGCCGCTGAAAGTGACGATATCTGCACCGTCGGCCAACGTCTCTCCAGGCGTGCGCTCGTGTGGCACCCCATAGGCAGCCAGGTCGGCCAGCGCCCCGCTACCAAGATCGACGACGAAGGGTAGTTCGTATTCACGCGCTAACTTCGCTAAATTCACCTCTGTAGGCGCGGCTGTAAAACCTTCAATCGCATAATTGCTTGCGTGCACCTTCATAATCAGCGCCGTATTCTCATCGATCCCGTCAGAGAAATCCTTAAGATGTGTTCGATTGGTTGTACCCACCTCACGCAGATAGCAGCCGGCCCGAGCCATGATGTCAGGTATGCGAAAGGCTCCGCCAATCTCAATCAACTCACCGCGTGATACCAACACTGACTGGTCGCGTGCCAAAGAGTTAAGGACCAACAAAACAGCAGCCGCATTGTTGTTAACAACCGTGGCCGCTTCGGCCCCAGTCAACCGTTGCAACAAGGGCTCTAGATGAGTATCGCGCTCTCCACGGGCGCCCTTTTCCAAATCATACTCCAGATTGCACGCACCTGCTGCCGCAACCATTGCCTCGACCGCCTCCGGTGGCAGAGGCGCTCGGCCGAGATTGGTGTGCAGTATCGTACCCGTAAGGTTGAAGACGCGGACTAGCGATGGCTGTGCCAGCGACTTCAGTACCGCAATAACCTGCAACGCTACGGCATCTTCGTGGCTCTCGACTGGCTCGCCGGCCATCAACCCGCGTCGCACAGACGCCAGCACGATGCGCACAGCGTCTGTGACCGCTATCCGACCGTGCATACCAAGTGCCTCCGCTAGCATCGGTGCGCGCAGCATCTTGTCAACCGAAGGGATCGCCGACTGCGGATTCGTCGTCCGTTGGTTCATA
>CAYYUG010000045.1:17892-21638 GCA_964474755.1 uncultured Rhodospirillaceae bacterium | reverse complement strand
CTTCCATCGAATTGATCATTGCCTATGTCACCTGCCGAAGGCGTGAAAGTGCCGTACCAATTTGCGCTCATCTCTGTCGGCAGCCACACTTTAGCTACGGAATTATTCCGAGGAGCGCGCGAATGAACACAACTCTAGTCCTGAGCAACAAAGAAATGATCGGGCTGGCCAGCATGGCGGAATGTATAGCATCGATTGAGAAAGCCTATACGGAACTAGGGCAGGGAAATGCCAAAGAACTACCACGGCGGCGTATCTATCAACCGCGCGAGGCACCACCAGACCATTACTATTGGTTCAACGAGATGGCGGGTATCGTGCCAGGTATCCGCTCTATGGGGCTGAGGGTTAATTCGGCGACGGTCAATGTGTTAACCAAGCGGGGCAATCCTCGGCTTGGTTTCCCGGGCGCTTTCTCTGCTCTGGTTTTCCTGTTTGACACGGAGACGACCGAATTGATCTCCGTATTACAGGATTATTTCATGAACCCTATACGGGTCGCGGCAACCAGCGCTATCGTCACCAAGCGGCTTGCACCCGCGGGTGCCAAGACTATGGGGCTATTCGGCACCGGCACACAAGCGCTACTGCAGGCGAAGTGCAATCTCGCTGTCAGCGATATCGAGGAAATTCGGCTCTACAGCACACGACCTGAGCGTCGGCAAGCAGTTGCCGAGAAAATGACCCAACAATTGGGCGTACGCACCGTTGCTGTCGACCATCCACGCGAAGCGGTCGAGGACTGCCAAATCGTTACAACCGCGACCAACTCTAACAACGCTGTGTTCGACGGCGACTGGTTGCAACCAGGCACCCATGTTAACACTATGATTGGCAGCGATTCTTTCCTGCCGCGCCGCGAGACCGATGATGAAACAGTCTTCAAGAGTGATCTGATCGTCGTTAATTCCAAGGACTCGATCACCCTCGACAAACAACCAGAACTGCATCCGCACTTGGAGAGCGGTAAACTATCCTGGGACAATATCTACGATATCGGCGAGCTTATGATCGGCAAGGCAGGTGTTGGCCGAACAGACGACCAGCAAATTACCTATCACAACAATAATGTCGGAATGGGGATCCAGTTCGCCGCTATGGGTCGGCTTCTCTACGAGAAGGCACGGAAAAAGGGCGTTGGTACCGAACTCAATAGCAGCCTCTTCATGCAATACGACGAAGACCTGCGAGAGATCCGTGATACGGCCTTCTTGCTCGAACCAGAATAGAGCCATACAAGGAAACCATGCCACTGTAATGAAGCGTAAAAGGATCCGCCACGCCTAAGTTCATGACCAAAGAGCTACAAAGACGCGCGCTTGCTCGATAGGCTGTAGCGCTCTGATATCGCTATGTCACCAGTACCATACACTTAGACATCGAAGTCCGGCGAGACTTACATATTGATAGCTGCCATCTGGCCAATGCCCCTGATGGGGCAATTATTCTCCCGTTTGCACGCTTAGACGATGGTTAGCCTTCCATAATTGCATCATAGCGATCGCCGGCAAGCGACAGGCATAGACCAACATCCTCCGCCAGCAACAGACGTGCCTCGACGAGGTCCCATGCGGCGGCCTCAATTTTTCCCAAATAATCCGCACGACTTTGATATCGTTCGGCAAGCGACAGCCGCGGGTCGCCATTCGTTTTCCGAGCCTCGGTATCCTTTGCAAATGGGGAGGTCAAACCGACATATTCCAGGATCTGTCCTGTTCCCCCCGAATCCTTATGGCGCACATTGAAACCCGCATATGTGGCAACCGGTACAGAGACATCAGGCATGCGGACGCCACCGATCTCATTACCGTCCGCGTCTACGGCAGAGACAACACAAGGATAGGACGCACCGTTGCGGTCCGCCGGCAACTGCGCGACACCTTGGTCTGCATGCGGACCGAGATCGAGAGGATAGATCGATGGAAGTAACGCCGGGTCGGGGGTAACAAGAGCCGGTATCGAATTTAATTCCAATGCAACTGCCTCACGCGTCGCAGCAGTTCCATCAGATTGTCGCGGAAATACGCTTATCGGCGGTTCGTATCCTTGCGCGACCCAGGTCAACAAATTGGTGAGCGCTGCCCGGTAAAGAGGTCGATAGTCCACGAGATTAAAAAAATTGCTCCCATGGCTACCAAATGGGCTGATATCGGCCTTGGGTAGCACGCCCGCACCATGCTGGGTGCCCGCAAAAAGATAGCGCCGGACGTTGTTCGGCGGCTCCACATCAGACCCGTCAGTCACAGAGAGATGCGGCAGCGAAGCGTCGCCTCGCCAATACTCTGCCGCAGTGTCGGTATAAAAGATCTTCGGCACATTGCCAGCCGCTTTTTGCGCATCAAGTAACCCCGCCATCTGTTCAGAGCGAGGGTCATGCTGCGGTTCATCAGCAAAGGGGAAACGATGGCCGAGGCTTGGCGTCGGCTGCACTGAAGGCTGACCATAGCGAAGGTTAAACTCACCGCGACGGCCGCCGGCAATGTGGACAAGCATGCCATCGAAAACCGCAGCGCCTGCCTCGTCTGTGTTCATACCAAGACCCAGGAAGGTGCGCAGGAACCGCCCGCATTGTGAGATGCCCTCCGCGATCGCATAATCAATCGTCTTACCTAACGGCGATGCAACGTCACGACGCAGAAATGATGCCAGATCGCGTGCTGCGATAAGTCCCGCCCCCGCAACCGGACAGTCACGCGGCGTATACAATACGTCATAAACCAGTCCGCGATTAAACCCGCCATCAAGCCAGATATAGTCCGTATCGGAAATTGGAACACCATCTTTGTCGTGCGCGAAACGCCATTGCTCGCGAGCAATCTCGCGCGCCTCGCCATATATATGATCGCGCACCAATAGGCGCGCCGATGGATCTTCGATATCCCGTGTTGGAATTGGCTGGTGGTTACCGATTGCGCCAACATGATGGTCTGTCAGAGAGATATCTGCTTGGTCCTTGTCGAGTTGCACGCGCAGCTGCATCTGCCCCATCACAGACCCATCTGGCAAAAGCGGTGCAGATAGACCCATGCGTGGGCCCGGCTTTGGCACGTCCCATTGCCAGCCAACCCAAGCTAGGGTCCAACCCCGGTCCATCAGGAACCCATCTCCCGAATTTATTTCGTCGGTCGGCATTAAATCGAACGGCGCCTGATTGAACATACGGGTCAATACCCGATTGCCACGGTTCGGAATCTCAAAAAGCATTGCCCTGTTTCCACCATCGGACGGTACCAATAAGGTCACGTCGCCGTAGAACCGGACCAACCCATCAGAACGATCCGCTAAAGCTAAGTCGGTAATCGCCTGATTCATTCTATGGTCAGGATCGACTGCGTATTGTGCAATCCCTTCGATCCTTTCATAGGTCCGACCGTCCGCAAAAAGCTGGCCGTCCTGGTAGGGTTCGCGCCTCGTGATTTCTAGTTTTTCGACAGTCATAATCTCATTCCTTAATTCTTTTGCTATTTCGCAAGCGCGAAGAACCGGCTTCCTTCCCACACTCAACCGATTGTCGTGGCACGTCCATTAACCGGCGCACTAATTCCATTCGTCAATGACGGTACGACGGAATCTATCCTCAACCACCCAGATAAGGGAGATAACCTGTTTCCCGAGGAGCTACGCCAACATGTGATCAAACTGGAAATCACCTGCCTACGTCGTTGTCAGGTCGGCAACATCTTGATCTAGGACAATTTTCAGACTCCGCATCTAGCTCTCGGCGATTATTGGCTGCCACAGCGGCG
>CAYYUG010000045.1:0-17792 GCA_964474755.1 uncultured Rhodospirillaceae bacterium | reverse complement strand
AATTTGTGCTAACTCGTCAATTTAGCGGCTCGCAGTCCCGCCGCAGTGCAGGAGTACCTTTACCCAACAAGAATTCCTATTTGTTCAGTATCTAAAAGCACCATCATCAAGACATAGACGTGCATGGCGCGCGCCTACTCTGCCGCGCTGCGACCAGCAGCACCGGCGAGTTGATGTGCAACCAATTGTGCGTATAGGCCGCCCTTTGCCACCAACTCATTGTGAGTACCGGTCTCAATCACCCGGCCTTCGTTTAGTGCAACTATCAAATCGGCGTTACGGACTGTCGATAGACGATGAGCAATGATGATTGTGGTACGATCCGTCATTAGCTCCTCCAAAGCCTCACGCACAGCCTTCTCGTTGACCGCATCAAGATGCGAAGTGGCTTCGTCAAGAATCAATACCGGTGCGTCCTTGAGGAAAGCACGGGCGATAGCAACTCTCTGTCGCTGTCCTCCAGACAGGCGCATGCCGCGCTCTCCGACTTTGGTTTTTAGGCCGTCCGGTAGGGCGTCAACAAATTCACCCAAAGAGGCACGACGCACCGCATCCATAAGCTTCCCTTCGTCTGCCGCCGGATCGGCAATCAGGATATTGGCACGCAAGGTATCGTTGAATAGGTAGGTGTCCTGGGCAACCAGTGCTATGCGCTTACGCAAATCGTCGAGTGCATAGTCCCTAAGGTCGTGCCCGCCAAGTCTGATGACACCGTTACCCGGATCCCAGAAACGCATCAGCATATGGGCAATCGTAGTCTTGCCTGCGCCCGATGGACCTACCAATGCCACTGTCTTGCCGGCCGGCACCTCAAATCGAGCACCTTGCAGAGCACGACGGTTGCCCGCCTCATATTGGAAATCGACACCGTCAAGTGCAATTGGTAGCCCTTCGCTATCATCGACATCGCCAACGCCCGACCCATCGGTAACCGGCACCGGCTCGGTGTCTACCGCATAAAGTCGGCGCGTTGAGCCCAATGTATCGGCGAGCTGCCGCCCCACATTGGCAATTTCAGAAATTGGCAGAAAGGCGGACATCGCTAGCAAGGTCAACAAAGGCAGGACCCCGCTCTCCAGGGCACCGGCAGAAACCAAGTTGGCGCCCACCACTATTACCGCCAGGCCGCCCAATCCCGTCACTACTTCCAATAATGCGGTCTGCAAAGTGAGATCGCGGAAAAAGGGTAGACGGATTTGGTGGTGGGTCTCAGTCCGCTCAACCAATTCTTGGCGTCGCTCATCGACCCTTTGAAAGGCAACGATCTCGCCCAGTCCCTGGATCGTGTCTACGGCGTGCGCGTTGAGTTCTCCAAGTGCTTCGCGGGCTCGGGAGCCCAGCTCATCAACACGCTTACGCATGAAAAACGGACTAAGTGCCACGGTCAACAGGAATGGTGCCAATGCAGCGGCCATTTCCCAACCGAAGAACAGCAAAACGGTAACAACGATGCCCGGAACCAGTACGGCGACAAATGCCGGTGCGATGGTATGAGCAAAGAAATACTCAACCAATTCCACATCGTGTGTCGCCATCGCCACCATGTCGCCGGTACGTCGCCGCACCATGTACGCTGGGGCTAACCTGTCGAGTTTGTTGAACAGTGCTATTCGCATCTCGGCCAGCAGGCGAAATGCCATATCATGGGCCTGCCAGGATTCGAACCAGTGGAAAATTCCAGAGACCGGTGCCATCACAGCAAGAAGGATCAACAATGTCTCAAATGGTTCACCCCCCTTCACCGCCTTGACCGCCAAAGCACCTACAACACCAACCCCGATGAAAGCGAGGACACGGGTTACGCCAAAGAAGAAGGTCATCAAAAGCTTTCCGCGGTATGGACCTATATGCTTCATCAGCTCTCTTGCTGCAGCAAACCAGCCGAGACCCTCTGCCTTGACAATGGCATCAGTCGGGGCGAATTGAGACTCTTCGCTGTAAGTCGGCTGCGTGCCTTCGCCTTTCTCGAGAAATCCACCACCAACAATCGGCGCGTCGACGTGGGCCGTCTCCTCCGCCTGTTCAGCCATTAACCGGTGGTACACCCCACGGCGCGCCATTAGTTCGCCATGTCTCCCCGTTTCTGCGACACGGCCACCGTCCAGCACCAGAATACGATCGGCGTCGATTACACTGGATAGACGGTGAGCAAAGATCAGTGTCGTACGACCTTCCATAAGTCGATCTAGCGCGTCCTGAATGATCGCCTCATTTTCCGCATCGACAGCCGAAAGGGCCTCGTCCAACACCAAGATTGGAGCATCGCGAAGGATCGCGCGGGCGATGGCAATGCGTTGCCGCTGCCCTCCGGATAAGCGAACACCACGCTCACCTATTACAGTGTCGTAGCCCTGCGGCAGCTTGACGACAAAATCATGAGCGTTGGCAGCACGACAGGCCTCCTCCAATTCATACGCATTAGCACCCGGCTTACCGACGCGCAGATTTTCTACGATCGTGCCATGGAACAGGTAAGTATCCTGATTGACGACGGCGATCTGACTGCGCAGCTCCGAAAAGCTTAGCTCGCGCAAATCACTACCACCGATCTTCACCGTGCCTTCGGTTGGATCGTAAAAGCGCAGCAACAATCGGACAATCGACGACTTACCAACACCGCTGGGGCCGACGAAACCAACCCGTTCACCAGCCTCAACATCAAAGTTGAGGCCCTCATGCGCGTTACGACGGCTGCTCGGATAGGCAAAGGTAACGTCTTTGAAGGTAACGGTTGGCGACAGTGTCTCAATGTTTGCGCCACGCGGCTGCTCGGTCACGATCGGCTTCGAGTCAAGCAGTTGAAAGATCGTTTGCGCAGAGGCCTGCGCCACCATGCCGTTATGCATCAGCGAACGCATATCGCGCAGAGGCCGGAATACCTCGACACCCATCATTAGGATCACGATCAGCGCCGCTAGGGTCATATCACCGTCGACGACCCGATAAGCGCCAAGCGCCAGCGTCGCCGCCACGCCCACTGCAATGCCCGTATCCGTGATGCCCCGGGCAAGCGAATTGGTCGCCAGAACCCACATCGTCGAGCGAAATACGTCGTCTGCCTTTTGCTTAAGGGTGCGTGATCGCGCGCCGCTTTGCCCAAAAGACTTTAAAGTCGCTAGCCCCTGCACAGAATCGAGAAACTCTGCCGCAAAGGCTTTGTATGTTTTTGACCGGTCTAGGCTGTTTTTCTGATCCCAGCTGTGGAAAGCCTGAGGTGCAATCAGTGTAATGAGTGCGGCAGCGAGCATGACCAATGCAACAGGCCAGTCGAGGAACATCACAAAGCAAAAGATCATGAAAGGCGTAAGTGCAGATATGATCAGCTGCGGCAAATACTGGCCGAAATAGATTTCGAGCTGTTCGACCCCATCGATAATTGCCATGATTGCATCGCCGGTCCGTTCTAACCCAAAATGCGCCGGTCCCAATTCGGTTATCTTATCGAAGATAACGGTTCGTAAATGGACCTGAACTTTGGCTGCAGTGTCGTGCGCCACCATGTTGCGGAGATATTCCAGCCAACCACGAATAATCATGACAGCGGCAACACCGGCAGACGGCCAGAGCAGTAGTTCGAACGGCACACCCTGGAAGACCTTCACAATCAGCCAGCCGAGCAGCGCCAAGCGAGCGATGCCAAAGATCGTCGCCAGCACACCGATCGCTACCGCACCAAATATCCTTCCACGAACACCTTTGGTAAAAACCCATAACCGAAGGTCGAAGTACATATCCGCCGCTCCAAACTCATCACAATTTCAATTGTAAATGATTCGTAATTAGGTGACTTAGGCAAATTTTCCTATCCCACATTACAGAATTGCGCATAGCTTCTATAAAATATTTATGAGCTGTTTTGGCCGGTTTAAGAGGCTAGTTCTGGCCAAGGAAACAAGGCTATTAGCGCAAGATTGGAATGATATGCGGGTATTTCTCGCCGTCTCACGGCACAACACTACCCCGGCACCTGAAGCGAACGCAACCGAGCACGGGGCGAATTTGGTGGTCTGCAAATGGCTGTCTGTATCGCCGGAGCTGGTCGATCGTAAGCTCGGTGAATTTTTCTACGCAATCTACCGCACCAAAGCCTATTCAGCGGCGAATACGAGGGGAACGTAACGCTATATGCACCGCGATTGGTTTTCTTTGAATGAAGACCATAATAGCTTTACCGACCAGTTTGGATCCACGAGCACTTGAACGGACAAACGACCACTGTCCCTGTCAACAACGGGCTGGTCCTAAACAAAGCAGCAAGCAACCACCTGATTTTACTTTATTTCGGCGGAATTGCCGAACGTGGAAGGCGAAATGGACTAGTTTATTCGGCCATTAAAGAAGGAAACGTCATGACTGGCCCTCGAGACATCTCTATCCAACTAGCCGGTTGTCCCCGTGGGTCCGTATGTGCGAAGGATAGGCGCCATAATTGAGCACCTTGGGAGAAGTTAGCCATGCCGGACACAGGGGCACCCGCATCCACCAGCAAACCTGAATTGAAGGGCGGCGATTCGATCGTCGATTCGAACCTTGTAGGCGAAGGTTGGCCTGCCGTTCAACCAGGACCGGACCCAGTACTGTATGGGCATGTCCAACTGACGCCAAAGGGGGCTTTTGAGGCGCGTAGCCTGCAAACTTTCACGCTTGTCTATACTGTGGGCCGCTTCGGCTTGGACGATACAGGCGCAATACGCGTCGTTTTCCGGGCTATGGGAGATGCTGGGAGGTTGCAAATATCCGATCCAGCAGAGCCAAACTACGTGACTGCCCAAGCCAGCAATGGCGCAACCTTGTCAGTCGAATATAGCCGCCGTGGCGCCAGCGCCCGGCCGCGCTGGAAATCGCTGACAATCGGCGTCTCCGGCGGCTACCTGAGTGAAGGAGATACCATCACAATCACATTTGGCGATACCAGTGGCGGTTCACCAGGCATGCAGATGCAGACCTTCGTCGAGAAAGGTTTCGAGTTTAAAGTGCTCGCGGACGTCTGCGCAGTCGGCCATTTCACACCGATACCGAACACGCCGACGATCTCCATCGTGCCTGGCCAACCGGAGGTATGGCGCGCGGTACTGTCGAGCCTGCGCAGGCCGGGCGAGAACTTCATCTTCGGTCTCAAGGCAGAGGACAAGTGGGGTAATCCTACCGAGCTTGCAGAGGGTAGTTTTATTTTGGAGGCGAACTTACCGGTTAACAATCTGCCTGACCGGTTCGACTATCCGCTAGGCGAACGCGCCGTGACTTTCGAAGGGCTTAGCGTCGATGAACCAGGCGAACTTCGCATCACGGTACGCGATGCGGAGACCGGAGCATTCGTCTGTGAATCCCACCCGATGATGATCCGCGTGGGCCAATACAGCGGCTATTGGGGCGACCTGCACGGGCAGAGCGGCGAGTCGATTGGAATAGGCACCTCGCGGGCCTATTTCGACTTTGCTCGAAACAAAGCCTTCCTTGACGTCACCAGCCACCAGGCAAATGATTTCCAGGTCAACAACACTTTCTGGAAATTCCTCAACGAGCTGACAGCCTACCACCACGAGCCCGGCCGCTTCGTGACCTTTCCGGGCTATGAATGGTCCGGTAACACGGCAGTAGGCGGTGACCGCAACGTTTATTTTCGCGAAGAAGGGCGGCAAATTCATCGTTCAAGCCATGCGCTTTTACCGGAGCGCGAAGACCTTGACACTGACGCGCCAAACGCCAATTTGCTGTTCGAGTCGCTGAAGGATGAGGACTGCCTAATTTACGCACATGTTGGCGGCCGCTATGCGGACATCAAGTACGCACACGAACCAAAGCTTGAAACTGCTATGGAAATCCATTCCGCCTGGGGTACTTTCGAGTGGCTGCTCACTGATGGCTTCCCGCTCGGTCACCGCAGCGGCGTTGTGTGCAACAGCGACGGCCATAAGGGACGTCCTGGCGCCTCCTATCCAGGGGTCTCCATGTTCGGCGCCTATGGCGGGCTAACCTGTTTCTACGCCGAAGAGCTCACGAGGGATGGCATCTTTGACTGTCTTCGCAAGCGGCACCACTATGGTACCACGGGAACGCGATTGCATCTCGACGTCAAAACAACCTTTCCCTCGGAAGGGCAACTCTACGACCTCGACCCGAAAGCCTTTGACGGAGCGAGATCGCAAGCAGTCCATAGTGCCATGATGGGTGACATCGTCCAGACTGTCGACGATAAGGTTACACTGTCACTTGAAGTCGCAGCGCAGGGACCCATTGAGCGAGTCGAAATCCGCAACGGTATGGAGGTCTTAAAAACCGTCCGGCCCTTCGCCAAAGCCGACCTCGGAGAGCGCATCCGGGTGATCTGGAGCGGCGCGGAATATCGCGGTCGCGGCCGCGAGTCGAGCTGGAAAGGCCGCGCCCGGTTCAACGGCGCGGTCGTAAAACGCATGGCTAAAATCAACGCCTGGAATCACGAACGCCTGCTGGAGACACAGGGTTCCGATATGGTGGTATTCGACGCGATCACGACAGGCAATTTCGGGGGCTTTGACGCCTGGATCGATCCCAAACAACCAGGCAACCTAGAAGTCACCACTAACCATGGCACCTTGGACGAAAAGCTTTCAGACATCGGCATTGAGGATGTGGTCATGGAAGCTGGGGGATTGGAACGAAAACTGCGTGCCTTCCGCCTGCCAGATGAGAACCCGCATCGGGCCCTGTCGACCGAATTGGAGATCACGCTGAAGCCAGAAGGCGACAACCCTCTTTGGGTCTGTGTAACCACAGAGGACGGATTTCAGGCCTGGAGCAGCCCGATCTACGTGTTCAATAAAGCATAGAACGTGTCGCAGGAACAACCCGGGAACACTTTGTCGGGGCAGTTATGGCCCGATTCCCGCCGCCACCAAACGCCAGCTCTAGACGCGCGGCAGATTTAAATATTACTTCGAAACGAAGTGCCGCGACGCGCTGAAATTTGGCCTTCAGGGCGAGAAATTTAACTCAAACTTTGTGATCTTGTCGTTTGGAACGGTCGCATTATTAGTGCAGCTGCGGCGCCTTCAGAAGGTTCGCCCGGTTGACCGACTGGATTGTCAGATCGAGCATCTCGCCATCTCGCGACAGGGTTAGCGGAATCCCAACGCCGGCCTCGCCGGTCGCCCAGACCCGCCGAAACATTTGCGCCAGTTCATTAACTGGCTGTCCGTCGACCCCAAGTATAAAATCACCGACCTGTACGTCCGCACGTTGCGCCGGGCCGCCTTCTGTAACGCCGGCTACGACCAATGCATCGTCCATCTCAGTCGTCATCATGCCAAGCCATGGGCGCGCTGGTTTCTGAGTCTTACCGTAGGTCAGTAACTCGTCCATGATCGGTTTAAGGATATCGATTGGCACTACCATATTACCATCAACTGGATCACCACCGGCGATTACCTGCTGTACGAACAGCGATCCGATACCCCGCAAGGTGCCGTCATGACCGATCAGTCCGGCCCCACCCCAGGTGGGGTGCGGCGGCGCGGTGAATATCGCCTCATCAAGAAGATACTCCCAATAGCCAGCGAATTCGCGCTTAGCCTGAACTCGTGCCGAAATGGCATTCTCTCGCCCACCATGGCCCGCGAGGACCACCGATTCGCCTTCGGTGACATCGGCCGAACTGCCCAATTCAAGAGCGGATAGATCAAGGCGTCCTAGTGCCTGGATTAGGCCAAAACCTGTTTCCTGATCGTAGGCAACCGTATGCCCTGCGGTGGCGCTCCCCTTATTGTCGACGATCCAAATCGTATCTGCTTCGGTCACCAGATAACCGATGGTCACGATCAGGCCATTATCACGGACCAACACTCCGTGGCCGGCTCGCTCCGTGCCCAGCATTTTTGCAGTCATTGCGTCTTCGGGAATCTGAGTACGGACGGACACAACGGCCGAGAGAGCCCGTTCCAGATCGTAGGACAAGTCTTCCTGTCGCGGTTGCGCGCTTTGCGGTATTTCAGACATCACTTCCATATTTCTATATTTTCATCATGTCCCAATATTGGGTGTCGACATAACCCAATATGGGTATCGGCCCGAAAGAGTCCAGACCGGGCAAAAAAGCTCGCTATCAAACTAATTCTGAAAGCTGTCGCCTGCGTTAATAATCAGCAACTATTCAAATGCTATCCGTTGCTGTATCGGGTGGCCCAGTAACACTGAGACCCGCCCGCAGCGTCTCAGTTTCCCAGACCTGATCTGGCATCACATTGGCAATATTTACATCGGGGCCAAACTCTTCGATATAAAATTTCTTTAGCGCATAGACATCGCAATGATGCGTCCCCGGTATCCAGGGCCCGATTAGCTCGAATACAACTTTGTTTACGTCCAATCCATCGCGTAGAGCAGCAATCACGGACCGGTTTGGCTCACCGTCGGTCAATAGTTCGGCGCCTTCAACAAGCACCACGTCAGCCCCAGCCTCAAAGCATTCGTTGGCCTGTGCTATCAGTGTATCCGCTCCTGTATTTTCGCTTTTCGAACCCACCTCGCCATGCACCTCAAGGCCGCAATCCACCGCCGTTCGGATCAGGGTCTGACGCTCGTTGCTATCGAGCGGCACGACATTGTCGGAGACCTCAATAGCGTCAAAACCCAGCCGCTTGGCTTCCAGAAAGAAGGGGCGCGCGCCCTGCAACCCCTGGGTCGCGTAGACATATTCTAGGAACTGTCCACCTATAAATGGGTGAACGCTGCACGTTTTGTACAAATTAATCTTTTCGACAAGATAATCCTCGTCGTAAAGCCGCGCCGTACCGACGACAAATTTGGCAAGGTCCACATGGGGCGCAACCAGATCGAGCCACTCTCTTTGCTGGTTCACAGGTAGCCCCCAGTCCATCATCATCGTCAGGCCCTTGCAGCGCGGTTTTTCGGTGCTGCGCTCCGCTGGCAGCGGCACCATAGCAAACGGCATTCCGCCCATAGCGTATTTCTCCACCTCCAAATGATTTATTATGGAAACCCTACACCACTGCTTGCATGATGACAGCAGGGTGTATCGTCGGTAACCTTAAAGCCTTATTAAAATTAATATGGGAGGCGGCATAATGCCCCTGCAACCGACCATCCACGGCACGCGATACATGGTGTCGGCAGGTCACTTCCTCGCGACCCAGGCAGGCTTTGACATCCTGGAGGCAGGTGGCAACGCAGTAGACGCGGGGGTAGCCGCAGGCATGGCTCTCGGCATTGTGCATAGCGACATGGTCCAATTCGCCGGCGTCGCACCAATAATGATCTACTTAAAAGAACGCGATGAGGTCCTAACTATCAGCGGTCTTGGCTGGTGGCCTAAAGCGGCATCGATCGACCATTTTGTTCAGAACTACGACAGCTCCGTGCCAATTGGATTGCTGCGGACCGTGCTTCCCGCCGCACCCGATGCCTGGATCACCGCATTGCAGCGCTATGGCACCATGAGCTTTAGCGACGTCGCTGCAGCCTCGATACGTTACGCCCGAGATGGCTTTTCCATGCATTACGTAATGCGCGACTACATTGTCGCGCATGAAGATACTTATTCGAAATGGCCATCAAATGCCGAAATCTACCTGCCAGCCGGACGGGTTCCGGATGTTGGGGAGAATTTCGTGCAGACTGACTTAGCGCGTTCCATTCAATATATGGTCGATGAGGAAAAGGCCGCTGCTGACAAGGGACGCGACGCAGGCCTCAAAGCGGCGCGGGATGCGTTCTACAAAGGCGACCTCGCCCAAGCGATCGTTAAGTTCCATGCCGAGAACGAGGGTTGGGTCACCGAAGAGGATCTGGCCGGTTACACTTCGGCCATCGAAGCCCCGGTTCGTATGCAATTTCGCGGTATGGATGTTTATACCTGCGATGCCTGGTGCCAGGGGCCTGTGATGCAGCAAATGCTTTCACTGCTTAAGGGCTACGATCTGGACAGCTTCGATCACAATAGCGCCGAGTACATTCACCTAGTTTCCGAAGCGATGAAACTATCAATGGCCGACCGAGAACGATATTACGGCGATCCGCGCTTCATTGACGTACCACTCGATACCCTGCTGTCGGAGACCTACGCTGAAGAACGCCGCCTTCAAATTCGTGAGGACAAGGCTTGGCCGGAAATGCCACCGCCAGGCGCACTGGGTTCGCAATATGGCGGGACCGCAGCGCCCGTCATGAACTCCGCCGGCAACCCACCACCCTCTGGCGATACGTCTTACTGCTGTGTGGTCGATAGCGATGGCAATATTTTTTCAGCCACGCCAAGCGACGTATCCTGGGAGTCGCCGATCATCCCCGGCACTGGCTTCTGCCCCTCCTCGCGCGGCTCGCAGAGCTGGGCCATACCCGGTCACGCTTCTTCCGTAGCACCCGGCAAGCGCCCGCGCCTGACACCCAACCCGGCAATCGCGATTGAGCCCGGCAAATGGGCGATGCCTTTTGGCACCCCGGGTGGCGACACCCAGACGCAAGGAATGTTGCAGGTTCTGCTTAACGTTAAGGTCTTCGGCATGGATTTGCAGGATGCTATTGAGGCGCCCCGCTTCATGACGCACAGTCAACCGGATTCCTTCGAACCGCATACTGCCTATCCCGGCAGGCTGACGGTCGAAGGCCGTATCAACGAGAAAACCAGCAATGCGCTAACCGCCAAGGGCCATTCCGTCGAACGGCTGCCGGACATGACCTACAAAACGTCCGGTGTCTGCGCGATCACACAGGATATGAAGACGGGGGTCTTGGAAGGCGGCGCCGACCCGCGCCGCATGAGCCGAGCGATGGGGTATTAGTCCCTATTCAAACAACCAATTAGCCTCGTCTCGCCGTTTAGCCTCATATGCCGCGATGTCATTCTCCTGCTCCAGAGTAAAGGAAATGTCATCCAGCCCCCTGAGCAACCGCTCTCTATTAAAGGCGGGGATGCTAAAGTTATGCTCCCTGCCGTCCGGGACGACAACCACATTGCGCTCCAAATCAACAGTAATCTCTCCGCCTGGACTGTCGTGTAACTGCCGTCGCAGGTCGGCACAAATTTCGGCATCGAGTATCACCGGCACCATGCCGTTATTCATCTCGTTGTTGTAATGGATGTCGCCAAAACTGGGGGCGATAACTGACCGGATGCCGTTGTCAACAAGGGTCCAGGCGGCGTTTTCGCGCGACGAGCCACAACCAAAATTGCGGTCGGCCACGAGAATGCCCGCGTCCTTGAAGGCATCCTGGTTCAGGATGAAGTTTGGATCCATCTCACCATCCGACATGCGGCGCACCCGATAGAACAACAATCCCTCATAGCCTTCCTTTCGGATTCGGCTGAGGAATGGCGCCGGTATGATTTGGTCGGTGTCCACATTAGCCGCATCGATCGGCGCCGCCTTGGCAGTCCACTTGGTGAAGGCATCCATGTCAGTTACTCCCTTCCATCAATAGGCGCACATCAGCGAAATGACCTGACACGGATGCTGCAGCCGCCATAGCCGGCCCTACAAGATGGGTACGCCCGCCTTCGCCCTGTCGGCCCATGAAGTTTCGGTTCGAAGTGGAAGCGCTTCGTTCGCCCGGCGCCAACAGATCGCCATTCATACCGACGCACATGGAACAGCCTGGCTCGCGCCACTCCATTCCCGCATCCGTAAAAATTTTATGTAGACCTTCCGCTTCTGCCTCGCGCTTGACCTGTTGCGAACCCGGCACTACTAAAGTTCGGACTTGCGCGCGACGTCCTTCGGCCACCGCCGCCGCCAGCCGCAGATCCTCGATCCGAGCGTTGGTGCAGGAGCCAATAAAGACCTTATCAACCGAGATATCGGTCATCGGCGTGCCCGGCTTAAGACCCATATAATTGAGCGATCCTTCCTGCGTTTTACGACGCACTAGATCGGGCTCATTGCTCGGGTCCGGTACCACCCCCGTCACCGGCACGACATTTTCTGGGCTTGTGCCCCAAGTAACCATCGGCGCAATGGCGTCGCCGTCGACCGTTGCCTCGGTATCAAATTTTGCCTCCTCATCGCTCGGTAAAGTTTGCCAATAGGCCAAAGCCTTGTCCCACTTCTCACCCTTAGGTGCGAACATTCGGCCCTCACAATAGGTGAAAGTCGTGTCATCCGGCGCAATCATGCCAGCCCGACCTCCGGCCTCAATCGTCATATTACAGACTGTCATGCGACCTTCCATGTCGAGCCCTCGGATCGCGGAACCCGCGTATTCCACCGCATGCCCGGTCGCGCCGGCAGCGCTTATCTGGCCGATAATAGCGAGGATGATATCCTTACCTGAGACGCCGAAGCCAAGTGTGCCATCCACATTGACTCGCATCGCCTTCGGCTTTTTCTGCCACAGGGTCTGGGTGGCAAAAACGTGTGCCACTTCGGAGGCACCGATACCGAATGCAAAAGCGCCGAGTGCTCCGTGGGTCGCCGTATGGCTGTCGCCACAAACCAGAGATATACCCGGCAGAGTAATACCGAGTTCGGGGCCGACCACATGAGCAATGCCGTCCATCCCGCTGTCTAGTCCAAAATGGTGTATACCGAACCGCTCCGCGTTTTCTGACAGCTCTTCCAGGATCGACCGCATCTTTTCATCCTGGATCTCGGCCACTGTTTTTACGTCGGTCGGCCGGTAATGGTCCGGCGACGCGAAGGTCAGGTCCGGCCTCCGCACATTACGGCCTTGGTCCTTTAGTTTGCTGAAGCCTTGGCGTGAACCATCATGGCACAAATGCCGGTCGATATAGAGAAGGGTCTGTCCGTCGTCGCGTTCCAGTACGACGTGGGAATCCCAAAGTTTGGCGAACATGGTCTTGGGCACCGCCATATCGATCTCCCTGGCAAGATTTTATAGTCCAACTAGCATAGGACGGCGGATCAGCAAGGCCAATTCCGAGTCGTTATTTCTTCATAAGTATTTACCAGTATTTAGGAGTTGAAGAATCATGACCTTGATCTGAGTAACATACTGACCGGCAGCCGCGACATCGGGCAAAATTTAAAGGTCATACCTTTCAGGAGCATGGTCTTTCGCTTACCAAGCTAACCTTATAAGTGGAGATGCGAACGTCATAAATCGCCGATGAATTGCATTTTTAGCAAAAATGGAACTATTCTTTTGACGTAGCCACGCGGTGGAAAACGCGCCGCGCCAAAAAAAAAGATTGGAGAATGAGGATAGGGTGATGTTTCCGTTATCGAGTATGTTCAAGGCGTTCGTGCGCGTCGGTGCATTGAAAGTGATTGACGCTGACGGCAAACCCTACAGGTTCGAGGGGAAACCGGGACCCAGCGTCACACTAAGATTTCATGACCCTTTACTGAAATACATCCTATTCTTAAAACCAGAGCTCACCGTTGGTGAGGCGTATATGGACGAACGCCTCACCATCGAAGACGGGGGCATAAGTGACTTACTGGAACTCTATTCAATCAACTGCGATTACCTAGAAAGCTACCCGGTGCAACGCTTCTTTCGGGCGGTTTCGCACAGGCTACGGCGCTTTCAACAGAACAACAAAATCGGCAGAGCGCAAAGGAATGTCGCGCATCATTACGACCTTGGGAATGATTTTTACAAATTTTTCCTCGACAGGGATATGCAGTATTCCTGCGCCTTTTTCGAAAATCCAGAAGACACGCTTGAGGAAGCACAGCGCAACAAGCAGCGGCTTATTGCCTCCAAAATGAACCTTAAACGTGGTGACAAAGTTCTGGATATCGGCTGCGGCTGGGGTGGCATGGCTCTGTATCTCGCCACGATCAAAGATATAGAGGTACTCGGTGTTACTTTATCGAAGGAACAATGGGAGCTCGCAAACCAACGGGCACGCGAGTCAGGCCTGTCGGACCGGGTCCGTTTCGAGCTGCGGGATTATCGTGACGTTGACGAAAAATTCGACAGCATTGTGTCTGTTGGGATGTTCGAGCATGTCGGTGTGCGCCATTACCCAGAATTTTTCGGCCGGGTAAAGGAATTACTAAATGAAGACGGTGTCGCCCTTCTGCACTCGATCGGCCATATCGGACCGCCCAGTTTCTCAAATGAGTGGCTGCGAAAATACATTTTTCCCGGCGGATATTCACCGGCATTGTCAGAGGTCTTTAAAGTAGTCGAGCGTTCCAGGCTTTGGGTAAATGATTTGGAAATTCTGCGCCTTCACTACGCAGAAACGCTGCGCGAGTGGAACAAGCGGTTTCAGTCCAACCGCGAGATTGCCGAAGCGATGTACGACGCTAAGTTCTGCCGGATGTGGGAATTATACCTTTACGGAACAGAGATGATGTTTCGCAGCGGGGAACAGATGGTGTTCCATATGCAATTGGCCCATAAGCGAGATGCAGTTCCAATTACTCGCGACTACACGATGGAAGCACGCGATCGTTTCCGGTCTTGGGAAGAGGAGCGTGATCGACCGGTTCGGGACATCACAGCGTCAGGCGATTGAACTGCTACCAGACTCCGATAAAGTAGCCGCGCTTCTTTCCAGTTCCCGTGACTGAGGCGACCTGATCATCGCTCATGGTGGTCCTCAAGCGCCGCTTTCGCATCCAGGCGAAGAGCCGTTCGTGCATCTCGGCGCGTATCACTTCATGTGGTGCACTTTCGCCGAGATCGATCAGCTCGGCCGGGTCCTCGTTCAGATCGAAAAGCTGCGGGCGAAAATTTTCATAGTGGATATATTTCCAATCAGCGGTCCGAACCATGAAAGAGCGTGCTTCCTCCGGTGACAAATCGAGATAATGTCGAGCATGTCGCCAGGCATAATCTCCTTCGCTGAAAACCGCATCTCGCCAATTAACCAAACCGCCACGCAAAAGCGGTTTCAATGAGCGTCCCTCCATTCGATGCGGCTGAACCTCCCCGCCCAAGACGTCGACGAAAGTCGGCACCAAGTCGATGGCCTCAACGAGGCGATCATCGACCGTCCCGCGCGTAATCTCAGCAGCCGTGTCCGGATCGTAGACAATCATCGGTATCCGAGCTGATGCCTCATGGAACAGCTCCTTTTCGCCGAGCCAGTGATCGCCCAGATAGTCTCCATGGTCACTGGTGAAGATGATCATTGTATCGTCCATGCGGCCTTGTGCTTCTAAGGCCGCAAACAATCGGCCCAACTGATCGTCGATCTGTTTGACGAGACCCATATAGGTTGGAATAACGGTCTGTCGAACCTCCTCGCGCTGAAAGTTCTCGCTTTCCTCGTGCCGCATAAATGCCGCGACCACCGGATGCGATGATGCGCGTTCCGCCTCAGACCTGTTCGCGGGCAGGATATGCTCCGCCCCGAACATAGCGTGGTAAGGTGCAGGTGCCATATATGGCCAATGCGGCTTTATATAGCTGAGATGCGCGCACCAAGGCTCGTCGCCTGCCTGCTTAATAAACTCCAGTGCCCGGTCCGTCATGTAGGCGGTTTCTGAATGTTTCTCCTCGACCCGTGTTGGGAATTTAGCGTTCCGCATGTGCCAACCGGATAGAATTTCGCCATCGGGACCTTCCGCCGAATTGGCGAAATCGTGCCAAGGATTTTCACTGTCATAACCCCGGTCACGCAGCCAAACATTATAGGCGAGATTGGGGTTGTATCCAACGTGGGTATGCAGCCCGTCATCCCTCTCAAAGGGCTCGAAGCCACATTGGCTCATCAAAACACCATCCGGTGATTTAGGGTCGAGACCGAGGCGTGCCATTTCCGTGACATCCGCCTTGAAATGCGTCTTTCCAATGAGCACCGTACGCAATCCCAAAGGCCGCATATAATCGCCTAAGGTCAGCTCGCCCAGTTTCAGCGGAACGTTGTTCCAGTTTGACCCATGCGTAAACATATAGCGGCCAGTGTAGAAAGACATACGAGACGGACCGCAAATCGGCGATTGCGTATAGGCGCGCGTGAATTGGACACCTCTAGCGGCCAGTGCATCGAGATGGGGTGTTTCGAGGTTGGGGTGACCGGCACAGGACAGATAGTCCGCGCGAAGCTGGTCTGCCATAATGAACAGAATATTCTGTACTTTGCCCAATCTTGTCGCTCCTTGTCGAAAAATAGCCGACGTTTAAATCGGATAGATAATCGAATTAGGAACCAATACCGAGTCGTATACACATCGTTTTTCGCAAAACAGCAATATGCCATCTTCTCGAACCAATCTATCGAGATAGCGGCCGACATTGAATACGCGGGTATAGGCATCGGTCATTGTCTCAAACACCGCATAGTTCGCTTGCGTCTCAATGATCCCGTCAACTTCCGGTGACACCTGAACGTTCGAGATCAGGTGCCGGATATAACGCGGTTCAAACATTGTGGTTTCGCGCACTGCAGTAACGCGGTCGCAAAGCATTGCACGGCTTTCACAACGGATCAGCGCAAGCGGCAAATCGCGATCGAAATTATCGCGAGGGATCACTTGATAAAGACAGTCTTCGGTAAAGAATTCCGGCCAAGCATCCAAATCATCGTCGTCCAATGCAGCTGCGTAAGCGGTATAGAGATCTTCAATCTCTAGGCGAAGCTCAATGGAAACCACGCCGCTAAAGCCCCATGACCTGACGATAATATTTGTAGAAGCCACGGACACCGACTTCAGTCACCATGTGATCCTGGCTTTCCGCCTCTCGACCACCCATCTCGGCGACCGCCGACAACTTCTCAAAGGGTTCGATCCCATCCTGCGAGACCTTGAGCACCTCACTGTCATCGACCGAGACTAATCCCGCTGGTCCCATCAAATTAGCCTGACGAAGCCGCCGACGGGTCATCTCCTCATCATCATCGGCATAGCCGAAATAGGTCCAGCGCAGTTCGTGTCCACCCGGACCGCGCGGGACGATCTGGCGCATTGCCAATGTATTGGACTGCTGCTGGATAATAAGGCTTGGCCACAGCGTCTGCATGACCACTGTGGCATCACCCGGAAATTCTATCACCGGATCGAGAATGCGCGGGTCACGCAGTTTGAAATCCTCCCATAGCCGTTTTATGTCGCGGGTATTTTCAGTATGTTTCTGCTCGCCACGCTTCGAGATCAGGCAGGCGTGGCGCCCGGTATCGTCCATAGCCACTGATGACTGATTATCGGCGCGAAACAGCCCGAATGTAATCAAGAATATGTGCAGGAGGCTCGCGTGATAAGGGTCTTTCAAATTTTCCATCATCAGCTTCCAATTGCCTGGAATGAGCTGACGGGAATGCCCAAGCAGTGTAAGTTCGCGTCCATCGAAGACGCGATTAAAGTAGCATAGCATTTGCGGACCAAGAAAATCTGCAAACGGCACGACCGTTGGGGAAAAGGAAGCGAAGATTGCTCCGTTCTCGCAATGCACTTGCAGCTTGTCCAGCCCATGATTAGCGCGATCGAAATCCTTTGGCATACCGCCTTGCCCATCGATACCACGGCGGAACGGGACACCTAGCAGGTTACCCTTTAAATCGTACATCCATTGATGATATGGACAGGTGAAGTTCTCCGCGTTGCCAGCCTCCTGATGACAGAACTTCACACCGCGATGCGCACATCGGTTGGCGACCACGTTAACGGAACCATCGTCGGCCCGCGTAACAACCACAGGACGCTCACCTATCCAAGCCGATTTGAAATCACCTGATTTGGGAATTTCTGCCTCCAGCGCCACGAAACCCCAATTGTCGCCATAGAAAATTGTTTCGAGTTCCCGGCGATAAACCTCAGGGTCGGAATAAATCTGATATGGGATGCGGTCGTAGCCATCATTTGGCCAAATAACGTGCGGTGCGTTACCGGTGTGGGAAGCACTCATTCTTCACCTTGATCGAATTCATTCTCGCCTCCACCCTA
>CAYYUG010000044.1:29646-37620 GCA_964474755.1 uncultured Rhodospirillaceae bacterium | reverse complement strand
ATAGGACCGACAACAACACCCATGCCGAAGATCGAGGTAACTAGGCCATGCTGGCGACGTTCGAAACTATCCAGTAGGACAGCCTGAGCCAATGGCACCAGCGGCGCGCCGAGACCACCCTGCAGTATTCGATAAAAGACGAGGGTCTCCAGTGAATCCGCTTGTCCACACAATACCGTCGCAACACAGAATCCGAATACGCCAGTAAGCATTACTTTTCGCCAACCAAACCGGCTGGTCAGCCAGCCAGTGAGCGGCGTGACCACAGCAGTCGCTAGGATGTTGAAGGTCATGACCCAGCTGATCTGGTCAGGTGTTGCCGAAAGAGTGCCCTGCATTTGTGGCAGAACGACGCTCACGATTAGCACGGTCATGCTGTAGATCGTCGTCGCCAGCGTAACTGAGACGAGAAGCATCCATTTTCGAAACGCGCTTAGCGTTTCGACGTTCTGTTCTTTCGTTAACATCGATCTTTTACGGGTATACGATTTTGGCCAAAACCTAGGGATTTTAGCTTTAAAGCACTTGAGATTTCACCGTCACACTAGAACGAAAGTTCGTGTTTCAGCAAAAAGAACCATTCAATGATAGCAACTGACCCTATGGCTAAAGAAATGGTACAAAGCAGTATTTTAAAACGGTTTTCGATAATTCCTTTTGCATCTGCCGCGTTTGAATCAACTGCTTTCAGAACGCGCGTATGCAATAATTTCCCTCCATCGGGCCCACTGCTTTAACACAACAGGCTATGGCCGCACTCTTAACAACCGATCGCAACAAAAATAAAATTCCCTAGGACAGGAGGTTTAACGGATTATCCAATCTCCCAAGTGTGACCGCTACGCAGCAAATCGTTTATATCCGCCTTCGGTACTGCACTCTTCACCGCCTCGGATTGGCTTTGCAGGCTATCGACATAGGTCGGACCCGGATCGCAATATAGGACACCGATTGCAACCGGGAAGCGCGGTGGTTCCATTGAAGCAAGCATGGACGCCAAGATGCGGTTAGTCTCGTCATGAACTAGGATATCGTCTATCGATACACCGTCCTCGCCAATCGTAACGACTTCGAGCTCCATGGTTCCGGGCTTCATCCGCAGTCCCTTGTCCCGGTCCGCCCCGAAGACCAGCGGCTCGCCATGGACGACATCAATTTGTGTATCGGCTGCAACGTCGCGGCCAGTAAAATGATCAAAGATGCCGTCGTTATAAACAATACAGTTTTGGAATATCTCCACGAAGGATGCGCCGGGATGCTGATGTGCGCGTTTCAGTACCGGCGGCATATGTTTCTGCAATGTATCGATTGAACGTGCCACAAAGCGACCGCCAGCGCCGAGTGCAAAGGACGCCGCGGATACCGGGTTGTCGACCGAACCGAGTGGCGTAGACGGCGAGCGTGTCCCAGGCCGCGATGTTGGTGAATACTGCCCCTTGGTCAGTCCGTAGATTTCGTTATTGAACAGCAAGAACTGCAAGTCAACATTACGGCGCAACAAATGCAGTAAATGATTTCCACCAATCGATAGCGCGTCACCGTCCCCAGAAATTACCCAAATATCGAGCTCTGGATTGGCAATCTTCAGCCCGGTTGCGACCGAGGGTGCCCGACCGTGGATCGTATGGAAGCCATACGTTTCCATGTAATACGGGAAACGGGCTGCACAGCCAATGCCTGATATGAAAACCGTGTTGTGTCGTTCGACGCCGAGGTCGGCGAGTGTAGAACGAACCGATTTTAGAATCGCGTAGTCCCCGCAACCGGGACACCACCGAACCTCCTGATCGGAAGTAAAGTCCTTTGCCGTAATTTTCTCTGGTGGCGTTGCGATATTCATCTCAACTCTCCAATCGCGCGCGAATTGCGTTTTCAATTTCAGCGATCTTAAACGGCTGTCCGGTAACTTTGTTGAGCCCTTCTGCGGGGACGAGAAATTCGCTGCGTAGGACCGTAACCAACTGGCCCGTATTCATTTCTGGCACAAGGACGTTTTCAAAATTACGAAGCAAGTCGCCCAAATTTCCAGGCAGCGGATTGATATAACGCAGATGAATATGCGAGACCGCTTCACCGTCGGCCCGCACTTCTGACACGGCTCGGCTGATTGGTCCATAAGTCGAGCCCCAACCAACGACAGCGACACGACCGCTTTCCTCGCCCTGATCAACTTCCTGAGAAGGGATGTCATTAGCGATGCCAGCGATTTTGCCTGCCCGGATATCGGTCATCGTCTGGTGGTTTCCAGGATCGTAGGAGATATGCCCCGAGTCGCCACTCTTTTCGATGCCGCCCACGCGATGCTCGAGACCTGGAGTACCCGGTTTTACCCAAACTCGGCCCAGTGATTCCGCATCGCGCTGATAGGGATGGAATCCCTCCGGGTCGTTCCGGAACTTTACCGGGAACGGGTCGTACTGATCGAAGTCCGGGATCAACCAAGGCTCGGATGCGTTGGCGATGTACCCGTCAGTCAGCAGGATCACCGGTGTCATATACTTCGTCGCCAAGCGAACTGATTCTATTGCGACATCGAAACAATCGCCGGGCGAGCGCGATGCCAGGACAACAATAGGACTGTCGGCGTTACGTCCGTAAACCGCCTGATACAGATCGGACTGTTCTGTTTTCGTCGGCATGCCAGTCGAGGGCCCGGCACGCTGCGAGTTCACGATGACGAGTGGTAGCTCGATGCTGATCGCGAGGCCCATCGCTTCGGTCTTCAACGCGACACCGGGCCCGGAACTGGAGGTTACCCCCAGCGAGCCGCCATAGGACGCACCGAGCGCCGCGCAGACCGCGGAAATCTCGTCCTCCGCCTGGAAGGTCTCGAGCGGGAACTGCTTCATGTTCGCTAACACGTGCAGGACTGACGAGGCGGGCGTAATTGGATAAGAGCAGAAAACCATCTGAAGGTCAGCCAGTTGCGACCCGGCAACCAGTCCCCATGCAATCGACTCTGCCCCGGTCACCGTGCGGTAGAGACCTGGTTCAATATCAGCGGCCGGGACAATATACGCGCTGACTTCGGCCGGCATCTCCGCCGTTTCACCGAAAGCGTGTCCAGCATTTATCGCCGCAATGTTGGCAGCCGCTATTTCCGGCAGCTTTTTAAATTTGTTGTTCAGCCAGTCGATCGATGGCTGTCGTTTGCGGCCATACATCCAGTAAATTAGGCCGAGCGCCCACATGTTTTTAGAGCGCAGCGATTCCTTGGTTGTCAGTCCGAACTCTTTTACCGCTTCAACAGTCAGTCGCGACATATCGACTTCCAAGACTTTGAATTTTTCTAGACTGTCGTTCTCTAGAGGGTTTTCTGTATACCCTGCTTTTTGGATGTTTCTTTTCGAGAATGCGCCGGAATCGACCATCACTAAACCACCTGGACGGACGTCGTCGACATTTGACGCTAGCGCTGCCGGATTCATCGCGACCAGGACATCCAGGGCATCTCCTGAGGTACGGATGCCGCGGGCACCGAAATTAATCTGGAACGCCGAGACGCCAAATGTTGTGCCCACTGGAGCGCGTATCTCTGCCGGGAAATCTGGAAAGGTCGCTAAATCGTTCCCAGCCAGCGCTGTGGCCAGGGTGAACTGGCTTCCGGTCAATTGCATGCCATCGCCAGAATCGCCCGCGAAACGGATAACGGCGGATTCCAGAACGGATCTTGGAATTTCTTCTTGAATTTCTTCGGCTGTAACGGCCATGTATCGGTCCTTGTGTCAGAAGGTCTAACGACCGGCTTTTTTCCATCTAACCTATGTTGACTGTCAAGATCTGGCCTTGACGGAGCCTGGTTGCAATAACTATCGCAGCGGCCCACGGGACGCAACGGCGAAGACCTGCTAGAGTCATAGAGTTATCCGCAGAAAATAGCGTTGGCAATAGTGGCTCGTCCTTGTCCCAAAGAATTAGACGAAGAGACGGTTAAACCGCTTTGACGCTTGTCATACCTTATCCAAAATTTGCAGCATTTCCGTTGCGGTTACAAACTTTTCACGCGGGGAACCGGGTTTTGCATTTGACACTTCCGCTTCATCAATTGTTTTCCAATCCGCAAAATTGATGCGACGAACATTACGGCCCTTTAACAATTTCTCAAAAGCATTGCGGCCTGGCTTCACACCGTCTCGGATATCCTCCAGTAGCAAGGCCACCGTGTCCTGCCCATCCGGTTTGTTGGTCCCTATCACTCCAGTTGGTCCCCGCTTCGCCCAACCAGCGGTATAAACGCCGTCGTCGACACGCCCGCTTTCATTGCGAATGGTGCCGGTTTTCTCGTCGAAGGGAATATCCTTCGGCGGCTCCAGGACATAGCCAATAGCCGGCACAACCAGCCCGCAAGCGATCTCGAAAAACTCGCCGGTACCTAGTGCTCGTCCGTCGACGACTTGTGTTTTTTCAAGGCGGATACCAGTAACCGTATCATCGCCGAGAATTTCCACTGGTTTAGCGTAAAATGTAAAGTGGACGGACTTCGTTTCTCCGTCGCGCGACTGGGCACTGAACCCCCGAAGCGATTCGAGGTTTCGCTCGCGCAGTCGTCGGTCCCGATCGGACCAGTCACCCTTGACCTCGTCCGGCAAATCGTTTGGATCGATGATCGCAGCGGCATCGGTGAGGTGACCCATTTCGCGCAGTTCGACATTAGTGAACTTAGCCTCCACAGGACCACGCCGCCCGACCATGTATACATCCGTGATCGGCGATGCCTGGATTGCTTCGCCGACGTGCCTCGGCAAATCGGCTTCCGTCATTTCTTCTGGTGTCTTGACCAGTACACGCGCGACATCTATGGCAACATTGCCGTTGCCAATGACTACCACATTCTCTGTATTCAGATACGGGTCAAGATCGCGGAAGTCAGGATGCCCATTATACCAGCCCACGAAGGCCGCCGACCCTATGACACCCTTTTTGTCTTCGCCCGGGATCCCAAGCTTACTGTCGCCGGGCATACCGATCGTCAAAACCACCGCATCGTAAATCTCACGAAGCTCCGCTAGGCTAATGTCTTCGCCCAGTTCGACATTGCCGTAATATCGGACCGCATCATTGGTCGCTGTCTTCTCGTAGGCACGGGTAACCCGTTTCGTTTTCTGATGATCCGGGGCAACGCCACCTCGGATCAGCCCGTAAGGTGTCGGCAGCCGATCGACGATGTCGATCACGACATCTGCTTCGGATTTGATCAGAGCTTCGGCGACATAAAATCCGCTCGGCCCGGATCCGACGATGACTACGCTTATCGACATCGATGTACTTTCCTTCCTCCGCTTGATTTAGTGCGAATACGAACGAAAAAGCCCCGTTCCGTCAAGCGAACGGTCGCGGGTACAGATAACGATGCCTTATTCCAGAAGCGAATATCAGCGACTAGTTTAAGAATATTACCTCTATAACAACAGGGTAGGGACTGTCGCCCGATGATTTTACATCAGGCGGCACAGACAAAATTAATCGGTGGGTCGAGGGGATGTTCCTAGAAGTCAAGGATTTGGGCAGTTTATAAATTTTGGTGCAATACCCAGCTTTTGCCAGACGAAACACAGCATAGATTAAAATTGTCTAGCATGAGCTTATAGTGTTTCCAGCGCTTGCTGTTTCAATGGATAAATTTCGTGAATCCAAGACAATACTGTCATGTTGATTATCTTTATGTTTTTAAACGATTACAAAATGGCGATTCGAAAATTTTCCTGACCGCTATAGTTGAAGCTCTCCAATATCTATAATTAAATAACTTAATATCAATATATTAATGGATAATCTGGGAGAGTGCTGAAAACATTAGTTGGTGCCGCAACGGATATTTCTCCATTCAATCCCCTTGACTCCTGCGTGGCAAAACCTTAGATGCCGTGGCACTCGACATACGAGAGTGCTAATAACATTTTGTTGAGCGCGATTTAATACGGATTTCAAATGCTTAATAGCGAACCGGAGGACTGGAATGAAATTTAGGCCACTGCATGACCGCGTGCTGGTGCGGCGGGTGGAAAGCGACGAACGGAGCGCAGGCGGGATCATCATCCCGGATACCGCGCAAGAAAAACCGATGGAAGGCGAGATCATCGCCACAGGAAGCGGTACCCGTTCTGAAAATGGCTCGGTGACGCCGTTGGACGTCCAATCAGGCGACCGCGTTCTGTTCGGAAAATGGTCGGGCACCGAAGTCAAAGTGGATGGCGAAGAGCTCCTCATTATGAAGGAGTCTGACATCATGTGCGTGATGGAATAACGCGCGACACAAACGCAATAAGTTCAAAGCCGGATAGAGGAGTAGCAAGGCAATGGCTGCGAAAGACGTAAAATTCTCAAGCGACGCGCGGGACAAGATGCTGCATGGTGTCGATGTGCTCGCCGAAGCCGTTAAGGTGACGCTTGGCCCGAAAGGCCGTAACGTGGTGCTCGACAAGGCATTTGGCGCACCGCGCATCTCAAAGGACGGCGTAACCGTCGCCAAAGAAATCGAACTCGAGGACAAGTTCGAGAATATGGGCGCCCAGATGGTGAAGGAAGTCGCCGCAAAGACCGCTGATATCGCTGGCGACGGCACAACCACGGCGACTGTATTGACCCAAGCGATCGTCCGCGAAGGCGCGAAGGCCGTCGCTGCGGGCATGAACCCGATGGACCTTAAACGCGGTATCGACCTTGCGGTCGACGCTGTTGTCGGCGAGATCAGTAAGCGTTCGAAAAAAGTGAAGACAAACGAAGAAATTTCTCAGGTTGGCACGATTTCAGCCAATGGTGACGCCGAAGTTGGCGCGATGATTGCCAGGGCTATGGACACAGTCGGCAACGAAGGCGTCATCACGGTCGAAGAGGCCAAGGGTCTCGAAACCGAACTCGACGTTGTCGAGGGCATGCAGTTCGACCGTGGCTATCTGTCGCCTTATTTTATCACTAATCCAGATAAGATGATGGCTGAGCTTGAGAATCCCTATATTCTCGTGCACGAGCAGAAACTGACCGGCCTGCAAGCGATGCTGCCAGTACTCGAAGCGGTGGTGCAGTCCAGCCGTCCGCTGCTGATCCTCGCCGAGGACGTTGAGGGCGAAGCGTTAGCGACGCTGGTTGTCAACCGCTTGCGGGGAGGCCTCAAGGTTGCGGCCGTTAAAGCGCCAGGCTTTGGCGATCGTCGCAAAGCAATGCTCGAAGACATTGCGATCCTCACCAACGCGCAAGTCATCTCAGAAGATCTTGGCATCAAATTGGAGAACGTCACCCTTGATATGCTGGGTAGCGCTAAGCGCGTCGTTATCAACAAGGATGACACCACTATCATTGACGGCTCCGGCAAAAAGAAAGACATCGACGGTCGGTGCAGTCAGATCCGCGCCCAAGTAGAGGAAACCTCTTCAGAGTACGACCGCGAGAAACTGCAGGAGCGGCTCGCCAAGCTGTCCGGCGGCGTAGCCGTCATCAAGGTTGGTGGCGCAACAGAGGTTGAGGTGAAGGAACGCAAGGATCGTGTCGAAGACGCCATGCATGCGACCCGCGCTGCAGTCGAGGAAGGTGTCGTGCCAGGTGGCGGCGTTGCCTTGCTTCACGCCTCACGGTCGCTCAAGAGCGTGACCGGCAGCAATGACGACCAGCAAGTTGGCGTTGATATCGTGCGCCGGGCTCTCAGCACGCCAACCCGCCAGATTGCCAACAATGCCGGCGAAGAAGGTGCGGTGGTCGTCGGCAAGGTGCTCGAGTCGAAGAGTTCTACCTTTGGCTACGACGCGCAGGCCGACAAATACACCGACCTGGTGAAAGCAGGCATCATTGATCCGGCCAAGGTAGTCCGCGCCGCGTTGCAAGATGCTGCGTCCGTCGCCGGACTGTTGATCACAACCGAGGCGATGGTTGCGGATATGCCGGAAGACAAGTCCGCTGCCATGCCTGCTATGCCCCCCGACATGGGTGGCATGGGCGGCATGGGTGGCATGGGCGGCATGATGTAATTGCCCGCACTCTAGT
>CAYYUG010000044.1:10544-29546 GCA_964474755.1 uncultured Rhodospirillaceae bacterium | reverse complement strand
GGCATGGGCGGCATGGGTGGCATGGGCGGCATGATGTAATTGCCCGCACTCTAGTTAAGTATTGGAGCCGCGTCTTAATGGGCGCGGCTCTTTTCTTTTGAACGCCCAGCGACTCCTTACAAAAACCCGCAAACTGCTCGTTGGTTGTCAAGGTTCGCGTATTTTCCTAACCCGTGCGGATGTTCGGGTTTGCCAGATCATCCCCGAGGCATCTCTGAAAACTTTCACCAAATTAAACGGTTCGGCTGGCTAAATTTCGAATAGCACCTAATATAGTTGGTCCTGCGGTAGTACACACAGGCCATCGGTCTCGGAAAGCGACTAGCCGGTTCTGTCGGACCTATAGAGGCTTCGGTTTGGGAGCTCCGGAATCGCTGGAAGGTTGCGATGAGTTCAGTGACTTTCATGGTCAAGCTCTTGAGACATTGATCGCTGTGTCCAAAATTTTCACGGCATTCCTGCCAAAAAATTGAATCTAATCAATTCTAGCCTTACCTTATTTACCCATCGTTAAATTAAAACTTTTCGCGCAAGACCGGCCGACAACACCAACACCCTTGAATTAATATGCGCACATATTAAAATAGTGCTATCATTTGATGGAGAAACGCGTGTCCGATGATTGCGGCATCCCAGGCTATTTGTTGTGGCGTGCGGCAAACCTTTGGCAGAAGAAGGTGCGCTCAGTACTGTCACCGTTCGATATCACACCCGTGCAGTATCTATTGCTGGTGGGCCTTAGGAACTTACAGGAGGAAACAGGGGGACCGGTTAAACAAGCCGATCTCGCGCGGCATTGCCAAAGCGATCCGATGATGACCTCTCAGGTACTGCGGGCCTTGCAGAAAGCGGGGATGATCGACCGGCACGCCCATGCCGCGGACGGCCGAGCATTTGCCGTTAATTTGAGCGTCAATGGAGCAAAATTACTGGCACGAGCGGAACCGGAGATCTCCCACACGGATTCTCAGTTTCACGACCCACTGGGCTCGGAAAAAGAAACGTTTGGCGACGCGCTTCGGCTACTGTCCGGTGTTCGTCCGCGCCGCCGGGTCAAAGCAGTTAGAGGCTAGATCAGATCGCAGGTATTTGAAAACGCCCCAGGCGTGGCAACAACCTCGTGAATCTGATCGACCTTGGTCGGTCAATTTATGACATCTTCCCTCAAAAATCGGGTCGTTTCGGCGACCGCCTCGGCCAGTCCGACCCGCTCGACTTCAACACCCTCGGGAAAAGCGCCAGCCAGCCGCGACGGCAATCTAGAATCGAGCAATACAAAAATTCCGCGGTCGGTTGCGCGTCGAATAAGCCGACCGTACGCCTGCTTCAGCCGCAGCCGGGTAATCATATCGTCATAGGCGCGCGTGCCAAACGCCTTGCGACGGGCGCGATGCATGATTGTGGGTCGTGGCCAGGGCACACGGTCAAAAACAATCAGTCGTAATGCGCGGCCCGGCACGTCAACACCGTCACGCACCGCATCCGTGCCCAACAGGCAGGCGTTTTCCTCAGCCCTGAAGATATCCACGAGGGTCGCCAGGTTAACGGCGTCCACATGCTGAGCGTAGAGCGGGATATTTGCCACGTCCAATGGTTCCACCAGATGCCTATAAGCAGCCCGCAAACGTCCGATCGCTGTGAAAAGGCCCAGACCGCCGCCACCGGCCGCAAGAAACAAGACCCTGTATGCCGCCGCAACCTGCTCCATTTCATTCTTTTTCACGTCACCGACCACGAAAACGCGGGTCTGCTTTGCGTAGTCAAACGGCGACGGCACCACCGATCGGATCGCTGGTGTTGCGAGGTATTTAGCGCCAGTTCTTGCTTCCGCGGCCTTCCAGTCCGCATCCGTATCGCCGGAACCATCCATCAGCGTCGCCGAGGTTATCAACGTACCCTGCGACTGTTTCAGGACAACCTCTGCAAAAGGCAGGGTTGGATCAACCCAATGACGATGCATGCCTAAATCAAAATCGCGTCCCTCAATTCGCTGTACGGAAAACCAGTCAACATGCTCTGGCGGCGTGCCTTCTGGCAAGGTCGACAGCATGAAACGCCACGCCTCGACCATATCCTCTCCGCGATGCTTTAAAGACTGGGCGATCGCTTCAATGCGGTTGCGCGTGGTGGTGTCCAGCTTGTCGGCTTCACTGTCCAGCCGAATGATGAGCCGTTCGCGCAGTTGTCGAAGCGAATAGGCAAGATTGCCAAGCTCTTCGCAAAGCCGGGCAGCAGCCGACAGCAACTCCGCCGTCGGTTCCTCGACGCTAATCTCCAAATCGAAAGGGCTCTCCGCGTTGTCGACCCGGGCATAGACCATCCGTTGTAACGCAGTTAGTAACGTCTCGGCAGCACCACGCGGCACCCCGTCTGCCACGCGCAGCTGCCATCCCTCACTAGGCAAGATCGTGGCACCTTCGATTATCGCATCCAATGCCTTCTCCGCCTCCTTGTCGTTGCCCAGCAGGTCACCGGTCCGGTTTTTTAGTCCTCGCGATCGGCTGCGCCGCCGGCCTTCTGAGCCGCGAAGCCAGCGTCGCAACTCTGCGCCTTCCAGACCCGTTAAGTGGGCAGAAAACGCGCTGTCGGCTGCATCGAAAACATGATGCCCCTCGTCGAAAATGAAACGCGACGACCCCTGGTCGGTCATTCCGCGCGCAGCATTGATCATCACCAACGCATGGTTGGCTATCACTAGATCTGCCCGGCGCGCTTTGCGGATACCGCGTTCGATAAAACATTTAGCGTAGTGGTTGCAGGCGGAGTAGATGCATTCGCCGCGTCGGTCGGTGAGCCCGACCGTGTGGCCGGCACCAAGAATGTCGCTCAGCCAGGAGGGGAAATCGCCGCCATTGGTGTCACCATCCCGCGTCCGTGCAGCCCACCGCGCCATCAAACCGAGAGGTATCGCGTCGCCGCCACGCACTGTGACGCCCCGGACCGCTTCCTCATAGTTTAACAAGCAGAGATAGTTCTCCCTTCCTTTGCGCACAACGACCTTGTTGCGCTTCACTGCAGGGTCGGGGAACAACCGATCGAGTTCCTGATCGATCTGGTGCTGAAGGTTCCGTGTATAGGTCGACACCCAGACCGGCGCTTCGTTGCGTTCCGCCCAGACACTAGCCGGCGCGATGTAGCCCAGCGTCTTGCCGACCCCAGTGCCAGCTTCTGCCAAAACCACGATCTGGCTTTCCTCATCATCGCGAGGGGTGAAGGCTGGTGATACCGCGGAGGCATAGTCCGATTGACTCGGCCGCGCTTCCGCCCCTTCGCCAAGTAGCGATGCAAGCCGCGCGCGGCTGTCCGCCGACGTCACCGACAGATTGCCTGGCGGCGGTGGCGGGGCATGGTCTTGCCACTCCGGCAAATTACGCCAGACGTCAAGGCCCGCCGCCCGCGAGCGTGTGCTCTCGTCAGTCTCTTGGCCAAGGGCGGCCAGCACGGCGACGCCCCAGCTCCAGCCGCCGCTTGCCATCGCCCAGGCTACCGGCAGGTCGTCACGGTCGCGTGGTCGCAGGGCCAGTTCGCGTAGCAGCGCTGACACCACCGTCAACAGTAGGGTCGCTCGCGCAGTTGTGTCTTTGGGTGGCGGCAGGTCGAGCGCCTCGGCGATACCGTCAATCGTCGGAACGCAGAAGGTCGCTGGCCGCACAAATGCAAACAGTTCCAAAACGTCAAAACAGGGAAAACGAGCAATGTTGAGCCGGCGTGCGACGGCGGGCGCGTGACACATGATAGGCCGCCAGTCGACCGCACGCTTCGCCGCTTCCTTGAGGCAGATTTCCTCGATCTCGCCATCCGAGCTGAGCCAGATCGCGGCGGCAAGTCCAACGACCAAAGTCGGCGCTTCGGGAAGCATGAGGCGGTGGTTTGGCTCCATCAGCGGTATCATAGCGGCGCAGTACTGCCCGCACTATCAAAGGCTAGCCTGCTGACATCCAGGCGAACTGTACAGCGCGCGGGTCCGGTTGCTACTGTCCGCCTCAATTCTTATTAAAGGAGGCTCCGACCCATGGCACTGCCGCTCGACTCGATCCGCGTGCTCGACCTGACACGTGCGCTCGCTGGACCCTTTTGCACCATGTGTCTGGGCGATTTTGGCGCCGACGTGATCAAGGTCGAATCACTGCCCAACGGCGACATGACGCGGGCCTGGGGTCCGTTCGACGGCGACATCGCTGCCTATTATCTATCGATTAACCGCAACAAGCGCGACCTAGCGATCAATTTTCGCGACCCCAAAGGGCTTGAAGTAGTGCGAAAGCTAGCGCGCAAGGTTGACGTTCTTGTCGAGAATTTTAAACCAGGCCGCACCGACGATATGGGGCTGGGCTTCGAAGAACTAAAGAAAGACAATCCGAAGCTGATCTACGCCAGCATCACAGGCTTCGGTCGCGACGGGCCCTATGGCGAGTGGCCAGGTCTGGACCAGATTGCCCAAGGCATGTCCGGCGTAATGAGCGTCACCGGCTGGCCCGGCGGCGAGCCTACCCGCGCCGGTGTCCCCTTCGGTGATGTGGGTGCGGGCATGTGGGCCGCGATGGGCATCTGCGCAGCTGTTGCACAGCGCCATGTGACCGGCGAAGGACAACGGGTCGAGACCTCACTGCTAGGATCGCTTATCGGGATGTTGAATGTGCAGGGTCAGCGCTATTTGTCATCCAACGACATCCCAGGCTTAGGTGGTAATTTTCACATGGCGGCCTATCCCTACGGCACCTGCGAGGCAAGCGATGGCCAGCTCAATGTCGGGGCGCCAACGCAGGACCTCTGGGAACGGTTGTGCAGTGTTCTCGGCATCGAGGAATTGACCAAACACCCAGACTACCTCGATAACGACAAGCGGATGGAAAACCGAGACGCACTTTGCGAACGGCTAAATGAACGGTTCCGTACTGACACCGCAATCAATTGGACCCACAAGCTGGTCGAAGCGGGTATCCCGGCGGGGCCGGTCTACACTATGGACAAGGTCTTCGCCGATCCGCATGTCATCCACCAAAAAATGATTGAAGAGGTCGAGCATCCACACCTGGGTCGCATAAACCTGATCGCCAACCCGCTGCGCATGGAGGGGTTCAAGGACGGTTCCGTGCGCACACCACCGCCAGGGTTGGGTGAGCAATCACGCGAAGTCCTCGCGGAGTACGGTTATGCCAAAACAGAGATCGACGCGCTGGTCGAAAGCGGCGCTGTGGGGGACTAGGGCAACCAAATGAAAGTCACCATCCTCGACGACTACCACGATACGCTGCGCACGCTACCCTGCTTCGCAAAATTGAACGGGTACGATGTAACTATCTGGAACGACCATCTGCAGGACGTCGATGGCCTGGTCGACCGGCTAGAGGAGACTGAGGCGCTGGTGCTGATCCGCGAGCGCACAAACATTCGCACGCCGCTGCTCGAGCGGCTGCCGAAACTTCGCCTGATCAGCCAGCGCAGTGTCTATCCACATATCGATATCAACACCTGCACGCGGCTCGGCATCATAGTATCCTCCAACCAGCATGCGGACACTCCCTCTCACGCCACAGCGGAGCTGACCTGGGGTTTGGTACTGACGGCATTGCGTGAAATCCCACAGCAGATGGCCTCGCTAAAGGCTGGCAACTGGCAAACCAATGTCGGCCGGTCCGTGCGCGGCAAGACGCTCGGCATCTACGGCTGGGGCCGCATAGGCAAAGTCGTCGCGAGCTATGGCGACACTTTCGGCATGAACGTCCTGGTCTGGGCCAGCGAAGCAGGGCGGGAACGCGCACGCACCGACGGACGCATAACTGCCGTCAGTAAGGGCGCCTTTTTTGAGCGCTGCGACGTACTGTCCCTGCATATGCGATTATACGATTCGACCCGCGCGATCATCACCGCAGCGGATCTGGCCTGCATGAAGCCCACATCGTTACTGGTCAACACCAGCCGCGCACCGCTGATTGAGTCCCGTGCCTTAGAAGCTGCCCTGTTGGCGGGTCGGCCCGGCATGGCTGCGGTCGACGTTTATGAAGAGGAGCCGATAACTAAGGACGGACATCCCTTACTCAGGATGCCTAACGTGATCTGCACGCCACATATTGGTTACGTCACTCGCGAGGAATACGAACTCCAATTTACCGACATCTTCGACCAGATCAAAGCCTATGCTGGGGGCAACCCGATCAATGTGGTGAACCCGGACGTTCTGGCGAAGCCGCGGCCGCGGCTCTAACCGCCTGCCATTAGACAAGGCGGGGACAAGGTTCTATCGTCTCGCCGCATTTTCGCGACCAACACGCATTTCATGGCCCGGCTGACCGACTATACCCTCTACGCCGACGCGCAGCGGAACTACTCGAAAGAGGCGCTCTGGGCGTTGTTCGATGGCGACCGGCAACAGCTCAATATAGGGCACGAATGCGTCGACCGGCACGACCGGACAGCCATCGCGGTGCGTATAGCTCATGAAGACGGAACCGATGAAACAATCACCTTCGGCGAGCTTGCCAGCACTTCCAATCGCTTCGCGAACTTCCTGCTGAACAAAGGCCTCTCGAAGGGTGACCGGATCGCGATTATGCTGGAACCTTCACTGCCATTCTACGTGGCATTGTTCGGAGCGATGAAGGCAGGTTGCATCGCGGTTCCATTATTCACCCTGTTCGGGCCGGAAGGGTTGCGACTGCGCATTGACGACTGCACGCCGAAATTACTGATCACCAATAGCGATCTCGCGCATCTGGCGGCAAACAACGACGATATCGAAACTGTCGTAACTAACAACACGTTCCTGACGGCGCTGGAGACTGAGAGCGACCTATTTACGCCACAGACCGCATCGTCCGACATGGCAATGTACCAATATACCTCCGGCACCACGCGTGAGCTGCCAGAGGCGGTCAAGCACCGGCACCGCGCCGTGGTTACGGTCATCCTGGCCGCACTCTACGGCACCGGCATCCGGCCGAGTGACCGTTTCATGTGCCCCTCTTCGCCGGCCTGGGGCCATGGGCTTTGGCACGGAACAATCTCACCGCTAGCGCTAGGCGTGTCGACCGCGAGCTATGCCGGTAAATTTGATCCAGTCCGGCTCATGCAAGCCATCCAAGATTACGAAATCACCAATATCGCCGCCGCCGCCACGCATTTTCGGCTGATGAAAAATTCTGGTGCAGCTGACCATTTTACGTTTTGCGTAGAGAAACTCTCATTCACCGGCGAGCCAATCGATTCCGACACTGCGGCCTGGACCAAAGCAACCTTCGGCGGGGATGTGTGCAGCATGTACGGTACAACGGAAATCGGCGTGATCCTGGCGGACTATCCCGGCGCAGCCGACCACAAGGTCAAGCCGGGCTCACTCGGCCGACCAATCCCAGGCATCGAACTCGCAGTGCACGATCCTAACAGGCAAAACTGTCCGACCGGGCAAATCGGCGAGATAATGATGAAACGGCGCAACGGCTGGTTCCCGACCAAGGATCTTGGCTGGATCGACGAGGACGGCTACTTCTATCATGGCGGACGCGCCGACGATGTGATTATCTCAGCCGGCTACACAATGAGCGCCGTAGAAATCGAGGACGTATTGCTGAAACATCCCGATGTCGACGAGACGGCGGTGATCGGCGCACCAGACGATGAGCGCGGGTTGGTCGTGAAGTCCTTTATCGTCTCAAAACGCCCAGGGGACGATTCGTTCGCCAAGGAACTGCAGGAATTCACCGCCAACCTACTAAGTCGGCACGAATACCCCCGCCGCGTCGCCTTCGTCGAGGCGCTGCCGAAGACGCCAGCAGGCAAGGTCAATCGCAAGGCGTTACGTGATGCGGAGCAAGCCGCGCAGCCAGAGGGTTAATTCATGAATGATAGTATCGACCGGCAATTCGCCCAGATCACCGAGAGCGGCCTCGACCGGTTGCGCGAACGCATCGGCACGCGCATCGAGAACTCACTGGAACCCTGGTGCCACGAAGCGACGCGTGACAACATCCGACACTATGCGCACGGCATCGGCGATGACAACCCGCTATGGTGCGATCCGGACTACGCGGCGAATACAAAATATGGTGGTATCATCGCTCTACCCTCCTTCCTATTCGCCTGCGACCGGATCATCTCCGGCTATGTCGGTGGTCTGCCGGGGGTGCACGCGATGTGGGCCGGGGCCAATTGGAGCTGGCACAAGCCGGTGCGCCGCAACGACGAAATCAACACCGAGGCTTGGCTGAAAGATTTGATCCTTCACGACACTCAGTTCTCCGGCCGCGCGGTGCAGCAAATCTACCATGTCGATTTCTTCGACCAGGACGGCGACAAGTTGGCCGGCGCCGACAGCTGGTGTTTCCGCACCGACCGCGACCAGGCCCGCGAGGCTGGCACAAAGTATACGGAGCTTAAAGAGAAGCCGGTCAAGACCTATACCGACGACGAGCTGGCGGAAATATTTGCGGGCTACGCCGAGGAAGAAGTGCGGGGCAGCGAAATACGCTACTTTGAAGACGTTTCGATCGGCGACAAACTACCCACCATGGTCAAGGGACCGATGACCGTCACCGGCTTCATCGCCTATGCGCAGGGCTGGGGCGGGCTCTACATTCGCGCCAACAAACTGGCCTGGAAGCAGCACCACCGCCATCCGGGGCTCGCCATCAAAAACAAATTTGGCATCCCAGACTGCCCCGAGCGAGTGCATTGGGAAAACGACTTCGCAACCATGGTCGGAGCGCCCGCTGCCTACGATTACGGGCCGGAGCGCTGCTCCTGGATGACGCACCACATGACCAACTGGATGGGAGATGACAGCTTCCTGCGCGAAAGCAAGAGTCAAATCCGTCGCCACAATCCAGAGGGCGACACTCTATTCATTGACGGCGAGGTGATAGGCAAGCGCGAAGTCGATGGCGCCGCGCTGATCGACATCAAACAACAAGCCCTCAACCAGGACGGTGAACTGTCTATCCACGGAACTGGCGTGGTCGAACTGTCGAGGCGCGCATGACCGACACGCCACTACATTACTGCACAATTACTGAACTGGGCGCGATGCTGAGGGCAGGCGACGTGACGCCGACCAACTTGACCGCACATTTTATCGAACGGATTGAATCTCTAAACGGGCCGCTCAACGCCTTCAATTTGGTCACAGCGGATCGAGCGATGGCCGAGGCTGTGGCGGCCGAAGCACTCTTGTCGACAGGACGAGATCTCGGGCCATTGCACGGCATTCCCTACGCGGTGAAGGATCTGTTCGATGTCGTAGGCCTTCCCACGACGGCCGGCTCGCGCACTGTCGACACAGCGCCGAAGACCGTCGAAAGCGAAGTGACCCGGCGCCTGGCGGCGGCGGGCATGGTCGTCCTCGGCAAGACGATCACCGTCGAGTTCGCCAAGGGCATCGTCGGCATCAACAATATTCAAGGTACACCGCACAACCCCTGGCAAGAGCAGCCCTGCGTCCCCGGCGGCTCCAGCGCGGGGACAGCTGTTGCGGTGGCGAGTGGAATGGCGCCGATGGGGTTGGGCACCGATACTGGCGGTTCCGTGCGTGCGCCGGCAGGGCTTTGCGGGACGGTCGGCCTTAAAACAACAGTCGGCCGAGTTAGCCGGTTTGGTGTCTTTCCGCTGAGCTGGACGCTTGACTCTGTTGGGCCTTTGACGCGCAGCGTCGAAGATGCCGCCCTGGTGCACCAGATCCTGCAGGGCGAAGATACACGCGATGACAGCACCTTGGGCATCCGGTCTGACGATGTACTCAGTCCCTTGAAGGCCGGTATTAAAGGGCTGCGGGTAGGAATCCCCGAGGATGCGTTCTGCGACGGACTCAACACGGAAGTTGCAAAAGCGATCGCAGCAGCAGTGGAAATTTTCCGTGATCTCGGTGCTACTGTCGAAATATTTTCCTATCCGGAGGCTAAACAAGCCACCGCGTTGCCTCCCGCCATCAATGGCGCCGAGGCCGCAGTAATCCATGAGGAACGGATCGATAGTAAAATCGACCTGATGGACCCGATGGTCGGGCCGCGCATGTTAGACGACCGCAAACATCTCGCGATTGATTACCTGAAAACCAAGCAGGAGATGAACCGGCTGCGGGCATCGCAGGTGGAGACCTTACGGGACATAGATGTCGTTCTGTCTGCAACAACCCCGATCCCAGCGGCGCCCGTTGATCTGTTAAACGGATCGCTCGACATCTACTTGGAATACGCTGCGCAATATATGGCACATACCAATATCGGCAACCGGCTCGGTTTGTGCGGCTTGTCGCTGCCCTGCGGCTTCACCACGGAGGGGCTACCAATCGGCTTGCTAATTAATGGCAAACCTTTCACGGAAGCGATGATCCTGCGGGTCGGTTACGCCTATGAACAGGCAACCCGCTGGAAGGACGAACAACCCAATTTGAGCTGGGCAAACAGCTAGTTCAGTATCCGCACGAGCCCCTGCGCAGGATCGACGGCGATACGGTCGCCGGTCGCGATTACCACGGTAATATCGGTTTTAAACCGGTCGATCAGCGGCAATTGGGCGAAGGCAGCGCCCTGCGCCATAACCGGGTTAGCGTCGTTCAATAACAGAGCTAAGGGCGCCATTTTCTTCTGTACCATCTCGCGTAACATCCAAGCCGAAGCAACACCCCCTTTGGCAGCATCCAAGACCAAGATGCGACCAACATAACATTCACCAAATAATTTGTGAGACGGGCGAGAAACGATACCTCGATCGCGGTCGAGATCATACCGCGTGCTAAAATTATCTGCTGCGGCCAGCGCAATCCCTTCCACTGCCGGACCGATCCCGATATGTCCTCGGATCTCCATCACGGCAGCACCCGCCCGGCTATAGCAGACGCGATGCAACGAGGGATTGCCGCCGGGGTCGCTTTATAACCATAGCCTTCGCAAATATTTACCGCCTTCACCGAATGCGTCATCAGCCGCTTCCACCCATGTGTCTCACGAATTTCCTTGGCGAAGGTGGCGAAGAAATCATGACCATGTACAACGCGTCCGCCGGCCTGTTCGATTTTCTGAATAAGCCCGATACGGGCACAGGCCTCTTTGAGTTCGATCGGTGTATAGACCAGCAAAGTCGTGTCCGGATGCACTTTACGGCCATCCAGCAATTCAGCGACCCAAACGATCTCCGGAATGTCGAGTTGTGGCGTCGCCAATACCACAACATTGAGCTTCTCACCTACACCACACCATTCTTCGTAGAACGCATTCAAATCGTTTTGAGAAAGGGTTTCCGGCGAGAGCGTTCTGCCGCCGCAGGCCGCGTCCCAGTCCGGCGCTTCTGGTGTGACACCGATTACATGGAACATCGCAATGGAGCCGTAACTCGCCATCGAAAGCGCCATATGATTAAGGTCCAGGATCGTCGGCCGAGTGCCCGCAATCTCAATCGCCGGCACTGACCAATAGGAGTTGAGACGCCGGCCGATCAAGGCGCCGACCACGCCCCAATCGACGACGGTCTTGGGTTCAAAATCTAGCCTAAAACCGTGCGTCGCAAGACGGGCATCGTCAAGATGAAAGCCATAGCGCGGCACACGTCCAGTAAAGAACGCGGCAAGGCTTGAGGGCCCAGCTTCAAAATTACAACGCGCGCCAACAATCCCGTTCATATAGACCACGGACGGTGTGCCGCTGTAACCACAGGCCTCACCGAACGCAGGCGCGGTCACCGAATGGTCGTTGACATACGCATGTGCGGTGACGACACCGAGCTTGCCGAGAACAGCGACGGCTTCTGCGCTTTGCGCGGCAAGGTCCCTGTCAGGCAGCAGGAAGCGGAATGTCTTTTCATCAAACCCGCGGAAGTCCGCTGTCGCAAAGGCGCGTGGACGCCGTTCTTCAGGCGCAAATGCTGCCAATTCTTCGAGAAAAGCGATCCCGGCGTCACCCATTGTTTCCCGGTCAGTGCTCATGTGGATCAGCCGCACCGGCACAAAGTCCTCGGCATCGAAAAATGTTCCAACGCTACGTTGATAATCGATGGCCCACTGTGCGGCGCGGCCGTGTACACCGTCGAGCATCGCTTGTTCCAGATCGTTGAGGTTCATCACTACGTTTTCCGCGGTGCAACAGGTCTAACGAGCCGTAATCCGGCACCGCAGACTTGTTTGCAATGTCGAATGCAGGAAGCAGGTGTGTTTAGCCGAATGCGCTAGGTCGCGTGCAAAGTCCGGATCCGCCCGGTCCTGATTAAGGAAAAGTTTTGTGCCGATGACCGGAGTATGGCTGCCATCAGCGCCAAGTAACGGGATATCGATAGCCTGGATCATGCGGTAGTCCTCGACAGATCTCTTCATCGCCTCCGCGTACCGACCCAGTTGGGTCATGAAACAAAACCCGATCCCCGCTGCGATCAAGCAGGCGCTCGATGGGGCATCGGAGGCGCCGGCATCGTGAGCGCCCCGGATATCGTATACGCTGGCATGCGGCCGGCCGATACCCGCCTGCGTCTTGATCGAACCTCCGTGGCCGGGACTGGCTACCGCCGAAACTTTGATCTGCCGATCCTGCACCGCATCGGCACCTACGCCAGTACCGGCTTCAAACGGCGTATTCTCTGGCTGCAGGAAAGCCTTACCGACAATCGGCTCCTCTGAAGGTTCGAGCGGCACGGTCGGCAGCACCGAGGCATCCACATCCAATTGGCATTCAGGCAGATTGAGGGGTACCGACGCACCGTTGGCGACCAGTCCAAATTCGCTGGCGAAGACGCTTTTCATCAGGTAGCCGGCCAACCCGCCAGATAGCGCCTGCAGGACGAGGCTCAATCTATCCTTCGAAGAGAGCCGGTCGACCTCAATCGCCACCGCAACGTCCGCATCGTGCCCTTTTCCTTCCATCGTACCGCGCAGGAGCGATCCTCGGAGGCTGTAATTGTTATCGAGCGCTACGGTGACGGCTTCGGCGGCAATACTCCGATCAGCAAGTTGTTCGACGATTGAACCGGTGACCGAGCTAGCAAGACCAGCCGCAAAATAGGCCAGCGGCGGCGGCGCCCAATCGGTACCTCCAAGGCCAGCGCCTTCATCGCAAAGCAGTTGCCAGACCTCACCAGTGTGCGGCCGCGCGATCTGACCGCGCTTCTGCATCAAGTCCATCGGCTCGAAGGCGGCCCAGATACGTTCGAAACCAGCCGGCGCGGATGCGAGCCCGGTGCACGCGTCTAGCAGGCTGGAGGAAACGGGACCAGTTTGTCGTAAGAAGTCATTGGCTTCCAGAAACTCCATGTGGTGCGCCTCTATGCATCGGTTGCCGTACAGTAACCGACGCACGCTAAATCCAGAAAAACTAAACAATCAGCTTCGATCAGATCAGAGTTTGCCGGTGGCGCTTTCAGCAATCCAAAATCTGGGTGCTTCAGATCACCTTCTTTGAAAATAGAGCGCCATCATGGGTCCAAATGAAACCGTGAGAATTTCATTTGAAACTGATACGCTCTACCAGCTGACGATGCGGAACGAGCCCGGCCGAACTGCGGACGCAGCAAACAATGGACACCATTAAAATTCAGCACCTGGCATTGCGGCCGCAATGTAACCTTCATCGCGAAATTATCGGCGACCAGACGGAAGAGCGGGCCGCCACGGCGTTTGATCTAGGGTCTGGTCTTATCCAGTTGATTGAATGGTCGTTATACCGCGCATTGGATGCCGATGCCCGGGACGGCTCCAGTCGTGAACCAGGCCGGCTTTGGTTTCGCGTTGGTAGTGAGCGCAGACATAATTTTATCCGCCGCCGAACCGGAGATAATGCACAACGATTAGTCTGTGTCGCGCTCAAACGCCAGCAATCCGCCATGCATAGAATCGAGGGTTGTATCTGTCGTCTGCAGCACGACCCGGCCTATCTCGGGAGCGTAACAATTGAACCATACATGGCCGTTATATTGACACTTCACCCGGAAGGTATCGATGTAGTCGGCTACTATCTTTAATGACCCTAATTCTTGGACAGTGCAGGAGCGGTCCTACGGTGTTTCACTTTTCCCAAGGTCCATATTGTCGGGCACGATAACTCTCCCAAGACGGTCCAAATACTATTGATTTTTTTCGAATTAACCCCACATCATTTCGCCTTAAAGACAGACAATGACGTCATCCCTTGTCGGGTTACTCAAGCAAACGTCAATATTATTCTGGCGAATACTGTTGCTCTAAATATTGCGGCTCATAGGGCCACGTCCCAAAAAATGCCACGTCTGCTGGAAACATAAGCTCGTTTTCTTGGATCACGGCACGCCCTATTTGCGAGCGCGTTATTGGTATGGCCAGCAGTCGGTTCGGCAATCATTACCCCGCCCTATTCGGGCATGGGTATCTCCTAGGTCAGCAACGCTAGAAGCGTTTAACTCTGGAATTTTTTCGACCTACCGCGCATAAAGGTTCCATGGCAATTCCGCAACAAGACCTGACGGTGTCAGTGGATCACACTCTTTCCGTGGCACCCATGATGGAGTGGACGGACCGGCATGAGCGCTATTTCCTGCGCTTGTTGAGCCGCCGAACCCTGCTTTATACAGAGATGATCACGACAGGTGCCCTGCTGTACGGCGATGCGGCACGGTACCTAAGCTTCGACCCAGCCGAACAACCGCTGGCGCTGCAGTTGGGCGGAAGCGATCCCGTCGCTTTGGCCGAATGTACAGCGATGGCGGACCTATGGGGCTATCAAGAAATCAATCTCAATGTCGGATGTCCCAGCAATCGGGTTCAGGCCGCGCGGTTCGGCGCCTGCCTCATGGCCGAACCTGAGTTAGTGCGCGACTGCATCACCGCTATGCGCGCCGCGACCACGAAACCAGTCACTGTAAAATCGCGTATCGGAATAGATGATCGAGATTCCTACGAGGATCTCTCCGACTTCGTGTCGTGCGTCGCGGAGAGCGGGTGCAACACATTTATCGTGCACGCCCGCAAAGCGGTGCTGTCTGGCCTAAGTCCCAAGCAGAACCGAGAGATCCCTCCACTGCATTACGAGTACGCATATCAGTTGAAACGGGATTTCCCCAACCTGACGGTAATATTAAATGGCGGCGTCATGTCATTGGACGCCGCAGCGGCACATTTGGCGAAAGTTGACGGTGTCATGATTGGGCGGGCGGCCTATCGTGACCCATGGATGTTGTCCGGGGCCGATCGCGTTTTCTTCGAAGGCGAGGACACCGTTGCATCGCGGCACGAAGTGGTTATTAACTATTTGCCCTATGTGAAAAAACAACTCTCCTACGGCGTGCCCTTGCACGCCATGACGCGCCATATACTCGGACTATTCAATGGCTGCCATGGCGCTCGGCAATGGCGACGATTTTTAAGCGAGAATGCATATCAATCCAGCGCGGATATCAGCGTCATCGAAGCGGCGCTGGGTTTCGTCGAAGCCGACTATCCCCCGAATTCCGGCGACGGCGGTTTGAAGCGATCCGTAGCTGTTATTTGAAGCGGTAGGTAATCCGACCTTTCGAAAGGTCGTAGGGTGTCATCTCGACGGTGACCTTGTCGCCTGCGAGGACACGAATGCGGAAACGACGCATTTTCCCAGCGGTATGCGCTAGGACTTCATGATCATTTTCAAGTTTTACACGGAACATTGCGTTGGGCAGCACCTCGGTTACTACGCCATCGAATTCCATAAGTTCTTCTTTTGCCACGGATCATCCTTTTCTATTGATACAAATGGTGGGCCGAAAATGGGTTATTCGCCGCATGAAAACAACGGTTTTCTGGAATTGATCCAGATTTAGCCCCGCAAAGCGGAAGATTCGAGCGGTAGGGCGGTGGTGTATTTGACCTGTTTCAGGGCAAAGCTGGAGCGGATATTAGCGATACCCTGCACCCGCGTCAGTTGGTCCATGAGGAAGCGCTCATAGGCCGACAAATCTTCGACGACCACCCGCAAATGATAGTCCGCATCGCCGGTCATCAAATAGCATTCCATCACTTCCGGACGCGCCAGGACCGCGCGTTCGAACTGCTCCAATGCCGCCTCAATCTGTTTCTCCAACGTGACCTGCACGAAGATGTTGACCTGCAGTCCCAAAGCAACCGGGTCCACCAGGGTCACGTAGCGAGAGATGACACCCGTTTCCTCCAACTCCCGCACACGCCGCCAACAGGGCGACGTCGATACGCCAACCTGCCTCGCGAGATCCACATTGGCTACCCGGGCATTGTTTTGCAGAACCGCCAGGATGCGTCGATCTATCTCGTCCAATATCTTTTGAGGCATAATATTCCTATTTTCTCATACATAAGGATAAAAATTGCTCTTTTTTACGAATAATACGCATATATAGGTAAGATCAACGGACAGATCGAGGATATAATTTCCTGGCATCACCGTCCTCGAGGAATTCCCGCATGCCTAAATCTGAAAAGAGCAGCCTCCGCCTCGTGGAGACCAATCATTCGACCACTATTACGCCAGAGCATCGCGACTGTCTCGACGCGATCGAAAAAAAGGCGTTGTGGCTATCCTCCTGGATGGTGCACAACGCAAACCATATCCGGCCGTGCCGAGATGGGTTGAAGGTCGGCGGCCACCAGGCTTCTTGCGCGTCGTCAATGACCTTGCTGACCGCGCTATACATGGATGTGCTGCGCCCTGAAGACCGCATTGCAGTCAAACCACATGCCAGTCCAGTCTATCACGCGCTGATGTATATGCTGGGACGGCAGGACCTCCGCATGCTGCAGGACTTCCGGCTGCTAGGCGGTGCGCAATCATACCCGTCGCGAACCAAGGATGGCGACGATGTGGACTTCTCGACTGGCTCCGTCGGGCTCGGTGTCGCGGAAACACTGTTCGCCGCCCTGGTGCAGGATTATGCAAGGCTAAACGGGCATTTGGGCCACGGAGTGAAACCTGGCCGCATGGTAGCGCTGATGGGAGATGCGGAGCTCGACGAAGGTAACGTGTTCGAAGCCCTGCTAGAAGGCTGGAAATACGATATCGGCAATTTATGGTGGATTATTGACTACAACCGTCAGAGCCTCGACGGCGTGATCAACCACATGCTGTTTCAAAAAATCCAGAGCTTCTTCGGTACAGTCGATTGGAACGTGGTCACTTTGAAATACGGCAAGAAGCTAGAAGCAGCGCAACACGGTCCAGCTGGCGAAGCGCTGTTGCAGTGGATTGATGAATGCCCGAACGACCTTTATTCAGCGCTCACTTTTAAAGGCACCGACTCCTGGCGCAAGCGCCTTGCTTCCGACCTGGCAGGCACGGCCGGGCTCAAAACCTTCCTCGATAGCCATGACGATGAGTCACTGCACGGGCTGATGACCAATCTCGCTGGGCACGACATGACCTCGATCCTGGAAGCGATGCACGACGCCGACGCGCAAGAAGGCGACACGCCCTGCTGCTTCGTCGCATACACGATCAAGGGACACGGCACACCGCTCGCCGGACACAAAGACAATCATGCGGGCATAATGAACCCGGAACAGATGGACGGGTTCCGTCAGGAAATGGGCATTGCAGAAGGTGATGAGTGGGATCGTTTCGCCGGCCTGGATATCAAGCCCGCCCAGCTGCAAATTTTCCTCGACAACGTACCTTTCTCGCAGGAAAAACAACGTCCCCACCGCGCGCCGGTAGTGACAGTGCCCGACTTGACCCTGCCGAGGGCGGAGGAAGCGTCAACCCAAGCAGCGTTTGGACAAATCCTACATGAGCTGGGCCGAGGCGACAGCGCGCTGGCAGCGGCGATCACCACCGCCTCGCCAGACGTTACGGTGTCGACAAATCTCGGGGCCTGGGTCAATCAGCGCGGCCTTTTCAACCGGCACGAAAGACCAGACGTGTTCCGCGAGGAGAATGTCGCCTCGATCCAAAAATGGGTGCGTTCACAGTCAGGTCAGCATTTTGAACTCGGCATCGCCGAGAACAATCTGTTCCTGCTGCTGGCGGCGCTGGGCCTTTCGGAACCACTGTTCGGCGCCCGGCTGCTGCCAATCGGCACCCTTTACGATCCATTCGTCAATCGAGGTCTCGATGCGTTGAACTACGCCTGCTACCAGGATTCTCGCTTCATGGTCGTCGGCACACCGGCCGGCGTGACCTTGGCTCCAGAAGGCGGCGCGCACCAATCGGTCAACACACCGCTGGTTGGCATGTCGATGCCGGGCCTCGCCTATTTTGAGCCAGCCTATGCGGATGAACTCGCCGAAATCATGCGTTGGGGCTTCGAACATATGCAAGCAGATGATGGCGGCTCGGTCTATCTACGCCTGTCGACCCGGACCATCGCGCAGCCCGAACGAACTCTCTCGCCGGCGGATCGTGCGTCAATTACAACTGGTGCCTATTGGCTAGCCCCGCCCGCACCGGGCGCGGAACTGGCCATCGTCTATGCTGGCGTTGTCGCGCCCGAGGCGGCGGCGGCACACAAAGCGCTACTCGACGATATCCCTAACGCTGGCCTGCTGGCAGTGACCTCACCGGACCGGCTGCACGCCGAGTGGCTCGACGCCAAACGCCGCCGCCGCGCCGGCGACCGTACTGCCCGAGCAGAAATTGAGACCATGCTCAGACAGCTGGCACCCGACGCAGTGCTGATCACGGTGATGGACGGCCACCCCACAGCGTTAAGCTGGCTCGGTGCGGTAGGCACCCAGAAAGTGACAGCGCTGGGTGTAGACCGGTTCGGCCAGTCTGGCGATATCGAGGACCTCTACCGCGCGGTGGGGATCGATACAGATACCATTCTCGATGCCGCGGCGTCAGCCTGCCTCACGCGGCTAGGGTAGCGGTCTCCAGTGGACCGTAGCGCACCTTCGACTAGAAGGCGCGCACGACCTACCACGACGAAGATAGCAAAAGGCTCGCCAACACAACGCCGATATCCCGCCCACCGGCCTCGAAGGTAAAACACCCACCGAGGATCATCACATTAATATTGCTGATTGGACCATTGTAGCTTTACAGCCAAGCCTTACGCCCGTTGTATCACCCTTGTGGATCATCGACAGGGCGGGAAAGACGTTGGCTGCCAGCGCCACAA
>CAYYUG010000044.1:0-10444 GCA_964474755.1 uncultured Rhodospirillaceae bacterium | reverse complement strand
TCACCCTTGTGGATCATCGACAGGGCGGGAAAGACGTTGGCTGCCAGCGCCACAACTGGCCAGTTATTGGCACATTATGTGTAGTTACAGCAGCCACTTATGGAGATCGTTCAGTACCGTTGAGTTTGTTTTTTGAATGCGAGGGATAATTTCAATTGAGCCCGATTAGCTTCGCGGCCGCTCCTCTTCATGAGGTCATCCCGGATCAGGTCCAGAACAAACATCGGGTCTGCTATCCGAAATAACCCGGAAACGCGATCGCCAAATTTGCCTGGATCCGATCGCGTAACGGCATGCTGATGGCCGGTCTCTCGAAAGCTTGGCCCGTCACCTGCTCGTAAAGTCTTATATATTTCCCACTGAAATCGAGCAGCGTTTCCGGCGGGATGTTGGGGATGGGGTCCTTGTAGGGGTCACAGCGTTCGGCAATCCACAAGCGCAGAAATTCCTTGTCGAGGCTTTCCGGTTCGTGTCCAACGGCCAACTGCGCGTCATAGCTATAGGAGAGCCAATAGCGACTAGAATCTGGTGTGTGCACCTCGTCGGCCAAGGTGATAGTACCGGTCTCATCGACGCCGAATTCGTACTTCGTGTCTACCAGTATGAGACCGTTCCCAGCGGCAATCGACTGGCCGCGCGCGAATAGGGCGAGGCTCACTTTCTCCAAGTAGTTCCATTGCTCCTGGCTGACTGCACCAGTGGTGACTAGGTCTTCCGCCGTGGTCGGTTCATCATGATCGCCCTGGTGACCCTTTGTGGTAGGTGTAATGATGATCTTTGGCAGCTTCTGATTCTTCACCAGCCCATCCGGAAATTGGTAGCCGTACATCGCCCGCTCACCACGCTCATACATTGGCCAGATACTGGTGCTGGTAGAGCCGGTTATGTAGGCACGCACTACCATTTCTACCGGCAACATGTTGAGGCGGCGGCCAACAATCACGTTCGGATCCGGGTAGTCGATGACATGGTTAGGGCAGATGTCTGCAGTCTGCTCGAACCAGTATCGCGCCGTCTGGTTCAGAACCTGACCCTTGTAGGGCACCGCTGCCAGCACGTAATCGAAGGCGCTTTGACGGTCGGTCGCGACCATGATGCGCCGGCCGTCCGGCAGGTCATAGGAATCTCGCACCTTGCCGCGCTGGAAATTCGGAAGCGCGGCGTATTCAGCGTCGGTCAAGCAGGAATTGAGAATATCAGACACGGCGTTCACTGCAGATAGGGCCGGTCGCCCTGGACGATCAGTCGCCACAATTCGCGGTCCTGGCTCCGGTCGTAGTCGCCATGGGCGCGGTGCATGGTGGCGCGGTTGTCCATAATCATCAGGTCGCCCTTGCACCATTTGTGGGTGTATGTGTTCTCAGGCGTGATCGTTCGGTCGAGCAAATTTTGCATCAGCGCCTGGCTCGCGGTAGCGGTCATACCTTCGATCTCGAACGCCTTTGTGATGTGAAAATAAATCGCCTTCGAAGCGTGCTCCGGATGGGTGCGTATTAGCGGATGCACAACGGGCACGCCATATCTCTCTCGGTCTTCCGGTAACACGTCGGTACGGTGTGCGTCGATACTGTTGCGGGTCTTGAGTGTCTCCAGATGGCGCCGTTCATCCGCAGGCAGGCCAGCATATGCGGCGCGCATATTGGCAATGCTGGTTTCACCGCCCTCACGCGGCACGGTCAAGCCGTACAACAGGGTCGCCTTGGGCGGCTGCTCTCGGTTTGTATGATCGGTGTGCCACATGCTGGCGGGCTTTTGCCCGTCACGGTGCAGGACGATACCGATATCGGGATACTCCTGCATGTTGTGTTGTGAATAGTGCTGACGCATCAGCGTTCCAAACGCATCGGCGACCGAGAGATATTCAGCCGGCAAGAAAATTTGGTCGCGCATCACCAACACAAGATGTTCAGCCAAGGTCGCTGCAAGCGCTGCCTTCGTTTCTTTGTCCACCGGCGCGTGTAGATCTACCCCAGAGACTTCCGCACCGAGCGAGGGATGCAGCTTGGTGATTGTCAGACCAGACACGGTCAGAACTGCACGCGCTGAGTTAGCGCACCATCGACCACCAAGTTGGCGCCATTGACAAATTTTGCGGCGGGGCTGGCCAGAAAGGCGACGGCGTTAGCCACATCTTGCGGCTTACCCATATGGCCAGTCGGGTTCTTTGCAAGGGCCGCCTCGTAGATCTTCGGCATTTCTTGACGGCGCTGATCCCAGACGCCGCCTTCGAAATAGATTGTGCCGGGCGATACGGTATTGGCTCGGATGCCCTGCGAGGCGACCGTGCTCGCTAGAGCCGACATGTAGGCAATCACAGCTGCCTTGATCGCGTTGTAAGCCCTAACACCGAAGAAATTTTCCAGCGCCGCGGTGCTGGCAATCGCAACGATCGAGCCGCAGTCGCTTTTCTCCAAAAAGGGCAGACCAGCCTCAACGGCGCGCACTGTACCCAACACGTCGGTCTCAAGCCCGGCACGCCAAGCAGCTTCATCTGATGCGCCCGCCAAAGCACTGACATTGGCGACCATAATGTCGAGACCACCAAGCTGTTCCGCAGCCTGCTCGATCCATTGCCGGAAACTATCGCCATCGGTCACGTCGGCCGAGGCACCATGCGCTTGAACACCTCTCGTCGATAGATCAGCAACTGTCGTTTCAACCAACGCGCCGTCCCGAGCGCAGACTGCTATGTCGCAGCCCTCGACCGCTAGAGTTTCCGCGATGGCAAGTCCGATACCCTTGGTACCACCGGTGACAATAGCTTTCTTACCCTTGAGTTGAAGATCCATACGTTGTCCCCCTTCTAGGCGCTCAGCACCGTTGCCAGATTATCTTCTGGCGGCACGTAACTTTACGACCACGCGATCGCCGAACTGAATTAGTTGATCCGGTTTTTGACTCCGTCACCGCCGAAATCACATATGCGCTGCAGTTGCAATTCGAAGCGCGCCAGATCGCATGTGAGGGACAAAAATTGAAGGCCCTTTGTGGAAGTATCATCGCAAGGCAAAATCGATAGGTTTTTTGCGCCACGCCCTCGATTTTCTCGTTGGCGCGCGAGACAAGGCTATCCGCCGGCATGGCGTCACCCTCGAACTCAATCTCATCCGCTTCGGCGAAGATACCGTGTTGCGGCGGCGTCATAACGCCCCCTTCTCTCGATGATGTTTGGTGCCTAACCTCTATCACCGTCGTTTGAATTGTGCAAAATCACTCGACACACTAGGCAGCTAAACGACGCGGAAAGGAAGCCCGATAATGACACGAGATGAATTGCGCCAGAAGGGAGCCGCGATGCGTGAGAAACTGGGCTTCCCCCCCAACAACGACAACAACGAACTAGCGCCGGGGCTGCATCGCCTGGCCGAGGAAATGGTATGGGGTTCGGTCTGGGCACGACCCGGCCTGGCACTGAAAGACCGCATGCTGGCGGCTCTTTCCGCCATGACATCGCAGCAACGCATGCCACAACTACGACGCTATATCGGAGCCGCGCTACATATTGGCCTTCCACCACGCACAATCCAGGAAGTTTTTATCCATTGTGGGCTTTATTGCGGCTTTCCAACAATTCTAAATTCCGTAGCACTAGCCAACGAAGTGTTCGCAGAAAAGGGGATTACAGTCCCCAACACCGAAATGCCCGATTGGGATGCGGACGCGTTGATGGCGCGGGGCCAAAAGACAAAAAATAAACTTCATGGCGATCGGGCGGAAACCGGTTACGCCGCACCGGGTCATCCAATGACTGGTGGTCTGTACCCGGCGGCTATCGCCTACGGTTACGGCGATATCTGGGATCGGCCCGATCTCGATCATCGGCAGCGCTGCATTTGTGCGGTCGCCTCCTTCGCCGCGATTGACCATCTGACACAGGTCGCCAAGTTTGGGCAGGCCGGCCTCAATGCCGGCCTGTCGCGCGTAGAGGTGAAGGAAGCTATCATGCAAACCGCACCGTACACGGGATTTCCACGTGCGCTGAACGCGTTGATCGCGCTTGGAGAGGCCTGGGACTGAGACGAGGAACGGACATGTTTTACGACGACCCGAAAAAACACAATTTGCGACACAACCCGTTCAAGGCGCTCGTCGCGCCCCGGCCCATCGCCTGGGTCAGCAGTATGGATTTAGACGGGGTCCTGAACCTCGCACCATTCAGCTTCTTCAACGCCATCGCCGACCAGCCGCCGACCATCGTCTTCGCACCAAACGGACCGCGTCCCGGCGGTGGTGCGAAGGACACTCTGACTAATATTGAAAACACTAACGAATTCGTCGTCAATTTGTGTAATTGGGAACTTCGTGACGCTATGAATGAGAGTTCTGAACATGTTGACCCGACAGTCGATGAGTTCGAGCTAACTGGCCTGAACCCAGCTCCGTCGATCCACGTCAAAACACCACGTGTCAAAGAAGCGCCAGCCAGCCTGGAATGCCGGTTCATCACCCGCATGCGGCTGCCCAGTACCAATCCGAAGATTGAGAACAACATGGTCATCGGCAAAGTGGTAGGCATTCATATCGACGATGCTATCATCGACGATGGGATGATCGATATGGCGGCTTACCACCCACTGGCACGGCTCGGCTACATGGACTACACAGCAGTCGAGAGCACGTTCGAGATGCTACGGCCGGATCTGGGGACCAAGTACTAACCAGACCCGTTTAAGCAAATCAGAGGCCTACTTAAACTATAATCCTGGTTGCTTTTTCTTCAATTCTGTTAAACTACAGCGCTTTTCGATCGAAGGGCGATTAGCCTTCCAGCCTGCTCCGGGAACGGTAACATCGCATGGTTTTCCCGTATAAGCTTTATTCGCTCTTTAATATCTTCACTCATCGGTGCGACACGACGAGTTTCCAAACTGATGTGCACAGTCATTAATTCATTTGTCGCTGCCAGATATCCTTTCTCCGCATGGTACATGCGGTGGAAGTAGTGCAGCCTCTTTTCGTCTGAATTGATCAACTGCGTCGTGAAGCGCAACGGATCACCTTCTAGAACCTCCCCCAGATAGCAGACATTCATATCCACGACGAAGGTGGTGCAGTTCGCCTCGTTTTTATAACTATGGTCTAAGCCGATATGGTCCAGGAATGCATCTGTCGCATGATCAAACGCCAGTACATAGAAGGCGACGTTCATGTGTCCGTTGTAGTCGATCCACTCCGGTTGAACGACACTCTCGTGCAACTGTAGGGGTCCATTTGCCGTCATGGCGCAGACCCTAATGCGGTGAGCAGGGTATTGGCAAGCTGTGCAACACGGTCCCGAACCTCACACTGAAAAATACTTCGCTTCGCGATGTAAGATGACGATCGCACTGGTGGATTGCTCTGGGTGCAACTGGTATTCGTCAGACAATTCGATACCGATCCGCTCGGCACCCAGCAAGCTTAGGATCATCGACTGGTCCTCTACCTTTGGGCAGGCGGGATAGCCAAATGAATAGCGACTGCCACGGTATTCCTGCTGCAACAACCTCTCCATATCACGCGCCTCTTCGGCGGCGTAGCCGAGCTCTGCGCGGATGCGCTTGTGCGTATATTCTGCCATCGCCTCCGCCATCTCGACACCCAGACCATGCAAATACAGGTAGTCCTGATAGCGGTCCTCACCGAACCAGTCGCGCGCCGTATCGGATGCATTTTGGCCCATGGTCACGACTTGCAGGGCTATTACATCGCGTCGATCGGGACCCAGTGATGCGTCGAGAATGTAATCTACTATACATTTTTGATCACCGTCTGCTTGCCGCGGCAAGCCGAAGCGGGCGACTTCGGTGGCGCCGTCCTCGTCGTAGAGGACGAGGTCGTCGCCTTCACCCGCCGCCTTCCAATAGCCATAGGCGGCTTGCGGGTTCAATATGCCCTGCTGAACCGCCACATCGGTAATACGATTTAGGATCGGCCGTAATTCATGTTGTGCCCAGTCCATATATTCGTCCAGACGGCGGCCATCTTTCCTATAACCCCATTGGAACTGATAGAGCATCCGCTCGTTTAGGTAGGGCAACAAAACCGGTAGTGACACTTGCTCAATGATGCGCGGTCCCCAGAAAGGCGGTTCCGAAACCGTCGCATCATTTGCAAGCATCTGCCGTTTAGCCATCGAGAACGCGGGATCGACGGGTCGCGCCGTCTTGACCCGGCCAATCGCTTTCTTACGGTTTACCGGTCGGCTGGATCGTTTCTGTGCAACCCCTTGTATGTGGGAATCAAACTGATCGTTCACCACCTTATCCATCAGACTGAGGCCATCGAACGCGTCGCGGGCGTAGGCGACCCGGCCACAATCATAGGCCTGAACACAGTCTTCTTCGACATAAGCCCGGGTCAGTGCCGCACCACCCAGGATCACCGGTATTTGCAGTCCAGCCCGGTTCATCTCAGTCAAATTTTCGCGCATAACGACCGTCGATTTGACCAGCAGACCAGACAAGCCGATCGCCTGGGCCATATGTTCTTCTGCCGCCGACAGGATGTTGGTAATCGTTTGTTTGATGCCGAGATTAACGACCTTGTAGCCGTTATTGGTCAAGATGATGTCGACTAAATTCTTACCTATATCGTGCACGTCACCCTTAACCGTGGCCAGAACGATTGTCCCCTTCTGCTGACCCTCGATCCGCTCCATATGCGGTTCCAGATGGGAGACCGCCGCCTTCATCGTTTCGGCCGATTTCAGGACGAAGGGTAACTGCATCTTGCCCGCGCCAAACAAATCGCCAACGACCTTCATGCCATCCAAGAGGAATGTGTTGATGATTTGAAGCGGCGGTGTGTCCTCCATCGCTTCGGCAAGATCCTCTTCAAGTCCCTGCCGATCGCCATCGACAATTCGTTGTGATAGCCGCTCGCCGACATTTTCCGGCCGGACTTTCGTCTCATTTTTCGCCGCTTTGCGGCCTTCGAACAGGGCGAGAAACTCCGTCAGCGGATCGTAACCGTCCCGTCTGCGGTCGAAGATCAAATCTTCGGCGACCTCGACTTCGCGTTCGGGGATCGCGTGCAGCGGCATTATCTTGCTGATATGCAGGATCGCACCAGTCATGCCCCGGCGAACGGCGTGGTCGAGATATACGGAGTTCAGAACGTGACGTGCGGCGGCATTCAGCCCGAATGAGATATTCGATAGCCCAAGGATGATTTGGCAGTCGGGCAAATCCTTCGCGATCATCTCGATCGCATCGAGCGTGTGCACTCCAAGCAGCCGGTCGTCCTCGCTACCAGTGCAAATTGTAAAGGTCAAAGGATCAAACAACAAATCGGACGGCGCCAAACCGAATTTGTCTACCGCGAATTCATATAGTCGCTTCGCGATGCGCAGCTTATCTTCCGCGGTCTTCGCCATGCCATCCTCATCGATGGTTAGGGCGATGACACCAGCGCCGAATTGTTTTGCGAGCTGAAGCCGTTTTGCCGCTGGCTCTTCACCATCCTCGAAATTGATCGAGTTGATCAAGGGCTTACCGCCGTAGAGCCGCATGGCTGATTCGAGGACTGGCAACTCTGTCGAATCAATGACGAGCGGAACATTCACCGCGCCGCGCATGCGCGAAACAACCTCGTTCATCTCCGCAACCTCATCGCGGCCGACGAAGGCGGTACAAACATCGATTGCGTGGCTGCCCTCGCGAGCCTGGTCACGGCCCATCTCGACGCAAGCGTCCCAGTTCTCCGCTTCCTGCAGCTCGCGATATTTCTTGCTGCCGTTTGCATTGCAGCGCTCGCCGATTGAAAGGACCGCGTTTTCCTGACGGTAGGGAACAGCGCCATAGGCGGATGCAATAGCTGGCACCCAATTGACTTGTCGAGCACACGGTTTGGGTCGAAAACCATCTTCCGCCAGTTCACGCAACATTGCATCAAGAGCTTCGATATGCGCGACATCGGTACCGCAGCATCCGCCGACTAGACCGACCCCATCCTCATTGACAAAACGTCTCAGCCAATCCGCCATCTCCGACGCCCCGAGCGGATATGACGGAGCGCCGTCAACCAGTTCCGGGAGCCCGGCGTTTGGCTGCACAGAGATCGGCTTAGGCCAGTTCTCACCAAGCCATTTGACGTGATCAGCCATTTCCTGCGGGCCTGTCGCGCAATTCAGTCCGAGCATGTCGACATTCAACGACTGAACAACCGTAGCCGCAGCGGCAACATCGGCACCAACCAGCAAGGTACCCGTCGTCTCGATGGTGACTTGCACGAGAATGGGTAGGCCAATACCAGCTTCTTCACGGGCACGTTTCGCGCCGTTCACAGCGGCTTTAATCTGCAGCGTATCTTGGCAGGTCTCAATCAGTAGGCCATCGGCCTGGCCAGCGATTAGCCCTGCCGCTTGCAGATAATGGGCATCTTCGAGGCTGTCATAGTCTATATGGCCGAGGCTGGGCAGTCGCGTGCCGGGACCGATCGATCCAAGAACGAACCGCTCTCGCCCGTCGCACGCCATCGACTTGACTGCTTCCCTCGCCAGCGAGCCAGCGAGACGGTTGATCTCATGCGCCTGGTCGCCCAGCTCGAACTCATCCAATGTGATTGGTGAACCACCAAAACTGTTGGTCTGCACGATGTCCGATCCAGCGGCCAGATAATTCTTGTGGATTTCCATCACTATGTCTGGCCGCGATAGGTTCAAGACTTCGGTGCAGTTTTCAGCGCCTTGGAAATCGGCGTCGGTGTCCAAATCCATGGCCTGCACCCGGCTGCCCATGCCTCCATCGCAAAGCAGGACGCGCTCTTTAAGCGCTTCGAGAAATCGGCTCATCCGTCAGGCTGCCGCATCAACCGGGCGTAACCCGAGGCGCCAACATATCGCGTAAGTTAGCTCCGCCCGGTTCAGCGTATAAAAATGAAAGGCGGGGACCCCTTCAGCCTGCAACGCACGACACTGGTCCACGGCGACCGAGACGGCAACCAGCTTCCGCGTGTCTGGATCATCGTCCAGGCCTTCGAAAAGTTTCGCCATCCAGCCTGGCACCGTCGCACCGCATCGCGTGCTGAACTCAACGACCTTTGCAAAGTTCGTGACCGGCAATATCCCCGGAATGATCGGGATATCAATCCCAGCCGCCGTAATCCGGTCGCGAAACTTCAGGAAGTCTTCATTATTGAAGAAATACTGAGTTATCGCCTGTGTCGCGCCCGCATCTACCTTACACTTTAAGTTGTCGAGATCAGCTTCCAGCGTTGGTGAATCGGGATGACATTCGGGATAAGCAGCAACAGAAATTTCATAGTTGGCAATTTCACGCAGACCGGTCACCAGGTCGGCCGCATTGACATAGCCTTCCGAATCCGGCGCATAGGGGACATCGGTGCTCGGCATGTCGCCACGCAGCGCGACGATATGATGGATGCCGGCCTGCCACCAGCCTTTAGCGATCCCGTTAACCTCCGAACGGCTCGCACCGACACAGGTCAGATGGGCTGCGACCGGAATTGCGGTTTCGTCGTGGATGCGGCGGACTACCCGGTCGGTACGCTGACGTGTCGACCCGCCAGCGCCATAGGTAACCGAGACGAAGGACGGGCCGAGCGGCGAAAGGCGTGCCATAACATGCCAAAGGCGTTCCTCGCCGATATCGTCATGCGGGGGGAAGAATTCGAAGCTAACCAAAGGAGCGTTGTTCACGTCCAATCTCTCTTTAACACCGGTAATTGAACAATCATCAAAATGCCGGAACCCGCTTCGGCAAACGGCGTCCCACAGCGTCCTCGTCATTCGCAGGGCGGCGGCCCGGCCACAATCCCACGGTGAGCGGATCCCCTTCCAGGTAGAGTGCCTCCTCCGAGATAAGGTGGGCCTGCTTAAGCCATCGGGTGATCTCTTCGTCGGAAAAACCCAATCGGCGATGGGCATGTTCGTCGCGCAAAACTTCCTCGCCATGCGGAACAAAATCAGCGACGATCAGCCGGCCGCCGGGCCGCAGGACACGAGCGGCTTCGGCGATCACGTCAGCTGGCGAATCCGCGTAATGCAGCACCTGGTGTATCGTGACGGAGTCGAACGATTCACTAGCCACGGGAAGTTGGTACATATCGCCGAGTCGAACCTGGCAATTGCGCAATCCAGCCTGCTCTAGATTTACACGAGCGACCGACAGCATTGCGCGAGACAGATCTATTCCAACCGCTCTGGTCGCTTGCGTCCCGTACAAGACCAGCATGCGGCCGGTACCCGTACCGATATCCAGCAATTCACCGATTTCGTCCGGCTTTATTAACGAGACCATGGCGCGTTCAATTTCGGCGTCGTCTACATGCAAGGAACGAATCTGGTCCCACTGCTTTGCATTATCTTGGAAATAGTCTGCCGCCTGCTTAGCGCGCGCCGATTTAACAGCTTCAAGCCGCTCCAGGTCGCGGGTTATCGTGGGATCGTCGGTAGGAATGAGATCGACGATTGTCCGACCGAGAACCGCGCATTTCTGCTCTT
>CAYYUG010000043.1:0-38318 GCA_964474755.1 uncultured Rhodospirillaceae bacterium | reverse complement strand
CCTACGCGCTAAGCGAAACCTATCCGATGCTGAGCTCAGCCTTTTGCGAATATGTCGGAGCCGAACCGAATTTCAATGCTGGACTGCATGGCGGCGGTGCGACAGGTGCCATGATGGTAATGCAGGCGGCGGCTTTGGTGGAATCCGGCACCTGCCGACACGTGCTCTGTGTCACCGGCGACAATCGGCTTACCGGTATGACCCGCGACAAGACGGTCGCTGCGTTGAGCGAATTCGGGCATCCGCAGTTTGAACAGCCTTACGGGATTTCCATTCCGGCAGCCTATGCCATGGTCGCGCAACGCTATCTGCACGAAACCGGCGCAACCTTGGAACATCTGGCAGCGCTATCGGTCAGCCACCGGGCGCATGCCGCGATGCACCCTGACGCGCATATGACCAAGCCGATCACAATGGACGACGCAGCGGATGCACGGATTATCAGCTCACCCTTACGCCTGCTTGATTGCTGCCTGATCTCCGATGGGGGTGCCGCGCTGATCGTCAGCGCTCCGGAGGCGGCAGCGAATACGCGCAAGGACCCGATCGCCGTCCTCGGTTGTGGACAGGGCCACACACACGAGCACATTGTCGCCGCCCCATCGCTAATCGATTTCGGCTGCAAGACCGCCTCAGCCCGCGCTTTTGGTGTCGCAGGCGTGACTACCGACGATATCGACGTGGCAGAGATCTACGACTCTTTCACAATTACCTTGCTGATCGAGTTGGAATCAATTGGCTTCTATAGCAAAGGCGAAGCCGGCGAGGCAGCGCTCAAGGGCGAGTTAACCCATGGCGGCCGCTTACCCTGCAACACCCACGGTGGTCTGCTGTCCTTCGGCCATTCGGGTGCAGCCGGCGGCATGTTCCACGTCGTCGAAGCGGTCCGGCAGTTGCGTGGCGAAGCCAACCAGCGCCAGGTGCCAGACGCTGAACTTGCCTTTGTGCATGGCGATGGCGGAATTCTATCCGCACACTGTTCACTGGTCCTGGGGAGAACTTGAAATGAAACCAGTTCCCAAGTCGAATGCCGACACCAAACCCTTCTGGGATGCCTGCAACCAGAAACGGCTAATCGTTCAGCACTGTGAAGCTTGTGGCCATAATCAGTTCTACCCGCGTTCCCTCTGTGTGAAGTGCGAAGGTCGCAACCTAGACTGGCGCGACGCTAGACCGACCGGCACTGTGTACACCTTCACCATTGCACACCGAGCGCCGACCCCAGCCTTCAAAGAAGATGCGCCCTACGTATTGGCGCTGATCGACCTTGATGACGGGGTCCGTATGATGATGAACATTGTGAATACGGCGCACGACGCAATTTCGATTGGAATGCCGGTCCGCATCATTTTCGAGGAGCGGGACGGCCAGCAACTGCCTCAGGCCGAAGGACTGACCTGCTAGCGGCAGGGATAGGCGTCGTATAGCGATAACACGATTATATAGGCGAAATTGTCCTGCGGCTTGGCGATGTCGGGGTGTCCCCTGCGGACGGCGTCAACCGTATCGCGGACCAGACTAATATCAATTTCGTGGTCCTTCGGCCAGCAAATCGGAAAGGTCTTGCTAACCTTGGAGTAGAAACGCAATGCATCGCGGACGCCAGCGAGATAGCCATCTCGCAGGCCTATTGCTCGGGGATTGCCTCGCTCCGCTTGGTTCTCAATCTGGTTCCAGCCGTACAAGGTAAACTTGTCCGAGGCGATCGCAACCGGGACGGAGTAAAGCAAACTCGCCGACAAGACGGCGAAGCACAGAAAACGCCGCATAGCAGCCCTCCAAACAACAGAAGGGCCGCACAGGCGACCCTAATTGGATTGTTTAATATGCATTAGCTAATGGCGAAACGGCAAGCAGCTGATTTAAGTGCCTTAAGCAGCCATTGAAGCGGAGCTGCGGCTCCTGCAGGTTGAGCACAGGCGGTTACCCCAACCTTCACTTTTGAACTTGGTCTGGCAACTAAGGCATGTGCGCTTAGCCGGACGGTCTTTCTCATGCTTGTTGCTGTAATCCGCTTCGGGCTTTTTAGTATTATTACTCATCGGAATCTCTCTGTCTGTCGGAGCCGCGTGTTGTAAACGAACTGCATTCAAATGCAACAGCGGAATGTGCAGAACTGGCTTGTTTTTAACGCATAACTATAACATTCAACAGGACGATGGCGTTTCAAGGCCTCGTGCGTCAATTGGCCTCGTACTCTAGACTAAGCCAACGTGAAACTAAAGGAACGGTCATGACGACGGAAATTGGCTTTATCGGGGCAGGCAATATGGGCGGCCCCATGGTTAAGAACCTACTGGCAGCAGACTATAGAGTTGTAGTCTACGACTCCAAACAGGCTGCGATCGACGCCTGCGTCTCTGAAGGCGCAATCGTTGCCGACAGCCCGAAGGCACTCGCCGATACTGTCGAAACCGTCCTGGTCTGCCTGCCAACCCCGGATATTGTTCGTGAGGTCGGATTGGGTGCTGATGGCCTTATCCATGGCAAAAAAATCAAAACATATGTCGACCTGTCGACGACCGGTCCGCGCATGTCGATACCGATCGCCGAAGCGATGGAACAAGCCGGAATTATCGCGCTCGACGCGCCGGTCAGCGGCGGTGTCGCAGGCGCTATCGCTGGGTCTCTCGCCGTTATGGTTTCCGGTCCGCACAACACATATGGTCACCATCGACCGATGCTAGAGAAGATTGGAAAGAACGTCTTTTATGTCGGCGATAAAATTGGCATGGGACAGCTCATGAAGCTACTGAACAACATGCTGTCCGGCACGGCGCTGGCGGTCACGTCGGAGGCGATGGCGCTCGGCATAAAAGCCGGTATCGCCCCACAAATGATGATCGATATTTTTAATGCCAGCAGCGGCCGCAACACCGCGACGGAAGCCAAGTTTCCCAATGCGGTGCTGACCCGGAGTTTCGATATAGGGTTCAACACCGGCCTAATGTTCAAGGATGTCCGGCTCTGCATCGAGGAAGCCGAAGCGCTCGGCGTGACCATGTTCGTCGGCAGCGGTACACGGCAGGCCTGGGCACATGCGCTGGGCAAGGGCGAGCCATCAGACGATTCGACCGTGATCATGCAGCATTACGAAAAACTAGCCGCTATCGAGTGGCCAGAGGATTAAGGCCAACCAAAGAGGCTAGCGTCGAGGCTTTGCGGCACAACACGGCGGAGAACACAGCGTTAGACCGCTGTGACTACGAACTCTATGTCCACAGCAGGTTTACGGCAGATGCCCAACAGCGACGATTAGGCTCCAGGTCACTCGCTATCGATCGGCTCGGGCGATAACGGCGTCAAACAGCACGTTAACTGCCTCGATCGTCGGCTCGAAGCGGATATCTTCGGCCTCGTTGTGGGTGATGCCGTCGACGCAGGGGCTGAACACTAGCGCCGTCGGCGCGATACGGGAAATGTAGTACGCGTCGTGCCCGGCAATGCTTCGGATATCCATGCAGGAGACCCCGCGCGCATCCGCCGCCCGGCGCAACAAGTCACCGCATTCAGTGTCAAAAACCTCATCGCCAAAGGTCCACTCCGCAGCTATTTCAGCCTCGACCTGGGCCTTTTCCGCCGCTTGCGCCAGTGCCACACGTGTCTTTGCAACCATCTCATCAGTGACCGCCCGGTCTTTGTGCCGCATATCGACGGTCACTTCCGTGTATTCCGGGAGAATGCCAAACTTATTTGGCCAGATCTGCATGCGCGAGGCCGAGGTCCGGCCGACTGGCTCATATTCCCAGCCAATGTCGTTTACAGCGGCGAGGAAGTAGGCGCCGCCGATCATCGCATTCTTACGTTTCTTCATCTCTGTCGGCCCGGTATGGGCGCATTCGCCATGAAAGACACAGGTCAGCGCGTGGCTGTAATACCCGCCGGTGACCACGCCAACCGAGGCGTCCATTTCCTCCATAAGCGAGTCCTGCTCGATATGCAGCTCGAAATAAGAGTCAAGATCGCGGCCACCAACCGGGGCAGCGCCGAGATAGCCGATCCGCTTCAGTTCATCACCGTAGCGGATGCCCTCATCGTCTTTCAGATCGTGTAGCCACTCGACCGTCTGCAGACCCGCGAAAACACAGGATGCCGCCATGGGCGGCGCAAAACGAGCGCCCTCCTCATTGCTCCAATTGACCACCTCAACCGGTCGCTTTGTTGTAATGCCATTGTCGTGCAACGTGCGCAAAATCTCCAGCCCCGCCAGCACGCCGAGTATGCCATCATACCGCCCACCGGCCGCCTGGCTATCCAAATGGCTCCCAATCACGACCGGCGTCAGGCTATCATCCTGTCCAGCCCGACGGGCGAAGATGCTGCCGGTGGCGTCCACCGTGACCGTGCAACCAATGCCTTGGCACCAGGCAACGAACTGGTCACGCATCTCCTTGTCGCTGTCGGACAGCGCCAGGCGGCGCAATCCGCCATTCGGCCCTTTCCCAATCTCTGACGACCTGTCGAGCGTTGACCAGAGGCGGTTTGCGTCTATGGAGAGGTTAGGGAGTGGTGGAGCCATATTGCTGTCCTCGCAAAACGAAACGTCAAAGTCCTACCATAAGTGAAACGCAGTGCTCATGAAATCGCGATTACCTCGTGGACTTCAACAACGTTCAACTTGAACCGAATTCACTTTTCGCCCAACCTGACGGCATGAACAAACGTAAACTCACCCTGCCCCCGTTCGCCGCTCTGCGTGCGTTTCACGCCGCAGCGACCCATGAGCGGTTTCGCGACGCCGCGGAGAGCCTAGGGATCACGGAATCAGCGATTAGTCACCAGATGAAGCGGCTCGAGGCCTTCCTGCATGTCGCGCTGATCGACCGCTCCGGCACGCGCGCCACCCTAACCGATACAGGCCGGCGTTATCTGGAGCAGATCGAACCAGGGCTATTGCAAATACAGGCGGCAACGGAAGCGATCCTGCCGGCAACCGGTCGCAGCGTCGTGCGCCTGACCTTGCCACCTTCCCTCGCGGTAACTTGGTTGATACCAAAGCTCAGTGCATTCGAACATGCACAGCCTGAAATCGACCTACAGTTGATCACGTCGACCCGGGTCGTGGATCTTCGCCGCGACCAGGTAGACCTTGCCATTCGCCACGGCAAAGGCACTTGGCCCGGCCTCGATGCCTTGTTTCTTATGGCGGAAACCGCAATGCCGGTGTGCGCGCCAGGTTACGTCGATTCGCCAAAGGGCTCACCATCACCAGGCCTGTTTCGTGGCATTCGTCTAATCGTCAGCGCCAACTTTCCCGGCGAGTGGGAGGAATGGGCACAGGCACACGGACTCGATACACCATCCCTTGGCGATTCAATCACCATGGAAGCCATGGAACAGGGCTTGCAACTAGCCGAAAATGGACACGGGTTGGCTATGGGCCGACGTCCACTGGTCGATGGCTGGCTGAACAGTGGTCGTTTGGTCGCGCCCTTCGGCACAGCAGACCCAACCGGTGCGGCGTATTATCTTTGCAAGCCCGCTAATCTGCCGTTGACAGCTGCGGCACGTCATGCGGAGCGATGGCTCACCAAAACAGCCGAAAGTTGGCGTCGCCAAACTTGAATTTAATTCAAGTTTTCTTGAAACGAACTGGCTGGAATTTCAAGCACTGGCACATCATTTTCTGGGTCAAGGAACAGAGAATGCTATCGAACCGTCCTTAGGAGATGGGAAAGATAAATGAACCAGATTAACGCCGCGACCACGAAAAAAGCCAAAGCGCAGTTGTCCAAAGACACTGTACAGGGCGAACTTTGCTTCATAATCCCACAGGACGAGAAACCTTATTTCGAAAGCTCGCGTATGACTGGTGGCGTCCCGGAGATATTTTTTGAATCCGAACAGCGCAAGATGCCAATCCACGACATGCGAATGATCGCAGACGATCTTGATATCGATCGTGAAGGGTTCGAACTAATACGGCATACGACGCACGTCGCAGACCTTTATGACGACGACGCAATTGAAACCGAATATAACCGGGAAATCGAATCCCTTCTGAAACAGCGCTTCGGGGCCAACAAAGTAGTTATCTTTGACGTAACCCGCCGCTCGGATGGCGGCAATGGAGCAATCAATCCGGACGGACTGCGTGGACCAGCACGGCGTGTCCACGCCGACTACACAGTCAAAAGCGGTCCGCAACGCACCAAAGATATTTTAGGAGAAGTTGAAGCAGAGCGCCTATTCGCAACCGGCGCCAGGGTCATTCAAGTTAATGTTTGGCGACCAATCAATGGCCCAGTTCAGCGTGCACCACTGGCAGTTGTTGATTCCGCCAGTCTGCACCCTGATGATCTGGTCGCTACCGACCAGGTCTTTCCGGACCGGGTCGGTGAAATTTACCACCTCGCCTACTCACCACTGCAACGCTGGTACTTTGTGCCGGAAATGCGAGACAATGAGGTGTTGCTACTGAAGGGCTGGGACAGCCTGGATGACGGCCGCACTCGATTCAACGCGCATGGCGCTTTCGAACTCGACGATACAGACAAAAACACGCCGCCGCGCGAAAGCATCGAACTACGCACACTGGTTATCATCGCATAACCCGTTTTGCCGAAAATAATTCAACGGAGGCGCGTCAAACGACGCCTCCTATTTCTGTGTAGCGTTCGAAACCGCCTGGGCAAACTCACCCATGGTGAAATAAAGAAAATCGACCTCAGGCCGGTTGCTGACCCGCGCAGTTGCACCCCAATAGCCACCCTCTGACAGGCGTTGCTGGTCGATCCACGCGCAATCTAAGCCTGCTTGCTTAGCCGGAATGTGATCGTGAAACAAACTCTGCGCTGTGTGCAGGATGCTGTCCAAACTAATACTGTGATCGATTTCTAGCGCTTCGAGCATATGGGCAAAATTTGCCGGATTGGGCTTGTAGGAGCCGACATCTTGCGCGGTATAGATAGCATCAAATGTGACGCCAAGCTTGCGGTTTGAGGCGGCAAATCCATCCCGGCTTACATTAGAGAGGATCACAAGTTTGAAGTGTTTCTTCAAAACGCGAAGCGCATCGGCAGTGTCGGGAAAGGCCGGCCAATGTGGAACGGATGCACCGAACGAATGGTCCATCTCCATATCAGTCATGAGCCCAAAACGTTTTGCGAAGGTCATGTGTACCTGAGCAAGCAATTTGTCATAGACCATCTCTGGCGTTTCAGTCTGCTGCGCACTTTCGATCTCAGCAAAAGCCTCCAAGCCAACATTACGGGTGATCTCTAGGCAGCCATTGCGATATAGGAGCGGCTGCAGCGCATCCCATATGCCGCTTTCCCAGTCAATCAAGGTGCCGTAGCAATCGAAGGTAATGGTAGAATAGTCCATCAACGCGCGGGCCATGTCTGTTACCTCTTTATTTTAATCGTCCGTATATTGCCTAAAGACAGACTTGCCTGTCATTAGGCAAACTGCCCAAATTTAGCGTGCTTCAGCACTCGCTAGCGACCTCCCAGACAGCAACGGGTCGACAAAGTGTGCCTCGATCAATTCGACTGCTCACACCAATGTGGTGTCACTCAATCCCGGCACCAGGGTAAAGAGACACCGGGGGCGCATCCGTGCTAAACGCCAACGATGTTAGGAAAACAGATTAACAAAACAGCTCTGACCGTCGTTGCGATTGGATTCGTTGTCATGTTCGTGAGCGGCGGATCCCGGCATGCGATCGGCCTGGTACTCAAACCCATGGCTGAGAGTTTTGGCTGGGACCGCAGCGATTTAGGCGGCACCATCGCCCTGTTCCTCGTGGTCACCGCGGTTTGTATGTATTTCTCCGGTCACCTTGCAGACCGAATTTCCGTCCGTGCCATCCTCGGCGGTGGGTTCTTGGTCAGCGCGCTAGGGATAGGACTGATGGCGCTAGTCGAAGAACCCTGGCACGCCTACATGCTCTACGGTGTCGCATTCGCCGCCGGCAACGGCGTCGCATCAATTATCCCAATCGGCGTTATGATTTCGCGCGAGTTTCCCGACAAGGTCGGCACGGCCAACTCTGTGGCGATTTCGGGCATGGGACTGGGGCAGCTGGCGATCATCTCCGCACTCACCGGCGTTCTTATCGCTTTGGGTTGGGAATCGGTCTTTCTCTGGCTTGGGCTGATCAATCTGCTGATGGTACCGGTTATCCTTTGCCTTATCCGTGAAAAACCATCGACATCAGGCCTAGAAAATGGGCTGATTAGCGAAGGGTTAAGCGTCCGAGAAGCATTGAAAACCCGGCATTTCTGGCTGCTGACAGCCATGTACGCTATGTGCGGCTTTCACGATTTTTTTGCTTCAACCCATGTGGTTGCATTCGCGCTCGACCAGGGTGTCTCACCACTGCTGGCAGGCAACCTATTAGCCTTCATGGGACTGGCAGGATTGACCGGCGTTATCGCCGCTGGGACATGGAGCGATCGGTTCGGCCCGGTTAGCGCGACCTTAATTTGTCATGTGATACGGGTCGCCGTTTTTGCGTTAATCCTGTTTAACAAGGACATCATATCCATCGTGGTCTTCGCGATGGTATTTGGCTTTACCTTCTGGATCACCGCTCCCCTCGCCGTAGTCTTCGTGCGAAACGCATTCGGTGCACGCCATGTCGGTGCTCTTAGCGGATTGATAACCTGCATCCATCACATGTTCGGCGGTCTTGGCGCCTGGCTGGGTGCGGCGAGCTACGATGGAACCGGCAATTACGATGGCGCATTTATCATAATGCTGACGACAGCAAGTGTCGCTGTCCTATTGACTGTCGCCCTCCGCCGCGGCGACGCCGGTCCTAATTAAACGCGGCAATGCCAGTCATCGCCCGACCGAGGATCAGGGTATGAATGTCATGCGTCCCTTCCAGGGTGTTGATGACCTCCATATTCACCATGTGGCGGATGATGTGGTACTCGTCGGCGATCCCATTGGCGCCATGCATGTCACGACATACACGTGAGATATCGAGCGCCTTACCGGTGCAATTGCGTTTTACCAGGCTAATCATCTCCGGCGTCACCTTACCATCGTCGCGCAACCGGCTAATCCGCAGACAAGCTTGCAAGCCCAACGCTATCTCGGTCTGCATCTCAACCAGCTTCTTCTGCACCAACTGGTTCGCGGCCAACGGCCGTCCAAACTGAGCACGCTCAACTACATAGTCGCGCGTTTTAAACCAGCAATCCTCTGCCGCACCCATGGCACCCCAACATATACCAAACCGTGCGTTCGACAGCGCTGACAAGGGGCCGCGCATCGAGGTCACACCAGGTAGCTTGTTCTCTTCCGGGCAGAACACCTCATCCATGTAAACAAAGCCGGTCGAAGACGCCCGGACCGCCATCTTGCCCTCAATCTTTGGCATATCGAGACCTTCGCTACCGCGATCTAGAAGGTAACCGCCAACTTGACCTTCCTCGTTTTTGGCCCAGACCAGCGCCACATGGGCGAGTGGTGAATTGGTGATCCACTGTTTTGTGCCGTTTAGGCGGTAGCCGCCATCGACCTTCTTGGCCCGCGTCTCCATCGCACCGGCATCGGAGCCATAGCCAGGCTCGGTCAGGCCCATGCAGCCAATGATCTCTCCATCGCGCATCCCAGGGAGATACCGCTCCTTCTGCTCTTCCGTGCCATACGTGTGGATCGGCGCCATGACTAGTCCCGACTGCACGCCCATCGCTGAACGAAAGCAGGTATCCACACGCTCCATTTCTCGTGCAATTAGGCCATAGGACACGTTGGAAATGTCAGCACAGCCATAATCGGGCAGGGTCGCACCCAGAAAGCCGAGTTTTCCCATCTCCTTCATAATTTCCGGATCGAAGGTTTCTGAACGGTTCCATTCCAGGATTAGAGGCGCCAGTTCACCCTGAGCGAATTCGCGTGCAGCGTCTCGGATCTGGCGCTCCTCTTCGGAGAGCTGATCTTCCAGCAGGAGTGGATCTTCCCAGGCAAAACTGGCCATGGCTGCCTCACAAAATCTGCCGCGCGAGGGCGACGATGGGTCAAACTAATTAGACGAAAAGGGCCGGAACACTGTCCCGGCCCCCTTCTCTTTTACGATCAGCCCGTCGAGCTGGACCGTTTTAACCGTCCATCCGCTCCAGGACGACGGCTGTACCCTGGCCGACGCCAACACAGAGCGTCGCCAGTGCGTACTTGCCACCGGTCTTCTCGAGTTGACGCGCAGCCGTCAAAAAGATACGAGGACCGGAGGCACCAAGCGGATGGCCAAGGGCTATCGCCCCGCCATTCATGTTGACGCGGCTGTCATCGAAGGACTGACCAAGACCTTTGAGGCAGGATAGAACCTGCGCCGCAAAGGCTTCATTGATCTCAATTACGTCCATGTCGTCGATTGACAGACCAGCGCGCTCTAACGCCTTTTCGGATGCGGGTACCGGGCCGATACCCATAATCCGAGGAGGGACGCCAGCGGACGCAGAGGATAAGATCTTAGCGATCGGCTTGATGCCAGCCTTCTCGCCTGCTTCCCGGCTACCTATGTACATGGCGACGGCACCGTCATTGACACCCGAGGCATTGCCCGCTGTCGTGACACCATCCGGGTTCAGCGCGCGCAGCTTGGCCAAAACTTCCATGGACGTGCCACGCGGATGCTCGTCTGTATCAACGGTGACATCCGGCTGTTTACGCCCGCCTGGCACGGTAACCGGAACGATCTCTCCATCGAAGAAGCCGCTTGCCTTGCCAGCCTGATACTTATCCTGGCTTGCCAATGCAAAGGTATCCGCATCTTCGCGGCTAATCTGATAATCCTGCGCTAGATTATCGGCGGTCTGAGGCATCGCCCAGTCACCATAGTCTTCCTTAATTTTCTTATTCGGGAAGCGCGAACCTATCGTCGAATCATAGACTTCAAAACCACGCTCAAACGGCTTCTCGTGCTTGCCAACCACGAAGGGCGCCCGGCTCATACTCTCGACGCCTCCGGCGATGAACAGGTCACCCTCGCCGACGGTCACCGCGTGCGCAGCGGATACGACCGCGGAAAGACCACTGGCACAGTTGCGCTGTAGCACTTGACCCGGCACCGTTTCCGGCAGTCCCCCGGCGAGCAACGCATGACGGGCGACGCAGCGGGCGTCTTCGCCGCCCTGGTTACCACAGCCAACAATCACATCGTCGATGTCCTCAGCATTGAAGGGGCCTTCGTCGACCACCGACTTGATGATGTTGCCAAGTAGGTCGTCCGGACGGACGGGCGAAAGCGCTCCGCCATAGCGGCCGAAAGGCGAGCGTTTACCAAGATAGAGATATGCATCCAACATTGCCTAAATTCCTTCCCTCGTCATGTTTCCTAGTTATTTCCGCGCATTCGGTGTGAGCAGCGATACGCCAAGCTTGGCTCTGCGCGTCAGCCACGGGCTCGGCCGATAACGCGGGTCGCGGGTAAGCCCGTAAATTCCATCCAAGATGCGCAATATACGCGCCGGCCCAATACGATCACCAAATTCCAACGGACCGTAAGGGTAATTCAAGCCCAAGGTCACCGCTTTGTCGATATCCTCCGGCGAAGCGACGCCATACTGCGCAACTGAACAACCGACATTGCAAATCATCGCGACGATGCGTTGCGCCACGAAGCCGGGGCCATCATTGACGACCGTCGATGGCACGCCATCCGCCGACATCACGCCGTGTGCGGCATCGCGAAAGGCCGGATCGGTCACCGGCGTGACCATAAGGGTCCGCCGACGGCCGAAGCCTACAACCGTATCGACGGCGACCGTTCGTTCCGGATCGAGACCCTGATCGACCGCTGTTGTCGTCGCGTCGTCACCGATCGGCGTGACAAGGATTAGCGAGTCGGGGCCAGGCGTGGCACCGTCGTCGATCTTAGCGGCAACCTCCCTGAGCACTCCCACGACGTCGGCTTTCCCCTCAGCCTCTAGGGCACTGACCCAGACTGGGCGGCCGCCATAGGCGGGTGCGGGTGCCTCGTCCGGCGACTGCATCTGGCTGTCCGAATAGTCGTAGAACCCACCAGCGGTTTTGCGGCCGAGCCTGCCGGCGCGGGTTCGGGCTTCCATCAGCATTGCTGGCCGGAAGCGCGGCTCATGAAAGCTCTGTTCGTAGATTAGTACCGTTGCCGGATGCGTAACATCGAGACCTGTTAGGTCCATTAGCTGGAACGGCCCCATGCGGAAGCCAGCCCCATCGCGCATGATGCGGTCGATCGACACCGTGTCGGCAACACCTTCCTGCACCATGTGTGCGGCCTCAATGTTAAAGCCGCGGCCGACCTGATTGACCAAAAAACCCGGCGCATCGTTGACCCGTACCGGCTCTCTTGTCATGCGGCGGCCGATCCCCATCAGCGCCTCGCAAACCCATTCGTCGGTATGCACGCCGGCAATCACCTCAACCAGCGGCATCAATGGCACGGGATTGAAAAAATGAAAACCAGCGACGCGTTTTGGATGGGCGCAATCGGCAGCAATGGTTGTCACCGACAGCGACGAAGTGTTGCTAGCCAGAATAACATCTTCGGCAACAATCGCCTCCAGCTCGGCGAAGACCTTCTTTTTCACGTCGAGGTTCTCGATCACGGCTTCGACGACCGTGTCGCAGCCGTCCAATTCCTGCATACTCGATACCGGATGGATCCGTGCCAAAGCTGCTGCGGCATCATCCTTCTTCATACGGCCTTTTTCAGCCGCCCTCTTGAACATGCCGCCGATGAATTTAACCGCGTCGTCAACCACTGTAGCGTTCGTATCGAACAGCCGGACCGTCATACCGCCAGCAGCCGCAACCTGCACTATCCCGCGCCCCATGGCGCCGGCGCCCAGGACGCCAATAACATAATTTTCACTGCTCGGATCTTTCGGCATGGCACTCGAATTCCTGATGATGAAACGGCGACGATTTAAACGTGCGACCTACTGCAGCGCAACAAAATATCTTGAAGCGGGACATTTCGTCCTATTCGGGCTACATGCTTTACGCGTCCCTGTCATTGGTGCGGTTTCGTGCTATGACGCAACGACCGAACGTCAGTTGAAGGACAAGCCGATGACCAGCCCAGTATCTGAAGAGGATTTTGCCGAATTCCTAGACATTATCCGCCGCTTCACCGATGAAAAACTGAAGCCGATCGAACTCGAAGTCGACGATGAGGGTAGCATTCCAGAACCAGTCGTCCAGCAGATGCGCGAACTCGGTCTATTCGGGATGACAATTCCCCGAAAATATGACGGCCTCGAACTGTCCATTGAGCAGCAATGCCGTGCGACTTTCGAATTCACCCAGACCTCGGCGACCTTCCGATCCCGGTTCTCAACAACTCTCGGCCTCGCTTCGCAGGCCATCCTGTTCAGCGGACGTCCGGACCAGTGCGACGCCTATCTCCCCAAACTAGCGAGCGGCGAATGGACCGGTTCGTTTGGCCTAACCGAACCGGGCGCCGGTTCGGACGCCGGCGGCATTACCACACGTGCCCGCCGAAACGGCAACGAATACGTTATCAACGGTGAGAAATGCTACATCACGAACGCACCAGACGCGGATGTCTTCGTCATCATGGCCCGGACTGGTGAGACGGATTCTGGAAACAAAGGGATCTCCGCCTTCATAGTCGATGCCGACACGCCCGGCCTCAGCACCGGCCGGCACGATCACAAGATGGGCCAGCACGCATCGCACACAAGCAATGTCTTTTTCGACGATTGCCGCATACCAGCATCTGCCCTGCTGGGTGAAGAAGAAGGCCGGGGCTTCAAGACAGCCATGGCGGGAATCAACGCAGCGCGGATGCATGTCGCCGCGACCTGCGTCGGTCAGGCGACCCGATTGATCCAAGAAGCACTCGCTTACGCCCTACAGCGCGTTCAGTTCAACCAACCAATCGCCGAATTCCAATCTGTTCAGAACATGCTGGCAGACAGCCAGGCGGAGAACCTGGCCGCCAGATCAATGATACTGGAGACGGCGCGGCGGCTCGATGCCGGCGAATTGGCACTAGGCGACATGTCCAGTTGTAAGCTTTTCGCGACCGAGATGGTCTGCCGCGTAGCCGACCGAGCGGTACAAATCCTTGGCGGCGCCGGTTACATGGACGGAAACATCGTCTCTCGCATGTACCGGGATGTGCGCCTGTTTCGGATTTTTGAGGGGACGTCGCAGATCCATCAAGGGATCATCGCCAAGGAGATGATCAAAGCGGCGCGCGGTTGACGCAGGCTAGCCTTAAACAATTTCGAACACGAATTTCTCGGTTTCGACGAGTTCCTCACCCAGGCGATCGATGCATTCGAACATCGCATCCAAACCTTGGCAGCCCTATTTTGTAGCTTGAATAGGATAGAGGTTCTCACCAAGATTTCGTTAGAGATTGTTAAATTTCTTCTGAAACACCGCGATCGTGTTGTCAATACACTCAAAAGTATCGGTAACTACCGCTATGACGTTGCGCAGTTCATCGTCCGTCAGCACCGTTCTGCCAAAGATGTCGCCTGGTCATACTGTCCCAATGACAACGTCTTTACTGCAGATTTCTTCAACGAAATCAACGCTGCTGCTTTGTAGTATGTAGGCACGGTTGCCTCTGTCCCCTCCGCGGGAATTTTTTCCTGAGAAGAGACTCGTTGTGGTTAGAGACCTTAAATACTCAGCTCTGAATGCCGTTGCCGTCCATAATCGCCTCGCAATGCCTGTTTGCGAAAGGTTACAAAGGCGGCAAAAAGTTTCCCATAAGGCAGAATTAAAAAATTTTCCTATTGATCGGCATCCTGAATCAGCAGCCAATCCACGACCACTGCCCCATCGGGTCCGGCTAATACCGGATTGAGATCAAGTTCGGTAACCTGTCCCGAAGCGCCCGCACCGAACAGCGATACCGCCGAAATCAGCTCTGTTAGCGCCACCATATCAACCGGCGGCTCCCCTCGCACACCATCGAGCATCGCAGCCCCCTGCAAATCCAACAGCATATCCTTCGCTTGTGGCACCGTGACCGGCGCCTTCCGGAACACGACATCGCGCAGAACCTCCACAAAAACACCGCCAATTCCGACCATGACGACCATACCAAACACGGGATCCCGTTTCAGTCCCACGACAAGCTCCAACGACCCTCGAGCTATTTCCTGGACGATTACACCGTCGATAGCAGCATCAGCATCGAAGCAATTCGCATTGCTTACAATTTTATCAAAAGCACATCGCACGGCGTCCTCATCCGCGAGACCGAGCAAAACGCCGCCCGCTTCCGTCTTGTGCGGTAGGTCGACCGACTCGATTTTCATCGCAACAGGATAGCCGATTGCCGCCGCTGCCGTGCACGCCTCCTCCGCAGTCCGGCACAACGTGTGGCGGGTCAGAGGAATTTCGGCAGCGATCAAAGCCTTCGCCGCCAATACAGTCGGCACGACACCTTTGTTGCTCGGCAGATTGACTCCATACTGGGACGGTGTCTGTTGGATCAATTTTCCCGCACGCCAGGCATCGCGCGCCTCGCGATACTGAACCAATCCAGCCACCGCCTCGATCGCGGGATCCGCACCACGCATCGTGGCAATACCAATTTCACCCAGGCGGCGTAGTGCTAAATCCGATGCAGCGACCCAGCAAACAATGAACGGTTTTTGCGCCTTAAGTTTAATTTGGGTAAACAGGTCAATCAGAAGATCCGCGTAGCCCTCCATAAGTTGCAGCCAAACGATGGCGATATCTACCGACGGATCGTCGAGCACAGCATTGACACTGTTCAGTAGGATCTCCGGCTCGGCCAGAAACTGCCCCGTAATATCGACCGGGTTCCCGGTCGCCCCGAAAGCGGGAATCGCCGACTTGAGGACTGCGGCAGTGTCCGATGACAGATGTGGCACCTCGAGACCCAGTTCCTCCGCCCGATCGGCCATCAAGACACCGGCACCCCCGGACTGTGTCACAATGCCAACGCCGCGACCGGCCGGGAGATCCGTATAGGCCAGAGCTTGTACCAGGTCGAGCATGTGCTCCTCATTGCGACCACGCAGGATGCCAAGCTGCCGCACAACCCCGTCAAAGATCGCATCTTCGCCAGCCAGCGATCCGGTATGCGACGCCGCGGCACGAGCACCGGCGCCGAAGCGACCTACCTTGGTCAGCACGAGCGGTTTTTCTAGGGCCATAGCCTTTTCGGCCAGCGCGACCAAACCTTCACCATCCTTCAAACCTTCGATATAACCAGCACCGACGCCGATGCGCGGATCGTCGAGAACAGCCGACATGCCTGTCACGAAATCGACATCAGCCTCATTGCCCGTGTTCACGAACAGCCCAAACCCCATATGCCGATTGCGGGCAAGTGCGTTGATGGCGGTGCCAAAAGCGCCCGATTGCGTCACGAAAGCAACGGGACCAGCCGGCGTTTCAGCATCCGCATATTGGCTAAAGGTCGCCATCGTGCCTTCAAAGGCGTTGATCAATCCCAAACAATTCGGGCCACAAATACGAACGCCGCCATCACGTGCTGCCACAGCGAGTTCTTCCTCAAGCGCCTTCCCATCCGCTCCCATCTCGCCAAAACCTGAACTAAAAATAACCGCACTGGCCACCTTCGCCTCACCGAGCTGCCTAACCGTATCGAGGACAAATTTCGCCGGGACAGCAACGATGGCTAGATCGGCTGGCTCCGGCAAATCGAGAACCGACGAGTAACATTTGATCCCAGCTATCTCGTCATATTTTGGGTTCACCGGATAGATCGCGCCCGCATAGCCCTTATCGAGTAGAAACTTCATTGGCCGTCCGTTCAGCTTGTTGAAGTCCGAAGAGACGCCAACAATGGCAATCGATTTCGGGCTGAGCATGCGTTGCAAAGCGTCACTCACAACTGTCTCCTGAAATTAGGGGCGCACACCGGCGCGAGGCTTCAAGCCTTGATCGGTTTTAAGCCGGCCCTGCGCTGCATTTATAAAACGGCACAGATAGGAGCGCGTCTCCCGTGGATCAATAATATCCTCAACACCAAAGGCCTCTGCCGTGCGAAACGGGGACCCGTATTCCCGCAATTCCGCTTCCAGCTCCGCTTCGCGCGCCTTAGGGTCGGCGGCCTGCTCGATCTCACGCCTATAGGCGACAGCAACACCACCTTCCACCGGCAACGACCCCCATTCTGCCGACGGCCAGGCAAGACGCAGATTAAGCCCCGCCTGATGACAAGTCGCCATGCCGGCCATTCCATAGCACTTGCGGATGACGACGGTGACAACAGGGACGCGCGCCTGCGAAGCGACATAGACTGCACGCATGCCGGCGCGCAGCACGCCGGCCCGCTCCGCCTGCTCGCCAACCATGAAACCCGGCACATCGACCAAGAAGACCAGCGGGATGTGGAACGTGTCGCACAGTTCGATGAAGTGGCATTGCTTGTTGGCCTCGCCTACATCCATTGCACCGCCATAGACCATGGGATTGTTGGCGACGACACCGACAACATGTCCATCCAAACGCGCCAATGTCGTGATGAGAGCCTTGCCATAATCCGGCTGGATCTCAAAGGCCGATCCCTGGTCGAAAACCAATTCGATGATTTGCCGCATATAGTAAGGCCGGCGGCGGGCCTCCGGAACAATATTCAGCAGACACTCCTCCACCCGGTCAGTCGTATCCCCGGTTGCGTGTCGTGGTGGCAGCTCATACACGTTTTGCGGCATGTAACTGAGAAACCGCTGGATCATATCGAAACAGGTTTTTTCGTCGAGTGCAACATTGTCGATCGTACCGGCCGACGCCACCGCGACCGGCACGCCGCCAAGACTTTCCTTGGAAATTTTCTGGCCGAGTGACCGCTGGACCACCGGCGGGCCGGCGGCAAAAACCTGGCTGGTACCCTCCACCATCACTGACCAGTGCGAAAGGATCGCACGGCCCGCCGGACCGCCCGCTGCAGAGCCAAGGACGGCAGACACCACAGGCACTTCCGCCAATAGCTCCACCGAACGGTCGAAACTGTCGATACCTGGAAACACCGCATGGCCGCGCCGCTTTGAAGAGGTGACGGAACCGCCGGCACCGTCGATCAAGTTAACCAGCGGTATCTTGTATTCATAGGCGAGATCCTCGCTGAACCCACCCTGGCCGCCCTTGCGTTTGTCGAGACTGGCCGTCGTGCCTCCACGGATAGTGAAATCCTCGCCGCCAACCGCAACCGGTCGTCCAGCAATATTAGCAAGACCGCAAACATAAGGAGCCGGCGTTGCGCCGACCGCAACGCCACTCTCGTAGGTCACCGCACCAGTTAGACCGCCTATTTCCTGAAAGGAACCTTCATCGACCAAACCGGCGATGCGTTCGCGGACGGTCAGGCGCCCCGCGTCATGTTGACGTGCGACGTTGCGCGCGCCGCCCTGCGCCGCTGCCCATGCACGGCGGCGGCGGATTTCTTCGACCGATTTATCCCAGGCCATTGGCCCCGCCTACGGTTGCTTCAAACGCGCTAGGTCTCGAGTACGACGACGACCTGACCTTCGGCGACAGGCTCCGCTTCTTCGACCTGGAATTCGGCAATCGTGCCGGCATCTGTCGCTAGAACAGGAATTTCCATCTTCATCGACTCGATGATCATCAGAACATCGCCCTCGGCCACTGTATCACCAACTTTCGTCTCAATTTTCCAAACAGTCCCGGTGACCTCTGACTCAACTTCCTCGCGCGCCATATGTCTCTCCTCGTATCGGCTTGATTTGGACGCTAATCAATAGCTTGTGGGCCAATTGTGCAAGCGGTGCTGGCCCAACCCACCGGTCCGTCGGTTGCGATGGACCTCCAGCATACGAACTAACCAGACCCTCGTCTCTTCCGGCGGGATGACCTGCTGCACCGCATAGGTCGCCGCCAGATCCCAGACGCTGTTGTCTTTTTGAAAGGCTTCAAATTCACGCTGGAAATGTTCCGGGTCTGTATCCTCGAGCCGCGACCCCTCTGAGCCATGCACCACATTGACCGCAAATGTCGGATCCATGAAACTAACCTCTGCTGTTAGCCATGCAGCAACATCGGCAGCGTTCTGCCCACCCGCCATGTTGATATAAGCCTGCCCGTAATTCTTGCGCAGCATTATGGTAAGTTTTGGCACTGTGACGAGTTGCAAGGCATTCATAAAATTGATAATTTTTCCAGGTGCCTTTTGGCGTTCCGCTTCCAGCCCTATTACAAAACCTGGATTGTCGACGAAGACCGCCAGCGGAATGATGTAGGAATCGCTAAGCACCATGAAGCTGGTAATTTTGTCGCAGGCCATCGCATCCATCGCGCCCGCCTTCGACAGGGGATTGTTGGCCACGAAGCCGACGACTTGCCCATTGACCCGGCCCAGCGCTGTGACGGCGGTACGACCAAACCGTGCTTTGAGTTCGAAATAGCTGTCCTTGTCTACGACCGCCCGGACTACTTTGCGTATATCGTAAACCTTGGTCCTGCTCTCTGGCACCAGCGAGGCGATGTTCCGAGCGCCATCGTCGGAGCCTTGTGGCACGGTCTGTGCCGGCGGCGTTTCGCCATTATGGCTTGGCATGTAAGAGAGAAAACGTTTGATCGCGTCAATTGCTTCTTCATCCGAATCGACCGCCATATCGATTAAACCAGTCACGTCAGAATGCAAGCGCCAGCCGCCAAGTTCCTCGGGATCAACCTTCTCGCCGATCGCCATCGACACCAAGCGCTCGCTGGAAACGGCCATGACCGAGCCCTTGCGCATGACATTGAAGTCGGACATGCAGCCGTACCAAGTTGCCGATCCGTAGCTCATGCCAAGGATCGCCGATGCCCATGGGCTTTCGCGGAGCCGCGCATACTGGTTCGGGTTGCCGCCGAGCAGAGTGCCCATACCGACCCCACCCATATTGTCCGGGATACGTGCACCCGAAGATTCACCAAGATAGACGATCGGGATGCCACGTTCCTTCGATGTGCGCTGCATCTGGGAAATTTTTTTCATGTTCGTGCCGGCCGAGGATGCACCCTTCACCGTGAAATCGTTAACGACGATCGCCGCCTCCCGTCCCTTAATACGACCGTAGCCGACGATCTTGCCGTCCGCCGGGGTCTTTTCCCGGTCGCCAGGATAGAGCGAGGTGGCAAATAAGCCGGATTCGATAAAGGTTCCGGAGTCGAGCAAGTAGTCAATGCGCTCCCGTGCATTCAGCATGCCAGCGTTGCGACGGCGTGCAAGTTTGGCCTCACCGCCCATGGCCAGCGCCTTCTCGCGGCGCGCCTTGTATTGCGCGTTTAGTTCGTCGAACGCCATGCTTAAACTCGCTCCCCGGAAATATCCGCACGTCCGAAAAGACGGCGCGGCAGAACTCTGTTGCGCGGCTCCCGCCTTGTCAATGCGCGGCAAGGAATTCAACGCCAGCTATTGTCAGGACGGACGCAGATGAAGACAATGCCGCGCCATTCGATTTGAATTCCGACAAAATTTATAGTGCAAGGGGAAACGCACCGACCATGTCCACCGACCTATACAAGAGCCTTAGACCGCTTTTCCGACCTAAATCAATCGCCATTCTAGGCGCATCGGAACAACCTGGCCGTATCGGCGGTCGCCCGGTCCAGCTCCTCAAGGATTTCGGCTTCAAGGGCAAAATTTATCCGGTCAACCCGAACCGCGAGACCGTACAGGGCCTGCAGGCCTACGCCTCGATCGACGCCATCAAGGGTGGCGTCGATCAAGCTATCATGGCGGTCCCGGCCAAGATCGCACTCGACGTAGCCGAGCAGTGCGCAGCGAAGGGAGTGAAGTCAATCGTCGCCTTCACATCAGGCTTCGCCGAGATGAGTAGTGAAGGCGATGCGGCACAGCAGCACCTGTCCAAGATTGCCAAGGATTCCGGCATGAGGATCTTGGGGCCAAACTGTCTTGGTATTTTTAGCGGTCAGGATTGCGCCTGGTCGACTTTTTCCTCCTCGATTCTGCACGGCCGACCGAAAGACGGGCGTATCGGTGTCGTCAGTCAGAGTGGTGCGTTTGGCGCGCATTTCTTCGTTCTACTGCGCGAGCGCGGCCTCGGCTTCAACTATTGGGCCACGACCGGCAATGAGTGCGATGTGGAGTTCGCGGACTGTGTCCGTTTCATGGCAGAGGACGACAGTACCGACGTAATTTTGGGGTACATGGAAGGCTGCCGCGACGTCGAGAAGCTTTACGATGCATTCGAGTTCGCCCACTCCAAGGGCAAGCCCATCGTGATGATGAAAGTCGGTAATTCGGAAATTGGCGCCCATGCAGCCGCATCGCATACTGCCTCCCTAGCCGGTTCGAATGAGGTTTACGATTCCGTCTTCAAACGGTTCAACGTCTATCGCGCCCGCACAGCGCGTGAGCTGGTCGATATCGGCTACGCCTGCTCCTTTGGTCAATATCCAAAGGGTGACAGACTAGGCATCGTCACGGTATCGGGCGGCGCCGGCGTGCTGATGGCCGATGCGGCTGCCGACGTCAATTTCAACGTGGCGCCCATGCCGCAAAAGACACAAAAGATGCTGAAGGAGCTGATCCCGTTCGCCGGAACGCGGAACCCAGTAGATACGACGGCGATGTTCTATAACGACTGGTCATTGCTGACGAAGAACTTCGATGCAATGTTAACCGACGGTAATTACGATTCCATCGCGTCTTTCTTTACTAGCTTCGCCTTCTCCGATGATCTGACAGACAGTCTAATGGAAGCAATCCGGCCGATCCGTAAGAAGTTCCCAGATCGGCCAATGGCACTTTCGATATTCGGCAATGCGCACAACATTGAAAAGCTGGAGAAGGCAGGCATTCTAGCTTTCGAAGATCCGGCGGAAACGATTTGGGCACTGAATGCGCTGGCGCGACTGCATGCCGGGTTCCAGAAAAAGATCCCAACACGGCCTAAAATTCCGTCGTCGACGCCTAAAGTTCCGACAAAGGCGTTGAACGAATACGAGGCTAAACGATTGATTAAGAAGGCTGGCATCCCAACCGGCCGTGAGAGCCTTGCTAAAACGTCGGCCGACGCAGCCAAGGCGGCGGCGCGAATTGGCTTCCCAGTGGTCATGAAAATCGTCTCTCCCGATATCATGCACAAGACGGAAATCGGCGGCGTGGTACTAAACCTCAACTCGCAAAGTGCCGTGCGCAAGGCGTTCAACATGATCGTGACTAACGCCAAGGAGGCCGAACCCGCGGCTCGTATCGACGGCGTGTTGATTGCCAAAATGATTGGCGGCGGCGTTGAGACTATCCTCGGTACGTTCCGTGATCCCGCCTTTGGACCGGTCGTAATGTTCGGGCTCGGTGGCATTTTTGCCGAGGCGCTGAAGGACGTGACCTTCCAGATCGCCCCGTTCGGCGTTAAGGAAGCGACGGAGATGATCCGTGAAATTAAAGGCTACACGATCCTACAGGGCGCGCGTGGCGCACCGCCAGCGGACATACCGGCACTCGCCAAGGCGCTGTCCAACCTGTCGATCTTTGCAGCCGCAAACGCGGACACGCTGGAAAGCGTCGACATTAATCCCTTCGTCGTACACCCGAAAGGCAAGGGCGCCGTTGCACTCGACGCCCTAGTCGTCCCAGTGAAAAGCTAGAGACTACTCGGGGGGCGCGGAAAATAGGACCACCATCTGGTTAGTTTTGACTGGCAACAGTCATTTCACCGAGCACGATGAAGCGGGCGCTGATGGCCAGTACTTACACCACAGTCTCAAAACCATCGCCGCTAGCGAGGGTCGTGCGCGCCCACGCCAAGATTGAGCAGGAATGTCACGGAAAGAGCCTTGGCCAGCCGAGCATCCGGAACATAGCGGGATAGGACAGCGTCGGTAATCGGAATTTGTCCAAATACGAATGGCATAGCCAATATCGTCGCCACGAACAGAATGTAATCGACCTGCATCGCCATGACGAAGACCAGAACCGTCTGGCAAATTGCGACAAATAACAGGATTAGGTTGCGGGGTGCTTATGACAAAACGACCGACATGAGTTGCGAGAACGCGGCAACCGAGTAGATGCCCGCCGCCAATACGCCGGTTACCGCGCTGTCGATCGCAATGCCGGTCATCCGCTCCTCGAGCAGTCGCAAAATGATAAAGGTCAGCGCCACAATTCGCGAATGGAGCGGCGAGTCTGGCCAGCACCCCAGAAAATGCGCGAAGGCCAGTCGGTACGCTGCATCAATGATGCTGTGCCAGATTAGTGCAAATGGAACCAGGCATCACAATGCTGCGCCCGACAAGCGAGACGTTGCACGCATCGAACACAGGATCAAATATTATGATTGGACGAAACCGCGCTGCGGCTCCGCCGCCTAACCCTCTTTTGCCGCGATTTCCGCGATCGATCCATCAAGGTCGTAGCGATCGGCCACTGTCGACACGAGAGATGCCGCCTTGTCCCAGTCATAGGTCCGGAAACTGTGCCCCCGGGTCACGAATTGCGCACCAGCATAAAACATTTCATATTGGGTATGGCGGCCGGCGAATTCCGAACCAACCGCATCCCAGGCAAGCTTCATCAATTTGATCCGGTCAGTGTCTTTGCGACCGTCGGAAGAAACTTGCACTTTCTCAATAATTTCTGCCAGCTCCGGATTACCGAGGTCGGCAGCTGACGAGGGCAGCATTATCAGCGCGCCGCCGGACAGTTCCCGAATTGTATGGATGATTTGCGGATAGAACTCCTGTGTCAGGGTCTGTGCCGCGTAAACCGCATGCCGGTCGGGCACAAAATACTGGCCCCACTGCTGGCCTTTCGCCTCCATGCCCCACATCATGTTCTCGACCGCAGCAGCCTGCGCTGCTATCCTGCCTAGCGTATCGGCGACCGACGGGATTTTCACCGTCCCGATCGTCTCACAAATACTGCGCGCGAGGCCGACGAGGAACTTCAGCTTGACCGTGATACGGATCTGCGCCTGATAGTTCTGATAAATGTGGCCGGGCGTATCATGAAATTGGCGCCGGCACATTTCAGGGTTGCGATGCACGAAGATACGGTCCCAAGGAACCTTTACATCGTCGAAATATATAAGAGCATCGTTCTCATCGTAATACGAGGCAAGCGGATCGTCGAATTGCGACACAGCATGCTGTTCGAAGGATTTGCGTGACAGAACTTTCAGACCCTTGGTGCCCATCGGTAGAGCGCAGCTGATCGCATAATCCACCTCGTCCGGCTGCAAGGGCTGCAGATGGGCAACGAACACCTCGTTCGCCATGATCGAGCTGGTACCCAGCATCTTGGCACCGCGCACCGTGACCCCTTCGCTGTCTTCGTCAACGATCTTCATCATCGGATCGTCATTATTTAATTCAGCCGCGGTCTTGGACCGGTCAACCTGCGGATTAATGATGACATAGGTGAGGTAAAGATCGTTGTCGCGCGCGTAGATGTAATAATCCCAGAACGCCTTAGCGCGATCAGCATCGTAGGCTTCGAAAATACCAAGCCCCATCAATTGTCCAGTGACGGCGGAAGCGAGGTGATCCGGTGATCGCCCCATGAAACCGCCATGTTGCTCCGCCCAGGCGGCGAGCGCCTTACGGCGAACGACGAGCTCCTCATAGGACTCCGGCATCTGCCAGGCGCGGTTGACGCGACGCCTGCTTGTCGGCGATTCGAACGTCATCACCTCCGCATTGGCCGGATCTGCCTGATAATCATACAAATTTGCCGCCGTGCGAACAGAGTTCCGGAAGGCCGAATGTACGGTCACATCGCCCGCCAGCTTGCCGCCAATGTACACTCTGCGGCCATCCTTCAAGCTCTCCAGATGCTCGGCTGCGTTTTTGATTGGTTTGGATGTCATGCTGAGCCTCATGCTCAAAGTTTGTCAGTTGGAAGAAAACTGCCTTGTTTTCAGGTGCAGGGAAAGCATGCAAATACGTACCCGAACCGGCACCTTAGACTGAAAACTCGGAACTTGCTTTCCATGGCAATGGAGACACCGCACGTGATCCATCGTCTCATAGTTGCCGCTTCTTCGCTCACGTTTGAGCTGATTAAACTATTTGCCGAAGCTGTTGAAGAACTCTGCACCTGCCTTGGAGCGGTGCCGACAACGCCTATTTCAGGTAATTTTTGTCCGAGATTCACGTCGTTACGTTAGTCGCTCTTTCAGAAGAACCCGTCGTCAGTGGTCTTGCTGCTACACGCTCGAATAACTGGAGCAGAAACAAGGTAAAAATTACATATACGATTCAGCGGTTATAGCGACCAAGTATCGTAGGGGTACCGCAACGGCGTTGATACACCAGGTAAGGCAGATCGCGGCGGCATGCAGTGTGCATGTTATCTTCGTACAACGGACCAGGGTAACAACACCGCCGTCGCGCTGTACGAATTGCTTCGCGTTCAGGATAAGGTTCTCCACTTCAATATTTCGTCTGCGGGTCAATGATCCTGCGCGACTGGTTAGTCCGTGACCGGACCGCTTCCAACTCTAGGGTGGGGTCGACCGTCATCGGCGACGGCCATAAAGAGCACGATCTCGTCCGGGCGCGGCGCGTCACCAACCATCAGGGTCATGGTATCAAAATGGTCGAATGACCAAGCTTCATCCTTGTGGCCGAGCGGGAGATCGATCGAGGCGCCAACGGCGCCAACCTTCGCATTCGAGGCGATCAGGGCCTTCCCGCCGCCGACGGCGGCCCGCATTGGTTTTCCCAGCTTGGGATGAATGATCGCACCACCATGTTCGAGATCACCGTTGGTACCGACCAGGGCTGCCTTACCGTAGCTTACAGGTGCACCACCTAGGACAGCTACTGCCTCCGCCATCAGGCGATCACCCAATGCACCGCCCATTTCGAATAGTGGCGATAAATCTTCACCAAACTGACCCGCGAACGGGTTTCGGATCACAGCGATTGCAGCGACGCGGGTGATTGGATCGCAAGCCTTACCGCTGCCATCGGTTTCGATCGTTTCCCTGATCAGCAGGGTTTTACGAACGTCCATTCCAGCGCTCCCTATTCCGGGTCGTCGTCCGATACGCTTGATGGATATCGGGCTGCCGCGAGCAATAGTATAAGACCGACTAACGGCATCGCGATAGCCAGATTAATGACCAGATCATAGCCGCCTATCTCCCAAATGAGTGATCCGAAGGTCGGACCGAAAGCCGTACCCGCCATGAAGGCGGTCGCAGCCATGCCCGACACAGCACCAAAATTACGCCGGCTTAGCAGCGTGGCGATCAGTACCGGCCGTACGATACTGACCACACCGTTACCCGCGCCCTGAAGCAGGACGAATATAGCAATGAGGCTTGGCATAACCGATGTTCCCAGCAAAGCCGTCGAGGCTCCAAAGACCGCGATAAAGCAGCAGGCCGAGATGACCATCGTCGAGACGTACCGCTCCGCCGCCATCATAACGAGCCGGCCGGCAACTTGCATTGGCCCTATCATAGAAATCGCCAACACGGCCGTTTCCTTGGCGATACCGCGCTCATCGAAGATCGGTAAAATGTGATTGATCATCATCCCGTGATGCAGAGCCAGCATGGCAAAGGATAAGGCTAGCGCCCAAAAAGCAAAGGTTTTCAGGATGCGCAGCGCGTGTTGCGTTTTTTCGCTCGGGACAAAGGCGCGACCTTCCGCCATACGGTCAGCCGCGCGACAACCAATCCAAACCAGCGGCCCTGTGGTGATCACCATCACGGCAGCGAAGACCAGGACCGTCATCCGCCACCCCATCATTTCCACTAGCGCATGTGCGCTGGGAAAGGAGACCGTGCCGGCTAGGCCCGCGACCAGCGTAACCAGCGTAATCGCTCGTTTCGCATCTTTCTGGAAACTGCGCGTCATGATGGCGAAGCAGGGTTCATACATGCAGCCCGCCATTGCGGCACCAATGGCGATCCAGACGGCGTAGAATTGCCAGATCTGAGTAACAATAGAGAGCACACAGAGTAGTGCAGCACCAAGCAGCATACTGCCCATAAAAACAAACCGACCATATCCGCGATCGATCAGCCGCCCTACCATCGGAGCGCATAAGGCATTTACAATAAGTGCAGCGGTGAATGCGCCCGTCAGCTCCATCTTCGACCAGCCAAGATCCTGCTCCCAGGTCAGTAGCAGCGCCGGGAAGGAATAGTAGATCGCTGCCCAGATGATCGTCTCAGCGATCGCAAATGGCCAAACAATCCGCCGGTATGTCCCTTTATCCGGCATGATACCTGCCTGGACTCATGAAGCGTTTTCCCCTGCGCGATACTATGGGTCGGTTCGTATACGGCCTAATGAAAATCCCGACTTGGAAACAGAACGCTGTTTTGATTACGAGGGTGGCGGAATCCGGATTTGGAGGGCGGTGCAGGCTGGAATCCTGGGACATCTTCGATGGGAGGGACCGCCAAGCTGTCGAGCGTAGGCGAACAATCCTCCAACTGCTCTACGATAAGATGGGTCACGATGCCTTCGCGCTGCAAACGCCCCGCCACCTTTAGCAAGCGTGATGTCAGTACGATACGTCGAAACCTCTCGAAGGTTTTTGGCCAGACGATGACATTGGCGACCCCGGTTTCATCTTCCAAAGTCACAAAGATAACGCCCTTCGCGGTTCCCGGTCGCTGTCGCGCGATGACAAGACCGACGACCATGACCCAGGCATTGTTGTTGGTTTCAACCATCGCTTCCGCAGGTATCGCATCCTTGAAACGTTCTCGCAGCAACGCCATCGGATGCGCCTGCAACGACATGCGAATCGAGGCGTAATCCGCCATTACCGCCTCACCGGGCGACATGTCTGGCATCGTCACCGGCACGTCCGGTCCCCACCCATCATCGCCGACTTCGTCGAAAAGAGGCAACGGCTTAGCATTGCCGAGGGAATTAGCGGCGACGAAACGCCGGGCCGCCCACAAACCTTCCCGACGCGATAGCCCCATCGACGCGAACGCGTCAGCCCGTGCCAGCTTTTCCAGCGCCACCCCATTCAGCCCCGCACGCCGCCAGATCGCAGCCGGATCGGCATAACCGTTATTCCGCGCAGCCTCGACCCACTCCCCGTCTTCCGCCTTGAAGCCCTTGATCTGACGCAAACCTAGGCGTAGCGCATAGGCGCCTTCCCCCGCTTCGTCGAGTTCCAGGGTGCAATCCCACTTGGAAAAGTTCACATCCGGCGGCCGGATCGGCACATCGTGCTCACACGCGTCGCGCACAATCTGCGCCGGTGCATAGAACCCCATGGGCTGGCTGTTCAGCAGGGCGCAGGCGAAGACCGCCGGATAATGGTGCTTCATCCAGGCCGAAATGTAGACGAGCAATGCAAAGCTTGCCGCATGGCTTTCCGGAAATCCGTAATCACCAAAGCCCTCGATCTGCCGGAAACAGCGCTCAGCGAAGTCCGCGTCGTAGCCACGGGCAACCATCCCATCAATCAATTTTTCCTGAAACGTGTGGATCGTACCGGTATGTCGGAAGGTGGCCATAGCACGTCGCAGACGATCAGCCTCGGATGGTGTAAAGCCGGCTCCAACGATCGCGACCTTCATGGCCTGTTCCTGGAACAGCGGTACGCCGAGAGTCTTTTGCAGCACAGCCTTCAGATCCTCCGACGGATATTCAACCCGCTCTTCACCGTTCCGCCGGCGCAGATAAGGGTGCACCATGTCGCCCTGGATCGGCCCGGGACGAACGATTGCCACTTCGATGACCAGATCGTAGAAGGTCCGAGGCTTCATGCGCGGTAGAAACGCCATCTGTGCCCGGCTTTCGACCTGAAAGACGCCGATCGAGTCCCCCTGGCACAGCATGTCGTAGACCCGGGTATCGTCTTGCGGCACGGTGGCAAGATTGTAAGACGTGCCGTAATGGCTCTTGATCAGTTCGAAACCCTTGCGAATGCAAGTCAGCATGCCGAGGCCCAGCACGTCGATTTTCAGAATATGAAGCGCGTCCAGGTCGTCCTTGTCCCATTCGATAACGGTGCGATCTTCCATTGCCGCGTTTTCGATTGGTGTCAGTTCGTCGAGCCGCCCCCTCGTGATAACGAATCCGCCGACATGCTGCGACAGATGGCGCGGGAACCCACAAAGCTCTGCCGTTAGATCAAGCGTCATGCGGATGCGTCGATCTGTCGGGTCAAGTCCCACTTCACATATCTGTTCGTCTGTGACCGGATTGCTGGATCGGCCATGGAGCTGACTAGTCAGCGCCGTGATCGTGTCGGCAGACAAACCGAGCACCTTGCCCACCTCGCGCACCGCGCTACGAGATCGGTAACTGATGACCGTCGCTGCTAGACCAGCACGGTCCCGACCGTATTTATCATAGATGTACTGTATGACTTCCTCGCGCCTCTCATGCTCGAAATCAACATCAATATCCGGTGGCTCGTCCCGCTCGGCGGAAACGAAACGTTCAAATAGAAGATCGAGCCGCGACGGGTTAACTGCGGTAATGCCAAGGCAATAGCAGACGGCTGAATTGGCGGCGGACCCACGCCCCTGGCAGAGGATGTCTTCATCACGCGCAAAGCGGACGATATCGTAAACCGTCAGGAAATAGGGCGCGTAGTTCAGTTCCGCGATCAGCGTCAATTCATGCTCAAGCGTCTTTTTTACCTCCGCCGTCAGACCACCAGGATAGCGCCATTTGGCACCCTGCCAGGTCAGGCGCTCTAGCTGACGCTGCGGCGGTTCCCCGTTGGGCGCGATCTCATCTGGATACTCGTAGCGCAGCTCGTCCAGCGAAAAGGGGCAGCGTTCCGCAATTTCCACGGTGCGTTCCAGCGCTGCCTCGTGGCCCCGAAACAGATATCCCATGTCCGCTGCAGATTTGAGATAACGTTCCGCATTCGCTTCGAGCCGCCAGCCCGCCTCGTCGATGACGCATTTTGTACGGATACAGGTCACCACATCGAGCAGCGGCCGCCGCGTACGGCCATGCATCAGCACGTCGTTCGTCGCAACCAGCGGCACTTTCAACCGCGTCGCCAAATTCACCCGTTGTACAAGCCGCCGCCGATCATCCCCGCGATACAGATGATGCGCCGCCATATAGACCGCGTCCGGAAACGCAACCTGCAAATCATTGACTTGCTCGTCCAGCGTCTTGTCAACCGGCTCAGAGGGTAGAATGATGAAAATCAACCCCTCGCCATAAGCAAGCACGTCTTCGCGATATAGAATGCACTCACCCTTCGGCGCACGGCGGCGGCCCACCGTAATCAGCCGCGACAACCGACCATAAGCCACCCGATCGCTCGGATAGGCGAGCAAGCTTACCCCATCCGTCAGATCGAGCCGCGCCCCAACGACCAGATCAACCCCCGCTTCTTTCGCCGCGGCATGCGCCCGAACAACACCTGCCAGACTATTGCGGTCGGTCACCGCGATTGCCCGATGCCCCAGTGCTGCAGCCTGCAGTACCAATTCGGCCGGATGCGACGCCCCACGTAGAAAACTGAAATTGGTCGTGACCTGAAGTTCGACATATCCAGTCATGCGAATAGCCCGTGCAGGAACCAGCGGCAGGTTTTGTCCACTCGAGGCAGCCCATGCCGGCAAATCCAGAAGCGTTGGCCCATCGCATCCTCAACCCGCCAATAGTCCCGTGTTTTCATTGCCCTACCCTCCACCCACCACTCTGGCGCGATACGCTCCGGCCCTTCAGCAAGGTGGATCTCGTGATCAGTCCTCCGCCACCGGAACCGCTCGGGCGGTGCCTGGAAATCTTGCTCCGGCATAGTCGTCACGATCCGTTCTGGATGGTCAAGCAGGCGCAAGGGGCGCGGCGGCAGCGTCGGCCGCTGGGCGAATGTGGCCGATTCTACTAGCGCCGGCGTTGCCCGCACCATCCGTTCCGGAAGATGGCTTTCGATGACAGCGAGCCGCACCACCTGGTCGAAGCCAAGGCGATTCCCGAGACAATCGATTAGGGGTGCCAGCCGATCGCTAAAAAACGCTTCATCCGGTGTCGTCATGTGGCGCATCGCGTTCGATAACGCCAGCGTGGCTGGTGCCATCGGTTCGGTCACCAACGCGGTCAGGGTCATGAGCTCCACGCCGAAAGCAGGTTCAAAACCACTCAACCGGCCACCGAACAGCCGGGCCAGCCGGGCCGGGTCCCGCGCCGGACGGGCTGCCCCAACCTCGATCTCGAAAACATCCCTATCGACGCGATACAGGGTCAACAGCAACCGCCGCCCACCCTGCCCTGCCTGCACCAGCTGTCGACACAGATCTTCAAGAAGGTGATGCACACCACGCTCGATATCTGTGATCAACGCAATCGGCTCAGCGAAGGCCAACCGAGCCCGAAACGGCACTACCGGCATACGTGGCGAAATTGGTTCCCTGATATCACCAGAAATCTGGTCAAGGCGTTGTCCCACCACATCGCCAAACCGCGCCGCTAATGGCGCACGGGGCATATTGCATAACGCCTCGATGGTGCGGACACCGACTTGGGCAAGACTGCTGACCGTTGCCGGGTCGAGCCGCAGGCCGGAAATGGGTAGCCGGGCAAGCGTTTCACGTGTCTCCCCGGGAAGCACTACCGTGCCGCTTTCACCAAAGTGGGATATAGCCCAAGCTGCCCCGGGCGTATCGGCCAAAGCTGCGCGTGCCGTAAAACCAAAACTTCCAAGACGCGTCACCAGATCGGCGCACATCGCCGCCTCGCCGCCGAATAGATGGGCACAACCAGTCACGTCGAGAAAAATTCCATCTCGCCCTTCCGCCGCCGCCCACGGAGTATAGCGTCCGCACCACGCGACCAACCGATCAAGCAAGGCGGCATCAGCTGTGGGATCGGCCGATGCCACTGCAACAGCTGGGAACACCGCACGGGCATCGGAGAGCGTCATGCCCATCGTCAATCCGGTGAACTTCGCCTCACGGTCCAACCCTGTTACCAAGGGTTGCCCTCCCGTTTCGGTTATCACGATCAGCGGTGACCGGTTTTTCTGGCTCTTTCGGTCTCGATTTGCCCACAGTGCACCGTTTCGTTCACAACGTTGCAACCGGTCGGTCGGCAAATGCGGCAACCACAGCGAAATGACCCGTCTCTTCATCCCGTTCCACCATCCAATACGGTTCCCGAACGCCACCTCGGCATCGTTCCAGAACCACCCTCCAGCGTGGACACGCTACGTCACCGGCTGGTGCGTTATCTATCCGCCAACGGCTCTCCAGCGCGCTTGCAGCGAACCACACACCTCTTTCCGAATTCAGGACGATGCCCAGCGTATCACCCACCTCCGCCGCCAGTTGCAGGCGACGGCTTGCCGTCTGGTCGACGAGCCCCGACGGCTCGCCAATCACGGCGGCGAGTGCTGACGTCCGCAGCCCCTCCTCCATCGCCCACAGCAAATCCGTCTCTCCCCGGCAGCGCACAACAACGACCCGCGCCGGACACAACCCCAGGGTGGCGAGCCCCGGCCCATAGAGCATGGCGCGGGCATCCCTATCGATGCACCACAGTACCGGTCCTTCGAGTTGCCCTGCGACCATTCCCACGAGACTAGCAGCGGCTGGGCCCGTCGCCCCATGCACTGCTCCCACGGCAAGTCCTCCTTCCGGTAAGGCTGAATCCAAAGCGGGCATACCGAGTGAAACGGTCCGCCGACCAACAACACCAGCGCGTTCTATCGCGGCAACCTGCGCACGCAATTCGTCCATCGCCGCATCGCGGCGAGACGTTCGTGCCGGGCTCATCGGTTTTCGTCCATGTCCATATGTTCTTATTTTGTTCTTTTATGTACAAAAGAGTCAACAAGACAAAGCGTCCCAAAGGTCACAACAACGCGAAAATTCAGAAAGTTGCTCAAACACGGACAATGAGGCCGATTTCTCGCAGCTGACGAGAGCCTAACCAACTGGGGATCACTCTGGCCCATATTGCCGAACCGGAATCTTAAAAAGATGCGTAATTGGAAGGTAACAGGCCGTCTGGGGCACACGAACCGTTCGCAACTCCGTAACATGATCCAATTCCGGACCGCTGTCGCACTCGACTATTGTGCAATCGGAAAATCATGAAAGGGAAAAAAGAAAGGCTGCTTTTCCGAAATGACCAGCTGACAAGTCAGTCATCTTGAGGCGCTACCACCCAGTCTGCCGACAGATCCAAACTCGATAAAAGTCAACACATCGTCTATTTTCCCCACGATTAACAAAACCTATGACAGTAGTATTTCGCGGCGGTTTAATTCACGACAAGCTCGTCTTCAAGATAGCCAAAAGCAATCCGATGCAAGAACTGCTCAACCACATCCGGGAGGAAATAGATTTCCTCAACATGTCCTACCCGGTGCACAGTCTCACCCTGGACACTGGTAGATGTATAAAATGGCACGATATGCTGAGCGACCAGTTCTCTAGCTATTCCATGACTGACAATGCTCTACGGCATCGAAAAAGAAATCGAGACCATGGCCTGGGTAAGCTGAGCGGAACGATTTCCAAAACGGGCTCGACCCCCACCACGACTTAAATTAGTACTGGAACCGCACCTCTTACAGACTAGAATTATGATGTCTTGGACGAGACATGGAATCCGATGGCCGATAGCAAAGCAAAATTCTTCATCGGCGAGCTGGTGCATCACCAGTTGTTCGACTACCGCGGCGTCATCTTCGACGTCGATGCAGAGTTCCAGGGCTCGGAAAAATGGTACGCACAGATGGCCCGTTCCCAACCACCGCGCGACGAGCCTTGGTACCATGTCCTCGTCCATAACGCGACGCATACTACCTACGTGGCAGAACAGAACCTGGAAGAAAACCTTAGCGAAGATCCAATTCACCATCCTTTAATCAAGGAACTCTTCGACAGTTTCGAGAACGGCCGCTACGTGATCCGTTGGCGTACCAATTAGAATCGCAGATCTGGTCAAACCGGCTGTTGCGGTTTGCCCATACGATCCCGTAAACAGGGATCGCCCGTAAAAAGAGAGGTCCCCAATGGCAGCCGATCCCGCCCGCATCACGGCACGCATCCTCATTGAGACCAAATCCGTCCTGTTCCGGCCGGAGGACCCGTTCGAACTGACTAGCGGTCGCACCAGTCCGGTCTACATCGATTGTCGACGATTGATTTCCTTTCCCCGAGCACGCGGAAAATTGATGGATATGGGTGCTGAACTTATCGAAGAAGCCATCGGATTCGAATCGATCGACATCGTCGCCGGCGGCGAGACAGCTGGCATTCCATTCTCCGCCTGGATCGCCGACCGGTTGATGCTGCCAATGTGTTATGTACGCAAGAAACCAAAAGGTTTCGCCCGTGGTGCGCGCATCGAAGGACAAATGCTGCCCGGCAACCAGGTACTGCTGGTCGAGGATTTAGCCACGGATGGCGGCAGCAAAATCAGTTTCGTCGAAGGCATTCGTGAAACCGGCGCCGAGTGCGCCCACACCTTCGTTATTTTTCACTACGGCATCTTTCCACAAGGAATGACCAATCTGGAGTCGCATGGCGTGAAATTACATGCACTGGCGACATGGTGGGATGTGGTCGACTGCGCCGAGGAAGAAGGCTATTTCGACAACACAGCATTGGGTGCCGTGCGCGAATTCCTAAACGATCCGATTGCCTGGCAGGATGCCCATCCCGCGAAGGCAAAATAGCCGTCTAGGTGCCAACCGACGAAACGCTACCGGCTATCCGTATGCGCTCATAAGTGTGTTTTTTTCTTTCACCTAATAAATGCAGATAAATACCACTAACTCCCCAAGCCGAAGACTGCAGCCAGTCGGAACTCGGTCGGCAGAACCAAAATTTCTCAATCTAGCTATCCTTGGCCAAACACAACAACGCGACTATTCACTTTCCCAAGCCTTTGTAATCTCGGGGCACATCGGGCTAATAAATGCTTTCAGCCACCCGTCCAAAGGCGGTGCCAATGCTTTAGAGTGCGTCAAAACCGATCTCGGCAGCAAGAAAATCGCCAAGCTGGCGAGTAAAAACAATCGAACTCTCGGTTTCATCCTAGTTTCACCACACCAGATGCTGCCAATGCGGCGATATGATCTGAATCGTAACCCAATACGTTTTGCAATATTTGTTCGGAATGTTCGCCATGCAGGGGCGACCCCACAGGATCGCGGACCGGTGTTCCAGAAAGCTTCATCGGCGACCTTACGACGGATACTTCGCCCGCTGCCGTATGCGGGACCTTCTTTATAAGGCCACGCGCTCTGGTTTCAGGTGATCTCATTGCCTCGCCCACGGTGCGGATTGGCCCTGCCGGGACACCTGACTTTCGCATCTTCGCTATCCAATTATCCCGCGTATCCTTGGAAAAAATTTCGTTGAGGATAGCATTCAATCTTGATCTGTTCCCGGCACGGGTCTCGTTACTCGCAAATTCGGGATCCTCTGGTAATTCTGGCGCCTTCAGAACTTCCACGCAGAGTTTGCGCCACAGTGCGTCATTGCCGACGGTTAGAAGAAAAGGACCGTCAGACGCGTTATAGGTGCCTATCGGCTGAGCGAAAGGGCTGCTATTGCCGAAGCGGTCAAACTCGAGTCCGGCTGTGAGGAAGGCGCTGGCAAAAGGCACAAGCACCGCCGCACCGGTGTCGTAAAGCGGGATATCGATACGCTGTCCTTGCCCCGTCTCACGTCGATGAAAAAGCGCCGCTAAGATCGCCTGTCCCGCAAACAAACCGGCAAGGATATCGGTCAACGAGACGCCCATCCGCATAGGATCTCCATCAGGTTCTCCAGTCACCGACATGATCCCACTTTCTGCCTGAATAACCGGATCGTATCCAGCGCGATCGGACAGTTCACCATCACGCCCATAGCCGGAGATCGAGCAGTAGATGATTGATGGATCCTTCGCAGCAAGCGAGTCGTAGTCCATGCCCCACCGTTCCATCACGCCGGTCCGATAGTTCTCTATAACTACATCAGCTTTCGCTGCGAGATCGCGGGCGACGGCCTGCCCCTCTGGCAAAGATGGGTTGAGAGCAAGGCTCTTCTTGTTGCGGTTCACTGCCAGAAAATAAGCTGATTCTTCACCAAAGGTGGGCGGCCGGAACGTCCGACTTTCATCACCGACTTTGGGGTTCTCGACCTTGATGATCTCAGCGCCCAAATCGCTCAACGTCATAGTGCAATATGGACCGGCCAAAACGCGCGTGAAGTCGAGGACAGTGATCCCCTCAAGGGCGTGTTTGCGTATCTCTTGTTCGGCCGTCATGCCACTTCCTCCTAATTTTCTTCGATTGCGGCATAGCCAATACAATCGGGTGAATGCTTATTTCCACTACAGTGGCCGGGCGAAAGCGATCCCGGAAATGATAAAGGGCAGCCGATTCTGGTCTGTTCTTTGCTGTTCTATAACGGATTTCGTGCAGTGATCAGGCCCAGCTGATGCGGCGTAAACCAGCGGTATTCCGCATCGACATATCCAGCTTCTTCCATAAAGTCACACCATTCGACACCAGTATTGACTCGGCCGAGGTAACGGCCGTCGCGGATACCGAACAAATTGACAAAAGCTGGATCCAGGGGACCTGTCTTGTCGTCTTTCAGCATATAATCGATGACCAGGATCATACCACCCGGTTCCAGTGACGCCTTCGCCTTGGCAAGCGCTGCGACCACCTTATCCGGCATGTAACCCTGCAGAGGCGTGATGTAGGTCGCGAGATCGTAACCTTTTGGATAGGATGCCCCGAAGAAGTCACCCGGCGTGGTATCGATACGAGTCCCCAGCTCATGCTTCGCGATGAACTCCTCCGCCACCGCAATGACATTCGGCTGATCCAGCACCGTGACCGTGAACCCCTGCTGCCGCTCACAGGCCGCAATTGCGTAGCAGCCAGAGCCGCCACCGAGATCGAGCCAACGCTTGAACTGTGAGAAGTCGAACTCTTTAGCCAGCTTATGCCCTAGACCGATCGACGCCTCGTACCCCGCTTCCGTGAAATCGCGCGCCCTCTTCGGATCCTGCATCAAGCTGACATAGGTACGATCGTCATCTTCGTTTGTTTCCGCTTCAGCGGTCAAATTCTGAGCGATATGCTCCCAAGCTCTGTAGTCCCGATGGGCCATGTATTCCAAATAGTCACCAAAGTAGGTCCGGCTATCCTTTACAAGGTAGCGTTGAACATCGCTAAAATTCTTCTGCTGTCCATCGACTTCACGGACCAAATGCATTGATTTGCAGGCGGTCAGCAGTCGGTCGGCCTTCTCCACATCGATGCCCATCGCGGCGGCGATTTCATCGACGGTCCCAGCGCCGTTAGCAATATGGGTGAAGAGATCCATTTCGATCGCAGCCAAGATCGTGCCCGTTTGCTTAAAGGCCAGGGCAAGATCGGTCATTCGCTCGGATTTCATACCGAGCGTAAAGTCCTCCTTTGTCATGAATAGCCTTATGCCTTCTGGTCGCGGTAACGCTGCTTGCGCGTTTCCCAGTTCTTGACCTGCTCACCCGACAGAAAAGGCTGCTCGACGGTAAAAACCGTCTCTTTCCAAGCCTCGCCCTTGGTCCAAACCAATGGCATCTGCACAGTCGTTCTCGGCGTTTCCGCCTTCTCTAGTAGATCAAGGGCAACGCCGACGATACGCTGTTGCATGGCAACGTCGAAGGGTTCGCCACACGGGCTACCAAGCGGGAAGTCAGTGAAGATGAAACGTGGCACACCACAATGCTCAACAATGTCGCGGGCTGCCCCGATGATGACCGTTGGGATGCCGTTCTCTTCCAGATGTCGTGCAACCAGACTCACGGTCTGGTGGCAGACAGGTCAGACCGGTGTCAGGATCGCGACGTCAACTTCATCCTTCAGACAAATTTCCAACGCCGCAGGCGCCGAAGTCTGCAGCATCAGCTTCTGACTGTAACCGCGATTGACGTTATGGAACTTCTCCGTAATTGCGCCTATACGTCCAGCGTCGACATATTCCTGAAGCCGGGTCAGCGGCAAATACGAATTCAGATCATCTAGATTAGTCGCATAGCGGTCGAAACTCTCTTGCCTGCTGTAGAGCCGATCGATCGGCGTGTCCCAATCGACGGAATAGACATCACCAACTGTGGTCTCTTCCAGCGGTAAATTCTCGTCTTCAGCTCGCTTCACCGAAACATCAGATGTCGAGAACAGTGTCACCTTGCTCTCTGACAGCGGTTTCTTAAGAGGTGTGAAGGGTACGTCTTCGAAATGGGCCCAGCGGTACGGCTTTTCGTATCCCTGCGCGATGTAGTAATCGCGTATACGGTCCATATATCGGACATGGGTCATCGGGAGTCCTCTCGTTACTTCGTCATCGGAGATTAGTGATTAAAGTACACCACACGCGATAATACCACGGTCTTGAGGCTGCGCGCTGCAATCACAGGCAAGCAGCGCATGATTTGATTGGTCTAGTGGTGTCATGGTTGAATGCCAGCTTCTTTGGGTA
>CAYYUG010000042.1:37369-38493 GCA_964474755.1 uncultured Rhodospirillaceae bacterium | reverse complement strand
CGCTGTTAGCAACTTAAACTTAGGTTTCATAAATCCCTGCCTCCTCACAGTGATTATTCGACTTATACGAATCTTTTTAGTCATTAATAAAAAGATTATGCGTATTCGCCCGTCGCTTGCAAAGCCAATCCTGGTTGATGGCTGCAGCAGCTCAGTTCGACCCCTCTGGCGGCCGCGTGTTTATCGAGCTGGATGACCGGCCCCGCTATGGTATCCCAGCTGCGGTCGTTAGGCTGTTGCCTGGACAGGTAGGCCTCGCAAGCGCCTTGCGTTGACGATTTCCGTTGTTATCGCGCTGTCCAGCCGCCATCAACAGTGAATGCCGCTCCGCGCATTGCCGCGCCCGCGCTGCTGCAAAGATAGACCGCCGCAGCAGCAATTTCCTCAATAGAGATGAAGCGACTCATCGGCTGATGATAGGGCTCCTTCTCCAGTAGGTAATCCTCCAGCACTTCCTCCTTCGGCTTGCCTCGCTCTGCCGCGTAGGTATCGATACGGTGCTCGCTCAGATCGGTGCGCACCGTGCCGGGGCAGATCGCATTGCAGGTGATGCCGGTCCGTGCCGTCTCCAGGGCGACCGCTTTGGTCATGCCTAAGATGCCGTGCTTGGTCGCCGTGTAGCCGACGATGTTGGGGGAAGCGACCAGCGCGTTAGTCGAGGCGGTATTGATGATGCGACCCCAGTCGCGCTCCTTCATTTGAGGCAAGACGGTACGGGTCGCATGGAACGGAGCGGAGAGGTTAACGGCCAGCATGTCGTCCCAGATGTCAGGCGGAAAGTCTTCGGCTGGCGCGCGGTGTTGCATTCCTGCATTGTTAATTAGGATATCGACTTTGCCGAGCCTTTCCGTTGCATCGTCGACCATTGCGGTTACCTGTTCCGGTGAGCGCATGTCGGCGCCGTTGTAATACGCGGCAACATCGAAATCGGTCTCCAGACTAGTCCGCGTTATCTCGATTGCTTCCGCATCACCAAATCCGTTGAGCATGATTGCGCAGCCTTCGGCTGCAAGCGCCCGCGCATACCCCAATCCTAGTCCGCTGGTAGAACCAGTAATCAGTGCGGTCCGCCCATCGAGAAATCCCGGCATATTAGTCTCTCCCCAAGTGAATAATTGCTGCAC
>CAYYUG010000042.1:0-37269 GCA_964474755.1 uncultured Rhodospirillaceae bacterium | reverse complement strand
GCCCATCGAGAAATCCCGGCATATTAGTCTCTCCCCAAGTGAATAATTGCTGCACAACCCTCCTCTATCGGACCGGCGTACGCAATTTGTGAGTGGTCTACAGCACTTCTTTGTTGACCACATTGGCAGGATCGAGTTTTCCGTTGAAGCAATCGACCACATTCTGCGCTGTGGCGGCGCCCATGCGGAACACGCTCTCCATGGTCACGCCGGCCGAATGTGGGCTGACCAGAATATTTTTGTGTCGGAAGAGCGGATTGTCCGCCGTCGCGGGCTCAACGACGAATGGGTCGATTGCTGCACCACCAATGATGTTTCTCTCGAGGGCAATGTCCAGTGCGACCTCGTCTATAATGCCACCGCGCGCTGTGTTGATGACAAAGGCGTCGCTTCGCATCGCTGACAGCTCTGCTGTGCCGACCATGCCGTTGGTCTCCGCGTTCTTAGGACAGTTGACCGACAGGAAATCGATCTCGTCGAGTACAGAGCGCCAGTCTGCGACGGGCTCGGCCCCGGCGGTGACAATACCATCCTGCACCACATAGGGGTCGTGCACGAGCACTCGCATCTCCATCGCGACACATCGTGACACGAGACGCCGTCCGATCCTCCCAAAACCCAGGATTAGCACCGTGCGTTCGGCCAGGTCCCAGGCCGGCTGCTCGAAGCGGATGTTCCAGTTACCCTGGCGAACTTCTCGGTCATACAGAGTGGTTCGTTTGGCGAGCGCAAGCATGAACAGCAGCGAATGTTCCGCTACTGTGATTGAGTTAGCGATACCGGCGATGGCGAGCGGGATGCCGTGGCTGGTGAGTGCTGGAACGTCAACGGCGTCGTAGCCAACGCCGACACGGGCGACGATCTTCAATTTTGTGGCCTTTTCGATAATGCGGCGGGTGAAGGGAGCTATTCCGAGGATTGCTGCATCGTATTTGCTAATATGCTGCAGGATATTTTCCTCTGTGTGGTTAGTGAAATGCTCGTAGTCGACGTTGTCTTGGCTTTCCAGAACCGATTTGATGCCATCGGAGATTGGGGTCTGGATCATGATTTTGTAGGTCATCTCTAACTCGCTGCTGATTTTCGCTTAGGCCGTCCAGGTGCGCAGCCTTGCTCACCGGTCTATGCTGGCTACAAGCCTATCGCGTGCCATTGGTGACAGGGAAGGGGGTCGAAATGACAGCAACGATCAAACAGGTCGAGGTGTTTGGCGTAAAGATGCCGTTAGTCGGGTCATTTACCAGCGGCGGTAAGTCTTATGATGTAACCAAATGTGTGGTCGTGCGCATAACCGACACGGATGGTGTGACTGGTATAAGCAGCATTGATCCCTCCAATAAATCTATAGCACCTAATACTGCCGCTGATATAGCGGTCACTATCCGCAATGTGCTGGGACCGGCACTGATCGGAGAGAACCCTGACCGGATCAACCTTATCGTTGAGGGCGCAGCCAAGCTGACGCCGCACCAGCCTGGCGCAGTGGCGGGCGTGGAACTCGCCTGTATAGAGCTCGCTTGTCGCCGCCGCGGGATAGCACTGTTCGACTATGTCGGCGGTGCGGTGCTCGACCGAGTGCGGTTTAATGGCTGGATTGGTGAATTGCCGCCCGACGAGGCCGCTGTTGAGGCGAAGCGTTGGCAGGATGATGGCTTCAAGTCGGTCAAGATCAAGGTCGGCAGCGGTGTTGCAGCCGACAGCGATCGGGTCGTGGCGGTGCGCGATGCTGTCGGTTCAGACATGCAATTACGCATGGATGCCAATATGCAATGCAGCATGACGCACGCGCTGGAATTGTGCACGGCTGTTAAAAATTGCGATATGCAGCTATTTGAACAGCCAGTTCAAAAAGATGATCTCGAGGGGCTAGCGCAAATCCGGCGCAAGGGGGGTCTTCCAATCATGGCGGACGAGTCGATCAGCGATCATGCCAGCCTGATCCGCGTTATCCAGGCCGATTGCGCTGACTATGTGAAGTTTGGCATCAAGCAGGCGGGGGGCTTGCTTACCTCTGCTCGCATGCTGGCGACGGCAGAGGCGGCTGGTCTGCCAGTTGTCCTCGGGCATGGTTTCGGCCTCGATCTTAGTACCATGGCAGAGATCATGCTGGGCGCCACCTCGCGTAACATCGTGCCTGGCTTGGAATGCGTCGGGCCACTCAAGGTGGTTGATACAGTGGCCACCACGCGGCTTGATATCAGTGCTGGTAGTATCGACGTGCCGACCGGGCCGGGGCTCGGCATTGAACTGGACGAAATTAAGCTGGCGCAGTATGACGCCGACGTTGCGTAAAGAGTGGCCCGGGCGACTTGAATTTTGAGCCGTTCAACGAGTTACGCAGCGTGGGTGCGAAAGGCGAGATAACCTTGTTGTAGCGATATTTCAATCCGTTGAGCCCATAGCGCCCTGCGGCTTCGTTTCGTGGAACCGTTTTTCGAAGTTCACGTAGAAGCTCTCCAGGGTTTCCATCATCAGCGCTCGGCAGGTCTGGTCGACGACCCGTTCGAGCAGGAATTTTACTCCGTTAAGGCCGCCAAACATCGGCCCGATGCTTAAGGTCGCGGCGGCACCGAGTATGCTGATACGATTCAAGACCGGGCAGGTTCCCGGTTCGCGTGGCTGAAATTCGCAGGCGGCGCCAAGGTACGGTAGGTCCAGCAGTGTGTCGTTTCTTTCGTGGTCGGGCGGGGTAAACCGGTCGCGCCAACGCAGCATGCGCGGCGCCAGCGCCGCAATTTCGGGACGTCGTCCGATATCCATGTCAAAGCCGGTTCCGAAGATGAGGAAATCGAAGTGTTCCTCGCCTTGTGGTGTCACGACGACGACCTTGTCACCCTGCATGTGGGTTCCCGTCCACGGGCTACCTAGGCGAAGCTCGACAGTGTCGAGTGCCAATGCCCGTTCGACTGTATGCCGGGGCGGTGGGATAGGTGTTTCGGTGATTGCCCTTATGAACCGCCAACGATAGAGGTCAGGAAAGTCTGCGAAGTGTCGCATAAAACCAGCATTCTCCAGCCCCTTCTTTGCGCTGAGCCATGGCAACTCCGGCCGACGACAGAAGAGCCAGGACCGCTTGGCACCGTGTTCGGCGGCGGTAATCGCGTTGTCGAAGGCGGATGCGCCGGCGCCGAGAACACCCACCTCAGCGCCCTTCAGGCGATCAAATTCGACTTCGTCGGCAGCATGCGCCCAACGGTCCGCCGGAATAGCATCGGTGAGGCCCTCCGGAATTCGTGGTCCGCCGCTGCCCAGTAGTCCGGTGGCGAGCACGACCCGGCGTGTGTGCAGCACACTACTTTTGCCTTTATGGCGGACTGTCACCTGCGCGACATCTGCGTCACCATCGATCGACACCACCTCCGTGTCGTTCTGGACCGGTATGTCAATTGTACGGCGGAACCATTCCAGGTATTCCATATATTCTGGCCGTGGGATGCGCGGAAGCGCTTGCCAGGATTTCCTTCCGAACCGCGCTTCCCAATAGGCGCGGACCGAAAGGCTAGGGACACCGAATTCGATTCCAGATAACTCCTTGGCGGTTCGCAGGGTCCGCATGCGGGCGAAGGTCATCCAAGGGCCTTCCATGCCCGAGGTAGCTTTGTCGACGACCAGCAAGTTGGTTACCTTCGTGCGCATCAGGCCCCATGCGAGACCAAGACCGTATAATCCGCCGCCGACAATCAGAACATCGAGCACTGGTTTACCGTCCACAGACGGCGCTGGAGGAACCCACGGCTGGTAGTTGTGGCGCAGCAGCGCGATTTCGTGCTGTACCCGGTCTTCCAGCCAGGTTAGCCCCGGGGCGTCGCTGTCACCTTTCATCGCCTAGACTATCCTCTCTTCGGCATCTATCCGTCGTGCCAGACCTTATCCAACAGGCGCAGCCAATTGCCGCCGAGGATCTTTATCAGCCGTGCTTCTGTCCAGCCTCGTGCAAGCATTTCCACCGTCAGATTGGGCATCTCTTCGATGCGTTCGAGGCCTTTCGGTTTGCTGATCGTTGCCGTAGCGAATTCGGTCAAGATTCGGGCTGTTCCCTTATCCTTTGCCGCCCATTCCTGCCAGGGCCCTGGCCGCGGCCGATTTAGCGAGAAGTCGGTGCCGATGGCGACATGATCCTCGCCGACTAGATCGACAATATGGGCTATAGCGTCGACTACATCCGCCACCGTTGCCGCGTTGCCTGCTGCCAGCCCCGGAGCAAATAGTGACGCACCGATAACGCCGCCTTTATCCGCACAGCTTTTGAACAAAGCGTCCGTTTTGTTGCGTGGTACGTCCTTCAACGCTCTTGGTAGGCAATGTGTAATGGCGCAGGGAAGGGTGGAATATGCGATGGCATCCGCTGCTGTGACCTCGCCGACATGGCTGAGATCGCAAAGCACGCCGACCCGGTTCATCTCCGCGACCAGTTCTCGGCCGAATCCGGTGAGCCCGGAATCCGTTTCCTCTAGATAGCCTGCACCAGCATAGTTCTGGGTGTTGTAGGTGATTTGCATGATGCCGATACCGAGCGTTTTGAAGACCGCTAAAAAGTCGAGCCGATCCTCTATTGGGGAGGTGTTTTGCCAACCCATGATTATACCAAGCTTTCCAGTTGCCTTAGCCGTGTGGATATCGGCGGTGCTGTGGACGGGCATCACGATGTCTGCATGCTTGTTGAAAAGTCGGTGCCATTCCGTTATCCGATCGATGCCGCCGCGGAAATTTTCCCACAGGATCGCCGCGTGATTGATGGCGGTGACGCCGCCGCCCAAAGCTTCCTCTAATAATGGTCGGTCAAAGTCGCAGCATTGCAGCCCGTCAATGACTATAGCGCCAGAATGGATGGAAGCGGCGTCGGGCATTTTTACGCTCCTTATTGTTGTGTTGTGGTGACAGCCTGTTCGAGAAACTCAAGCCGGTCCTGGCCCCAGAAAAGTTCGTTGCCATAGACGTAGGTCGGCGTCCCGAAGATACCGATACGCCGGGCCTCCGCGAGATTGCTGTCCCAGATGGTCTGAATATCCGCCGGCAAAGGTTCGGCGACCAGATCTCCGCCCGCAGCGCCAATCGTAGTCCGGGCGATTGTCCGCAGAGTGTCGGGATCGGCGATGTCCCGGTCCTCAGCCCATAGCGCCCGTTGCATAGCGAAGGAAAGGGCGCGTGCATCCAACTTCTCGCGTTGTGCCGCGATAATCACTCCGGCGGCGATTTCGATAGTCCGGCAGGGGTAATGTTTAGGTACTAAATTTAGCTTGATTCCAAGATGTTTGGACCAGCGGCCCAGCTCAATGGCGTGATAGTCTTGCCGTGGCTGCGGTCGCGTGCGCAGCGGAATTCCGCCATTCTCCTGAATGACCCGGATGGGCCGCAGTATGAGCGGTATGCCGTACCGGTCCGCCAGCGTGTAAAGCCGTTCTGCCCCCAGATAGGCCCATGGCGATGACGGCCCAAAGAAGGCGTGAATTGAAGCCGCGCTGCTCATCTAGTTTTCCCCTTGTACATGTATTGAATTCTCGGATCGTAATATTTTTGCCAGTGGCAGAATAGCAGGTCTCGCTCGCTTGCAACGCCATGTGCTGTCATGGCTGGGCAGGACAAGACAAGAGGGATTGATTTGTCGATGTCAAACTATCTTCTAGAATTGAACGAAGCGCGCGTCTAAATTTCTGCTGGGTGCACCGATGCCTGGAAGCGCTTCGCTCGGCTTGCCGCAACTTCCAGATGAAAACAGCATGGTCACCCGCGCAATGTCGCTGCGGATCGGCTCAGTTAAGCGGAATAGAACTATGGCTTTCAAAGTCTTCGTAGACTTGCCAAGCGCGAGACATCATCTCCATACGTCTTTTGACAGCGCTGGTTGTGCCAGTAAGGGCGATGCCATGGGGTATCAGCGCTAAACCAATAAGGCCCAGAACCGTCTGCGAACGTTGAGGCGAGACAATTATTCGAAGCAGTGCTCTTACGCGGTACCTGGACGTCACGGGTTTTGCCCTCTTCGCGTCTATAGTATTGCGAGAAATTAATAGGTTCCCGAAGGGAAAGGTCGAACGGTTGTTGCGCGGTTATTCCTCATCGCCGCCATGGCACCATGCAGGCGATCCAGATGAGAACTGTGGCTAAGATCAGGTAGACCACCGTCACCAGTGCCATGTTCTCAAGGCTGACGCCGGCATCCATCATGAACCCCATCGCTGGCGGACCGAGGGCAGAGGCGAAGACACTTAAGGTTGCGGCCATGCTGCGGATAGTGCCGATGTGACGGGTGCCGCCGAATTCGGCCCACATAACCGGCGCAATGGTCTGTCGCAGACCACCGGTGGCACCGGATAAAGCGAGATAGACCCAAGCCCATAACGGATCGTCCAAATATGCAAGGATTAGTATGCCAAAGATGTAGGGTACAAGTATCACCCAGAGCACCCGCGTTGCGCCAATCCGGTCCACTAGTGGCCCAGCCGCCATGGAAAACAGGGTGGTCATCACTGAAAACACCGCGTAACCGGCGGTGACCCAGCCGGCAGACCAGCCCTTCATTTCTGCTACGGTGAGCTGGTGAAAAAATAGCGCCGTCTCAATGATCGAGGGCGCTAACGTGCCGGGCAGGATGAGAAAGAAGAAAGGGTGAGTTAGCACTTGGCGCAGTGTAAGGCTTTTATCTTCTTGCTCTAGTGATTGACCGGCCGCTATCGGTGACGGTCGTTTCGCGGCCCGGGCTGGATCGCGCAGCAGCCAGAGTACGGCCGGGACCAATAGGACCGCCGTCAATATGCCGGCCATTAGATAGGTGTTGCGCCATCCGAGCAGTGCGATTAGAGCTACAGCTGCAACTGGTAGCACGGCGCGTCCTGCTGGGAATCCGAGCGAGACTATGGCAATCGCCTTACCACGGTCCTGCCGGAAATGCTTCAGTGTGGCGGTCAATGACGTATGGCTCGCCAAGCCCTGACCCATTTGGCGCAACATAAAGATCACAGCGACCAGAAAGCCTGCAGCGGGGCATAACGCTGCGCCGATGCAAGCGAGCGCCAGGCCGATACTCACCAGTACCGAGTAACGCTTGAGTGACATGCGATCGATCCAACTGCCAGTAAAGGGCAGCGCCGCCGCGGATAGTAAGGTGCCGGCCATGTAGATCGTGCCCCATTCCGCGTGGCTGAGGCCGAATTCGGATCTAATTTCGGGTCCGAACACGCCGATAAAGAAGGTTTGTCCGAAACTGGAAGCGAGTGCCAATAGGAACCCGAACCCCAGGAACTTAAGGTTCGCGCGCGCGAAGGTCAGATAGCCGGAAGAGGCCGCGGCGTTGGCCGGGCGGGTCATGTTGGCGTTCCCGAATTGGCTAGTGGCTGGCAACCCGTAGCCTAATTCGGCAGAAGGAGCAACGCGGCCAGTTGAAGTTTTGCAGAGCGGGTGCTGCCGCGTAAGATCGCTGCCGTTGTTCGGGCGGTGCATCCGCTCTTCTAGGAGTGCGTAACATGGAGCAGTATCCGGCCGTTCAGTTCATGGTCACTCATGGACGCAAGCTGTCAATCTTAGTCGGTTTAGCGTTGCCGTTTTTGGTAGCGCTGGGCATAGTTTTCGCAGGTTGGCATTGGGTTTGGGGCATAACCGCGATCGCAGCTGGAGTTGGCCTCGGGTTTGCCTTCCGCACCTTTGCAGAGCTGACCCAAATCATCGCAGATATGTTGTTACCGCAGTAGGGAGACGGTTGTGTGAGTGGCGATATAGTCATCATTGGTGGTGGCCTTGCCGGCCTGACCACGGCGAACCGCGCGGCGGAGCTGGGCCTTAACCCCATCTTGCTGGAACAAGGTTCCAATCCGCAATATTTCTGTAATTCGCGTTTAGCCGGCGGAATTCTGCATGTTGCGTTCAAGGATCTGGCTGCTGCGCCAGAAGATATCGCCGCAGCCATCCGGGCGCAGACCGACGAAGACGAGGCGACGGTATTGGGCTCGGTCATGGCCGAGGACTGCGGTCGAGCGCTTACTTGGCTACGCGGCGAGGGCGCCAGGTTTATTAAGGGCGGATCACTCGAATTCATGCGCTGGATTTTGGCGCCGCCGCGGCCCCGCGGCGCTGGGCTAGACTGGAAAGGCCGCGGGCCTGACGTTTTGTTGCGTAGGTTGACCGCCAACCTGTCGGACCGTGGAAAGACATTGCGATTGAAAATGCGCGCGCGCGAATTGATCATTGAAGGTGATCGGGTTACCGGTGTGATGGTCGAAAATGGCGGTGCCATGGAAATAATCCCGGCAGCTGCGGTGGTGATATCGGACGGTGGTTTTCAGGCCAATATGAAGTTGATGCGCCGTTACGTGTCGCCGGCGCCTCAGAAACTTCTGCAGCGGGGAGCGGCGACTGGGCATGGCGACGGGTTGATGATGGCCGAGGCGGCGGGTGCGAAGCTGGTTGGCATGGATCGGTTCTATGGGCACTTGCTCGGGCGTCAGGCATTCGAGATTGAGAAACTTTGGCCCTATCCGATCGTCGATCCGATCGCTGCTCACAGCATTGTCGTGGACGAGGCCGGGCGGCGCTTCCTCGACGAAGGGATGGGCGGCGTCTATATGGCGAACGAGGTTGCTAAGCTAGACAATCCGCTGACCGCAACCGTGGTGTTCGATGATGCGGTATGGAATGGTCTCGCCGCTGACAATCGTTACCCGCCTTGCATGAACCCGGTCTTCGTCAACGCCGGAGGCACGGTGCTGGAGGCGGGTGATTTGGACACGCTGGCGAAGAAAGCGGGAATATCAGCGGATGGGCTATCCGCTACGGTGGCAGCGTATAACGTCGCCATACAAAGCGGTGCTGCGCACGTACCAGTGCGAACAGTAACCAAATTCAAACCGCAGCCGATCGCGCAATTACCATTCCGGGCGATCCCGGTCTGCGCCGGTATTACCTATACGATGGGTGGGATCGCCATCGACCGGGATAGCCGGGTACAGGCGCAGTCGGGCGAAGTGATCCCAGGCTTGTTTGCGGCGGGCTCTGCGTCGGGTGGAATTGAGGGTGGACGGAACGCGGCTTATCTCGGTGGGCTGACCAAGGCGGTGATTACCGGGTTGCGTGCTGCAGAATCTGCAGCCTACGAGGCGCAGGCCGCCGCGTGAGTGACGCGTTCTATTATGTGGTCATTTGTACCAGGTCAGGGGTATCTCTGCTGACGAAACGTTTGGCTGCGAACGGATCGGCGACGCTTCGATCATGCCGACTAAACGGTCCGCAAACACCAACGTTTCGACCCTGATGATCGCGGAAAAGGCTGCAGATATGAACCTTGGCATGCTTTCCTGTCCGCCGTTTCCCTATAACTTTTCCTGATAGACAAGGACGATCCATGAGTCCCCTGAACCGCATTACTGGCCGTTCGGCCTTCATTTCCCTCCTTAAGGATGAGGGTGTCACGCATCTTTTCGGTAACCCGGGCACAACAGAACTACCAATCATGCACGCGTTGACCGAACATCCGGACATGAAGTTCGTCCTCGCCCTGCAAGAGTCACTGGTCGTGGCGATGGCAGATGGTTATTCGCGGGCGTCGGGTGAGTTGGTCGCCTGCAATGTTCATGTTGCTCCCGGCCTCGGGAATGCGCTGGGATCGCTATACAACGCAAAATTCACCGGCACACCGATGATCCTGACCGCCGGCCAGCAGGAGCAGGGTCATGGGTTGATGGAGCCTCTGCTGTACGATTCTCTGGTGCCGATGGCCGCACCGCTGGTCAAGTGGGCGACTGAGGTCAACCGGCTGGAAGATTTGCCACGCATTATGCACCGGGCTGCGAAAATCGCGACGACGGCGCCGACAGGTCCAGTCTTTATCTCGCTGCCAGGCGATATCTTGAACGAGGAGGCGGGCATCGAGTTGGGAAGCGTGACCCGTGTTAATACCGCGATGCGACCGACAGATGGCGCGCTCGCTGCGCTCGCCGGTCGCTTGTTACAAGCGGAAAACCCGGCGATTGTAGCAGGCCCGGAAATTGTAACATCTGATGCGTTTGAAGAGATTGCTCAGTTTGCCGATGCACTCGGGGCGCCCGCCTATCAGCAGACGATCCCCTACGGTGCGCATTTTCCATCTGAGCATCGTGCCTTCATGGGAGCACTGTCGCGCGACCAGAAGCTAGTGCGAAGTGTATTAGAGCCATACGACCTTCTGGTCTTCATCGGCGCGGACGTGTTGCGCATGTCGGTATGGGATCCCGTCGATGCGATGCCACCGGAAATGTCGATAGTTCAAATTGGGCTCGATGATTGGGAAATCGGTAAGAACTACTCGACAGAAGTGGCGGTCCGGGCCGACGTGAAAGAAACGCTAAAAGTATTAATCCCTGTTCTACAGGAGAAGGGTGGGGTGGAGCACCGAAGGACAGCGGAGGCACGGGTGAATGCGCTCGCCAACAAAAATTGGACCGCCAACGCCGCTGCGTTGCGCGAAAAAGCGGCAGACCAGTCCGATAAAAAGCCAATCACGGGTGACTGGCTTATGATGCAGATTGTTGATTCGCTGCCTGACAATGCGATGGTTGTGAATGAGGGGCTGACAACTGCGAACAGCCTGCTCAACCTCCTGCCATATCGCGACCGTTATAGCTATCATGGGCTTGCCAGCGGGGGAATAGGTTGGGCTATTGCGGCGACGGTTGGCATCTCGCTCGCGCGACCTAATCGGCCTGTGGTATCGGTGATTGGCGACGGCAGTGCCATGTATTCGGTGCAGGCCTTGTGGACCGCGGCCCATCTGCGGCTGCCGGTTACTTATGTCATCTGTAACAATCGCGGCTACCGGATCATTAAACAGCGGCTGCTAAGCTTCCACGGCAACGATCAGTTCATCGGCATGGATTTTGAAAATCCAGAGATTGATTTTGTTGGTCTCGCTCGCTCGCTCGGGATGACAGCGGAGCGGGTCGAGGACCCAGCCGCGGTTCGGCCTGCCCTTAAAAAGGCGATCGCCAGCGGTGGGCCGGTTCTACTTGACATCGTGGTCGAGCGTTCGGTCGGCTAGGGTAGCTGTCTGAGGTCGCCGTGGTTGGGGGCCTACTTTGACTGCGCCGGCGCTACGGAAACACGGCGCTTAATTAGAGGACGGCGCCAACTTGGATAGGGCAAGATCAATTGGACGCTTTCCGACGATGGCTTTTCTGCAACTTGCGGCCAGTACATTATCCTTATTTGAATTTACTGTTTATCGATGGGCGTCGAAACGTGTGAAGTCTTGTGATCACGGCGTTGTTTCGAGGCGGGTGATTGCGGCGTAGGATTGTGGAGTAAATTTCGGAAGAAAAACCATGCCCAAGTATCTGCTCCTCGTGGCTCACGCGCCCTCGTCCAATACTCAGATCCTCCGCGATGCGATTGTTTCCGGTGTGGCCGCGGCGAAGAGCAAAGATATTGAGCTCGTTATTCGCTCTCCCTTCGACACAGGCCCAGAGGATGTGATGGCAGCACAGGCTGTCATTCTATTTACGACAGAAAATCTTGGCTATATGAGCGGTGCCTTAAAGGATTTTTTCGATCGTACCTACTACCCAGTGCTGGAGGAAAAACAGGGCCTTGCGTATATGTTGATCATTCGCGCTGGACATGACGGCACAGGAACCCGCCGCGCGGTTGAAACGATCATCGCCGGACTGCGCTGGAAGGCGGTGCAGGAGCCAATTATCTGCCGAGGGGATTTCGACGAAGCCTTCGTCGGTCAATGCGAAGAAGCTGGCATGTTGATGTCCGCCGGTTTGGATGCGGGGATTTTTTAATAGGTGCCGTTAGGCCTCCGAAAGGATTGTGTCTGAAATTTTTTCCGCCGTCATAATTGTAGGAAAGTTAGTGTTGGCCGAGGGTACGACGGGAAAGATTGATGCGTCGACAACACGCAGGCCTGCTACACCGCGCACCCTTCCCTGATTGTCAGTAACGGCCATCGGGTCATTGTCGGCGCCCATGCGGCAGGTGCACGATGCATGCCAGACGCCGACTGCGGCCTTGCGTATAAACGCCTCTGCTTCGTCCTCGTCGTTGCACACGCCCTCCAGGGTGCAGTCTTCCATGATGAAGTTCTCGATGAGGTATCGCCGCAGAAATTCTGGGCCGTCGAGCAAGCTTGCCATAATTCCTGTAAGGAATTTGTTTTTGGCGTTGATTGCACCGACCTGACGCACCTTGTCGGAGTAGGCAGCCGGGAAGGGGTGACTAGTGACATTCTGCATGGCCGGGTCTGCATATAGGGGCGCTAGCCGCTTGATGGCATCGGCGATCCTTTCTAGGTCGCGCCGGTCGGATAGCAGGTTGAAATCGACTTCAGGTTCATCTGCCCAATGAGACGATTGCAGCTTAACCTCTCCCGTTTCCGAAAAGGTCTTGTTGACGAAGATGACGAAGGCAGCGATCTGTTCACCAACCTTGTGCCAGGAATTTTTAGATGAGCAAACGACGAACATATCGCCTGCTGGAGCGTTACCCATGCCGGACGTATAGCGCATGCCGATATGCATGTGCCGTCGTGACAGTTCGTTTTTGACGCGGCCCTGACGCTTGAGGAACGCGCCGATTGCTACGGATGGATGGTCCATCAGGCGCTGTCCAACACCCTCCAGCGCGTGTCGCACGGGGATGCCAAGGTCGTGCAAATGCCCGGTGGGCCCGATGCCGGCGCGCATCAGGTGGGCTGGCGAATGAATGGCGCCTGAGCAGAGAATGATTTCCCGACCACGGAACTCTGTTTCCTTGCCGTTCACCAACGCTTTGACGCCGACGCAGCGCCTATCTTCGAATAATAATTCGGTCACCGAGGTGTGGGTCGAGATGCGTAGGTTCTGCCTTTTGCGCACTTCGGCGTTTAGATAGCCGATCGATGCGGACACTCTTTGTTCCTCAGCATTGGAGATCGTGACCGGGAAATAGCCATCTTCGAAAAAACCGTTTTGGTCGGGTAAATATTTATAACCTGCACGATCGAAGGTTTCTGCGAGCGCCTTGGAATGGCCGGACCAATGGTCCTTCGGCACTCGGCGGACTAGGATAGGTCCCTCCTGGCCGTGCCATTCGTCATCAAAGTCCAGGTCGGTTTCCAGCTTCTTGAAGTAGGGCAACACCTTGTCCCAGTTCCAGCCGGCGGCACCGCGAGCTTCCCAATCCTCATAGTCAGTGGGCGCGCCGCGGTTAGCCATCTGTCCATTGATGGAGGATCCGCCACCAAGAACCCGCGCCTGCTCGTATTTGCGCAAGGGTGGTTTCGGTGCATCCGGGTCGTTGTGCGGGATGACTTCCGTTGTGACTTTTAGGTCGGACCAGATGAAACGGTCGTTTAAATAGGCCGTGCCGGAATACGAATCCAGAATTTCTGAGGGGACATTGTCCGGTGGCGTGTCCTCGCCCGCTTCGCAGACCAAGACCTTGTTACTTTCGCGCGCCGTCAGGCGATTGGCCAGCGTGCAGCCGGCAGACCCGCCACCGACGATGATATAATCAAATTCCATGATGCTCCCCTCGCGCCGCTTATTTTTGTGACAGGATGCCCGCTGAAAGACAGCGGCGCAATGCGATTGGTCCGGGATTTACTAAAGTTCTCGAACGACGTTGGTGTAATCAATCAGGGCGCAAAGTGCAGTGTAGCCTTAAATTTGGATGGTGAAAAATAATGGGATCTGAGAAATTATAGCGAGAAAGTGTCGGTCTGGGTCGCGAACGGAGACTTCTGTGTGGCTTATTGTAAGCCTTGGCACGTTAGCCTGAAGAATTTCCCGATGGCACGTAGATTTACTTTTACTGCACCAGCAGCGGCGTGATGAACATGTAGATAGGGTCTGGCAGAAAACTGTCGTACGTCTTAAAGAAGCCCCGACAGTATGCAGTCACCCTGTATTCTTAATCGAGGGCGTTTGTTAGAAGGCTCGCTGCTTTTCCTAGGTTAAGGACATCGTTACCAACATGCAGCTGTGGTGTGGACATTGAGGTCTCCACACTGGGCAGCTTCTGGAAAAAGGTTGTCGCTTCATTTCACGACACATGATCATAGAGTTCAGCAATAATAATTAACTAATGGCCGTTAATTAAGAACGCTGCAAACCGTCATGCGGCGACCCTATCCAACAGTGTTAGGCGCCACATTTCGCGGGTGTACCTGTCGTAGTCAAAGCCGGTGGCCGCATGCAGCGTACAGCGGTTATCCCAGGCAACGATATCACCGGGTTGCCAATTCCATTTTACTGTGAATTCCGGTCCTGTAATATAAGGTAACAAATTGCGCAGGATCAGAACGCTTTCGTCCTCGACGCCTTCTAAGTCCCACTTGTCCAGATTTTCGCCAGTGATCTCCTCACCGACCGGCACTATGGCGCAAGTCGAGCTGTTCAAGCCGTACAAAGCGGGTATGCCGTTGACAGGGTGTTTGAGTACAACCGGCACCCGGTTCGGTGGGTTGGCCTTGCGCTGCTTTGGTGTCAGGTTGGGATAGTCAGGCGAGTATAAGCTGATCTTTTTATCGTGATGGGCCAGCGAACACACCGCTTCTAGCGGTTCGAGCATCGCCTTCGTTGCCTCATCAAGACCTGCATAGGCGCCCCGTGTATCCGCGAACAAGGTCGCAGCCCCGTCGGGCGGCGCCTGTCGACAGTGGAAGATGGAGCCGATGGGTGGATGTTTGCGGAAAGTTGAGTCAGTGTGCCAGACGGGACGGCGGCTTTTCGGATTGTATTGGATTTCTTCGTCTGAGTTGAGCGGTTCGACCTTTGCCGTTTGCGCTAGCGGCTTGCCGTCGGCATCCGTGATATTCCCAATGCGCAAGATGGGAAATCCCGCCACCATCTTATCTTCCCGTGCCGCCAAATTTTTGTTTTCGACAGCACCGAAAATCTCGGACCAGGCCATCAACTGTTCCGGGGAAATTTCAGCCAGGTCGTCACCGCGCACACCAATCAGTCCACCATGCTGGGTCCAGAGGTTATATGCTTCGCATTGGAAGTTATTATCTTCAAGGTCATTGCGGGATACGCCCTCGACCATTAGACCAAAATCGCCATTTAACGTTGTCGTCTTGTGGTGCATTTGTGTTAGCTCGTACCTTTGGTTTATCGCTGACAATAAGATACAGGAATTCGGCTGGGGTTGCAGATTTTAGCAAAGTCAGTATATCGCGCCGCACGCTAATTGCCTTGTAAAGGCCTGTGAGTTTGGCCGACGCTAAACTCGATTTTGAATATTACAAGAATAGTGCCTTCTTAGGTAGCCGACGTCAGCGGTAACTTGACTGGTACAGAAGACGGATATCAGGCACTCTGTTTATAGAAATAACAGAAGTGCCGTGCCGCGGGTATGCGATGATTGCCGTCGGATTTGGCTCTCCGCTTTGCAGGACGATGCCACACGATGTTTGTGCCGAGTGAAAATTCATATGGGCGCAAGTCTTATTAATTGTGAATTTGGTTAATGCATAATCGGATCAGCGGGTCTTTTCTCGATATACCTTGACGACCGGACGAGACGACAAAGACCTGGCGACTGGCGCTGACTTAGCGGCCTTATCGAGTTTATACAGTAGCAATAAATTGGTATCTTTATCAGTTAACAGCCAAGTTAACTTGCGAACATAAGATTCGATCTGCGTCATGAGGTTGACTGGGATTGTGCCGGAATGAGGCCAAGAGAATTGGGGCTCAGGAACCCCAGACGGCGCGATAGACCCGCATAAAATTGAGCCCCCAAATTTTGCGGATGTCGTCTTCAACAAAGCCGCGTGCCAGCAGTCGCTCGGTCAGCTTTTCGAGCGATTTCGGTGTTTCTATGCCCGAGGGAAATTTGTAGGGTGGCGGAGGGTATTCCTCCGCGCGCCACTGCCCAGTTTCGAGCCGGTTTAGATATCGGGCTGTGGCGGACTCGTTATCTTCAATCGGGTGCTGTCCTTCGTAATAGTCGATGCCGATGCCGGTATGGTCGATGCCTACTAGGTTCGCTTTGTAAGCTATATCGTCGATGAACTGGTCGAGGGTCGGCTGGATGTCCCAGCTGAGAAAAGGTGGAAATCCGACCGTGCCGACTACGCCACCGCTGGCTGCCACCGCCTTGATTAGCTCATCCGATACATTCCGGCCATTGTCCTGTACCGCCCTGGCATTGGCGTGACTGATGATGACGGGATCGGCTGAAATTTCGGCCGCCTCCATACTGGTGCGGTGGCCGGTGTGCGAGCAGTCGACGACCATGCCCAGCGTATTCAGCCGTCCGATAAGCTTCACGCCGAAATGGCTAAGCCCGGCGTCCGTGCGCTCTGACGCTCCGTCACCGACTAAATTTTTGGTGTTGTAGCAGAGCTGCACAATGCGCAATCCCGCTTCATAATAGCTGTCAAGCAAGTCTATCTCGTCTTCTATCAGGGCTGTGCCCTGGCAGTGCAGGATCAGGCCGAGTTTGCCTTCGGCTTTAGCTTGCTCGATATCCGCTGCCTTGCGGACAATGATTGTGTCGCCGCGCTCGCGCGCATAGCGGTGCCAACCTCCTATTTGCGAAAAGCCGCTGCGTGCGCCGCCTGAAACCCCAGTGATAGTGGGCGCGATCGCCGTTGCACCTCCTATGCGGTACCAATCTACATATTTGTGGATGCGCGCAAGCGGACAGGTCGCGTCGATGACGATTGCGTCGCTGTGTAGTTCGGCGGCATTCATAGGAACAACTCCTTCGCGGTCTCTCGGAGGTCCAATTTTCGGATCTTGCCTGACGCCGTCATTGGCCAGTCTTCAACAAACTGAACGTGCCGCGGGATCTTAAAGCTCGCTATTTTGCCACGGCAATAGGCGATGATATCCTCACTCGTTGCGTTGACGTTGGCCACTTTTTCAACGAAGGCGACGGGGACCTCAGTAAGCATTTGGTCTGGCAGGCTGACGATTGCGACCTGATGCACAGCAGGGTGGTCAAGCAGCAGTCCCTCTGTTTCCATCGGATCGACATTTTCACCGCCGACTTTGAGCATGTCTTTATAGCGACCGAGGAAGCGAATATAGCCGTCCGCGCGCATCGACGCGGTATCGCCAGTATGGAACCAGCCATCATCGTCATAGCATTTAGCGGTCTCTTTCGGTTTCTTGTAATAGCCCTGCATTATGCCGTAACCCTTAATCAGTAGTTCGCCAGGCACGTTGACCGGCTGCTCCTTGCCGGTGTCTGGGTCAATGATGCGGACTTCGTGGCCGTCGATTGGACCACCGGAACTTTCCAGACGGCGCGACAAATCGTCGTCCATCGTGCCAAAAGTCACGCCTACACCGACTTCGCTCATGCCGAAGCCGGAGACTGTGCGCATTGTCGGAAACACTTCAAGCGCGCGCTTGAAGATAGGAACGGCGCTTTGCATGCCGGCAGCGAAGATACCTGTGCGCAGTGTGGATATGTCGCAATGGTTGCGTTGCTGTGCCTCGACCATTTCTTTCAGATGGGTCTCGAAACCATGCATGATCGTTGCCCCCTCTCGCTCAGCAAGCTGGATACATTCACTGGGGTCAAAGGTTGCGGTTAGCACTTGTTTCGCGCCCGATACCATTGACATCAACGCACCTTCGGAAAAGCCGAACAGGTGAAACAGCGGCAGATAGTTCAAAATGACATCGTTCTCTGACATCGTCATATGCTTCGCCCTGAACACGATCAGTCGCAGGAGATTGTGCGTGTGGACCGCGCCTTTGGGGAAACCGGTTGTGCCTGAGGTGTACATGAAAAAGACCGGGTCGTCGGGGTCGACCGCAGCTGCGCGGGTGGCGAGGGCGTCGTCTTCGACGCCGCCTGATGCTGTCAGCAACTCCGGCCATGAAACGGCGCCAGAATGCTTTTCGTTTGAGACAGTGATTACCGCTCGCATCTCTGGACGTTCGGGATCGGCAATCGCGGTGCCCTTTGCTGGTAAGACGACGACGTCCCGCACCATTTTCATGTAATCAATGGGGCCAGAGACGTCGTGGCAGATCAGATAGGCGCAGTCGGACTGCGTCAGGACATATTCCAAGTCTTGTGTGCGGAACCGCGTGTTGATTGGAACTAGTATGGCACCAATTTTTGCGACGGCAAACATCAGATCCACCCATTCCGGCTGATTGAGTAGCCAAAGCCCAACCTTGTTTCCGGGTTGCACGCCGATCGCCATCAGACCCTTGGCGACTTGGTCTATACGCGACGCCATCTCGGCAAAGGTGTAGCGCTGGTCTTCGAATACCAGTCCTTCGCGCTCGCCGAACTGAACCGCCATCCTCGCCGGCAACTCACCGAAGGTTGTTTTGATGTAGGGTTCTGGCATCGAAATTTGTCCAATTTCTCTAATCTAAGTTCCGAAAGTCTATCGGGCTCGCCTAGGGATCACAATTCGGAGTTATGCCGTGCGTCAATTATTGAAAACCGTTCTCCTCGTCGTATTTTTTGCTGGGTCGGCTGCGGCGCTTGGGTGGTTAGCCAGAAATTCACTGGGTCGTTTGACCCAGAGGTATGGAAAATCGTCAACGGTAAGCAGCATCTAAACTATTCGAAGGGTATGCGGGAACAATGGATTGCCGGCAGCATCGACAAATTGATTCCGAAGGACGATAGGAACGGGTCTGAATTGCGTGAAGAGTTGCTTAAATTAAAAAATAGTCTGTCACCCAAATAGAGTGTGCCGAGTCGAATAATTGTATGCTAATGGCAATGCAGCGCGATGTTAGCTGCCAGTATCACCTCAAGCAGACTATGGCTAAGTCGCTCATACCGAAATTTTTTTTGGCGCTATTTCGATCTCATCATGCGATGCAGATAAAGTTGGCCGGATTTTTTTTGATGGTGGTCTGGTGGTGTTTCCAGTAATGCCGAATACGGCGATGGGCCTTCGCCCGCTGCTTTTCCGTTGATCTAGTGATTGTAGCGATCGTGATTGTGATAGCCGCTTCCGGAAGCCTTCTTGAAGGCACCGGGGTCGTTGCCTATGTTCGGCAATCAAAGTCCATAGAGAAATTGGAAATCACTCAATGAGTATCAAGGGGAAAGCGTATATCGCGGGCATTTACGAACATCCTACCCGCAAGGCGACCGACCTTTCGGTGGCTCAGTTGCATGGTGAAGTCGCGGCTGGTGCGATCGCAGATGCCGGTATCAGCAAGGAAGATATTGATGGCTATTTCTGCGCTGGTGATGCGCCAGGCCTGGGTCCGCTGTCAATGGTCGAATATATGGGGCTGCGAAATTTGCGGCACCTGGACGCCACCGACGTTGGCGGCTCGTCCTACGTCCTTCACATCGGTCACGCTGCTGCGGCAATTGCCATGGGCAAGTGCAACGTCGCACTGGTAACGTTGGCTGGTCGGCCAAGGTCAGAAGGCATGGCGACGGGAACGCAACCACGCAACTACGGTGCTGCGCCGGATGTGCCGTTCGAGTTCATATACGGTCCGACTGTCGTAAATATGTACGCTATGGCTGCGAACCGGCACATGCACGAGTTTGGCACTACCAGCGAGCAAATGGCCTGGATCAAGGTCGCGGCATCGCATCATGCTCAGCACAATCCGCACGCCATGCTACGCGACGTGGTGACAGTTGAAGATGTCGTTAATTCGCCGATGATTGCCGATCCGTTACACAGGAACGATTGCTGCGTTATCTCCGATGGCGGTGGTGCCTTCATCGTCGTTAGCCCGGAGATCGCCAAGGGTCTCGACCGGGATTGCGTCAAGGTGCTGGGCCACGGTGAGGCGCCAAAGCACCTCAATTCTGGACAGGTCGATCTGACCTTTACCGGTGCACGTTGGTCTGGTCCGATCGCCTTCGAAGAAGCTGGGGTGATGCCAGGCGATATAGATTACGCTTCAATCTATGACAGCTTCACTATCACGGTCCTGGAAACCCTGGAAGACCTTGGCTTTTGCGAGGTTGGCAAAGGCGGCAAGTTCGTTTCCGACGGTAACCTGATAGCGGGCGAGGGTAGACTGCCCTTCAACACTGATGGTGGAGGGCTGTGCAGCAACCACCCGATCAACCGCGGCGGCCTGACTAAAGTCTTGGAGGCAGTCCGGCAGTTGCGCGATGAGGCGCATCCGGCGGTCCAAGTTAAGGATTGCCAGGTCGCGCTCGCCCACGGGACGGGCGGCTCTATTGGGACCCGGATGGGCAGTTCAACTGTTATCCTAGGGAGGGCCGACGCATGAGCCAACGTAATATTCCATCGCCACCGATGAGCGTCGAGAACGAGGCCTTCTGGGCAGCTGCAAACGAGGGAAGGCTGATGATCCCGCGCTGCAAAGATACGGGACAGTTCTTCTGGTATCCTCGTAATCTCAGCCCCTTTACACTGAGCAACAATGTCGAATTGGTCGAAGCTTCCGGCAAGGGCACGATCTACACCTACTCGGTCATGCGCCGGGCCGATCCGCAATATGCAATCGCATATGTGACCCTAGAGGAAGGAATCACGATGATGACTAACATCGTCGATTGCGATTTCGATTCATTAACGGTCGGTCAGGCAGTCGAGCTCGATTTCTACGAGACAGAAAACGGGCAAAGGGTGCCTGTGTTTAAGATGGCTGTCTGAAGCCGCGATGAAATTCGGGAGGTGGCTAGGTGGCGGTTTCGCGCTACTTACGGCCACCACATGTTTTTCTTTTGCTCAAGCACAGGATCCACAACCGGAGTTCGGTACCGGATGGCAAGATAAGACGTCCGTCGTGGCTGAGCGTTTCATGGTCGCCGCGGCCAACCCACACGCGGTCCGCGCTGGCTATGATGTGTTGAAGCGGGGCGGTACTGCCGCAGATGCTGCCGTCGCCGTGCAACTTGTGCTCAATCTAGTAGAACCGCAATCCTCGGGCATCGGCGGCGGAGCTTTCCTGCTTTATTGGGACGCAGCGACTAAGACCCTGCACACGATCGACGGTCGTGAAACAGCACCCGCTGCAGCGATGCCGGCGCGGTTTCTCGAGCACGATGGCAAACCGATGAAGTTCGTCGAAGCTGTGATAGGCGGCCAGTCGGTTGGGGTCCCAGGCACCTTACGGTTGCTTGAGGTCATGCATCGACGGTTTGGTAGGGTGCCCTGGCAGGAACTTTTTACGCCGGCGATAACGTTAGCGGAGAACGGATTTGAAATCTCGCCGCGTCTCGCAAAATCAATTTTGCAGACCCAGAAATTGGGGCTGGTTCGGTTTCCCGCCGCACGTACCTATTTCTTCGGCAAGACAGGGGCGCCATTGCCTTCTGGCCACCGATTAAAAAATCCCACCTTCGCCGCAACCCTGCGGATGATCGCGCGCGACGGGTCGAAGGCATTCTATACCGGAGACATAGCTGCAGACATCGTCAAGGCTGTCGCGGAGACTTCTGCCGTCGCCAATAACCTTAACCTGCATGATCTTGCCTCTTATGAGGCAAAATTCCGGCAAGCAGTCTGCACCGTCTATCGGGCCTACCAAGTCTGCGGTATGGGGCCGCCAACATCCGGCGGGCTCACTGTCGCGCAGATCCTCGGTCTGCTTGTGCACCATGATCTCAGAGCGGTTGGTTGGAATGCAGATTTCGTTCACCTGTATTCGGAGGCAGCAAAACTGGCCTATGCGGATCGGGCACGTTACATGGCGGACGGCGACTTCGTGGAGGTTCCAGTGGCTGGGCTGCTCGACCCAGTTTATTTGAAAGCGCGGGCTCAACAGATTGACATCCAAAAATCACATGGTAAGGCGACGGCCGGCAAACCTCCGGCGAACAAGACGCTGGATTGGGTTCCGGACGTGAATAGGGATAGGGCCGGCACCAGCCATTTCGTCATCCGTGACACCTACGGTAACGCACTGTCGATGACGTCGACCATTGAATCTGGCTTTGGCAGCCGGGTCATGGTGCGAGGGTTTTTGCTAAACAACGAGCTAACTGATTTCAGCCGTTGGCCGGAAAAGGATGGCCGGCCAATCGCGAATAGGGTGGAAGGCGGCAAACGGCCACGTAGCTCCATGGCACCGACTATCGTCTTCAAAGACGGTCAACCCTACCTGCTGATCGGCTCGCCCGGCGGCAGTCGCATCATTAACTACGTCGCGAAATCGCTGATCGCTATTCTCGATTGGAATATGGATCCGCAGGACGCTCTAGAGACGGGACACTTCACCCACCGAAACGGAAAGACGCTCGACCTGGAGAATGGCACGGTGGCCAGCGGTTTCGCTGAAGCTTTAAGAGCGAAAGGGCACCGGACCAATGCGCGTAACCTGAACAGCGGCTTGCATGCAATTTTAATCAGGGATGGTAAATTGATCGGCGCCGCTGACCCTCGCCGAGAGGGTATTGCGATGGGTGAGTAAAGCGCTGAGACGCTTTCTTCAAGCGCGTATGTTTCTATAAATTGTCGATTGAATTGAAGGTGAGAGAGGCGAAATGGCGGGTACGCGAGACGGCGCGATCGCACGAATTGAAGCCGAATACGACAGTGGCAATTTTATCGAGGTGTTAGCGGAGCGGGTCGCGATTCAGACAGAAAGTCAGGAGCTGTGCCAACTGCCGGAGCTGTACCGCTATCTGAACGACAATATTAGCCCCTATCTAGCGCCGCTTGGTTACAATTGCGAAATATTCGATAATTTGGTCGAAGGGGGAGGGCCGTTTCTCGTTGCTACGCGCATCGAAGATCCGGCGCGCCCGACCTTGCTCGTCTATGGCCATGGCGATGTAGTGCGTGGCATCCCGGAACAATGGCGTGACGGCCTAAATCCCTGGGTGCTGAAACAAGAGGGAGACCGCTATTACGGCCGCGGTACGGCCGATAACAAGGTACAGCACTCGATCGTATTGGCTGCTCTCGCAGCCATTTTGGCCGAGCGGGGCAGTCATGGTTTCAATACCAAGGTCTTGTTGGAGACAAGCGAGGAAATCGGGTCGCTAGGACTTGAGGAATTCTGTTCTTCGCATACCGACCTTTTGGCGGCTGATGTGCTGATAGCTTCTGACGGACCGCGCATGAACCCGACGAGACCGGATATCAAACTCGGCAACCGCGGCATGATGGCCTTCGACTTGGAGGTCGATTTACGCGTTGGCAGCCGTCATTCGGGTCATTGGGGCGGTGTACTGGAAGATCCTGGTGTGACGCTGGCTCACGCACTCGCCTGCATTGTCACCCAGAAAGGTAAAATACAGGTGCCTGGCTGGACGCCGGCCGAAATACCGCCGCAGATCCGTGAAGCGTTGCAGGACTGCAGTGTCGATCCGGGTAAAGGTTTCCCGGAGATTGACCCCGACTGGGGCGAGCCGGGCCTAAGCCGTGAGGAGAAAATGTTTGCCTGGACTAGTTTTATCGTACTGGCTTTCATCACGGGTCGGCCAGAAAACCCGGTGAACGGCGTACAGCCAGACGCCCGTGCGCGCTGCCAGTTGCGCTTTTCTGCTGATGTTGATCCGACAAATTTTGTGCCGGCGCTGCGCGAGCACCTTGATGAGAACGGGTTTCAGCAAGTCAAAATTAAGGAATTGCCGGACGGGTTCTTCCCAGCGTCGCGCAGTGATCCCGCCAGCCCATGGATTCCTTTTGCCGTTGAATCGGTGACTAAGACCCAAGAGAAACCGATCGTGGTCCCAAACTCAGCTGGCGGGCTACCCAGTGATATTTTCGCGCGCAATCTTGGTGTGCCAACATTGTGGATTCCGCATTCCTATACGGGCAGCTGCCAGCACGGCCCAAATGAGCACATCCTGCACCACATCACACGTGAAGGGCTGCGCATCATGACCGGGCTATACTGGGACCTGGGCGAGACGGAGCATCTGTCTATCTAACGGATCAATTCCGCAATATAGGGAGGCAGGGCAAAGGCAGCTTGGTGCACCGCTGGGGTGTAGTAGCGTGTGTCTAGCTTGGCTGCCGCGTAGCGTCGTTCAAGTTCCTTCAGCGAAACCGTGCGCAGGTCCGTATTATCCGTCGCCCAGCCGAAGGCCATGCAGCCGCCCACATAGGCCGGAACCGTCGCAGTGTAGCAGGAGGTATCGCCAAATAGCGGTTTCAATGCGACCATCGTGTTATGCAGCTCGTTACCCTGCACGAAAGGTACTCCGTTCTGTGTCACCAATATGCCGCCGGGTGCTAGTACGCGTTTGCAGGCCTTGTAGAATCGTTCGGTGAACAATATTTCGCCGGGGCCGATGGGATCGGTTGAGTCCACAATCACAGCGTCGTAACGGTCATTAGTCCTCTCGACATGTCTAACCCCGTCGGCGATTATAATGTTCGCCCTTGGATCTTCGAAGGCATCGCCGCAGATGCTGCGCAGATACCGTTTGCTAACATTGATGACGCTTGCATCGATTTCGACCAAGGTTACCCTTTCAACGATTTCGTGCTTAAGCACTTCTTCCAGCATGCCGCCGTCACCGCCGCCGATAATCAGAATTTGACGCGCCTTTCCGTGTGAGATCAGCGGCAGGTGAGCCAGCATTTCGTGATAGATGAATTCGTCGCGCTCGGTTGTTTGCAACACGCCGTTTAGCACTAGGACACGACCAAACTCCGTGTTTTCAAATAGGATTAGATGCTGGCATTCGCTCTTGCCTTCATAGAGTAGCTTGTCGATGCGCAGCCGTGCGTGCAGGCCTGGATGAAGCGTCTCCTCGAACCAGTCCGCCGTCACAAGCGGCCCCGGTGGTGCTCGCCGATTTCAACCCGTTCAGGTTGAAAGGCATTCCGGATTACGTTGACTGCGCGATGTGGTTCAGTCTCGCCACACATAAAAATGTCTATCGCCGCGTATTCATGCTCGGGCCAGCTATGGATGCTGATATGAGATTCCGCTAAAACTGCTACGCCGGAAATACCACCATTTTCTGTAAAACGATGGAGATGGATGTGCAGGAGGGTAGCCCCGGCAGCGTCAACACAATTCCGCAAGGTGGCCTCAATGAATGCTTCATCGTCAAGTCGATGCGCACCCCACAGATCTATGATTAAATGTAAACCCGCGAATCGATCGCCTTCGCGCTGATAAAAATAGTCATTGGTCGTGACTGTCGCCTGTTTCTCAGCGTTTTCTGGTTTTTCCTCATAGCGCACAGTCGTGTCTTCAATCATGGCGTTTCGGTCGTCGAAATAAGGCCGCTCGATATGGAACTTTCGACTGTTTTTTGCAAGGAAAATTTGAGCGCTTTCTGACTCGCGGGTGCATGCGCAGTGTGGACGCATCCTATACGTTCTAGACGTTTTAGCGGTATAATTCGACATTGGATTTTTGTTCGAGATGTCGGAGAAGAGCTGGGGCTATGTCCTTTTGGTCACTCGGGCGTGCGGCGAGGCGGTGTTCTATTTTGGTGTTGCTGTTCGGATTGACTGGGATGATACAGACAGAGAGCACGGCCGCGACCTGTGTTGCGCCGCAGGTACTCAGTCTTATCTCCACACGGGATGCGACGACAGTGCAGTGTGGCGACTGGCACCGAGATAGCTTTGTTCCTTAAAATTGCGGGTACGGGTATGTTGCGAGACGTGCTGGAAGAGGAAAACGGACAGGTACCGAGCGCTGATGCGTACGAGCCTTTCCAAGGCTTCGTCTCAGGGTGCGAGAATATGGTCAAAAAACAAAGCGCGTGAACATGCGTGCCTGTCAGACCTATCATTGTGAAGTGACGCAGACTAAGACTAAAAGCGCCCTTCCAAAATCTGCAGGCAGCGTATAGCAACCAGCGGATCTTAGTCATGACAGGTGTTGAATCACGGTTGTTTGCCGCTCAGGCTCTTTTGGCGGAAGGCTGGGCCGACAACGTGCTGTTTAACTTTGGCACCGACGGAACGATCCTATCGGCAACGCCCGATGTGACAAAGAATGGATTGCCGACTGCCAGGGGACCCGTCCTGCCGGGTATGTTGGACGTTCATTCACATGCCTTTCAACGCGGATTGGCGGGCCAAACCGAGCGAGCTGGTCCTGATAATGATTCTTTCTGGACCTGGCGTGAGGCGATGTACAGCTTTGTGCGGCGTCTGACGCCGGAGCAAGTCGAAGCGATCGCAACCCAACTATATGTCGAACTGCTAAAACAGGGTTACACTGCGGTTGGTGAATTTCACTATCTACATCACGCGCCGGGCGGCGGCAGGTATGACGAGATCGCTGAAATGTCCCTCAGGGTCGTCGCGGCAGCTCGGTACGCTGGTATTGCGATCACACATTTACCGGTGCTTTATAGCTATGGTGGTTTTGGCTGCCTCGCCGTAGGTGATGCGCAACGGCGGTTTTGCAACACACCTGACGCGCTTATGCGCATCGTCGATGCCGTGCGCACCCAGTACCGAGAAGATCTCGGCGTGCGGGTTGGGATAGCCCCGCATTCCCTGCGCGCCGTCACGTCTGAAATTCTTTCTGAGACGGTCTCGGCGGTGCATTCGGAAGACCCTACAGCGCCGGTGCACATTCACATTGCTGAACAGCAAAAGGAGGTCACAGATTGTATTGCCTGGAGTGGCATGCGCCCGGTTGATTGGCTGTTCGCTCATGCAACGCCGGATCCTCGTTGGTGCCTTGTTCATGCGACCCACACAAACGATGCCGAAATCCGACGGATTGCCGACAGCGGCGCAATTGCGGGCTTGTGCCCAACGACGGAAGCTAACCTTGGTGATGGGGTTTTTCCACTGCCTGCCTATATTGCATCGAGCGGAATCTATGCGGTCGGGTCTGACAGTAACAGTTCGACCAGTCCTGTGGAGGAGTTGCGTTGGCTCGAATATGGTCAACGGTTGCGTGATCAGAAACGCAACGTGACTGCTGACGCGAACCGTTTGTCTGTCGGGGCGAACCTCTGGATTGCCGCGGCAACAGGCGGGGCGCAGGCTTTGGCACAGCCCTCTGGAAAGTTAGCGGCGGGGAAGCGTGCCGATTTGATTGTGCTCGACGGTGAACATGTGGACCTGATTGGGCGGCAGGGTGACGATATTCTCGACGGGTTCCTCTTTTCTGGGAACGATTGCAAGGTCCGCGACGTCATGGTCGGCGGTGTCTGGCGAGTTGTGGACGGGCATCATTCGGAAGAGGAAATCGTGGCGACAGCTTACCGAACGTCACTTCGAGAATTGTTGTCTTAGCGTCGATCGCTACAATCACCCCATGACACACATGGGGAGAATTCGATGACTAGCAGTGAGAACTACAAGGCCGGCGAGAAGATGCGACGGGCCGTCTTGGGCGATAAACGGGTTGATGAAACCATGAAAGATCCGGAGGATTTTGCCCGGCCACTCATGGAGATCACGACCGAATTTGCCTGGGGCCAGATCTGGACCCGTGAGGGGATTGACCGGCGTACCCGCAGCTTCATGAACCTTGCCATGCTATCGGCGTTGAACCGCCCGCACGAACTCGCGGTACATATTCGCGGGGCCCTAAACAACGGATTGACCCGCGATGAAATACAGGAAGTTTTCCTTCATGTTTTGGCCTATTGCGGCGCGCCGGCTGCAATAGACTCGACCCGAATTGCTAAGCAGGTCTTCGCCGAGATTGATGCGGAGTAACGTGGGATGCCATTTGAAACGCTTTTGTTCGAGGTCAGCGATGGCTTGGCCAAGATCACACTAAATCGCCCCGGTGCGGCAAACAGTCTGAACGGCGCGATGGCGCATGATCTGATGATGGCGGCGATCCGTTGCGACGAAGATCCAGGTATTCGTGCCGTGCTATTGACCGGGATGGGAAAGATGTTCTGTGCCGGTGGTGACCTCAAAACATTTCATGGCTTCGGTGAGGATATGGGCGCCCGGCTTAAGGAGATCACGATCTATTTGCACGCAGCGACGTCGCGGTTTTCTCGAATGAATCCGCCCCTGGTTGTCGCTGTTAATGGCATTGCTGCGGGAGCGGGGCTTAGTATCGCGATTTCTGGTGATCTGGTTTTGGCGGCACAATCCGCAATGTTTACCAGTGCCTACACAGCGGCCGGTCTGTCACCGGATGGCAGTTCAACATACTTTATGCCGCGCCTAATCGGGCTTCGCCGGTCACAAGAATTGATGTTAACCAATCGCCGGCTCAGCGCCGATGAAGCGGTAGAGTGGGGCCTGATAAACCGTGTTGTTGCGGACGAAAAATTGATTGAAGAGGCTGAGGCCCTTGCCCGTAACCTGGCATCCGGTGCAACGGGAGCTTATGGCTGTGTAAAAAAGATGTTGACCGAGACCTTCACCAACCCGCTGGAGACTCAGATGGAGATCGAGGCCCGCTTTATTGCCGAGCGAGCAGCATCGCCTGATGGTCGCGAAGGAATGGATGCCTTCATCAATAAGCGCAAGCCTGACTTCAAGGGTGAGTAGGGTAAAAATATGATCTCCGCTGATGAACATACCAAGCAGATGGTTAGGGTGAACGGCCTGAACATGGCCTATGTGGAGATGGGAGTAGGAGATCCAATTGTCTTCTTGCACGGCAATCCTACCTCGTCCTATCTGTGGCGTAACATCATGCCGCATCTGACGGACAAGGCGCGCTGCATCGCGCCCGATTTGATAGGTATGGGGGACTCAGACAAGCTGCCGGATAGTGGGCCCGAGCGCTATTCTTTTTTCGAGCACCGCGACTACCTGGATGGTTTCTTTGAGACTATGGGCATCACTAAAAATGTGACATTGGTTTTGCACGATTGGGGCTCTGCGCTGGGATTTCACTGGGCCCGTCGTCATCCTGATGCGGTACACGGCATCGCCTATATGGAAGCGCTTGTTCGCCCAGTGGCCTGGCAGGAATGGAACGAAGCCGCCCGTCCCATCTTCGAAGGATTCCGCTCCCCCGCCGGGGAAACTATGATCCTGCAGAAGAATATGTTTGTAGAACGCGTACTACCCGGTTCTGTACTGCGTGATTTGAGTGCCTTGGAAATGGCGGTCTATCGCCGACCATTCACGGAGCCTGGCGAAGGCCGTAGGCCGACCCTGACCTGGCCACGCCAAATACCAATCAGCGGTGAACCCGCGGACGTTGTGGCGATTGCTCAGGATTATGCCGATTGGTTAGTGGAAACCGACCTACCAAAAATATTCATAAATGCTGAACCCGGTGCGATCCTGATCGGTAACCAGCGGGAGTTCTGCCGCAGCTGGAAGAACCAGATCGAGGTGACTGTTTCGGGCAGCCATTTCATCCAGGAAGATTCGCCACATGAAATTGGTACGGCACTTGCCGAATGGTATGGCTCTTTATTATGATCCTGCGCCCTTGCGAAACCCGCATTTACATGAACAGATGTGGTCGCAGGGTGTAAAAGACGGTAAAACCTTAAGGAATAACCGGTAGTGGAAAATCCGGATGACAATTAGACAAGCAAAATTCGGCATAGGCCAGATAGTCAAACATCGCGTTCATCCGTTCCGCGGGGTGATCTTTGATGTTGATCCAGAGTTCTCAAACACTGAGGAGTGGTGGCAGTCAATTCCGGCACAAACACGGCCGAAAAAGGAACAGCCCTACTACCACCTGCTAGCTGAGAATGCGGAAACGACTTATATTGCTTACGTTTCAGAGCAGAATTTGCTTTGTGACGAAACCTGCGAGCCAGTGTCGCATCCGCAGGTAAAGGAACTGTTTTCTGGTATCAAAAACGGCTGTTACGTGTTCCGTCACGGCAACTCCCATTGATATCGTTTCAAATTAGGCTTTTAGCTCCAAAGTTAGTGTTCTCTGTTGAGGAATTTATACATTTGCTTCATATGGGCGACGAAAATACTTCTTAGCAGGACCGTTAGATCGACTGCAGCCGGCAAGCTTGAATTTGCCCGGCCAGACGCCCGTGCTCTGCCCCACATACTCTGGTTGCGCGCAGGTGTAGTAGACTTGAATTGGGTACCAGGGCGCGCTCTCTAGTAGATTGTGAATCGGCTAGTTTGCCAGTCTGTCGGTGAGTTTCCAAGCACAAGGTTGACTGCCGATACAGCCCGCATCCCCTCTCCATTTGCGAAGAAGCCCGCATAGGATCGCAGGATGTGATTGAGGTGCTCGATCCGGCCATGGATATGGGCCGCCACTGGCCCGTCGCCAAACTAGGTTTATCCGAGGACAACGAGACTTTCGGCGTTTATAGGCAGATTCAGACTAGGTTGGGGTGCCGGTCGGGCCTGATGGTATAGATTTTGATGACCTTCACGCTTTGATTTCCTTTATGCTGCGTGCCGGATTTGCGTTGTGACTGCACCGTCTTTGGCCACGTGGTGCAGCTGATAGATGGGCGTGTCGCCATAGCGGCTTTCGTCGACACCTTTGCGAACATCGCGGGCGATGCTGGCAGTCGTCGTGACTTTGATGCCGGCCCATAGGTTTTGTGATATCCAGTGGCAATGGCCGCAGAACAAATGCCGGACTTGGCGATGTTTTGAAATTATAGCTTCGAGCGCGATCCGGTCGCCTGGGTTCAGGTAGCCGCTAACATAATCTGGCTCCATGTCGAAGGGGGGATGATGCATGAACAGTAGCGTCGGTCGGTTCGGCGCCGCGCTCAGCGTTTTATCAAGCCATTGAACACGTTCGGCGCAGAAAGCCCCTTTGTTTTGTGGGGGTTCGATCGAATCTAGGGCGATCAGGCGAACTGGCAGGCCTTCAAATGAAAGGTGCATGAAGGCATCATTTTCGCGGCAAAATGCCACGGCAAACTTATCCCGGCGGTCGCGGTTCCCCGGCGTCGCGAAGAGCTTTTGTTTAATTGGCGCGACAAGCTTTTCGAGATGTGCGTAATCCTCCGGTGCGCCGGTTTGCACTGTATCGCCGGTATGGATAACGATATCCGGCTGAGGGTCGAGGCGGCCGATATCAGCGACGCAACGGCGCAAATCTTCGGCCCTTGACCTGGCTTCGGGTCGATCCGATGATTTTGCCAGGATATGAGTATCGGTTAGCTGGGCGATCAACATTGTCCATAACTAGCAGATCAAATTGGTAAGGACGAGGGTGTGCCTTGTTTTATCACCGCGGACCTTGATTGCGTTTGAGGAGCTTGAAATGACGGTATTGGTAACTGGGGCTGCCGGCCTCATTGGGACTGCGATTGTGCGGAACCTTCTTGGGTGTGGCAAAACCGTCGTCGCGTTTGACAGCACCCTTCAAACTGGTCGGCTCAATGATTTATTAGCCATGGAAGTAATCAGGGCTGTGCAAGCTGACATATTGGATGCACCTGCGCTCGATGAGGCAGTTGCCGCAAATGGGGTGACCCATATTATCCACACGGCGGCGGCGCTGCCGCCGGCTTCGGAGGATAATCCGCGCCTCGCGTTTGATGTAAATATCACCGGGACAAACAACATCTTCGACGTGGCGGTGGCGCATGGTGTTCGACGGGTCGTCTATCCGAGCTCAATTTCTACCTATCGCGACCAGGCAGATTATGGCGATGCGGTGCTTGACGAAGATTCGGAGCAACTCCCCTTTTCGGTCTACGGGGTCACCAAGCTAGCGAATGAATTCGCCGCCCGCTCTTACACGCGCAATACTGGGCTTGATTGCCGAGGCCTCAGGATTTGTACGGTGTTCGGCCATGGCCGGCTGACGGGGCGCAGTGCGGCGGCTTCAGCGATGATTTCTAGTGCTGCGGTTGGTGAGGCTTATCGCTGCCCAGTGATTGCAAAACAGACATCCCCCTATATCTATGTCGAGGATGTAGCTGACTTAATGGTACGTTCGGTATTTTCCGAGAAACTGCAACGTGACGTGTATTGCGTTGGCTCGCATCGTGCTTCGCTGGGTGAGATCGCGGAGATGGTGCGTGATTATGTGCCGGATGCGGATATCACATTTGCGCCAAACGCCACCGGCTTTCCCCAAATCAATCGGATGAGCGGCGTCCGGTTGTTCGCGGACCTTGGCTACACGATGCCGTCACTGTCCGACCGGGTCCGCGATCAGATCAACATCGCCCGTGGCGAAAGACAGATGCCGCTTATATCATAATCAGGGCATCCGCATGTTCCTTTCCGACGGTTTTATATGGCAGATACTGAATGGTGATCTGTAGGACGTTTAACCTTGTTCGCGCGCACGCCACAATAAATTGATTGGTATCTTAGGTTGAGGAGCAATGGTGCGTGTCTGCATACAAGACCCCCAGATTCACGCGCCAATGTGTGTTGGGTGATGACCGATTTATGGTGTCTGACGGTATGCGCAATCGAAGACGGTAATGCGCCACTCATTACCTCAAGTCAAAGCTGCGATAGTGAATATAAAATCCTAAAATTGAATTTTTAATGCCCTGTAAATTAGGTTCAAAAAAGGTCTATCGAAGTACTGGCTGGCCCGATTTTGGCAGTGAAACAAAACCCAAGGCTTTAACGTACCGACCTTGCGAAAGCCCGCAAATCCTCGAGCAGTAGGTCCGGCACTTCGAGCGCGGCAAAATGGCCGCCGCGCGGCATCTCGGTCCAGCGCTGCACATTGACCATTCGCTCCACATAAGATCGCGGAGGCCAGGACAGGAGTTCTTTTGGAAACAGCGCACAGGCGGTTGGCACTTCGACCCGTTTTCCACCCGTATCGAACAGGCGACCACCTTCCTCGCGCCGGCCGTAATAGATCCAGGAGGCCGTGTTGAAGGTGCGGGTCACGATATAAACCATAATGTTGGTCAGCAGCGTGTCCTTACTATGCGCGCTTTCTAGATCGTCACCTACCGTGTCAGACCAGGAATTGAACTTCTCAACGATCCAGGCGGCGATGCCAACTGGACTGTCCATCATGGCGTAGCTTAGGGTCTGCGGTTTGGTGCCTTGGATCGTGCGATAGCCTTCCTCTAATTCTTGTTCGTGCACGAACCGTTCGGACCAGGCTTCTTCCTCTGGCGTTTGCGGCCCATCCTGGTGGCGCATCATCATGATGTTGAGATGGACCGCCTTGCAGGCGGGCGATGCGTCGAAACCGAGCCAGGTTGAAATTCCGCCACCCCAATCACCGCCCTGGGCGAGGTAGCCGTTATAGCCCAAAACATCTTTCATCAATATTGCGAAGAGCGCGGCAATTTTGCGTGGTCCGTAAGGGCGCGGCGGCCGGCCGGAAAAGCCGAAGCCGGGTAGCGAGGGTGCGATAACGGTGAAGGCGTCATTCTCGTCGCCACCAAACCGTTCCGGGTGGGCCAGCGGTTCTATGACGTTGAGGAACTCTACGATTGTGCCGGGCCAACCATGGCTAAGGATCAATGGCATCGGCGCGGGGCCGCTTCCTTTCTCGCAGATGAAGTGAACGTCGATTCCATCGATTGGCGTCTTGAAATTGTTGAAGCCGTTGAACTTGGCCTCATGCGCGCGCCAGTCATATTCCTCGACCCAGTAGGCACAAAATTCCTTCATGTAGTCGAGATTGGCTCCGTACGACCAGCCTCCATCGTCAGGCATCTCATGCCAGGGATAGTTGGCGACACGTTGGCGAATTTGCGCCAGCGTTTCGTCGGGCACCGCGAGCGTGAAGGGTTTAATCGACGGCATTCGAAGTGCCTTAAGCAGCAGCCTGCTGGCGGCAGTAGCAGGACGCGTGCACTGTGACCTCGGCGCGGGCAATGGCTTGGTCGAGCTGCTGCTTGATGTGCAATGCTTCTACGGTTTCGCCGCGTTGTGTTAGGCATTCATGCAAACCGTGTAGGCTCCAAAGGTTACCCGGGTGCTGGCAAGCTCGGCTCAAGGTTTGGTCGAGGCCTAAATCCTCCCGATAGACCGCTTCTGCTTCCGTGAAATGGCCTTGCTCCATAAGCAAAGCGCCCAGCGCGTGCCGGGTAGGTTGCATCCAGCCCCAAGGCTCGTCATAGGGCAGAGCGTCATCCAGCTCGACTGCTTTCCGCAGATGCTCGAAGGCGATGTCGTAGTTGTTGCGTCGGTATTCCAGTTCCCCGTTCAACATCTGCTCACCTATATCGAGCAGGTCGTAAACTCGGTTGTTATGAACCCGGCGGCTTTCTGGCACTTTCGCCTTGGCTTCCAGGAAAAGCGCCTTTTCCTTCTCGGCTTCCTCCACATTTCCCATAGCGGAGTGTGCGACCGACTTGGCGTAGCGCATCATCGCACTAGTTGCACAGTAGAGTTCCTGATTATCGGGCATTTCCTGATCGACTATCTCTTGCCATTTGCCGAAGCGAACCAGGACGTGCTGCTTCATCGAAAGGTAGCCTTCTAGGAAATCGGCCATCGGCGGCGAGGGTACCATCAATAGCTCTTCCGGCGTCCGGTCGATTAGCTCCTGCGCGGCCTCGATCGCTGGCGTGTACTGACCCAGGAACATCGCCCCGTAGATGGTAAAATGATAGTTATGGGTGCGGTACATGGCGTAGACGTTCATCGCGCCTTCTCGCTCCAGGAACTTGCGGTCGGCCACGGTGGCTTTCTGATTGTAGACGACAACGTCGCGGTAATTGCCGCACAGCACATCGATATGGGTAGGCATGTGGATCAAATGGCCACTTTCCGGCACCAATTCACGCAGCCGATCGCCTGCGCGCAGCGCAAGTTCCGGAAAGGGTGACATTTCCATCAGATGGACGTAGAGGTGCAGCAGGCCGGGATGGTCCCAGCTTTCGGCTACGTCGCGAAATGAGGTTTCTAAGATCTCCCGCGCTTCCGCCGTTCCGGCGTCTTCTGCGACACCACCAGTCTTTAGGTCCCACATCTTCCATGGCGTCTCGTTCATTATCGACTCGACGAACACGGTCTGGACATCCAGGTCGCTGGGATTATCGGCCAGGACCTTGCGCATGGAGTTGGTGTAATCCTTGTTCCAGGGCATCAGATCGTCGATCGGATCGCGCTGAGGATAGCGCGCGTCGAGCGCCTCAATAAGAGCCTTCTCCACCGGAGTAATCTTGTCCGTCCGCGCTTTCGCTTCTTGTGCCGCTTCGTAGGCGGCAGCCAACGCCATCGCGCGGCCCTTTGGGTCATAAAGGTGCCAAGGCAAATTGTAGTTAGGGCCTGTGGCGTAGGCGACGCCCCAATAGGCCATCGCGCAGTCAGGGTCGGCTTCGGCAGCCTTCTTGAAACAGGCGATCGCTTCGCCGTGATTGTAGCCGAATAGCCAGTTTAGGCCGCGGTCGAACCATAGCTGTGCTTCTTCCGATTTCGTGGTGACGGTCCGGCTATATGGGCCCAGATCGTAATAGGCCATCGTGATCCCCTCTGATTTTGTAATCTTTGCGACCACCCTATCACGACACCAAATACAGGTTTATGCAAAACTGAGCGTATCCGGATATTAAATCCTCACCGTTGGCTCTAACTCGTCTCTGATGACAAGCGCGTGGAGTTGTTTGAATACCCTTTGTGGCCCTCGTGAGAGCGGCTGTATATGCAGTGCGCTGCGATTCAAGGCCACCCGCATTCCAGTGAAAGCGATTGTCTATTATTGCACCTAGGGCTAGCGGCGTAGGGGAAATGACTTTTTAGTAATCCCGAAATTCGCACTGGCACATATCGAGATCCTATCTGGTAATGGGACTTCATTTTGCCATATTTCGGATGAGTTGGAATGCTAGCTGGAACTGCGCTTTTGTCCTAAATGCCCCACCAATATCGGCTTTACGCAAAATCATCTTCCTTGACGCGTAAGCTAACGTTATGTCAGATTTAGCACTCGTGGCGATTTGTCCGACCGGATTGCGGCCACGTTAAACAAACCGCTAAAAGGTCCGAATGGTGTGAAACCTCGACCTCGCGGTCGGGGTTTTTTAATACCCCGTCTAATGCGAGGTCCCCTTTGGGAGGGGGCTATGACGCAAACAGTGTCCTGCAATCCAGGTTGGCGCAAAGCCACTAACTTGGTGCGAGGCGGATTAGTACGCAGTGCATTTAACGAGACTAGCGAAGCTCTATACATGTCTTCCGGCTATGTTTATGAGTCAGCCGAGGAAGCGGAAGCTGCCTTTGCAGGCGACAAAGATCGTTACATCTATTCACGCTATGCCAACCCAACCCTCTCAATGCTAGAAGAACGGTTGGCACTCTTGGAAGGCGCTGAAGCATGCACCTTAACAGCAAGCGGGATGGCAGCCGTATTTGCGGCACTTACCTGCCAGGTCAAGGCCGGGGACTATGTTGTAGCCTCGCGAGCTCTGTTCGGTTCCTGCCTATACATCATCACCGATATTCTGCCGCGGCTTGGTGTAGAGACCGTCGTGGTAGACGGTACCAATCTCTCAGAATGGGAAAAGGCGCTCAGCCGCAAGACCAAATGTGTATTCCTGGAAACACCGACCAACCCGACCTTAGAAATCATAAATATTCCCGCCGTATGCGAACTTGCACACAGGGCCGGCGCCCGGGTCATCGTCGACAACGTCTTTTCCACACCAATACTGCAACGGCCGCTGCAATTGGGTGCGGATGTTGTCGTCTATTCCACGACGAAGCACATCGATGGTCAAGGCCGGGCACTCGGCGGCGCCATCCTGTGCGAAAAAGAATTCCACAAAGAATTTGTAACGCCCTTCATGCGCCACACTGGACCAGCAATGAGCCCATTCAACGCATGGCTTTGTCTCAAAGGACTGGAGACGCTCGACCTACGGGTTCGGCAGCACTGCCAAAACGCATTGCAAATCGCTGAATTTCTCGAGGAGCAGCCTTCGCTCGACCGCGTTATTTATCCCGGCCTCACCTCCCATCCGCAGCACGATCTGTGCCGACGCCAGATGAGCGGAGCCAGCACAATGGTCAGCTTCGAACTATCCGGCGGCAAGGGAAAAGCGTTCAAATTCCTCAACGCATTGAAAATTATAGACCTATCCAATAATCTGGGTGATACGAAAAGTCTGATCACTCATCCGCAAACCACGACGCATCAGCGACTGAGTGAGAAGGAGCGGGAACAATTAGGGATAGGCGGGGGTTTGGTGCGGCTTTCGGTTGGACTGGAAGACCCGCTAGACCTACAAGAAGATTTGGATCGCGCACTTAACCACTCGCAGTTTTAAACCAGATAAAATAACGAATGAGATTTTTTTGGTTCCATTCGCATTAACCTGCTCTAATCAAGATTAAGCCTTACTGAAATTGCTGCGCTGGCTATCACTAGGTATCGTCAGTGTCAGCGTCGGGAAAAACAAGCCCTCCCTTGAAGGCGCTGACAGAGACCTGACCAACAGGTAGCTTTGCCTTTACCGCTTCTGTATCTATTTCTTCCGGTTTCTGCACCCCGATCATGACATCGACAAGCAAGTCATTTTTGTTGACACCTAATGTACGGATCTTAATAAGCGAGCTGTGGTGGAAAGCACCGTCAACGGCACGACACGCAGCCTTGGTGTAATCCCTAAGGCAAGTAACTACGTTCCCCGGTTCAGCGAGATTCGTAG
>CAYYUG010000041.1:19655-39097 GCA_964474755.1 uncultured Rhodospirillaceae bacterium | reverse complement strand
GTACTCGATCAGTCGACAGGCGAGATCGTGCAGACGGCGAAGCGCACGGGTGCGCAGGTCCGCGGCCCGATTCCGCTGCCGACACGCATAGAGAAATACACGGTGTTGCGGTCGCCACACATTGACAAGAAGAGCCGTGAGCAGTTTGAGATTCGCACGCATAAACGGCTCCTCGACATTATCGATCCGACGCCGCAAACGGTTGATGCACTGATGAAGCTGGATCTAGCCGCTGGCGTCGATGTGGAAATCAAGTTGTAAGGATTGGCGAAATGCGTTCAGGCCTTATTGCTAAAAAAGTGGGAATGACCCGAGTTTTCACAGACACCGGCGACCATGTGCCGGTGACTGTGTTGAAGGTCGATAACTGTCAGGTCGTGGCCGTTCGGAACGATGAGAAGGATGGCTACAATGCGCTGCAGCTTGGCGCGGGCACTGCAAAGGTTAGCCGAGTCTCGAAACCAATGCGCGGTCATTTCGCCAAAGCGAACGTCGAACCGAAGCGCAAGCTTGTTGAGTTTCGAGTCAGCGCCAACGCCTTAGTCAATGTTGGGGTCGAGATTGTGCCGTCCCATTTTGCTAATGGTCAGTACGTTGACGTGACTGGCACCAGCATTGGCAAGGGTTTCGCCGGCGCCATGAAGCGTCACAATTTCGCGGGCCTGCGGGCGAGCCACGGTGTTTCGGTTTCGCACCGTGCACACGGCTCTACGGGGCTATGGCAGGATCCTGGGAAGGTCTTCAAGGGTAAAAAAATGGCCGGGCATCTAGGTGATAAGCGAGTCACGATGCAGAGTCAAAAGGTCTTCTCGACCGATGACGATCGCGGTCTGATATTGATTCAAGGTGCGGTTCCTGGCGCGAAAGACGGTTGGGTGACCATTAAGGATGCAGTCAAGAAGGTAATGCCCGATGACCTACCGTTTCCGGTTGGTTCGCGTGCGGCCAAAGAGGAAGAGTCGACTGAGGAAATGGTGGCGGGGGAAGAGGCGCCCGCTACTAAGGAAGTCACCCCTGAAGTTCCCAAAGGCGAGAAGAAGGATTGAGGGCTATGAAGAGCAAAGTCATCACCCTCGATAACAAGGCGGCTGGCGAGATCGAACTCGCGGAAGAGGTTTTTGGGGCGCCAATGCGTAAGGATATTTTGGCGCGCATGGTGAACTATCAACTCGCAAAGCGGCGTGCCGGTACGGCCAGCACCAAGGAGCGTTCCGAAATTCGTGGGTCAACTGCCAAACCGTTTCGTCAAAAAGGGACCGGGCGCGCCCGTCAAGGTTCGCGTAAGGCGCCCCAGTTGCGTGGGGGCGGCACCGCTTTCGGCCCTCAACCACGCGATTTTGGCCACAAGTTGAACAAGAAAGTGCGTCGCATGGCGATGCGCACGGCTTTGTCGGCAAAGCAAGCGGATGGCAATCTCGTAATACTCAAGGAAATTGCCCTGAAGAGTCCGAAGACTAAAGAGTTGTCGGGTATGTTGGCCAAGCTGGGCTGGGAGAACGCACTCATCGTCGCCGGTGCGGAAGTGGATGCGAACTTTGCCCTGGCAGCAGCTAATATCCCCAATTTAGACGTGTTATCGACACAAGGGGCAAATGTATACGACATCCTCCGCCGCGATCAGCTAGTGCTGACCACTGATGCGGTTGAGACGCTAGAGGCGCGTTTAAAATGAGCTGGAAATATCTAAATAAAGCCAAACCCAGTCTTGGACGGATGTACGAAATTCTGCGAAGTCCGGTTATTACGGAAAAGGCTACGTTAGCCTCAGAGCATAATCAGGTGACCTTCCAAGTGCCCCTCACCGCGTCAAAGCCCGAAATTAAGAGTGCGGTCGAAGGCCTGTTTGACGTACAGGTCCTCTCGGTTAACACGCTGGTGCACAAGGGTAAGACAAAGCGTTTTAGGGGACGCCCGGGTCGGCAAAAGGATACCAAGAAAGCGATTGTTCGATTGGTGGAAGGCCAATCGATTGATGTGACGACAGGGTTGTAAGCCTATGGCACTAAAAAATTTCAAACCGGTCACGTCAACCAGACGACATCTCGTTATCGTTGATCATTCCGAATTGTACAAAGGTAGGCCTGTCAAGAAGCTAACAGTGGGGCTGACGGGCAAGGGCGGCCGCAACAATTTCGGTCGGATCACTGCGAGGCGTCGAGGTGGCGGACACAAGCGTAAATACCGGATGGTCGACTTTAAGCGCCAAAAATTTGGTGTGGAAGCGATTGTTGAGCGGCTGGAGTACGATCCGAACCGGACCGCGTTCATCGCGCTAATAAAATATACTGATGGCGTGCAGAGCTATATCCTGGCACCGCAGCGTCTCCGTGTTGGCGATCAGGTTTTTTCCGGCGAGCGGTGCGACATCAAACCGGGTAACGCGATGCCGATGAACAACATCCCGGTTGGCACGATAATACACAATATCGAGATGAAGCCTGGTAAGGGTGGCCAGATTGCTCGCGCTGGCGGGACCTACGCGCAGCTCATTGGCCGTGACCAAGGTTACGCGCAACTAAAATTGGCATCAGGCGAGTTGCGCATGGTGCGTGGCGAATGCATGGCGACGATCGGCGCCGTATCTAACCCGGATCAGGCGAATATTAAGATCGGCAAGGCGGGCCGCAAGCGCTGGCTCGGCAAACGTCCGTCAGTTCGCGGCGTCGCGATGAACCCAGTCGATCATCCGCACGGCGGCGGTGAGGGTCGGACCTCGGGCGGTCGACATCCAGTCACGCCCTGGGGCAAACCGACCAAAGGCAAGCGGACACGGAAACGGGGCGCTCAGTCGAACCGCCTGATCATCCGTAGCCGTCACGCTAGAAAGAAATAGAGGAGGGGCCGGTGGCTCGATCTGTTTGGAAAGGCCCATTTGTTGACGGGTATCTGCTGAAGAAGGCAGAAGCCGTGCGGTCCGCAGGCCGCAACGATGTAATCAAGACTTGGTCACGCCGGTCGACAATTTTGCCGCAATTCGTGGGACTGACTTTTGGTGTCCACAACGGCCAGAAGCACATTCCGGTGCTGGTGACTGAAAATATGATCGGTCATAAGTTTGGCGAATTTTCACCTACGCGGACTTTTTACGGTCACGCCGCGGACAAACGTGCGCGGAGGGGCTAGGTCATGGGTAAGCGTAAGGCGGAGCGCCGCCTTGATGAAACTGAAGCTATGGCCTTCGCAAAGACAATGCGCGTAAGCCCCCAGAAGCTTAACCTCGTTGCGCAGACAATTCGGGGGATATCGGCAGACGCGGCTCTCGCATCGTTGGCCTTTTCCAGGCGACGGATTGCAGGCGAGGTTCGCAAGGTCCTGGAATCGGCGATCGCCAATGCAGAAAATAATCATCAGCTTGATGTGGATCGTCTCTACGTGAAGGAAGCCACAGTTGGTAAAACCATGGTGATGAAACGATTTCGTGCACGCGCGCGCGGCCGAATTGGAGGCATTCAAAAACCGTTCAGTAATTTGACTGTCATCGTCAGGGAACGCGAGGAGACTGAGTAATGGGCCAAAAAGTCAATCCGATCGGCCTGCGTCTCGGGATTAATAGGACATGGGATTCGCGCTGGTATGCGGACAAAAATTACGCGGACCTCCTGCTCGAGGATATAAAAATCCGCGAGTATCTGTTCGATAACCTAAGCCAGGCGGGTATCACCAAGGTGGTCATTGAACGGCCGGCAAAACGGGCTCGCATTACGATCCAGACCGCACGTCCAGGTGTCGTTATCGGTCGCAAGGGCGCAGATATTGAGCGGTTGCGTCAGCACCTGTCTGGTATGATCGGCAATGACGTGCATCTCAACATCGTAGAGATCCGCAAGCCGGAAATCGACGCCAAGCTAGTTGCGGAGAATATTGCCCAGCAGTTGAACCGCCGTGTAGCGTTCCGTCGCGCAATGAAGCGGGCAGTACAGTCGGCGATGCGCCTCGGTGCCGGAGGTATCCGGATCAATTGTGGTGGCCGCCTGGGAGGCGCAGAAATTGCGCGCATGGAGTGGTATCGTGAAGGCCGTGTGCCGCTACACACGCTGCGTGCGGATATTGACTACGGAACAGCGCGGGCCAACACGACCTATGGCATCTGTGGCGTGAAGGTCTGGGTGTTTAAGGGCGAGATATTGGCGCAGGACCCGATGGCACAGGACAAACTGCTTCAGGAGCAACAGGTAAACCGCTAAGGCGGTGGGCCGGGAAGGTAGACGACGATGCTACATCCCAAGAGAACGAAATACCGCAAGCAGTTTAAGGGCCGTGTGCATGGCAATGCAAAAGGTGGCAGTAGGCTTAATTTCGGCAATTATGGCATGAAGGCTGTAACGCCAGGCCGTATCACAGCGCGCCAGATCGAGGCGGCGCGACGCGCGATTACCCGACATATGAAGCGCGCGGGCAAGGTCTGGATCCGTGTTTTTCCAGATGTGCCAGTTACTGGAAAGCCAGCAGAAGTTCGTATGGGCAAAGGCAAAGGGTCGCCGGAATACTGGATGTGCCGTATAAAGCCCGGCCGGGTCATGTTTGAACTTGACGGTGTCGATGAGGATGTTGCGCGTGAAGCTTTCGCGCTGGCATCGGCAAAGCTGCCGGTGCAGACGCGGTTTATCCAGCGTCTCGTCAGCTGATAGAGCGATGAGAGGAAAAGAGGGATGAAGGTCGAAGATCTGCGCCACAAGTCAGACGACGAACTCAACAAGCAAGTAATTGATTTGAGGAAAGAGGCGTTCAATCTGCGCTTTCAGCGCGCCAGCGGACAGTTGGAGAACACAGCTCGGGTGCGACAGGTGCGCCGTGACGTTGCGCGCATAAAAACAGTTTTACATGAACGCCGCATACCGGCTTGAAGGAGAGGAATTTATGCCCAGGCGAGTTATGCAGGGAAAAGTAGTTTCCGACGCGCCGGACAAGACCGTCGTGGTGCTGGTCGAGCGTCGCATCATGCACCCGGTCTATAAGAAGATTATTCGCAAGTCGAAGAAGTATCACGCGCACGATGAAGCGAATAATTGCAAGACCGGTGATATCGTTCGTATCCGCGAGTGTCGTCCAATTTCCAAGAAAAAACGCTGGGAAATTTTGTCCGAAGCGGCTAGTGGCGAAGCGGCGTAATAGTCGGCCTGAGGGAGCGGATCCATGATCCAAATGCAGACAAATCTCGATGTAGCTGACAATTCTGGCGCACGCCGTGTGCAATGCATCAAAGTACTAGGCGGGTCCAAGCGGAAAACCGCTGGTGTTGGCGATATCGTCGTCATTAGCGTCAAAGAAGCGATCCCGCGGGGCCGGGTTAAGAAAGGCGATATCCATCGCGCCGTTATCGTGCGGACAGCGAAAGAAATCCGCCGGCAAGATGGCTCGGCCATTCGTTTTGACCGTAATGCGGCCGTGCTGATCAACCCACAAGGGGAGCCGATCGGGACACGTATCTTTGGGCCAGTGACGCGCGAGCTTCGGGCCAAGCAGTTTATGAAAATCATCTCTCTCGCGCCAGAAGTGATTTAGACGGCGGATAGTGAATTCGGAGTGTAAGCGGTTATGGCGGCCAAATTCAAAAAAGGCGATACGGTCATAGTGATGGCCGGCCGGGACAAAGGTAAAACGGGGGAGATCATGAGGGTCGTGCCGGGCCAGCAGCGTCTCTATGTTAGAGGTGTGAATGTGGTGAAGCGGCATACCCGTCCGACGCAGAATTCCCCCGGCGGCATCGTCGAGAAGGAATCGGGTATCCACATATCCAACGTGTCTCATATCGACCCGAAGGATGACAAGCCAACACGGGTTGGCTTCAAGGTGATTGAAGGCGATCGCAAGGTGCGCTTCGCAAAACGCTCCAGCGAAATTATTGACCGCTGACAGGAGGCGGTATCAGGATGACGTACACGGAAAGATATGTTCCGCGGTTGAAGGAACACTATAAGTCGCAACTTCGGCAGACGATGGTCGACGATTTCGGTTACAAGAATCCTATGCAGATTCCGCGGCTGGAAAAGATTGTTGTCAATATGGGCGTCGGCGAAGCAGTGTCGGATTCGAAACGGATCGGCGGAGCGGTCAATGACATGACACTGATTACCGGCCAAAAGCCGATCGTAACTAAGGCGAAACTTTCCATTGCGGTATTCAAGCTGCGAGAGGGCATGAATGTCGGCGTCAAGACGACATTACGGCGCGACCGAATGTACGACTTCCTCGACCGTTTGGTGAACGTTGCCTTGCCGCGCGTGCGTGATTTTCGAGGCCTGTCGGCTAAGAGTTTTGATGGGCGGGGCAATTTTGCGATGGGTTTGAAGGAACAGATCGTTTTCACTGAAATCGATTACGACAAGGTCGATACGATCCGCGGCATGGATATCGTGGTCTGCACTTCTGCACCAAACGATGCAGAAGCGTTGGCGCTACTCAAGGGCTTCAACATGCCGTTTACCAGTTAGACGGAAAACCGGAGAAATCTAAGATATGGCAAAAAAGAGCGCAATTGAGAAAAACAAGCGGCGCCGCCGGATGGCAAAGCAGTATTCCGCTCGAAGAGCCAACCTGCTTGTGATCGCGAATGATCGTACCCAACCGCAGGAAGAACGGTTTACCGCCCGATTAAAATTGGCGGAATTGCCGCGCAATAGCGCACCGAACCGTGTCCGCAATCGCTGTGAGTTGACCGGCCGGCCACGCGGGTTCTATCGCAAGTTCAAGATGTCTCGAATTGCGTTACGCGAACTGGCCTCCAGCGGGATGATCCCTGGTATGGTCAAGTCGAGTTGGTAGGAGAAGACGCAGAATGACGATGACCGACCCATTAGGTGATATGCTCACCCGAATTCGCAACGGACAGCGTTGCGGTATGTCGACGGTAAACTGTCCGGCGTCGAAGATGCGCGCGAACGTGCTGGATGCATTGCAGCGCGAAGGATATATCCGGGGATTTAGTTGGAGCGAGTTGTCTAAGGGCATCAAGGAATTCACGATCGAACTCAAGTATAGCAATGGCGATCCGGTGATCCGTGAAATTTCTAGGGTGTCGAAACCAGGACGACGGGTTTATTCCAAGATTAAGCATTTGTCGCGTGAATATAATGGGCTGGGTGTTTCTATCTTGTCGACTCCGCGCGGTGTTTTGTCTGATGCTGAGGCGCGCGAAGCCAATGTCGGCGGCGAAATCCTTTGTAAGGTATTTTAGGAGCTTTGACAGATGTCACGCGTTGGTAGAAACCCAGTAGAGATTCCCGGCGGCGTTGAGGTTTCGATCGTCGACGGAATTCTGACGGCAAAAGGCAAATTGGGTGAGGAGGCTGTCCCGCTCACTGATATTGTCGATGTGACGGTGGAGGAAACCCAAGTTTCGGTGATGCCACGTGACGAGTCGAAACAATCGCGGTCGATGTGGGGTACCACACGCAGCCTTGTCCAGAATGCTGTGACGGGCGTTTCGGAAGGCTTCACCAAGCGGTTGGAGATCGTCGGTGTTGGTTACCGTGCGCAAATGCAAGGTAAGACGTTGAACCTTCAACTCGGCTACAGCCATGATATCCCTTATCAAATTCCAGAAGGTATCATGATCACGTTGGAAGGCGACCGTGGCAATGTAATTGCGGTTTCAGGACCTAACAAGCAGCAGGTCGGACAGGTTGCCAGTGAGATTCGAGGGTTCCGCAAGCCGGAGCCCTACAAGGGCAAAGGTGTCCGCTACAGCGATGAATATGTCATCCGTAAGGAAGGCAAGAAGAAGTAAAGGCCTAGGCGATGATGAAATCACGACAGCTTTTCGAACGACGCAAAAAGCGCAATCGCTATCAGTTGCGCAAGCGTGGCGGAGGGAAGCCGCGTCTTTCCGTGTTTCGATCCAGCAAGCATATCTATGCTCAGTTGATTGAGGACGGCGAAGGACGCACGGTCGTATCGGCATCGTCGGTTGAAAAGGCGTTAGCTGAAACGCTCAAAACAGGTGCGGACAAGCAAGCGGCAATCGAGGTCGGCAAGCTGATTGCAATCAGGGCAAAGGAAGTGGGGGTTGAAATGGTTGTATTCGACCGTGGTGGCTACCGATTTCATGGAAGGATCAAAGCGTTGGCTGACGCTGCTCGCGAAGCTGGCTTGAATTTTTAGGAACGAGGACGAAGCATGGCACGCAATACGAGAAATTCCCGAGATTCACGCGGTGGGCGACGCCGCGATAACGTGCCGCGTGAAGAGTCTGAAATTCAGGAAAAGCTAGTCCATATCAACCGTGTGGCCAAGGTGGTCAAGGGTGGTCGGCGGTTTGGCTTTTCTGCGCTGGTTATCGTTGGCGACGGCAAGGGCCGAGTGGGGCACGGCTCTGGCAAGGCGCGGGAGGTGCCAGAAGCCATTCGTAAGGCGACTGAAAGCGCAAAACGCACTCTTCGGCGGATTCCGTTGCGTGAGGGTCGTACCTTACATCATGATGTCGCAGGGCGTTTTGGCGCCGGACGGGTCTATTTGCGTGCTGCACCGGCGGGCACAGGCATCATAGCAGGTGGTCCGATGCGCGCGGTTTTTGAAATGCTCGGCGTTTCTGACGTCGTCGCAAAATCGATTGGGTCATCGAACCCGCACAACATGGTGAAAGCAACCTTCGAGGCGCTTACCAACTGTGCATCGCCGCGCCAAGTGGCGGCAAAACGGGGTAAAAAAGTTGGGGATATAGTTGGACGTCGCGATCCTAGTGAGGGCGTGCGGGAGGCTAGCGATGGTTGATAAGAAGAAGGTAACTGTTACGGTCACTCAGGTCGGTAGTCCGATACGCCGTCGGAGAGATCAACGTGCGACTTTGATCGGGTTGGGCCTGAACAAGATGCACAAGACGCGGGTACTTGAAGATACGCCCTCGGTCCGGGGCATGATCGACAAAGTTAGCCACCTCGTCCGAATTGAAGAGGCTGGCTGAACTTCGTTTGGGCCAGTCAATTGGGAACAAAAATATGATATTAAAAGAACTGTCTGATAATTCGGGCGCAAAAAAGAACCGAAAACGAGTCGGCCGCGGTCCGGGGTCGGGCAGCGGCAAAACGGCAGGTCGTGGCATGAAAGGACAGAAATCACGCAGCGGCGTGTCGATCAAAGGCTTCGAAGGTGGTCAGATGCCGCTTTATCGGCGGTTAGCAAAGCGTGGATTTAATAACATTTTCCGCAAGCAATTTGTTGAACTGGGCACAGGTCGCCTGCAGGCGATGGTCGACGCGAAGAGAGTTGATGCCAAGAAGGAAATAACCGTTGAGAGCCTAGTCGAGGCTGGCGTTTTGCGTCGTGCAAAGGATGGCGTGCGACTTCTTGTAAAGGGCGAATTGAGTGCAAAAGTTGCGATCACCGTTGCCGGCGCATCCAGGGGCGCCGTTGCGATGGTAGAGAAGGCCGGTGGAACGGTCACGGTGATAAAAAAATCCAAGAATAATTCCAAAGGCGAAGAGGCAGCAGAAGCTGAGCTGCTTAAATCGGACGCGTAACCGTTAAGGCGTTGACGAATGGCATCCGCTGCAGAACAGCTCGCATCGACCTTTAACTTTGGGGCTTTCGCCAAGGCGACAGAACTGAAGAGGCGGCTGTGGTTCACCTTGGGTGCTCTCGTCATCTATCGCATCGGGACCTATATCCCATTGCCCGGCATAGACCCGACCATTTTGTCCGATATCTTCGAGCAGCAACGCGGCGGCCTGACGGACATGTTGAACCTGTTCTCGGGTGGCGCGTTGGAACGGATGACAATCTTTGCGCTCAACATCATGCCTTACATTTCCTCGGCGATTATTATGCAGCTAATGACAGCGGTGTCGCCGCGGCTGGAAGCGCTGAAGAAAGAAGGTGAAGCCGGCCGAAAGAAGATTAACCAATACACACGTTATGGAACAGTTCTATTGGCCACGGTGCAAGGTTATGGCATCGCGGTTGGACTTGAAGGCATGGCTAGTTCGGCCGGGCCCGCGGTTATCGACCCAGGCTTCTTTTTTCGTGCCACAACGGTGATCAGCTTAGTCGGTGGTACGATTTTCCTGATGTGGTTAGGTGAGCAGATTACACAGCGTGGTGTAGGCAACGGTATTTCATTGATTATTTTTGCCGGTATTGTCGCAAATCTGCCGGTGGCCTTGGTCCAAACACTCGATCAAAGTCGGACGGGTGCCCTGTCACCAGCGTTGGTGCTGTTTCTTATGATTATGGCGGTTGCCGTAATCGCGTTCATCGTATTCGTGGAACGCGCACAAAGACGTCTAATTGTGCAATATCCCAAGCGTCAAGCGGGTAACAAGATGTTTGGCGGCGAGTCGTCTCATCTGCCGTTGAAACTCAACACCGCTGGTGTAATCCCGCCAATTTTCGCAAGTTCAATCTTGCTAATGCCCTTGACTATAGCCGGTTTCAGCGGCGGTGCGACGCAGGGTTTTCTGGGCACGGTCACTGCTTATTTGGGGCCGGGACAACCGCTTTACCTTGTGGTGTATGTAGCGATGATTGTTTTCTTCGCGTTCTTCTATACCGCAATTGTTTTTAATCCTGCGGATACGGCGGATAATCTAAAGAAGTACGGCGGGTTTATACCGGGAATTCGCCCTGGCAAGAATACCGCCGACTATTTGGATTTTGTCCTTACGCGTCTGACGGTTGCGGGTGCAGCATATCTTGCGATCGTCTGTATTCTTCCTGAAATTCTAAGGGCGCAGAACGCTGCAATTCCTTTCTATTTCGGCGGTACGAGTTTGTTGATCGTCGTGTCGGTCACGATGGACACGGTAGCGCAAATTCATTCCCACCTGTTGGCGCATCAATACGAAGGCTTAATCAAGAAGTCCAAGTTGCGCGGGAGGCGTCGGTGATCATGGTTTTGATTGGACCACCGGGTGCTGGAAAAGGTACACAAGCCAGCCGTATTGAAGAAGCGCTGTTGATTGGCAACCTATCCACAGGTGCATTGTTACGCGATGCGATCACATCGCAGAGTGCACTGGGTAATAGGGCTAAAGTCCTGGTCGAAGGCGGAAACTTTGTGCCAGACGACATAATGATCGCGTTGGTTTTGGAGCGCATCAATGAGGCTGATTGTGCGAATGGGTTTATACTCGATGGGTTCCCGCGGACTTTGACACAGGCAGAAGCGCTGGATGAGCTCATGGAAGAGCGGGGCAGCAAAATCGATGCGGTAATAGAGCTCACATTGAACGACGATATTGTGATCGAGCGCATCACCGGCCGCTTCTCTTGCAAAGATTGTGACGAGGGCTACCACAAAGCGCATAAACTGCCTGAGATAGAAGGGGTCTGCGACGTTTGTGGTGGTACGGAGTTCCTGCAACGCGCTGACGATAATGAGGCAAAAATCCGCACCCGGCTTGCGCTTTATCACGAACAAACCGCACCGATTCTTCCTTATTACCAGCAACGGGGCATTCTGGTTTCGGTTGATGGCTCAAAGAATTTGGACAACGTAACTGGGCAACTGAAAGAGGTGCTGTCGTCGGTGAACTAATTGACACCCCCTTCCTTTGAAATATAATCGCGCGCCCGTTATACGGTGTGTTTTTGATTGGGAGCTAGGTCGATTACAAGCCGTGCGGGCCTCTAAAATGAAGGAGTATTTAGCGTGGCGCGTATTGCAGGCGTGAACATTCCGACGAACAAGCGAGTCGTCATTTCGCTGACCTACATCCACGGGATCGGCCCGGCCAGGGCTCGTAAGATTTGCGAGAAGTGTAATATATCGCTTGAAAGTAGGGTACAGGATTTGACTGAGCAGGAAGTTTTCAGCATTCGGGAAATTATCGACCGCGACCATGTAGTCGAGGGTGATCTCCGCCGTGATTTTGCTATGAACATCAAACGATTGATGGATCTTGGCTGTTATCGTGGTATTCGCCACCGCAAAGGGCTTCCGGTGCGCGGTCAGAGGACCCACACCAACGCTCGGTCGCGAAAAGGACCTGCGCGTCCAATTGCTGGCAAGAAAAACGTATAATCATGAGGAATATGGTCAATGGCCAAAGCTGCAACGCGCGTTCGCCGCAGTGAACGCAAGAACATCACTTCTGGTGTTGCCCACGTTAACGCGACTTTTAACAATACGAAGGTCACGATAACCGATGTGCAGGGCAATGCTATTTCATGGTCGTCCGCTGGGAGTCAGGGCTTTCGCGGCAGCCGGAAATCGACGCCTTATGCCGCACAGATGGCGGCAGAGGACGCTGGCCGCAAAGCGCAAGACCACGGTGTGAAGACACTGGAAGTTTGTGTAAAGGGACCGGGTTCCGGTCGTGAGTCTGCACTGCGTGCTCTGTCAGCGGCCGGTTTTACGATTACAGCTATCCGCGATGTCACGCCGATCCCACACAATGGATGCCGTCCGCCGAAACGGCGGCGGGTTTAGGGCTCAACCGCCCGTGATAATGGCGCATCATTGCGTCGGCAGTATAAATGTAACCAAGTCTACCCCTTGCCACGGTCGAGGCGACGGGGCGGACAGAGACGAGAGGTCGCATAAGTGATCCAGAAAAACTGGCAAGCGCTGATCAAGCCGAACAAGTTGAATGTCGAGCCCGGAGATGATGCCGGTCGCACTGCAACCGTCGTGGCGGAGCCACTTGAGCGCGGGTTTGGACTAACACTAGGTAACGCGCTACGTCGAGTGTTGCTGTCATCGCTGCACGGGGCTGCCGTGACGTCGGTGCAGATCGATGGCGTGTTGCACGAGTTCTCCTCGATCGCTGGAGTACGCGAGGATGTCACTGACATCGTGCTCAACATCAAGGTGCTAGCTCTGCGTATGCATGGCGAAGGACCAAAGAGAATTCACCTGATGGCGGAGGGTCCGGGCGAGGTCACGGCGGCAAAGATCGAGACCGGACATGATATCGAGATCATGAACCCTGATCTCGTCATTTGCAACTTGGACGAGGGCGCCCGTATTTCGATGGAATTGACTGTCGAGACGGGTTCTGGGTACGTGCCAGCTACACAGAACCGGCCAGAGGATGCGCCGATCGGTTTGGTTCCAATTGATTCAGTGTTCAGCCCGATCCGGCAGGTTTCCTTCAAAGTCGAAAATACCCGTGTTGGGCAGGTGACCGACTACGATAAATTGTCCATGCAAATCGAGACTAATGGTGCTCTGACGCCGGACGATGCGGTGGCATATGCTGCGCGAATTCTGCAGGATCAGTTGCAGCTCTTCATCAATTTCGAGGAGCCAGAAACGCGCATTATCGAGGAGGCGCCGGCCGACCTGCCATTCAACCGTAACCTACTACGTAAAGTAGACGAACTTGAGCTCTCTGTTCGTTCGGCAAACTGTCTCAAGAATGACAATATCGTCTATATCGGCGATTTAGTGCAGAAGACTGAAGCGGAGATGCTGCGCACGCCGAATTTTGGCCGCAAATCTCTGAATGAAATCAAAGAAGTACTGACCCAAATGGGTCTTCATCTAGGCATGGAAATTACCACCTGGCCGCCGGAGAATATCGAGGAATTGGTCAAGCGGCTCGAAGAGCCATTTTAATCCGACTTTCTTACAGGCCTACGGGCCAAGGACAGTCAACTAGGGATAGGAGTTGGTGTCATGCGGCATCGCATGAGCGGACGAAAGTTAAACCGGACGAGCTCGCACAGGAAGGCGATGTTCGCCAACATGGCAGTGGCGTTGCTCAAACATGAGCAGATAAAGACGACGTTACCGAAGGCGAAGGAGCTGAGTCCAATCGTTGATAAGCTTATTACATTGGGTAAGCGCAACACACTGCACACTCGGCGGCAAGCGCGTTCCATTTTGCGAGACGACGCAACAACAGCGAAGTTGTTTGACACGCTGGCGGAGCGTTATTCTGAACGTGCTGGTGGTTACACGCGAGTGTTGAAGGCTGGCTTTCGCTACGGTGATTCTGCACCGATGGCAGTAATAGAACTGGTCGATCGTGACCCTGAAGCGAAGGGTCTGAATTCGGGGCCGGTGCAAGAAGACGAGGACGAACTCGAAGAGTAAACCGCCGGGTATTGCGGCCTGGATTCGAGCGGCTCCTGGGCCGTTCGTTTGAGTTGCAATGCTCTGTTTTCTAGGCTTTGCAATACGCTTGCGAGCGCATATTTAGCCACTATGATTTTGAACATGATTGGCAAATGCTTGGCGATTGGGGCTCTCGGACTTTTCGTCTTCATGGCGGCACCCATATTCGCGCAATCGGTCCCGCAAAATCGCGATCAGATTAGGCTCAGCTATGCGCCACTGGTAAAGAATGCTGCGCCGGCTGTAGTAAACATCTATGCGAAACGCCTCGTACGCAGCCGGGGTCGTGCGTCTCTTTTTAACGATCCTATATTCAATCGTTTGTTTGGCGATTTTCCGTTGCGTGGATTTTCGCGTGAGCGGCTGGAAAACTCTCTTGGCTCCGGCGTGATCGTCCGCGCAGCTGGATTTATCGTCACAAATAATCATGTCATTGACAAGGCGCAGGAGATTACTGTCGTTCTATCCGACCGGCGTGAGTTCGACGCGCACTTGGTGGTGGCAGATAAACGGACTGATATTGCCGTTTTGAAAGTGGATACGAAGGGCGAAAATTTGCCGTTCCTAAAGCCTGGAGATTCGGATGCGCTCGAAGTGGGCGATCTCGTTTTGGCCGTCGGTAACCCGTTCGGTGTCGGTCAAACAGTAACTAGCGGGATCGTCTCCGCTTTGGCTCGGACCTCGGTTGGGATCAGCGATTTCCGTTCTTTCATCCAGACGGATGCCGCGATCAATCCCGGCAATTCGGGCGGTGCGCTACTAGCCATGAACGGTAAGTTAGTCGGCGTCAATACAGCCATCTATTCACGCGATGGTGGTTCCTTGGGGCTCGGTTTTGCGGTGCCCAGCAATATGGTGCGCCGCATTTTGGATAGTGCGATCAGCGGCAAGCCGTTGGTACGGCCCTGGTTTAGCTTCACAGGAAAACCGGTCACATCGGAGATTGCGAATGCGCTGGGTCTGGAACGGCCTGTAGGCATACTGATCGAAAAAGTCAGTCGAAACGGACCAGGGAAGCGGGCGGGATTGTTGCCGGGGGACGTTGTAGTCGCTGTCGGCCGGCACGATGTGGACGACGTGCAGGCGCTGCGTTTCCGGATTGCTACGAAACCGATAGGCGAGTCGGTTGATCTTAAGGTCGTCCGGCGTGGAAATTTGCGCTCACTGCAATTCGATCTTGTAGCTCCGCCGGAGGATCCACCGCGTAATTTGACCTTGATCAGCGGCCGTAACCCGTTCGCCGGGGCGACCGTTGGCAACCTTTCGCCGGCATTTAGCGAAGAGATTGGTATCGAATCTAGTCTGAAAGGGGTCATCGTGGTGAAAGTCGATAAACGGTCGACCGCGGCGCGACTGGGCCTAAGGCCAAATGACATCATTCGTGCGCTCAACGGCGCGAAGATGAGACGTGTGATTGACCTGGAACGCACCGCGGCCGTCCCTAAACCGCGTTGGAACATTGACCTTCAACGTGGAACTCGAACGATTCAGTTCCAAGTCTCCGGTTGAGTTCTGTGCCCGGCCTGTTTGATGGCGAGGCGCCACGACCGCTGGCTGACAGGTTACGACCGGAAGATCTCGATGCGGTTGTGGGACAGGAACATTTGCTGGGGTCGGACGGCGCGATCCATCGGATGATCGTGGGTAGCAGGCTCTCTTCGATCGTGCTTTGGGGACCGCCTGGCACAGGTAAGACAACGATCGCGCGTTTGCTGGCGAAGAATACCGATCTGGAATTCGAGCCATTGTCCGCCGTTTTTTCCGGTGTAGCTGATTTGCGCAAGGTGTTCAAGCGGGCGAAGAGTAATCGGTTAGCAGGACGCGGGACGCTATTGTTTATTGACGAAATTCATCGCTTCAATCGGGCGCAACAGGACGGCTTTTTGCCTTATTTGGAGGATGGGACGGTCATTCTGGTAGGGGCAACGACGGAAAATCCCAGTTTTGAACTCAATGCGGCACTGCTGTCGCGTACCCAGGTCTTCGTCCTCAACCGGCTGGATGACAAGTCGCTGGAAAGATTGCTGTGCCGTGCCGAGGCGAGCATCGGTCGCGAATTACCGCTTAGTAATGATGCCCGCATTGCGCTGAAGGCGATGGCGGACGGTGACGGCCGTTTCCTGCTAAACCTTGCCGAGGAACTATTTGCGCTGGATGTCCCGGGGCTAATGGATACCGGCGAGCTCGCTCAGACTGTTCAGCGCCGCGCGCCGCTATACGACAAGAGCCAAGAGGGCCACTACAACCTGATCAGTGCGTTGCACAAATCCTTGCGCGGTTCAGACTGCGATGCTGCACTCTACTGGTTGGCGCGTATGCTGGATGGCGGCGAAGATCCGGGTTATATCGCCCGCCGCCTGCTTCGCTTTGCCTATGAGGATATTGGCCTGGCGGAACCGCAGGCTGCCGTACAGACCCTGACTGCGTGGGAAACGTTCGAGAGGATTGGTTCGCCTGAGGGTGAACTCGCATTGGCGCAGGCGGTTATTTATCTTGCTACGGCACCTAAATCCAATGCGGCCTACAGAGCCTATGGTGCGGCGCGGCAGCACGCCAAAGGCACGGGGTCGCTGATGCCACCCAAACATATTCTGAATGCACCCACGAACCTGATGAAGGATCTCGGTTACGGTGCGGGTTACAAGTATGATCACAACGCATCGGATGCGTTTTCGGGACAGAATTTTTTCCCAGACGATACCGAGCGACAGACCTTCTACAGCCCGGTAAAACGTGGTTTCGAGCGCGAACTGCGCAAACGTCTTGATTATTGGGCTCGGCTACGCAAAGAAAAACAAAACGAAAATTAACAACTGCGTATGATACTCTCCGAATTCTCCGTTGGAGAGTGAAGCAAGCAAGCGGCCCACTATCATGAAAATGATCGTCTATATTGCAGCGGGAGGTGCCTTCGGCGCAGTTGCGCGCTATCTCTTGGCGGGACAGATCGGGCATTGGCTCGGGCACGGCTTCCCTTGGGGCATTATGCTCGTGAACATCTTGGGATCGTTCATCCTCGGCGCGCTGGTCGAGACGTTTGCGATCGTCTGGTCACCGAGCCAGGAGCTCCGTGCTCTTATCGTTGTCGGTGCACTGGGAGCTTTCACGACCTTTTCGACCTTCTCGATGGACGTCGTGTTCCTCTGCAGCAAGGGGCAAATGCTGCAGGCGGCGCTTTATATCGGATCCTCGGTGGCATTCGCGGTGTTGGCCTTCTTCCTCGCCTTGCATCTGATGCGAATGGTACTGACATGAGTGGTGTTGAGATGTGCACGGTGACGGATGAAGAGGATGCGATCCGCCTCGACAATTGGTTTAAGCTTCACTTTCCCGGCCTAAGCTACGGCCGATTGCAAAAACTATTGCGCACTGGCCAGGTCCGCGTTGATGGTCGGCGTGCTAAGGCGGGCTTGCGGTTGGAAGTCGGGCAGTCAGTTCGAATTCCGCCAATCATCGATTTGCCGGTACAGAAAAAGGTCCGCCTCGGGCTGAGCGAAGCGGATCGTCGTTTTGTAGAGAGTCTGGTTATTCACAAGGATCCGGACGTATTGGTGATAGATAAACCGGCCGGCCTCGCCGTGCAGGGGGGAAGCGGCGTAACTCGGCATATCGATGGTCTGCTCGACGGATTGATGTTCGAGGCAACAGAGCGACCGCGCCTAGTGCATCGGCTCGATCGAGATACTAGCGGCGTTATGGTGCTGGCTCGGCATCGAAAGGCGGCGGCGCATATAGGCCGTTGTTTCAGCGGCAAGACGGCGCGTAAGATCTATTGGGCGGCAACGGCTGGCGTGCCGGATCTGCATCGAGGCCGGATCGATTTGCCGTTAAATAAGTTATCGGTAAAGGGTGGCGAACGTATGGTCGTCGATCCGGAAAACGGAAAGCGGGCGATCACGCTTTATAGCCTGCTGGAACGATCTGGCAACCAGCTGGCCTGGCTCGCTTTCTGGCCGCAGACCGGTCGCACCCATCAAATTCGCGTACACGCGGCAGAAATCCAGACGCCGGTTCTAGGCGATGGAAAATATGGTGGGGCCGACGCGTTCGTGCAAAGTGAAGAAGTGCCGCGGCGTCTGCATTTGCACGCCCGTGAAATATCTCTCCCACATCCTTCCGGTAAGGGAACGTTGCACGCCGTAGCGGACCTGCCGCTGCATATGAAGAAGACCTGGGCGTATATGGGGTTCAGCCCGAATCAAAAGGAGGACCCCTTTGAAGAGGCTGAACGATGAACCAAGATACTCCAAACTGGCTCGTCGTTTTTGATTGCGACGGTACCTTGGTGGATAGCCAGCACGCGATCGTCAAGGCGATGAAATCCGCTTTCCGCCATTATGCCCTCAGCGAACCGTCTGCGGAAGCGACGCGCCGCACCGTAGGCCTGCCACTCGGCGAGGCCATCCGCTGTTTACTGCCGGCAGGCGCGCAAGATAAGCTCGACGACGTTGCGGCGCAGTACAAGGAAGCCGTATCTATCCTGCGTCAGAAACCGGAACATGAGGAACCGCTCTATCCCGGCGTCGCGCAGGTCCTGCAATCGCTGCTGTCTAAGGGATACCAGCTTGGTGTGGCGACGGGCAAATCTCGGGGAGGCTTGCAGTCGACGCTAGAACACCATGCGCTGCAAGATCAATTTATTACCTTGAAGACCGCGGATGACGGACCGGGAAAGCCGAATCCGGATATCCTGTGGGACGCAATGGCCGAAACCGGTGCGGTACCAGAGACGACACTGATGATTGGCGACACGACCTTCGATATTATCATGGCGGTCCGCGCCGGGGCGCAGGCGGTTGGTGTCGCCTGGGGGTATCATGCGCCGGAGGAGCTAACTGCCGCAGGCGCGGTGCATGTAGCCGATGCCTTCACAGACCTGCCGGATGTTATCGCTGACCTATGGGGGCAGAAGTCATAAAGATAGGACGAATCTTAATATTTCTTGTGCATGTCATGCTCGTCCTTGTCGTTGCGCCTGTGTTGTTGGTGATCGATTTGAACGATTACAAGTCCGAACTTGAGGCGGAGGTAAAACAGATGATGAGTCGCGATCTCACGATTGAAGATGATATCAAACTCGGTTTTGCTCTAACGAATTTTTTGTCATTTTAATCAATATGTTGGGCACCTAGCCTTGAAGCGGTTTTACAAACAAGTTGCAGTTGTAGCGGAAGATGGTTTTTTCTTAATCACCTTGGATGGTAAGCAGGTGCGTTCGCCGGGACGGGCGCGCCTGGCGCTGCCGACAGAAGCGTTGGCCGATTGCGTGGCAGAGGAATGGCGAGAGCAGAAAGAGAATATTGTACCAGAGCGCATGCCCATGACACGCTTCGTCAATTCGGCGATCGACCGCGTACGACCTCGAATTCAAGAGGTGATCGACGAGATCGCTGGCTATGCGGCTACTGACCTGCTTTGCTATCGCACCGGCTCACCGGAAGAGTTG
>CAYYUG010000041.1:17210-19555 GCA_964474755.1 uncultured Rhodospirillaceae bacterium | reverse complement strand
GCAGCTAGCTTGCTTGAGGAGACCTTCCAGGCGGAGAACTGGGGCGAAGATCCGGAAGCAGCCGCTCGATGGGGGTCTATTACTGCGGAGATCAAGGCTGCGGCCCGCTTTCTGACGGTTGCGCAGTTGAAACCATCTTGACGGTTTATTTTAGCATGGTTTAAAGCCCTGGTTTCGCTTGCCGAATAGGGCGGCTGGTGCGATTTTGGGCAAAATTCGGAGGTCGCCCAATGTCCGATATTATCCGGCAACTAGAAGTCAAGCGCGAAGCCGCCCGTCTGGGCGGAGGCCAACGCAGAATCGATAGCCAACACGCCAAGGGGAAATTGACCGCGCGCGAGCGTATCGACGTGTTCCTCGACGAGGGATCCTTTGAGGAATGGGATATGTTCGTCGAGCACGATATCAACGACTTTGGTATGGCAGACCAAAAAATCCCCGGCGATGGTGTGGTCACGGGGCATGGTACGGTGAACGGAAAGTTGGTCTTCTTGTTCAGCCAGGACTTCACCGTTTTTGGCGGCTCTCTATCGGCAGCACACGCACGCAAGATTTGCAAGATTATGGACCAGGCGTTGAAGGTAGGTGCGCCGGTCATTGGGTTAAATGATTCTGGTGGTGCGCGAATTCAGGAAGGTGTCGCTTCATTGGCTGGCTATGCAGACGTGTTTCAACGCAATGTGCTGGCTTCCGGCGTAATTCCGCAAGTGTCTCTTGTCATGGGGCCCTGCGCTGGTGGTGCGGTGTACTCGCCGGCGATGACTGACTTTATCTTCATGGTCAAAGACAGTTCCTACATGTTCGTTACCGGGCCTGATGTGGTGAAGACTGTGACCCACGAGGAAGTCAGCCAGGAGGAACTGGGGGGTGCCACGACTCATACAACGAAATCTGGCGTTGCCGATTTGGCCTTCGAAAACGATGTCGAGGCGCTGCTGCAGCTCCGCCGTTTTATCGATCTGATCCCGTCTTCGAACCGGGAGAAGCCGCCGGTAATGCAGACAGAGGATCCGGTCGACCGCTCAGAAAATTCGCTCGATACGTTAGTGCCGGGAAATCCAAACAAGCCCTATGACATGAAAGAACTCATAGAAAAGGTCGTTGACGAGGGTGACTTCTTTGAACTGCAACCTGATTACGCAGGCAACATCGTTATTGGCTTGGCCCGTATGGAGGGCTCAACTGTCGGCATTGTCGCTAATCAGCCCATGGTGCTCGCTGGCTGCCTCGATATAGCTTCGTCTCGCAAGGCTGCGCGTTTCGTGCGGTTTTGTGACTGCTTCAACATCCCTATCCTGACATTTGTAGACGTGCCTGGCTTTTTACCGGGGACGAGCCAGGAATATGGCGGCATTATCAAGCATGGTGCGAAACTGCTGTTTGCATTTGCTGAAGCGACTGTGCCCAAGGTCACCCTAATCACCCGGAAAGCCTATGGAGGTGCATATGACGTCATGAGCTCAAAGCACCTGCGCGGTGACGTTAATTACGCCTGGCCAAGCGCGGAGATAGCGGTTATGGGATCGAAAGGAGCAGTTGAGATTATTTTTCGCGCTGATTTAGGTGACCCTGTTAAGATTGCACAGCGCACTGAGGAGTATCAGTCAAAGTTTGCTAATCCCTTTGTCGCGGGTTCACTCGGCTTCATTGACGATGTGATTTTGCCGCGCAATACCCGACGGCGATTGTGTCGGGCGCTCCGGATGCTGCAAAACAAGAAGCTCGAAAATCCCTGGAAAAAACACGACAACATTCCGCTCTGATGGCCAAAACGTCACGGGACAATGGACGTTTGCGCATTTTAATCATGCACTTGATCACTTATTTTGTGGTCAGCGCAGTAGCTTTCGTGATTAACGTGACGACAGATCGGGAAACAGCGTGGTTCGTTCTGCCGATGGTTGGCTGGGGGTCGGTCCTCGCGCTACACGTGGCTTACGTTATGGGGTTGTTCGACGTATTCTTCAACAAGGAACGGCGCAACTGATCGCGCGACTATACAGAGGTTTCACTAATGACTTCTATCGAGATAGATCTCTACAGCGATACACAGACTCGACCGACCCCGGCTATGTGCGAGGCAATGGCCAGTGCTGAAGTTGGTGACGAACAGCGCGGCGAGGACCCGACAACCAACAGGCTCTGTGAGATGGCAGCGGAACTTCTGGGGAAGGAAGCGGCCGTCTTTCTGCCGTCGGGTACGATGTGTAATCAGATCGCCATCCTGATCCACTGCAGGCCTGGCGATGACATCATTGCCGATAAGACCGCGCACATCATCAATTCAGAAGGCGGCGGCCCGGCGGTTTTTTCGGGTGCCAGCACGCGCCCTATCGAAGGCGTGC
>CAYYUG010000041.1:0-17110 GCA_964474755.1 uncultured Rhodospirillaceae bacterium | reverse complement strand
GACTTTGTTGAACAAGCTTGGCAATGGAAGCAGCGGATGGGAGGCGCTATGCGACAATCAGGTTCGGTCGCAGCAGCGGGGGTCTATGCTTTAGAGAACAATGTGGCCCGCATGGCCGAGGACCACGAGAACGCACAACTTTTTGCTGAACGCATCGCCAATTTGCCGGGCGTTCGGATCGATCCGGATAAAATCGAGACAAACATGGTATTTTTTGACGTTTCGCAGACCGGCATGACGGCAGCGGAAGTACATGAGCGGCTGCTTAAAAGGGGAGTCCGCATAGGTGAAAACGATCGCTATCGTATGCGCGTTGTTACCCACCTCGACGTCACTCGCGACCAGGTTTCCAAAGCGGCTGAAGCAGTCCGAGACGTTATCATAGAAGCGGCGGCCTGATTCGGTGTCGCTGCGTCAATTGGTTTGCACACTAGATTGACAAATATTTTGCAAAAGCAGGTTTAATGACAAAAGAAAATAAGCTGGTGTAATCCTAATTGGGAAGAGATCATGATTGTCAATTGTTGGCGGGGACTGCGGGTGCCGCTGTCGCAGCGGTGACACTATTGACCAAGTCTACATCGTGTGCAGACCGTTTCAATGTTGGATACGTTGAACACCAAAAAGATATACTGCGGGACGCTAAACACCACGCTGAAACCTAAAAATTGATTAACCCTTTAAGGCATATTCATGCGCATCTGTGAGGTCCGGGCCTACGCCGTGGCTGTTCCAGTGACCCGGGCCGGCCATTTTTCGAAGCGTGTGGTTGAGAGGGTAGAGAACACGATTGTTGAAATCCGAACTGAGGAAGGTTTAACCGGGACGGGCGAGACCAGAGGCTTGTGGTCTGCAGATATAGTCCGTAGCCGATTTGCATCCGCGATCATCGGTATGGATGCCATGGACAGGGACGCGATACGGGACGTTTGTCTTCCGAAAGAACCATTCGACTTCGGCTACCCTGAACACCTGGTACAGCGTAATGCCTACTCGGCAATCGATATCGCGCTATGGGATATTGCTGCGAGGCATGCGGGAAAACCCCTATATGATCTGCTCGGCGGTGCGGTGCGCGAGCGCGCATTGTTCTGCGGCTATGCGTATTCGGATGATCCAAATGCCGGCTATAGTAACGCAGAATTGGCCGCGGCTATGGCTAAGATTGCGGCACAGCAAGTACTAGAGACTGGTTCTGATCTGTTCGAATACAAGATCGGCCTACATTCGATCGAAGGCGAGATTGAAATAGCTCACGCCGTTCGCGCAGCAGTGGGGCCAGATATAGGGCTCGGTGTTGATGCCAACATGGCGCTGTCATTGGAGCAGGCTTGTACTTTTCTCCAAGGTGTCCGCACCGTGGGTCTGGCGAATTTCGAGGAACCGGTTGCCAACTTGTCTGAGATGGAAGCCCTCCGCATGCGTTTCGACGTGCCCGTCTCTACGCATTGTTACGATGCCGACACGCTGGTGCGGTACCCGCAAATTGACGCTATCGTCGTTGATCCGCAATTGGTTGGTGGAATTACCGGGTTTCTCCAAAAGATTGCACTGGCGGATAATCTGGGCAAGCGCATCTGGTTGCGTGCGCGCTGGGAGCTTGGCATCGCCTGGGCTGTATTCTGCCATCTGGGTCTCGCTTTTCGGCAGCTTGATCGGTCAAGTCAAGCTTTGATCAACTGGATTGAGGATGATCTCGTGCTGGGAGATCGCTGGTACGTCCGCGACGGTGGTGTTCGTCCGCCTGACACCCCAGGACTTGGCGTCGAAATCGATCGAGAGGCGTTGGCGCGGTACGGAATGGGCTCCTAAATTACTCACATCGCACATTCTGATGTCTTGACAGGTCGGGCGCGCGCCGGTCTGTTTGCGGGAAATACAACAGGAGGACCCTTGTTTTCCAAAATTCTGATCGCTAATCGAGGCGAGATCGCGTGCCGGGTCATGCGGACCGCAAAACGCATGAAAATTGCAACCGTCGCAGTCTATTCCGAGGCTGACGCCGACGCGCTGCATGTTGCGATGGCAGATGAGGCGGTCGCTGTTGGGCCGGCGCCATCGTCGGAAAGCTATCTCGTCATTGACAATATCATGGCTGCTATCAAGGAGACAGGTGCGGATGCTGTGCATCCCGGCTACGGCTTTCTGTCGGAGAACGCGGCTTTTTCGGATGCGCTGACCAAGGCAGGTATAGCCTTCATCGGTCCAGGTCCGAAGGCGATTGCCGCTATGGGTGACAAAATTGAGTCCAAGCGGCTGGCAGAGGAAGCAGGGGTTACCACTGTCCCTGGCCGTCTCGATATAATCACTGATGCCGAGGAAGCGATCACTATTTCGAACGAGATAGGCTACCCAGTCATGCTTAAGGCTTCGGCTGGCGGCGGAGGTAAGGGCATGCGCATCGCACGCGACGATAACGGGGTGCGCGAAAGCTTCCGGCTCGCGGCGAGTGAGGCCTTGTCGAGCTTTGGTGACGATCGGATCTTTATTGAAAAGTTTATAGAGCATCCACGCCATATCGAGATTCAAATTTTGGCAGATAGCCACGGCAATACGATTTATCTAGGTGAGCGGGAATGTTCGATTCAACGCCGGCATCAGAAGGTTGTTGAGGAGGCACCCTCGCCTTTACTTGATCCGGACACCCGCGCAGCGATGGGTGCGCAAGCGGTAGCGTTGGCCCAGGCAGTCGACTACAGATCGGCCGGCACGGTCGAATTCATCGTTGATGGCGACCGCAATTTCTACTTCTTAGAGATGAATACACGGCTCCAGGTGGAACATCCGGTGACAGAACTAGTGACCGGTATCGATTTAGTCGAACAGATGATCCACGTGGCTGCAGGTGGGTCACTTCAAATTACACAGGCGGATGTCAAACTCGAAGGCTGGGCGATGGAAACGCGCGTCTATGCCGAGGACCCATTTCGCAATTTTCTGCCATCGACAGGCCGGCTAGTGCGCTATCACGAACCGGAGCAATCGGAGACTGTCAGAGTTGATACGGGCGTTGGTGAAGGTGGTGAAATTTCCATGTTCTATGATCCAATGATCGCCAAGTTGATCACCACTGGCACAACTCGCGACGATGCTATCCGCGAGATGCGTAGTGCGCTCGACGCTTATTATATTCGCGGCGTATCACACAACATCCCTTTTCTCGCCGCCGTGCTGGCTCATCCGCGTTTCAAGTCTGGTAACATTTCGACAGCGTTCCTTGATGAGGAATATGCAGACGGTTTCAATGTCGAACATCTAACGCATGATAATCCGCGTAGCATCGTTGCCGTTGCAGCGGTGCTGGACGCACGCCAACGGTTGCGCTCTGTTCGGGTGAACAGCCAGGTTATGGCACTGCAAGAGCGCAGAGCAATTGTTGGTACTCGCGAGACTACAGAGTACACCCTGGTGCTGCGCGAAGCGGACCATGGTTTCAAGGTCGATGTTAATGGCGCCACCGTCAGCGTTACGGGGGATTGGCGACCTGGTGAGCCGTTGTTTCGCGGCACGGTAGATGGGGCGGCCATCTGCATTCAGGTGGAAAAGGCCGGCTCTCGGTACCGGCTTAGTAACGCGGGCGGGCAGATGGATATAATGGTCGTTAGTCCACGTATTGCTGCGCTCAATCAGTTGATGCCCATCAAGGAACCGCCAGATTTATCGCGTTTCCTATTGTCACCGATGCCTGGCTTGTTGATCCGGCTCGCGGTACAGGAAGGTGATGTGGTCAAGGCAGGCGAGGAACTAGCCATCGTCGAAGCGATGAAGATGGAGAACGTTCTGAGGGCTGCGCAGGACGGGTCCGTCAAGGAGTTGCTCTCGGAAGAAGGTGACAGTCTGACGGTCGACCAGCCGATCTTGGAGTTCGAGTGAGGTTGGAGCTGCATGGCCATTCGCGTGACGATCGAGGGGCGTGTCCAAGGCGTCGGGTTCCGATACTGGGTGGCCCTAGAAGCCGAACGGCTTGGGGTTGATGGTTGGGTGCGTAATCGCCGCGATGGTTCTGTTGAAGCCTTAATTTCTGGCGATCCAAATTTGGTGCGGCAAATGATTTCGCGCTGCTATCAGGGGCCGCCGATTTCCCACGTCACCCGGTTGACGGAGGTAGAAGCCGAAGATCCGGAAGTTTCAGGGTTCGACATTGGCCCGACGGCACTATGAACGATTGCCAGTCGCCTGACTTTGACGACTGGTTCCAGGAAAATTTTGGTTAATGATTTGCATGGCACCGCTATATCCACTGCTGACTTGACGTCTCGGTTGAACCTGACCTAGTCGTGGGCCTGCTCGTGTAGGCCTACCTTTTGCCCTCGGTTGGCAACAGTCTGTTTTGGTGGTGTCGGAAGCCTGGTGCGTGATCGCCCAACTCCATATCGGATACCGAGAAGCCCAGGACCGCAAAACGGGACTGCAACGCTTGGGTTGGTAGGGTCGAGGACGTTTCAAGAAATTCCTATCCTGACGGAGAGAAGTCGGTGGCCGGCTCAAAAACTTCCGCAAAACTCTGCTGCAGTGCCACATCTAGATCTGACAATGTGACTGGTAGGCCGAGATCGACCAGCGAAGTGACCCCAAGGCTTTCTTGGTCGATGCCGCAGGGAACGATGCCGTCAAAATGGGTGAGGTCTGGTTCTACATTGATCGAAATACCATGGAAGGTGACCCATTTACGAATCCGAACGCCAATGGCGGCAACCTTATCCTCGCGCCCGCCGTTGCGGTCGACCCAGATACCGACCCGGCCGTTATGCCGCTTGCCGTGAACGTTGAAACTGGCCAACGCCCGTATCACCCATTCTTCCAGTTTGTGCACAAAACAGCGGACGTCTGGACCGCGTTTTTTCAGGTCGAGCATGATGTATGCGATGCGCTGACCAGGACCATGATAGGTGTATTGTCCTCCGCGTCCGGTGCGGTATACGGGAAACCGCGCCGGCTCCAGCAAATCTTCTTCTTTGGCACTCGTCCCGGCGGTATAGAGTGGCGGATGCTCGAGCAGCCAGATCAGTTCACCGGCCGTCCCGTCGCGAATTCCGGCAACCCGGTCTTCCATCGCCTGTACGGCCGACAGGTATGGTACGGGCATTTCGCTGATATGCCATTCCGGCGTGTTCGTCATGCGCCAGCTCGCTTGTTGGTTGTTAAGGCCTTGTCCTGCTTGCCACGGTATAAGTGATTTGGTATTCCCCGTGCGTCCTACTTGGGTGTACGTTTACAATTATTACAGTTTCGGACGAATGTCATGCGGTCGTGGCGGAATTGGTAGACGCGCAGCGTTGAGGTCGCTGTGGGGGCAACCCCGTGGAAGTTCGAGTCTTCTCGACCGCACCAATACAAAAAAGACCTGCTGACACCGGCGGGTCTTTTTGCGTGCTGGCCTAACGTTCAAACGACGTTAATAATGCGGCAGCAATCAATGTCGACCGAAAAAGGGTAATGGTGGTGAGCAAACTAAGCGACAATGATAAAGAAGCACTCGTCTATCATCGTATGGACCCGCCAGGAAAACTGGCGATCGTTGCGACTAAACCGATGGCCAATCAGCGCGATTTGTCGCTCGCCTATTCGCCCGGCGTCGCAGCAGCTTGTGTCGTCATCGCCGATGATCCAGTCGAAGCGGCTTCCGTAACTGCACGCGGCAATCTTGTCGGCGTTATTTCAAATGGCACAGCAGTCCTTGGGCTTGGCAATATAGGGGCGTTGGCCTCTAAACCAGTCATGGAAGGTAAGGCGGTCCTTTTTAAGAACTTTGCTGATGTCGACGTCTTCGATATCGAAGTCGACGAGTCAGATGTTGACAAGTTCGTCGAATGCGTAGCTCGGCTGGAGCCAACCTTCGGCGGCATCAACCTTGAGGACATTGGTGCTCCGGCCTGCTTCGAGATCGAAAGGAAACTTCGCGAACGCATGAAAATTCCGGTCTTTCACGACGACCAGCACGGTACAGCAATCGTCGTTGCGACCGCAATTTACAATGCTCTTCGCGTCGTCAAAAAGGATATCGATGAGGTGCGGCTGGTTACCTCGGGCGCCGGTGCAGCTGCGCAGGCTTGCCTGCATCAGTTAATTTCGCTGGGTATGCCGAAGGAGAACATCATAGTTACCGACCGAACTGGGACTATATTTAAGGGTCGGACGGAAAAGATGGACAGGTACAAGGAATATTTTGCGGTTGAGACCGACACACGTACCCTGCAGGAGGCCCTCGTAGGCGCCGATGTGTTTCTCGGTCTTTCAGCACCAGGGACTCTGAACGCTGAAATGGTCCAGTCGATGACCGACAGGCCGATTATTATGGCGCTTGCCAACCCGACCCCGGAAATTACACCGGAAGAAGCGCACGCGGCGCGCCCGGACGTCATAATGGGCACAGGCCGATCCGACTATCCGAACCAAGTTAACAACGTCTTGTGTTTCCCCTTTATCTTCCGAGGGGCGCTGGATTGTGGTGCAACCACGATCAACGAAGAGATGAAAATTGCCTGCGTTAAGGCGCTCGCCGATCTGGCGATGGCCGAGACCTCGGATATTGAGCAGGCGGCGTTTGGCGGCGAGGCAACAACTTTTGGGCCGGAAAAATTACTGCCAAAACCGTTTGATCCGCGCCTTATCCTCGAACTGGCGCCGGCAGTTGCGAAAGCGGCGATGGAGACAGGCGTGGCCACGCGGCCAATCGAAGATTTTGACGCCTATCGACGTAAATTGGCGGCCTTCGTATATCGCTCCGGGGGTGCGATGCGTCCGGTCTTCGAGAAAGCTCGCCTGGACCCAAAACAGGTTGCCTATGCAGAAGGCGAAGATACACGTGTCCTGCGTGCGGCGCAGATGGCTGTGGACGATGGTTTGGCCAAACCGATCCTGATCGGCCGTCGTTCCGTCGTCGAAGCGCAGATTAGCGAACTCGGGCTGCGGCTCGAAATAGGCAAAGATGTTGAGCTCGTCGATCCGCAGGATTATTCCCGTTACACTGATTATTGGAAAGACTATCTCGAACTCACCGTGCGCAGTGGTGTAACGCCGAACCGGGCCCGCGAACTGGCGCGAACCAACACGACCGTGATTGGCGCTATGATGGTGAAAAGTGGCGATGCGGACGCCCTGGTCTGCGGTACCTACGGACAGTACAAAAGCCATGTCGACCATTTGAGACAGATCATCGGTAAGGCGAAGGGTGTGAATGAAGTCTCTGGCCTCTGTCTGGTGATCTTGCCGCGTGGGACCTATTTCATCTGCGACACGCACGTCACGCCCGATCCTTCGGCTCAAGAAGTCGTTGAGATGGTTCGGCTCGCTGCGGCCGAGGTAAAGCGGTTCGGCATTGAACCTAAGGTTGCCCTTTTGTCGCACTCGAATTTTGGCACCAGCAATCACGCCACAGCGATAAAGATGCGGGAAGCCGTTGCGTTGCTGCATCAGAGCGATCCGGATTTGGAAGTCGAAGGTGAAATGCATGCGGATTCCGCGGTCAGCGAGGACATTCGCAATCATGTCTTTCCAGATTCGGAATTAACCGGAAATGCGAACCTGTTGGTCGCACCGTCGCTGGACTCTGCGAACATTGCATTCAATCTGCTGAAGACAGTGGGTGAGGGTCTGTCTGTTGGGCCAATGCTGGTCGGAATGGCATCTCCAGTACATGTTGTCACCCAGTCGGTGACGACCCGTGGTGTGATGAACATGACCGCTTATGCGGTAGTTGACGCTCAGGGGCGCTGACTAGACTAATACGGGAACATCCAACGGAAGCATGAATTATGGCTAAGTTGGGTGACAGCAACGTTGTAACGAAGAACGTTGATTTGGAGAGCCTTTACGGCTTCTCTGATGCGCTAGTTCGTGAGACCGTTAAGGCTATATGGGTCTAAAGATCTGCTCCGTCTTAGCGAATTGACACAACCCCTGCACGTAGTGGATATGGCTGGTCTGTTCCAGGCGCTGTCGGGATATAATAGGACGCGTCTGGAAGGCCTTCTAGGCGATGATCTCGACGCCGAACTCTTTGTTCATCTTGCTGAGGCCGTTCGCGAAGACTTGTTAGACGAGTTCGACGCCGAAAAGCTGGTCCAGGTTGTCAACCACCTGGATAGTTACGATGCCGTCGAGCTCATTAAGGTACTTGAAGACGAAGAGCGCCGCACGCTGCTTGACAGTATTTCCGGCGCTGATCGGCTTCTTCCATGGTGGTGTGATCGGCATAATGATGAACCATACAATGCCCTATGCGGGTTCAGTCTGATGTAACGTGACAATGTTGTATGGCATTGGAACACAATCATAACCTTGTTGCTCCGGGGCTTGGCGATAGGCGTGTTTTACAAGCTGAGGTACTTTGGATGGGGACGTACGTTGATTTCGGTGCTGCCCCAAATTTTGCCGGAAATGGCGGTTTGGGGCGTTTAACGCGACTGCCTTTGGAATGTTTATTTCCTTGGCGGGGAAAGCTGATAGGCGAGTGACAGCAACTGAAAAGCAGGCATAATCGAAGCAACGAAGCGAGGGATTTGCGCTTATGATTTCGAATACATTACCGGGCCTTGATTTCCATCTCGGCGAGACGGCCGATATGTTGCGCAATACAGCACAGAGCTTCGCCGCCGATGAGGTGGCGCCGCGGGCCGCGGAGATCGACCGCAGTGATGAGTTTCCGCGTGATCTGTGGCCGAAGATGGGTGCTCTCGGTCTTCACGGATTGACCGTAGAGGAGGAATATGGAGGCTCCGGCATGGGGTACACGGAGCATGTCATCGCTGTTGAGGAAATCAGTCGCGCTTCCGGCTCGGTTGGCCTCAGCTACGGTGCTCACTCTAATTTGTGTATCAATCAAATTCGCCGGAATGGGAATGAAGAGCAAAAGCGCCGTTATCTGCCGAAATTGATCTCCGGCGAACATGTCGGTTCCTTAGCAATGAGCGAAACAAGTGCAGGTTCTGACGTTGTGTCAATGAAGCTGAAAGCGGAAAAGAAGGGTGACCGGTACATTCTTAATGGCACCAAGTTCTGGATCACCAACGCGCCGGATGCCGATATTTTGCTGGTATATGCCAAGACTGACCCGGAGGCAAAGCAGCATGGCATTACCGCCTTCATTATTGAAAAGGATTTCAAAGGGTTCAGGGTGGCTCAGAAACTCGATAAACTCGGCATGCGAGGGTCTAGCACTGGAGAGCTCGTGTTCGAGGATTGTGAGGTGCCTGAGGAGAACGTAGTCAGCAATGTCGGCGACGGTGTGCGTGTTCTAATGAGCGGTCTAGACTACGAGCGGCTAGTACTGTCGGGGGGACCTCTCGGCATAATGCAGGCCTGCATGGATGTGGTCGTCCCCTATGTGCATGAGCGCGAACAGTTTGGGGAAGCAATCGGCAAGTTTCAATTGATGCAAGGCAAGCTTGCCGACATGTACACGAATATGAACGCCTGCAAAGCCTACGCCTATGCGGTCGCAAAAGCGTGCGACCGGCAAGACACCACGCGCAAGGATGCCGCCGGCGTGCTGCTTTACACGGCAGAAAAGGCGACGTGGATGGCGTTGGAGGCAATTCAGGCGCTCGGCGGCATGGGCTACATAAATGAAAGTCCGACTGGCCGGCTTCTACGGGATGCCAAACTCTACGAAATTGGCGCCGGCACCAGCGAGATTCGTCGCATGTTGATAGGTCGAGAATTGTTTCAGGAGACGGCATAGAAGGGATCATGGAGCGGATAGCTCAAAGCGATCGGGTATTCGTTAGTAGGCTTTAAAATAGCTTGGCAATCGGACACTGCCTTTCGCCAAAATGTTATCCTCTGCGTCTCGCTGGTCCCACTGCCGATATCATTTGGCGAGACGGGGTTGGAACGTGCGATGATGATAGGCGTGTAACTGCTCGTTCTCGTCGTTTAATTGGTAAACAGAGGATTTGAACGATTCCTCGACCGGTACGGCAGCGAGATCAATCTATTGTCTAAGTTGGAAAGAATGTTGGGTCCGCAGCGGTGCTTTTGAGTTTTATCAATGACGGAGTGGTCTGGTGCCTGACTTTGATATGACATGACTCAACAAGCAGGAAGACATAATTATGAGTGATGCGCCAGGCAACCTGCGCTTGATCCCTCGATGCTTAAGCCGCGCATCGGTACCAGCTATCCGTCAACATTTTAAGGATCTCTGCGCTGATTACGAAAAGCGCGCGTTGGGAGCCCCTTTTGGATTAACCAAATTTAGCGTTCATTTTGTTACCTTGAGGCCGGGATTGGTCTCTACAGAGCGTCGCAGGCATACCGAGTAGGAAAAGTTGATTCGCGTGTCGGAAGGACAACTCACCATGACCACCGATGCCGGAGAGCAATTCCTCAAATCGGACATGACGGCCGGATTGCCGGCGGGTATCGCGAATGGCCATAAACTCTTAAATAAGAGCGATACGGAAGCCGCAGTATATAGAAGATAGGCAACCGTACCGCAGGAGATGAAGTCGCCTATCCGGATATTGACCTAGCCGGAAAGTTCGCCGATGGTGGTTCCAGCTTTTTCAAGAAGAACGGCACACTCTGCTGTGGAGCTCAGACGATGGCGTTGGAAATGAAGAAGGCATGCATGAGGTGTGACGGGTCGTTGGAGAACATGGGGGAGGCCTGGATTTGCTCTTACGAATGCACATTCTGCACGCCCTGCACGACAGAGATGAACCACGCCTGCCCGAATTGTAGTGGCGAGTTGCTGCGCAGGCCCCGACGTTGCCCACGGATTTGAAGGAAACAGATTGATAGCTCAGAAGCAAGGAGGAACGCGATGACAACAGATCTGATGATGCTGGCTTGGAGCGCGGCACTATGTGCACTGCTCTGGGTCCCTTACATTCTGGCGCGAATTGGGGCTTGGGGACTGGTCGACACGGTGGGCTATCCCGATTCGCCACCTGACGTGCCTGTCTGGTCCGCCCGGATCAAGAAGGCCCACGCCAACTTAGTTGAGAATTTGCTGCCGTTTGGGGTTTTGGTGCTAGTTGCACATGTCGGTGGAATGGCAAACGAGTCAACGGCGCTGGGTGCGACCCTGTTCTTTTGGTCTCGTGTTGCACACGCGATCGTCTATACCTTCGGGATCCCATGGTTGCGCACCGTCGCCTTTTTCGGCGGGTTCGTCGGCCAGGTGATGATTTTTATCGCAATCATCGGAATGTAGCTCATGCCGACGGTTCTGATTACCGGGGCAAGCCGCGGTATCGGCCGAGGTTTCGTCGATCGCTTTAACGAAGCTGGCTGGCGCGTCATTTCGACCTGCCGAGACCCGGGGTCGGCCGGACTCAGCGGCGAGGTTCATCCGCTTGATGTTACGGAGCAGGTCTCTGTTGATACACTTGCGGCGGCGCTGAACGGTGAGCCGGTCGATCTGCTGCTCAACAATGCCGGTATCTACGGCCCGCGTACCTTCGCGTATGATGAGATCGACTACAACGCTTGGGCTGAGGTTCTATCGATCGATGCGATGGCGCCAATCCGTGTGGCAGCGGCCTTGACAGAGAACGTTGCTGCATCGGACCGTAAACTGATGGTCTTCATTTCATCGGTGATGGGCAGCATCGCGGAAACAGCCACCGGTGAGGGGATGATCTACCGTTCGTCCAAGGCGTGCTTGAATGCGGCGGTGAATGTGTTGGGCAATGGCCTCCAATCGCGCGGAATTGCATGCGTGCTTTTCCATCCTGGCTGGGTCCAGACTGACATGGGCGGCCCGACTGCGGCAATTGACACCACGACTAGCGTCCGCGGCATGTTCGATGTGATTGAGGGCCTCCAGGCCAAAGACAATGGCCGTTTCATCAATTACGACGGCACGGATATTCCGTGGTAGCGCGAAGATAGGGTCTATGATCCTCACTGAAGAGCAGCGCATGGTTCGCGATATGGCGCGAGACTTTGCGACGGACAAGCTAGTACCGCATGCCACCGAATGGGATCGGGATGCGGTGTTTCCCGCCAAAGCTATTCGGGAGATGGGGAGGCTTGGTCTAATGGGCATGCTGATCCCACAGGAATGGGACGGCGCTGGGACCGACAATATTGCCTATATTATGGCGCTGGAGGAGATTGCCGCCGGTGATGGCGCGTGTTCGACTATCATGACCGTGCACAACACAGTCGCGTGCATGCCGATTTACAAGTTTGGAACGGACGAACAAAAAGAGTGCTTTTTGCGTCCGCTTGCTCGTGGTGAACTTCTTGGTGGTTTCGCGCTGACCGAGCCGGAAGCGGGTTCGGACGCATCAGCGCTGCGCACGCGCGCTGTGCGTGACGGCAATCGCTGGGTAGTGAACGGCACGAAGCAATTCATTACCAGCGGTAAGAACGCCGACATCATCATCGTCTTCGCAGTCACCGATCCGGAGGCGGGTAAGCGCGGCATTTCCGCTTTTATCGTGCCAACTAGTACCCCGGGATATCAGGTCGTTTCCGTGGAAAGGAAGCTGGGGCAGAAAGCATCCGACACCTGCCAATTGCGCTTTGAGGGAATGGAGCTGACGCCGGACCTGATGCTAGGTCAGGAAGGTGAGGGCTACAAAATCGCACTTTCTAATCTAGAGGGTGGCCGGATCGGGATCGCCGCACAAGCCGTGGGCATGGCGCGTGCCGCCTATGAGGCAGCGCTCGGCTACGCAAAAGAGCGCGAAAGCATGGGTACGGTGATCGTCAACCATCAGGCAGTCGGCTTCCGGCTCGCCGACATGGTGACTAAGTTGGAAGCGGCTCGGCAGCTTACCCTGCATGCGGCGACTTTGCGTGACGCTGGGATGCCTTGCCTCAAGGAAGCGGCGATGGCAAAATTATACGCTACGGAAATGGCGGAGGCGGTATGCTCCGCCTCGATTCAAACGCATGGCGGCGTCGGGTATTTGGAAGATTTTGCGGTCGCCCGCATCTATCGCGATGTTAGGGTATGCAAAATCTACGAAGGTACCAGCGATATCCAGCGGTTGATCATCTGTCGGGAGATCTCAAAGGGTTAAGGCATCGTTTTTTTTCGCAGTTGTGGCTGATCCGTGCCGGTAAATCCAATGTCCCCGTTGTACAGGTTGGCTTCGATTTAAGTCTAAGTTTCAATGCGCTTTGGTTTCTCGGTGCAAATGCCGATGGTATTCTGGATCAGCAGCCAGAGGACATAGGGTGGCCAAAATCTCGCGCGCACCTTTGTTGCTGACGCCACGGACCTGCTTCGCTTCGGCTGTCTACGGTATTGCCATAATAGCGTTTAATTGCGCTTTTTTGCATTTTACTCGAGCGTTTGATAACTCGCTGTAAAATCTTTGGACTTTCTGTAAAAAAGCCAATTCTTTTTTACAAATTGTTTGTTTTGTTTTGGTCTTTTTTAGACGTTATGTATTGTCAATTTTGCCAATGTGCGGAATGACCCGGCCAACAGTTACGTCTGTGGACTACTATGCTGACACAACTGGAAATAAAAGCCTACCAACGCGATGGCTATGTCATCCCGACGGGTTTTCAGCTCGGCGACGAAGAACTGGCTTCTTTGCATTCGGCACTAGATCACGTTCTTGCCGACAACCCTGACATCCTGCCGGATCGGCTAATTAATGCACATCTAGATGGCGGAAAACCGTACGGTATTCGTGGCCAGCGCGCGTTTTACGACCTGGCGCGTGACCCACGAATTCTCGATATGGCGGAAGCAGTTATGGGACCGAATTTGGTCCTGCTCTTTTCACATCTGTTCTGTAAGCCGGCATTCGGTGCTCGTGATGTTCCGTGGCATCAGGATGGCCCATTCTGGCCAGTTAAGCCGCTTGCTTCGGTCTCAGTCTGGGTGGCGCTGGATTTAGTCAACGCGGAGAACGGCGCGATGCGGGTGATCCCCGGCTCGCATCACAACTATCAGCCGCATCATCTCGTCGACCGAACGGATTCGGCCCTGAACCGTGAGATCGACGCTGATGATATTAACGATCGTGACGCGGTGACCATCGAACTCGCGGCAGGACAGGTCTCGCTACACGACATCGGCATTGTGCACGGCTCAGCCGCCAATCGGTCCGCACGCCGCCGTGCGGGGTTGGCGCTGCGCTACATGCCTGCCACATCGCAGGTCCATCGCAAAATGCCCAATGCGGCAGCCGACTGGTGCGATATGCCAATTGAACTGGTGAGGGGTAGAAACCTGCACGACGGCACTGACTTTACTTTAGGCGAATTTGGACGTCCGTGGTCGGCGTCATAGGTTGAAATTAGCGGGTGACACCGGGAAATCTTATATGTTAGCGCTGTCCCTTTTGGGTATGATCGCGCGTTCTTTTTTCACATTCATGGATTCCCCTGCCGTATGACCGTAATCAAATCCACGCTCAAACCCCGCGCCAAGGACTTTAAAGAAAATGCGACTGCGCAGGAAGCGGTTGTCGCTGATCTGCGTGAAAAGACGTTAAAAATCGCGCTTGGCGGGCCTCTGACGTCACGGGAGCGACATGTAGCACGCGGCAAGTTGTTGGTGCGTGATCGTGTGCAGAAAATGTGTGATCCAGGCACACCGTTCCTCGAACTTTCGCCGATGGCCGCTTACGGTATGTATGAGGACGATATTGCCGCCGCAGGCATCGTAACAGGTGTAGGCGTGGTATCGGGGGCGGAATGCGTCATTGTTGCCAACGATGCTACCGTGAAGGGTGGCACTTACTATCCGATTACGGTTAAGAAGCATCTGCGCGCCCAGGAGATCGCTCGCGAAAACAATTTGCCATGCATATATTTAGTCGATTCTGGTGGCGCCAATCTGCCGCAGCAGGATGGAATATTTCCTGACAAAGAGCATTTCGGTCGTATCTTCTACAACCAGGCGACACTGAGCGGTCTCGGCATACCACAAATCGCGGCGGTTATGGGATCCTGCACTGCGGGTGGGGCCTATGTGCCGGCTATGTCAGATGAGTCTATTATTGTGAAAGAGCAGGGCACGATCTTCCTTGGTGGCCCTCCTTTAGTGAAGGCGGCGACGGGAGAGGTGGTCACCGCCGAAGCATTGGGCGGCGCAGATCTGCATTCCCGGACATCTGGCGTGACTGATCATTTCGCCGTAGATGATGAGCATGCACTAGCGATTGCTCGCAATATTGTCTCCAATCTAAACCGGATTAAACCGGCGCAATTGGCGGTACGGCCGCCGGTCGAACCTCTTTATCCGACAGAGGAACTGTACGGTGTCATCCCAGTCGATCCGCGCAAGCCCTATGATGTTCGTGAGGTCGTTGCCCGTATCGTGGATGGCAGCGAACTGGATGAGTTCAAACAGCTTTACGGTACGACAGTGGTCTGTGGCTTTGCCCATATCTACGGGTATCCGGTGGGCATTGTCGCGAATAATGGTATTCTTTTCTCGGAATCTGCGTTGAAGGCAGCGCACTTCATCGAGTTGTGTTGCCAGCGCGGTATTCCCCTGATTTTCCTTCAGAATATTGCTGGTTTTATGGTTGGCGAGAAGTATGAAGCGGGCGGTATTGCCAAGGACGGTGCAAAGATGGTTACGGCCGTTGCTTGCGCCAATGTTCCAAAATTTACCGTCATAATCGGTGGATCCTTTGGGGCGGGCAATTATGGCATGTGTGGTCGTGCCTATTCGCCACGTTTTCTATGGATGTGGCCTAATTCGCGAATTTCAGTGATGGGCGGTGAGCAGGCAGCGAGCGTGCTCGCGACCGTACGACGCGATGCATTGGAGGCGCGCGGTGAGTCGTGGAGCCCGGAGGATGAGGAGAACTTTAAGATTCCGATCCGTGAGCAGTACGAGCGCGAAGGGCACCCCTACTATGCGACGGCACGTCTATGGGATGATGGTGTTATCGACCCGGCGGAGACGCGGCGAGTACTTGGTCTTGGAATTTCCGCCTCATTGAACAAAGAGATCGAACCGACAAAGTTCGGCGTCTTTCGGATGTGAGGGGCATTTCTCGCTAACGGTCGCGCCGGTCGTCGCCATCTACATCATTGTAGTAACTTGCGAAATTGAACGGGAAATTCGTGTTGCCAGTGACACCGTTCCCATGCTTTGCGAAGGCAAGCGCGCCTTCTTGGCCAGCCAGCGGACCGCCAGTGGGAGCGACCGGGTGAAAGCGCACATTGAAGCGTGCGGTGATTCCACGGATCCAGATATTGTCAAGTAGGCCAAAGACCTGTGCGCGGTTAAGCTTTACGCTCGGCTTCTCGCAATAATAGCCGAAGAGTGCCTTGCCGTAGCGTAGCTGCGGGTCGTTACCCTTCAAATCCCATTCGGTGAAGAAGCCAACACAGTCACGGCCGGTATTGGTCAGCCGGAAATGGCGGTAGAAAAAAGCGCCCAGCGGTGCGCCAATCTGTCCCTCTTCACCCCAGGAAATTGGGTGTTTTCGCGCAATGTTCCAGGTATCCACCATCGGCACGACGGTTAAATTGTAATCGAGAGCGATTGTATCTCGCTCGTTCGCTGCGACATAAATAATTTCAGCTTGTGCGCCTTTGCCCTCGAATAGGACGTATTCCTCATGTTGCCAACTGTCGGTGAAAACGACGTGCTTTGATTGTTTGTCCTTAAAGGCCGGTGCGGTGACCGTTACATAGGCACTGTTGGTCCCAGCCCAGTTTACGGAAGGATGGTCCGCTCCGGTTGTCTGGCACCCGGCAAGGAAGCCTGCTATCAGAATGGTTATGAAGGTCACGCTACGCGCCAATGAGGGCTGCATTTTGATTGGTCCGCTCGATAATCCTCTAATATCCACAATAAGAATGCTACGGGCGTAAACAAGTCTTCTCTTGGTCAATATGTCTTAATCGACGAAGTTGCATCCTTCAGAGGAATAGATGCGGGTCAGCAAGAATTTGAACCCAAAATTTCTGAAAGTGTCACCATTTTTGCGGATGGGACTGGGAGAGGAAATTTTCGTTCTATTGTTATCAGCAATCGCCAATTTTCAATACTATCGACGAGTCCTTCCAATTGCTCTCCCGTCAACGGTATCCGATGAAACACCACCGTACTAACCGAATGGCATCTTGGTCGAGTTCGTTTCGTAGACACCGAGTTCAGGGTCCCATTGGGGCCCCCCAAACAGCTGTTGGGATCATGCGCAAATAGCCAAATGAAAACTTGGCAAAG
>CAYYUG010000040.1:0-39336 GCA_964474755.1 uncultured Rhodospirillaceae bacterium | reverse complement strand
TCGATTGAGCGAATCGCGAAATTTTAGGAGGCATCAGACAGTCTAACCGTTTTATCCCAGAACGAAATTTATGGTCCTACATCTCGCGATTTAGCTGGCATTCAAACGAGGTTAAGAGACCCATTATTTGGAGAGCAGATCGCGCCCCTAATTTGTATTTACCAAAAAGACCATAGATTAAGATAGCATAATGGGATTAGTCTAATCGCTCATTTAAACTGGCGATTTTCTGGACCAACAGAGGCCCTTTAGTCCGCACTAACCGAATTGACGCTCTCGAACGAAGTCGCATTCCTTCCAAGACATTAGATAAAAGAAATACGACAGCCCGGCAAATCGAACCGTTTGTTCACTGCAGACGCAAGAGCTCCCTCGACCTGGCGTAGAAGAAGATCCAGGTCGAATAGATTAGTGGCCACTGGTTCCGGCAAATTTGCGTTTTCCCAAGTATTTTTTTGCTGAATCTCCTCTCCACCACCTTGTGTATGCAACCGGATGGCAATGGAACCGTGCTGGGCCAATACACACTAAACGCCAACATCGCCAAACTACTCTGCACGCCATCCTCATCTCAGTGTTCTTATCCGGGCGCGAAAAGCCAAGAGAAATAGGTTGCGTAGAACCGCAACATTCCTCTAGAGGGGCCCGTCATAAAATTTTCACCATGAGTGCACAGGCTGCTTGAGTATTTCAGATCGATGATCAACATAACCGCACCACGGCAAAAGAACGTAAACGAGTGTGGAGGGGACATCATCTAACAAGATTCGAAGGCAACTCCATCGTCGCGAAAATCCTGGCAAACTGCACGCTCTCGCCGGCAAGCGCCGATCTAAACGATTTCGACGAGCCGATCCGCTATCTGCGGCCTGCATCGCGGCCGCCCTAGAGCTCAGCCTAACATTCGATCCGGAGCAATATCCTCAGGTGACAGGCCAATCGCTGTAAAGCTGTCCGGCAACTTTCTTTCTACGATCAAGCTAGTCGCGGCGGTGGCCATCGCAGGTGACGTCTCAATCCCGTAACCACCCTGACCAGCGAGCCAGAAGAAACCCTCCGCGTCCGGGGCGAAACCGACTACCACCGTCTTATCTTGAGCGAATGTGCGCAATCCTGACCATCGGTGGTCGATGCGGCCGACTTTCATCGAAGTCATTCGCTCAATTCTATCTACGGTGATCGCGATATCAATTTCCTCCGGCTGGACATCACAAGGTTCAATAGGCGTCTCATCCGCTGGGGAACCAAGCAGCTTGCCCGCGTTAGGCTTGAAGTACCATTCCTCATCCATGTCTATAACGAGCGGCCAAGCACCAATTTCCTGACCGGACGGCGGATCGAATAGCATCGCCGTCCGACGTTTCGGGATCAGTCCCATCGGGCGCACGCCTGCCATCCGCGCCACAACATCGGCCCACGCTCCGGCAGCGTTGACAACAAAGGGCGCCTGATATTTGGCACCCGCCCTGCTTGTTACGGTCCACCCACTTGGATCGCGAGACAAGCTGGTCACCTCAGCGTCGGTGATAATATTCCCGCCACGCGCTCGCATTCCACGCAGGAACCCACGATGCAGGGCATGTACGTCAATATCAGTTGATTCTGGTTCATGCAGCCCGAACTGAAACGCCTCGGGTCGCAGGACGGGCACCATATGACAGACCTCATCGCAGCTTAGTTGCTGCACCGGCACAGCTTCTTCATATGCAAATTCAGCAAACGCCTGCAGTTGTGGACGTTGCGCTTCCGTCGCGATGAATAGGGCACCACGAGGCGTTAGGATCTTGCTATCGGTGAAGCGTTCAGGTGGATTTTCGAGAAAGGCTTTGCTAAGCCGAACCAACGACCGGATGATGTGATTGCCATACAATTCGATGAATTGCGCGGCCGAGCGGCCGGTCGAGTGATAGCCCGGCTGATTTTCGCGCTCCAGCACGATGGTTCCACCATGCTCCGCAAGAGCATATCCAGCAGAGGCCCCCGCAATGCCTCCGCCGATGACGATAAAGTCACAGCGCACCGTCATTCGGCAGGCCGTGTAATGGTTTCGCCATCCACCGCCGATATCCTACGTCTTTTCTCCAATGCGCCAACGAACAGTCCGAGGAGTGGCGGGACAATGGCGAGGGTTAGCAGGGCCGAAAGAGACAGGCCCCCAATCACGACCGAACCAAGGCCGCGATAAATTTCTGACCCAGCCCCGGGAAACATGACAAGCGGCAGCATGCCGATAACGCTTGTCAACGTAGACATGAAGATCGGTCGGATCCGATTACGTGTCGCTTCAACGATCGCATCTTCATGAGCCATGCCTTCCTCGCGGATATGCAGCAGGGTCTGGTGCACCAATAGGATTGCATTGTTCACGACAATCCCGATCAGAATTACAAAGCCCAGCAAAGTCAGCATGTCGAGATGTTGTTCTCCCGTAAGGGTTCCATTTGGAAGCTCTGTGGCATGGAACTTATTCAGGACAATGAGCCCAGCCACGCCACCGGCGGTCGCTAGCGGCACCGAAAGCATGATGATGAATGGATAGAAAAAGCTCTCAAACAGCACCGCCATCACTAGGAAGACGATAATAAGCGCCATCAGGAGGTCGATCTGCATCTCGTTCCAGGTCTCGACCATCTTGTCAGCCGCGCCGGAAAAACGGATACGCACACCCGACGGCACACCCTCCGCATATAGCTTGTCAACAACGTCTTTCCGTAAAATTTCGAGTGCTTCACCTAGTGCCATACTTTCTTTCGGCTTAAGCTCCAATGTAACCGTACGCTCTCGCTCAACATGACGGATCGATGTCGGTCCTGATGTGACCACAATTTGTGCCAGTGACCCAAGTGGGATGATCGAGCCCGATTGTGTGACAATCGGCAAACTAGCTATCCCCTGGGTCTCGTTCACAATCCCGTCCGGACCCGACAACATCAGGTCCATACGTTCCGAACCGTATGTAGTTTCCAGAATACGAAGTCCATCATTAAAGGCATCCACCGTGTTGCCCAAATCCCGCGCTGAAACACCATTATCTGCCAGTCGAATAGGATTGGGGATGATACGAACTTCAGGAGCCCCTAGCTCCAGACCTGGGCGCGGTCGAAGCTGGTTGCCTTCTGCTCTTGGTAATCGCTGGCTAATTTTTCTGACGGCCCGCTTTGCTACATCGATAACCCCCTGTAGGTCAGGTCCAGAAATATCCAAATCGATAGAACGGGAACCCCGTACGCCGCGGCCGAAAATTGAACGCTGCGACATACTGCCGAAGGTCCCGGGCTCACGAAAAACCGGTCGCGACAAAACCGGGATCAGTTCGCCGACCCGTCGACCATCCACTGCTTTTGCACCAACAATCGTCAATTCTCGAAACGTCACAAAGAAGAAATGCTCCATCTTTGGTGGTTCGCCTGGCTTGCTTTCTGGCCCTGTCTCGGACGCCCATAGAGGACGTACCGCATTCTCCAGTTCTTGCGCGATGTCGGATGTGGTCTTCAGGTTATAGCCCGGTGGCGGCACGATATAGCCGATGATTAGGTTACGGTTGCCCTTAGGCAGATATTCGAGCTTGGGCAAATATTCCCACGTCGCGGCAGCCGTAATTGCCGTCAACCCAATAACGATGGAGACCCCAAGCAATTTTTTGCGTACCACTACGCGCGAATAACCTGTCGCCATAGCCACAAACCAGCGCCCAAAACCGTCAAGCAACGGTATACGAAGTCCAGAACCCTTCGCCTGAACGCCATGCCCTAACAAACGCTGTGATAGGGCAGGGATGACGGTGATCGAAACAATCAACGATAAAATAACGGCGACAGAAATTGCAACAGCGATATCTCGGAACAACTGGCCGACATCAAGTTGCATGATCAGAATTGGGATGAACACCATCACCGTTGTCAACGCCGAGACAAGGATAGCACCCCACACCTGCTGCGCACCGCGGAAAGCCGCTTCTTTAACAGGCACGCCTTGTTCTCGTAATCGGTAGATGTTCTCCAAGACGACTATGGCCGCATCGACAACCATGCCTACAGCAAAGGCGATGCCCGCAAGCGACACTACATTCAAAGATCGGCCGAGTGCGGCCATGGCAACAAATGAAGCAATGACGGAAACAGGAATCGCCAAAGCAATAACCAAGGTCGCACGTGCGGACCTCAGAAACATTAGAAGAATAACGATAGCCATCGTCCCACCAACCCAGATATTCTGAATCACTAGGTCAATCGATGATTTTATGTAGATAGTTTCATCGTAGAGCTGCTGCATTTCGAGTCCGGCATGCGGCAATACACTTTGCTGCAGTTCCGCCACAGCCTCCTGCAGGCCCTGCATCGTCTCGATCACGTTAGCGCCGGTTTCCCGCTTGACGCTCAAAGCAATCGCTTCGACACCGGTGGTTCGGATACGTGCGACCGGATCCTTGTGATCGAACCGAACAGTCGCGATGTCGCCGACCGTGACCCGTCCAATCCGGCGACCACCTTTTTCGCCGCCATCAATAGAACGCAAGAGCACCGACTTCACTTGATCGGGTGTCTTGAACTCATTGTCGGTGCGGACTGTGTAGCGCCGCTTACCTTCTTCCACATCGCCGCCAGTAATCGAAGCGTTAGCAGAGCGAAGCCGGTCGACAATCTGTGGAACAGTCAGGCGGTAGCGCGCCATCTTGGCCGGATCAACAATGATGCGCATTTCCCGCTCACCACCGCCATAAACATCAACTCGGCCGATACCAGTGACACGTTCCATACGTTCTTTAATCACGTCGGTCGCAAAATCGCCGAACGTATGAATTGGTTCCGTGTTTTCCGCCAGTCGGGTTAGACGAAACCAGGCAATCGAATTATCGTTGGCGCCAGATGTTCGCAAAGTTGGCTCATCCGCCTCTGATGGATAACCATTCACTCGATCCAACCGATTGGCGACCAACAGCAAAGCCTTGTCCATATTCTGGCGAACTTCAAACTCGAGTGTAATTTCGCCATTGTTGTCGCGCGCACGAGCGACCATACGTTTGAGACCTTCGAGGCCCTTCAGCGCTTCTTCCTGCCGGTTTATTATCTCCCGTTCAATTTCCACCGGCGCCGCGCCGTTCCAATTCGTCGACACTTGAATAATTGGCCGGCGCAGGTCGGGCGTCAGCTGGATCGGGATAGTGTTCAAAGCCACCATGCCGAACAGTACCGCCAGAATTACAGCCGCCATTACTGCGACCGGCCGGTCGATCGCTGTACGGATCAAATTCATCCCTAGCTCTGCTTGCCTAACGGCCGGGCAGCCTTTTGTTCACTCTTCTTTTCCATGCCCTTATAGGTGATGGCTTGCCCAGTTCGCAGTCGCTCATTGCCACGAACCACCACCAGGTCACCTTCGCCAAGGCCTTCAACAACCTCAAACCGGTTCCCGATCGCGCTACCAAGCCTAATTGCACGGATCTCGGCTTTGCCTGTGTTCGCTATGAATACTATTTTCTTCCCGCCCCGCGGGATCACAGCGTCCTTATGCACCGAAACGATAATGCGCGACCGCCCGATCGGGACCATGACGGTTACGCTCTGGTTCATAGCGAGTTGCAATCGATTGGGTCCACCATCCTTAAATTCTGGCGTGAACCGGACAGGACGTGTCCGGGTCATCGCGTTTTCATCGGGAATCAAGGCCCGCACAACTGCCTTCATTTGCCAGCCGTTATCCAGCTTGACGTTAATCGTACGCCCTCTCTCTAAGCCGATTACCCGCTCTGATGGCACGTCGGCCTCGATTTCGAGCTCCATATGATTAATCAAAGTAACCACCGCATCACCAACACTCAGGTATGCACCGGCAACCGTATGTTTCCGCGACACAACGCCATCATAGGGCGCACGAATAACGCTGTTATGCAAATCAATATCAGCGAGTTGCAACTCGGCCTTTGCACTTATAACTGCCGCCTCCTGCTCGCCCATTTCACTGCGGTATTTAACAACCTCATTGCTCTTGTCATCATAACGTGCCTGCGAAAATGCAACCGATTTCTTCAGACTCGCCAGGCGTTTCAATTCAACCCGGGTCAATGACAGCTGGGCCTTTGCCGTCTCAAGCGCCGCTTTTTTCTCGCGCAGCGCCGCAGCCCGAAACTGTCGTTTCCATCTAATACGGTCGGTGACGAGCTTTGCAACGACATCGCCTTTTCTTACATTGTCGCCAACGGCTACGTTGACCTGAGCCACAGGTCCGCCTGTAAGAGCGGCAACGACGCCAGTCTGTGCGGCAACGAATCGACCGATAATCGGCATAGCCTGCGACAAGGGTTCGCTGATCACCGGGTCAACTTTCACCACGGCAGCCCGCTTCTGAGCAACCGCCTCACCAAACGCGAATCCCGAAAGTACAATCGTCAAAATTGCCACCGCAATTCGCATTCCTGTCTACTCCATTATCCTGAATAAACCGTCGGGCTATTGGATTGGTTCGTCAAAATTGCCTGCTTCGCAATTATGCAAAGGCAGGTCATGAATTAGGCACCGCAAAAAGGTTAATAAATGCTATTATAATTGCAGAAATATATGCATTTTCATAATCATTTAAGCTCGAAACGAATATATTTCGCAAGCAAATCCGTATTAAAAATTTTTCGTGACTTCAGAGCACAAAATTATGACCTTATAAGGCATTGAACCGCCTGAATGGCGGCCCCGCCACCCAAACCGTGAAAGGAAAAACATGCCGACTGCGCTGTTCACGCACAAGGCTTGTCTCGGTCACATTCCCGGGCCCGCCCACCCGGAATCGCCCGCGCGCCTGGAAGCTGTTTACGCGGCCTTGAGCGATAGTGCTTTTGATGGACTCGACCGCCGGGAAGCCCCGCGCGCGACGGTCGATCAGATCGCACGCGTCCATCCCCGTGATTTCGTGACACAAGTCCTATCAAACGTTCCGGAAAAGGGTACTGTTCGGCTGGATGCGGATACGATTGTATCGCCCGGCTCTGGTGAAGCCGCTTTACGGGCAGCCGGTGCGGTTTGCGCCGCCGTGGACACCGTCATGAATGGTGAAGTGAACAATGCATTCTGCGCCGTACGACCGCCAGGACATCACGCGGAACCAGCAATTCCGATGGGCTTCTGCATTTTCAACAGTGTTGCCGTCGGTGGCACCCATGCCCGTGAAAAGCATGGGATAAACCGTGTCGCCGTAATTGATTTCGACGTGCATCATGGCAACGGTACGCAGACGATGTTCCAGGACGAGCCAGCCTCGTTCTTTGCGTCCACACACCAGTCGCCACTCTATCCCGGCACCGGTGGGGCACACGAACGAGGCTGTGCAAATAATATTGTCAATGTACCTCTATCCCCCTATTCCGGTTCGGATGCCTTCAGGGAAGCCTTAGACGGCACGATCCTGCCAGCCTTGCACGGTTTTCGACCTGATTTTGTGTTCATCTCCGCAGGGTTCGATGCCCATGCCGACGATCCGCTCGCGTCGCTGAGTTTTACCGATGATGACTTTGCCTGGGCGACAGAACGTATCCTGGAGGCCGCTGCAACGCTTTGCGACGGACGTGTCGTATCAACATTAGAAGGCGGCTATGACCTTGCCGCACTCGGACGCTCCGCTGCACGGCACGTTGGAGCGCTCATGGAGGCCTAATCTAGCGCACTATTACGATTTGTCCGACAGGACACTTTCGCTCAAGTCCCAGAGTCCCCTGACACTTCATGTAGGCAGCGCGCTATGCTATTCACGAACGGTTTATGCTAGCAAGCTTGATCCTAACCGGCGCGACATTCATACAATAATAGAAAGCGACCGTGCCTTCTTCGGCCTAATCGATGAAAGATTCAAGCTCTTGCAGTGGTTATTTCGACAACGCTCCGTACAAATTTGGATTGTCGAAAACCAACACGAGCTTCAATCCACTACCTCAAGCAAAAATCTAGTGCCTATCCCCGGTCGTTGGAATTCAGGTCCGTAACGGGAGAACGCAGGCATCACAGAAACAAAAATTCTCCCAAACAAAGATTAACGGCGCATAAAGAAATCATTTCATGAATCGAACCCTGAACTTTTATGCAAGCCTCCCGCAATACATAGGTTTGGACACACCCTGACTGTCCGACTAAACTCTTTCCCTTGCAATAAAACTAATTTGGATAGCGGAATGAGTGGCGCCAGAAAAGATATTAAAGCGCTAGGCTTTGAGGAAGCGTTAAACGAGTTGGAACAAATTGTCCGCTCGCTGGAAACAGGAGAAGGCAAGCTTGATGACGCGATTCAATCCTATGAACGTGGCGCGGCACTCAAGAAACATTGCGAGGAAAAATTGGCCGAGGCCAAAAACCGGATCGATAAAATTTTGTTCTCGAGCGATGGCGGCGCGACAATAGCGCCCGCAGATATTGGCTAAAACCACGGCGCTTGCGCTCGAGAAAGCGCTGCGGGAAACCACTCGGGATGTCGAGCAAGTTCTCGAAAAGATATTGCCTTTGGAAGATGAGCATGAGGCGCGTCTTTTCGACTCGATGCGGTACGCCACCCTTGGCGGCGGCAAGCGGTTTCGACCATTTCTCGTTGTGCAAAGCGCTACACTATTTTCGGTAAGCCGAGCGTCCTCACTTCGTGTTGCTGCAGCAGTAGAGTTGGTGCACTGTTATTCGCTCGTTCATGACGACCTACCGGCGATGGATGATGATGAGCTACGGCGTGGACAACCCACGGTCCACAAACAATTCGATGAAGCGACGGCCATTCTCGCTGGCGATGCGCTTCTTACGCTCGCTTTTGAACTCCTGGCCGATCCGCAGACGCACGAAAACGGTAACGTTCGAGCCGAACTTGTGGGCGCACTCGCCGGAGCGGCGGGCGCTCACGGTATGGTCGGAGGACAGATGCTCGACTTGGCAGCGGAGACCATTGAACTCGACGTGGGTGGCATAACACGCTTGCAGCGCTTGAAAACAGGCGCCTTAATCGCATTTTCATGTGAGGCGGGGGCAATTCTAGGCCGTGCCTCGACAGAACCACGTGAAGCACTCCGGGGATATGCCCACGATTTGGGGCTATCCTTCCAGATCGCCGATGACTTACTTGACGTCGAAGGTACAATAGAGGAAACAGGCAAAGCGGTCGGCAAGGACGCCGCCGCTGGCAAGGCTACATTTGTATCAATCTTGGGAGTTGAACGGGCAAGAGAACAGGCAAATCTGCTTGCAAAACAATCCGTTGAGCACCTAGCCATATTTGACGGCGACGCTGATTTGTTGCGGGAAGCGGCCAGTTTCGTCGTCGACCGAAAAAGATAGAATGAGAGGGAGACGAAATGTGAGCCTCGAAACACCCCTTCTGGATACGGTCAAAGTACCAGCTGACCTGCGCGTGTTAGCAGAGTCGCAACTGCGCCAATTGGCTGACGAACTACGTGCCGAAACGATCGATGCCGTGTCGATGACTGGCGGCCATCTCGGCGCCGGTCTGGGTGTAGTTGAGCTTACCGTCGCAATCCATTACGTGTTCAACACACCAAATGACAAGTTGATTTGGGATGTTGGGCATCAATGCTACCCGCATAAGATCCTAACCGGCCGGCGTGATCGGATCCGGACATTGCGACAGGCCGGCGGCCTGTCCGGGTTCACTAAACGTTCGGAAAGCGAATACGACCCCTTTGGCGCAGCGCACAGCTCGACATCAATCTCCTCCGGCCTGGGTTTCAAAGTCGCGAGCGATTTACAGGGCGAACAGCGCAATGTGGTCTGCGTAATCGGTGATGGCGCGATGAGCGCCGGCATGGCCTACGAAGCCATGAACAATGCTGGTTCGATGGATACGCGGCTGATCGTTATCCTCAACGATAACGACATGTCAATTGCGCCACCAGTTGGCGCGTTGAGCGCGCACCTATCACGCCTAATTTCGTCTAAGCCGTTCCGGTCGCTTCGGCACCTCGGTGGCGTCATTGCGCACAAATTTCCTAAATCGGTGGAAACGGTCGCGAAACGAGCGGAAGAATACGCCCGCGGTATGGTAACCGGCGGCACACTGTTCGAGGAGTTGGGATTCTACTATGTCGGACCGATCGACGGCCATAATCTAGATCACCTGCTCCCAATTTTGAAGAACGTCCGCGACGACCAAATGGAAGGCCCCATCCTTATCCATTGTGTCACGCAAAAAGGCAAAGGCTACGATCCGGCGGAAAACGCGGATGACAAATATCACGGCGTCTCCAAGTTCGACGTCATCACTGGCGCCCAGCATAAGGGCAAGTCAAACGCGCCAGCTTACACAAAGGTTTTCGCCGAATGCCTCATCAAGGAGGCGCAAGAAGACGACAAGATTTGTGCTATCACGGCGGCGATGCCCTCAGGCACCGGGCTGAACCTGTTTGAGAAAGCGTTTCCCGACCGCACATTCGATGTCGGCATCGCCGAGCAACATGGCGTAACTTTTGCCGCGGCTCTCGCGGCACAAGGCATGAAGCCGTTCGCTGCGATTTATTCCACCTTCCTGCAGCGCGGCTACGATCAGGTCGTACACGACGTAGCTCTCCAAAGCCTACCGGTACGTTTTGCAATTGACCGTGCCGGCGTTGTTGGTGCTGACGGCACGACCCATTGCGGCGCCTACGACATCACCTATCTTGGTTGTCTGCCAGGTTTCATCGTCATGGCAGCGGCTGATGAAGCAGAACTGGCCCATATGATCGCAACTGCGGTCCAGATCAACGATCGCCCTTCCGCTTTCAGGTATCCACGTGGCGAGGGCGTCGGCGTTGATATGCCGGAACGCGGTGTACCGCTGGAAATTGGCAAGGGACGGATTGTTCGCGAGGGCACGACCGTAGCGATCCTTTCATTTGGCACGCGGCTTGGCGAATCACTCAAAGCCGCGGAAGATCTTGCCGCACGCGGCTTGTCGACGACAGTTGCTGACGCTCGGTTCGCGAAACCCCTGGACAATGAGTTGATCCGTCACTTGGCAAGAGAGCACGAAGTGCTGATCACAATCGAAGAAGGTGCAATCGGCGGTTTTGGTAGCTTCGTGTTACAGTTTCTAGCCAACGAAGGGCTCCTCGATGCTGGCCTTAAAGTCCGCCAAATGTGTCTACCGGACTTCTTCATCGACCATGAAAGCCAATATAATCAAAATAATGAAGCGCGCCTCAACGCACCCCAAATCGTCGATACGGCCCTCACCGCTCTGGGTCACGGAACTATCCAAGAACCCGCCCGCGCCTAATTTTGCGAGGGACTGCTTGCTTCGAGATGGTCGCGACTGCTAAACGGCCACGCAAACGGCGTGCCGACCAGCTATTGGTCGAGCGCGGCTTGGCCGACAGCCGGACCAGAGCCCAAGCAGCGATCATGGCCGGCCAGGTTTTCTCCGGCGAACAACGTGTCAAGAAAGCCGGCGACACTCTTGCCATGGATGCCCCATTGGAATTGCGTGGTCCGGATCATCCCTGGGTCTCTCGCGGTGCCCTCAAGCTAATCCATGCTCTCGAACATTTTGATATCGACCCGACCGAACTAACTTGCCTTGACATAGGCGCTTCTACCGGAGGCTTTACTGAGGTTTTGCTGGAGCGTGGCGCAACCAGTGTTACAGCAGTCGATGTGGGGCGAGGACAATTGGCCTGGAAGTTGCGAAAAGACCCACGGGTATTTGTACTGGAAGGACGGAATGCACGAAGCCTCACGGCAGCGGAACTATCCGCCCCACCAGAACTGGTGGTTTGCGATGCCAGCTTCATCGGTCTGGAAAAAGTCCTGTCAACTCCGCTAACACTAACTGCCACCCACTGCACCTTGATTGCGCTGATCAAGCCACAGTTTCAGCTGGACCGCACAGCAGTCGGCAAAGGTGGTATCGTCCGAAACCCTGCGCGTCATGCGGAAGCTTGCAATATGGTTCACCGTTGGTTGACCGATATGGAAGAATGGGCAATTGACGGAATCGTGGAAAGTCCTATCACTGGTGCAAAAGGCAACAAGGAATTTTTAATTGCTGCGCACCGTGGCGGAAGACGCTAGAATTTCTATGGTGCGGGTCGCATGAGTGGCAATTGCAGCACACCGGCGGGTGGGAATAGAACGCTGATATCACCTATCACAGGCTTGATGTGACGCAATACACCATTGAGCAATTCCGTTTGCGATCCCAAAGCTAGCGCCGTTAAAGCTTGCGTGAACGGAATACCTTCGGAAAGCGCATTTGTGAGCCGTTCGAGCGGAGAGAGCGGTTTAGGCAATATAATGAAATTCAGCGGCTCATTTGCTTCCAGCGACAAGGCTTCACGTACGAGTTCAGCAGCCGCTGCATAACCACCGAGCGCATCCACCAGCCCGACACGTTGCGCATCCGAACCGCTCCAGACCCGGCCACGTGCAACATTGTCAACTTGACCTTCCGAAAGTTTACGGTCCTCTGCAACCTTCCTGGTAAAATCATCATAGACAAAGTCGATGACGGCGCGATGGCGCGCGGCAGCGGTCGGCGAGAATGGAAAAACCTGACTCCACATGCCCGCATGCGCGCCGGCGCTAACACGGTTCCAACTCACGCCAAATTTAGTCCATAGGTCCCTAGTAGCCAATTTTCCGCCAAATACGCCAATCGATCCGGTCATCGTTCCAGGCTGCGCAACTATCTTATCAGCGGCCATGGCAACGAAATATCCACCTGACGCGCCATACTGGCCCATTGAGGCAATAACCAGCTTGCCCTTCTTCTTGGCCTTGACAACAGCTTGTCGCACTGTGTCTGAGCCAATGTAGGATCCACCAGGGCTATCGATCCTCAGCAAAATTGCAGCAGTCGCCTCATTGGCTGCCGCTGCGTCAATCGCCCGAGCTACGCTGCCAGCGGCAAACACCTCTGGATCCCAAGGACTATTGCCAGCCTCACCAGGCTGAATTGGTCCGATGCCGTAGATAAGTGCTACGTCGGTCCCTTTCTCAGCCGAATTATCAATTTGAGTGGCATAGCGGACAAAAGTCACTTCTAGGGTATTCTCGCCTGCGCGTTGCTTCACCGCCTCGTTAAAGCTGTCGAGATAGCCTAATCGATCGATCAGCTTCGCATCTTGCGCTTCCGTTGCCAGCAGCGGCGACCTATCCACCAATTGCCGTATAGTCTCGGGCGTGATTTTTCTATCCCCGGCAATATCAAAGACGATTTTGTCCAACCAGGACCCGACCACCTGCATTAGGGATGCCCGCGCCGGCGCGCTCATCCCATCATGCGTTAGTAATTCGATGGCGGATTTGTACTCGTGACGCTGCTCGAATTCTGCTTTTACGCCTGCCTTATCCAGCGCATCTTTCAAATACGGTGTTTCAAAACCAATCCCTAGAAAAGACAATTTTCCAGAAGGCTGGACCCACACTTCGTCAGCGGAAGACGCAAGATAATATTCCATCGTCGCATTCCCGAGGCTACCAAAGGTCTGCGCAAACGCTAATACAAATTTCCCACGGGATCGAAACGCCGTAATGGATTCACGAAGTTCCTGAGCATGTGCGAGGGAGATACGCGAGGCGCCAAGGCGAATAGCCATTCCGACCACCCGCTCATCTGTTTCCGCAGTTGCTAAGGTCGAAACTACGTCGTGAAGTTTGACAGCTTCATCTCCGCGCAGCCGACGCCACGGGTCGTCGTAACGTCCATCGGACACACCGTGATCGAGGTTTAGCCGCAATACGACCCGTTCCGGCAGATCCGGCTCCACCCTATCGTATGTAATCGCAAACACTATCGCGCACACGAAAAACAATGTCATCAGCACGCCAAATGACGCAAACAGATAAAGAAAAATCCGCCCTATACGCCGCATTGCGCGCGATGCCGCAAAAGATGATCAGCCAAAACGCAGGCAAGCATTGCTTCGCCAACCGGAACCGCACGTATTCCAACGCACGGATCGTGCCGACCCTTGGTAGAAATTTCCGTTTCTTCGCCACCGGTCGTGACCGTTCGGCGTGGCGCGAGGATAGAACTGGTTGGCTTGACCGCGAAGCGAACAACAACATCCTGTCCGGTGGAGATACCCCCCAACACGCCGCCAGCCGCATTGGATAGAAAGTGCACTGTCCCGTCATTTCCGATCCGCATTTCATCTGCATTTTGCTCGCCGGACAGGGCTGCTGCTGCGAAACCAGCGCCGATCTCGACGCCCTTGACTGCATTGATACTCATCATCGCAGCCGCGATATCTGCATCGAGTTTTCCATAGATTGGCGCTCCCAGCCCCACGGGGACACCGGATGCCATGACCTCAATGACCGCACCAGTCGACGAACCTGATTTACGTACCTTGTCAAGAAAGCTCTCCCAGTTCTTCGCCATCGCAGCGTCTGGGCACCAAAACGGGTTACGCTCGACCTCATCCCAATTCCAAGTATCGCGATCTATCGCTAGGTCGCCGACCTGCACAAGTGCACCGCGGATAGTGATAGCGTCGCCTAGGACCTTGCGTGCGACCGCACCGGCAGCCACCCGCATCGCCGTCTCCCGTGCGGAAGAACGCCCGCCACCTCTATAGTCGCGGATGCCATATTTTTGCCAGTAGGTATAATCTGCGTGACCCGGTCGGAACTTGTCTTTGATTTCGCTATAGTCTTTGGAACGTTGGTCCACATTGTCGATGATCAAACTCAGCGGGGTTCCCGTCGTGGCACCTTCAAAGGTACCAGATACAATCCGAACCGCATCGGGTTCGCGCCGCTGAGTCGTGAAACGGGATTGCCCCGGCCGGCGGCGATCCAAGTAGGTCTGAATTTCCCCCTCGTCGATTAGTAGACGCGGCGGCACCCCATCAATCACACAACCGATGGCCGCTCCGTGGCTCTCGCCCCATGTAGTGACTCGGAATAGTTGGCCAAAACTGTTTGACGACATGGTCCTGGCCGTCCCTTAAGACTTGCCTTTGATCCCCGCCAAAAGCTCGGAGACCTCCTCTGCCGCGTCAACGGCGACCATGCCGACCGTGTTGTAGCCGCAATCCACATGGTGAACTTCGCCGGTAACACCCGCGCTCAAATCACTCAGCAAATAAAGCCCCGCACCGCCCACTTCATCGATGCTGACATTACGGCGCAGAGGCGAGTTCAACTCGTTCCATTTCAAAATGTAGCGGAAATCACCGATACCAGATGCTGCCAATGTCTTCACCGGCCCGGCCGAGATAGCATTGACGCGGATGCTTTGATCACCCAAATCCACTGCGAGATAGCGAACGCTCGCTTCCAAAGCCGCCTTGGCAACTCCCATGACGTTGTAATGGGGCATAACTCGCTCAGCTCCATAATAGGTCAAAGTCAACAAGCTGCCGCCATTGCGCATAAGGGGCACCGCCCGCTGCGCAACAGCAGTCAACGAATAGCAGGAAATATCGAGAGTTTGATTAAAATTTTCCCGCGACGTATTTACATATTTTCCTTTCAACTCATCTTTGTCAGAGAAGGCGATGGCGTGGACGACAAAGTCGAGTTCACTCCACGCTTCAGCGAGAGTTTCAAATGTTGCATCTACACTGGCATCGTTCGTGACATCACAAGGCATAACATAGGCCGATTTGAGCGATTCAGCGAGCGGCCGAACCCGTTTTTCCAACGCCTCACCTTGATATGTGAAGGCAAGTTCAGCACCATGCTCTGCCACTTTCTTTGCAATTCCCCAGGCAAGCGACCGGTCGTTGGCGACGCCCATGATAAGTCCTCGCTTGCCGGCCATGATTGGTGTCGCCTCCGACATGCACTCCCCTTCCTGCGTAATTTAGCCGATACTCATCCTATCAACACGCGACCGTAACGTCCAAAATAAGCTCAACAATTCCCACGTCGGTTTCACTAGATTGTTGTGTGGTCCCGACTATTCGAAACCAACTTTCTTTCGTGGCTCGTAGTCACCCTCTTTCGACCAGGACAGAACGAATTCTTTCAGCTTTGGGTCCATTGTTTCCGGCAACTGGATCATCAGCCGGGCGAACTCATCGCCCTTCTGTCCGCCCTTTGATATGCCTCGCCCTTTGAGACGTAGAATTTTTCCGCTACTAGACCCTGCGGGCACGGTTACCGCCACTGTACCGTGGATGGTAGGTACGTTAACTTTACCGCCCAACACCGCCTCCATCAATGTAATGGGTACATCAATCCGAATATCGAGACCGTCGCGCGTGAAGTAAGGATGCGATTCAGCCTGCACCTCCACGAGAGCATCACCATTTGGCCCCCCCCCTGCCCCTGGCATACCACGGCCTTTTAGGCGCAAGCTGTCACCATCGCTCGTACCGGCAGGAATATTTACATCGACGGCCATATCATCATGTAACCGAAGACGCTGGACACCGCCACAGACCGCCTCAAGAAATGGCACGCGGACGGTATAGGCGATGCTCTGTCCTTTAGTCTGACGCGGTCGGCGGCGACGGCCGAACAAGTCGGCGACCAGATCTTCGAAGTCAGGGCCCCCAGCGGCACCTCCAGAATTAAAACCGCCACGAAACATCCCGTCCATGCGCGGCGAACCGTCGGCATTAATCTCGCCTCGATCTAACTGCGCACGCTTGTCTTCATCCGACAGCATCTCGTACGCCGCAGTCACTTCCTTGAAGCGTTGCTCCACGAGCGTATTGCCTGGGTTCATATCCGGATGCAGCTCCTTGGCAAGATTACGATAAGCTGCCTTGATCTCAGCCTGTGACGCGGACGGCGCCAGACCTAAAATTTGGTAGGGGTTTTCCATGGTTTCTTCAGCGCGCTAAAACGCCCTGCAGCACTAATTTACAATCTTCCAACTACCATCCGGCTGACGGCAGGCCGTTCCGAAGGCCTTTTCAGACTTACCGGCAACAGTAATCGTCTGTTGATATTCGCGGCAAAATTCACCGGGCGCACGCTGTACTGCCGTTTCTGGCGTTATAGTGCCCGAATTACCACTATCCGGGTTGCGCCATGCAACAGTCTGTCCAGATGGCGCTGTTTCCAACGCCTGCTGCGTCGAGCGTTCCATTGCCGCCTTATCGGCAATATCGAGCGATTTTCCGACCTCACTACCCAGAAAAGCGCCCGCCAACGTGCCGATGGCAACCGCAGCCAATTGACCTCTTCCAGAACCAATCTGTGAGCCAGCCAGGGCACCAAGACCAGCGCCAATTAGGGTTCCTCCTGTCTGCTTTTGTCCCTGTCCGCTAACAGTACACGCACTGAACAGAAAGGCAGCGGCAATAAATGCGACAACCTTCATCATCATTACACCTCACAAACGTAGATACGCCGTACGCCCAATATTTCTGCAGGACTGCCGGATTCGACACTTTCTAATCTCTTGTATCAACACTAGATTAGATCCTGCACCCTTCTTTCGGCTCACCGCGACGCAAATTAATACATGCTCTTTTACCTATATATTTACTAACGATGGCAAATACAAACTTGGATGAACCATTGAAGCTGTTTCAACAATGGTATTGCGAGGCCACGGAAAAAGAGGTCGACGTACCATCAGCTATGTCAGTGGCCACGGTCGATGCGCAAGGTCATCCTTCGTCGCGGATGGTATTGCTAAAAGAGTATGATACCAAAGGGTTCGTCTTCTATACCAACCTGGAAAGCCGAAAAGCTGACGAAATTGCGGCGAACCCTCAGGTTTCCCTGCTTTTTCACTGGAAATCCCTGAAACGCCAGGTCCGTATCGAGGGCACAGCATCTCTGGTTGAGGATGCAACAGCAGACGCCTATTTCGCAAGCCGCGACCGGGGCAGCCAAATAGGTGCATGGGCAAGTAGACAATCACATCGGATGAAAGATAAGCACGACCTTAAAAAACAGGTCGCCTTACATGCGGCAAAATTTGGTGTCGCCAGGATCCCACGCCCCCCCTTTTGGTCCGGTTATCGCGTCGTGCCAGTCCACTTCGAATTCTGGGACGATGGAAACTTCCGGCTTCATGAACGCATCATCTATGATCGTACGGCGAAAGGCTGGCAAACCTACCAGTTATTCCCTTGAGGCCTGCCGACGACCCGCAGTTCGACGCGAGACGGGAGGCAAACCCGGCCCGCCTCATGCGTCTTGCGACCTATGCGTCAGTCAGCGTTGCAACGATCCTGATAGTCGCGAAACTGATTGCCTGGTCTTCTACCGGATCCGTCGCGATGCTTTCCACACTAGTCGATTCGCTGCTAGACGGGCTGACCTCAATCATTACCCTGTTCGCCGTTCGGCACGCGCTTAGGCCAGCCGACCGGGAACACCGCTTCGGTCATGGTAAAGCGGAAGCTCTGGCGGCGATAGCTCAGTCGGCATTCGTTTTCGGGTCAGCGATCATCGTCCTGCTCCACGCCGGAACGCGCCTGTTCCAGCCGCAACCCGTAACCGCCACGAATGTCGGTATCGCAGTAATAATAGGCTCGGTCATTCTCACCTTGGCACTGGTGGGCTTCCAGCAATATGTGGTCAAACAAACCAACTCATTAGCAATTGCATCCGATACGCTGCACTACAAAGGTGATTTGTTGATCAACCTAGCAGTTCTTCTGACATTGGTAGCAACGCAAAGTATTGGTGCCCCCTATATTGACCCGCTAGTTGGTGCCGGAATTGCGCTGTACCTGCTTTTTGGCGCGTGGCGCATTCTGCACGGAGCTCTAGACATGCTAATGGACCGGGAACTTCCGGAAACGGAGCGAAAACGCATTCGCAAAATTGTGTATCAACATCAGGATGTGCGCAGGATGCACGATCTCCGAACCCGTCGCTCTGGATCGGATGTCTTTATCCAATTTCATCTCGAACTTGATCCCGAAATCACACTGATGGCCGCCCATCTGATCTCAGACGAAGTCGAGCTCAAGATCAGGCAAGTTTTCGAAGACGCCGAAATCCTGATACACCAGGACCCGGAAGGGTACGAAGAATATCTCCCGGACTTATCGTAACCGCAGCGATTAGGAACTGAAGATGCCCTATGAGCGAAAAACCGTCGTCTTGACCGGCGCAAGCCGTGGAATCGGACACGCCACCGTACAGCGATTTTCCGACGAAGGCTGGCGCATCATAAGCTGCAGCCGAGATGATATACCGGAACATTGCAAGCGTGACCCGAATTGGGCCTATCATTTTCCAACAGACCTCTCCGATGCTGCATCAGTTGAGACATTTATCGCCAACGCCAATGACTTCCTCGGCACAGCCCCCTTGCATGCGCTAGTCAACAACGCCGCGATCTCCCCAAAATCTCCACATAAGGAGCGTCTCGGTTGCCTTAATGGAGATATCGACCGATGGCGAGAGGTCTTCGAGTTGAACCTCTTCGTCCCCCTGCTACTGGCGCGCGGCTTCGCCGGAGCGATGGGCCGGGGCGCAAAGGACACCGGCGCCTGCATGGTCAACATCACTTCAATCGCTGGCCACGCTATACATCCCTTCGCTGGTTCCGCCTACTCGACTTCCAAGGCAGCCTTGTCTGCTCTGACCCGCGAAATGGCAGTCGAATTTGCACAACTAGGTGTACGCGTTAACGCTGTCGCCCCCGGCGAAATAGAGACCGAGATGACGGGTGCTGAATACGAACCGCTGATAAACCGCATCCCCATGCACCGTATGGGTACGCCAAACGAGGTAGCAGCCTGCGTTTACCGGCTTTGCACAAACGATTTCGGATATGTCACCGGAACTGAAATATTCGTCACCGGCGGACAACACGTTTATTGAGAGAAGTTCAAGCCTCGAGCGTTTCGAACCAGTCGAGCCGCTGCCTTAGTTGTGCAATCTCCAGGTCGAGCCATTGCACGAGCGGCTCTTGGCGATAGCCGGCACGCAATTCGTTCAGCCGTGCCAGCTCGGTCTGGCACATCTCGGATAGCATCTCTGTTTGGTCGCGCCGATCCTCGTCTGACAGCAAGTACATAAACCGCAATTTCAAAGCAATAACCAGCTTGCTGACCTCGTTCACAGGTGCCCTAACATTAGACGTAATCAACGTTTGGAACGCGTCGCGCCCTGCTGGCGTAATGCGCAGAACTGTTCCATCTTCAACATCCCCGCCGCCGACCGGCGCTACCAAGCCTTCATAGTGCAGTAGTTCCAGCGAGCTTCCTAGAAGGTCGAGTGACGGCCCCGTGATACGGGCCACAAAATACCTAATTTCTCCCGCCAGACTAGCGTACTGCTTGTCACTCTCTACGAGGCTACCAAGCGCTGCCAAGCGAATTGCTTCAGTCGGTATAAGAGTGTTATCCCGATACATGGTCAAGACCTTTGCCGCTATAATGCAACATTATATGAAGTATTGCGGGTCGGTTACATCATCTAATTGCGTTACGCACTCATACCCAACATTCGAGTTATGTAGCCCAATTCAATGAAAGATCTCTCCAGATATCGACTAGCGCTGCGACAAGATCATTCATCATCGCATCGGTATGCATCGGCGTCGGGGTAATGCGTAGCCGCTCGGTACCGCGCGCTACCGTCGGATAGTTGATCGGCTGCACATAGATATTGAAACGGTCCATCAGCGCGTCGCTGGCCTGCTTGCACAACCGTGGATCGCCAACCAGCACGGGTACAATATGGCTGACTGAGGGCATCACTGGGAGATCCGCCTTCTCTAGCTTGGCCTTTAGGGTTGCTGCCCGTTCCTGGTGCTTGTCGCGCAGATACTGCGCACGCCGGACATATTTGACGCTAGCAAGCGCACCAGCCGCAACGGCCGGGGGCATCGAGGTGGTGAATATAAACCCGTTACCAAAACTGCGAACAAAATCGATCAATTCTCGAGTCGCCGCAATATAGCCACCGACGACGCCGAAGCCTTTTGCCAAAGTGCCCTGCATGACGGAAACACGATCCATAACCCCGTCACGCTCTGCGACGCCAGCGCCTGTCGCGCCATACATGCCTACGGCGTGGACTTCGTCCAGATAACTCAACGCGTTATACTTGTCGCAAACATCCAAAATCTCGCTAATAGGTGCGATATCACCATCCATAGAATACACCGATTCAAACACCACAATTTTTGGTCTATCCGGATCATCAGCGCTCATTAATAGGTCGAGATCAGCAGGGTCGTTATGCTTGAAGATGCGCTTTTCCGCCCGGCTATGACGAATACCTTCAATCATAGAATTGTGATTCCAAGCATCAGAATAGAGCAGGCAACCTGGCATACGCATACCCAAAGTCGACAATGTAGTCATATTCGCCACATAGCCGGACGTGAACAATAGCGCTGCCTCGCGTTGATGCAGGCCGGCCAGTTCTTGCTCCAAAAGAACGTGATAGTGGTTTGTGCCAGAAATATTGCGTGTGCCCCCAGCGCCGGCACCACAATGGTCCAACGCCTCATGCATGGCTGCAATGACATCCGGGTTTTGGCCCTGACCCAGATAGTCGTTCGAGCACCAAACGGTGACAGGTGACGCTTGCCCTCCTTCGCGAAAAACCGCATTGGGATAGGCGCCAGCTTCCCTTTCCAGGTCCGCAAACACCCGGTAGTCGCCAGAATTTCTTAATTCAGACAGTTTGTCTGAAAAGAAGTCTTGATAATTCACGCTAGCGACCTCACAACATCAAAAAACCCAATACCCGCATATATTTGTTTGCTTATCGCTAGATCTAAGTAGATTGCGCAATTTTGCTACAAACAAAATGTCGCAGGCTTGGGGAACCATCCCTTGTTTGGTTAGGTTTCGCGTTATTTAGTCCAAACCGGCAGCCATCGTGGAGCCAGCCTCCAATCCTTTTTCGAAGCGGTCGAACATATCATCGATCTCCGTCTCGGTTATGATCAGCGGTGGCGAGAAAGCTACAGAGTCGCCCATGGCGCGAACGATCAGCCCATGCTCCTGAGCCTGAGCCGACACATAGGCGCCGACGCCGTGCGATGGGTCGAACGCCTCCCGCGATTCTTTTTCCCGAACAAGCTCGATGGCACCCAATAAACCGACACCGCGCGTTTCTCCTACCAGCGGATGATTGCCATAGCTGCGTAAGCGGTTCTGGAACCGGCCCATAATATTGCGAACATGACCGAGAATATCACGCTCGTCGTAAATTTTCAGAGTCTCAATCGCGACAGCCGCAGGGACCGGATGTCCGGAATACGTAAATCCGTGTCCAAACGTACCAATTTTATCACTGTTCGTACTGATCGTGCCGAAAATTTTCTCGTTTATCAGTACTGCGGAGATCGGTAAATAGGCCGAAGAAAGCGCCTTCGCCATGGTCATGATGTCGGGCTGAATGTTGAGTGTCTCGGACCCAAACATATTGCCCGTCCGCCCGAAACCGCAGATCACCTCATCAGCGACCATGAGGACATCGTGTTTCTTAAGAACCGCCTGAATTTTCTCAAAATAGGTCTTCGGCGGCACAATCACACCACCAGCACCCATCACGGGCTCCGCAATGAAGGCGGCGACCGTCTCCGGTCCCTCTTCCTGAATTTGCTTTTCGAGGCTCTCTGCGAGCCGCGTCGCAAACTCCTCCTCCGACTCGCCGGACGCGCCGAAGCGATAGTGATGTGGGCAATCTGCGTGGATAATATTAGCGATTGGCAGGTCGAAATCCATATGGTTAGCCGGCAGCCCGGTCATACTGGCGGCCGCCACCGTGACGCCGTGATATCCTTTTAAGCGGCTTATAATTTTTTTCTTTTTGGGCCGACCCAACGCGTTGTTGTAGTACCAAACAAGTTTAACCATAGAATCATTAGCTTCGGAGCCGGAATTGGCAAAGAATGCCTTTGACATTGGTACCGGAGCGAGTGCAATCAACCGCTCCGCCAGCTCAATCGCGGGGTGGTGGCTCTTCGATGCAAACACATGGTAGAAAGGCAACTCTCGCATCTGCTTCGTCGCCGCCTCGACCAGCCGCTCCTCGCCAAACCCGAGCGACGTACACCATAGCCCCGCCATGCCCTCGATGTAGTCCTGGCCATTATCGTCGTATACTCGGATGCCCTTCCCTTTGCGGATCACCATCGGTCCGGTTTCTTGATGCGTCTTCAGGTTTGTATAGGCATGCAGCACAGTCGCGATATCGCGACTTTCCGGCGAATTTGGCAGGTCTTTCATAGCGGCTCCTCGGGTTGAATTAGAGTTCCAGCACGACCGAAATGCCATCCTACACCGGTCCAATACTCAAGTGAACCGAGCGCCCAGCTCTTCATGTCCATCCGCTGACGATCCAGAAACACCGGAAGCATTTTAGAATTATACAATCAACGTTCCCGGACGCGGAACTTTCTCGACAAACAACTGCTGCTGCCATCACAGCAGAATGACTGGAACAATCCCTCGCATCAGAGTTTCGTTTTGGACCTTCGTGATATCATGTCAAGCTGTGTGTTGAAGCTAGAGCAACCGAACCGGAGTTGTTGAGCCTGTATTTAGAAAATTATCTTGGGAGGTATTGTCATGATATCGGGACACATGTTTTCTGCCGCAGCCGCGATTGCCCTCTGTTTCACGGCCCCAAGCGCATCCGCCGAATGCAGCGCGAGCAACTGGAAGGACTGCAAAGGCAAACCGTGGGTCGATGGTGACAAAATGGAAACGCCGCTCGGCTCCAAATGGTGGCCGCATCCGATATGGGGCAAGGGCGACGAAGCCGGTTCGACCAATTGGTACACTAAGCCGGCCGTAGTACTGCGCGCCTTTACCATGGTCAAAGAAGGTAAGACCATGAAGATCGGTCACAACTACACCTCCAATATGCCCTTGTTCGGCGCACGCAAATTCAGCATGCGCATCCCTGGCAACCCAACTGGCGGTCCATTTGGTGCCAGCAAGGTGCTGTACAATGATGAATTTCTTTCGACAGAAATAGGTCAAGTCGGAACACAATTCGATGGTCTGGGCCATATCGGTGTCCAAGTCGGCGCGCCGGGCGACCTCAACGCCATGCGCTGGTACAACGGCTTCACGGCCGCTGAAATGGGCAGCGCTTACGGACTACGTAAGCTCGGTACTGAGAAGCTACACCCGATCATAGCACGCGGCATCCTGATCGACCTCGCCGGCGCCCGCGGTGTCGAGACAATGGAAGCTGGCGAAGTCGCCAACATGGACGACGTGCGCAAAGCGCTCAAACAGCAGGGCATGGAGAATTTCAAGTTCCAGGAAGGCGACGCGATCCTGTTTCGCTACGGCTGGGAAAAATACTGGATCGTCGACAACGCCAAATACAACAATGGCTGCCCAGGTGTTGGCTTGGATGTCGCGCGTTGGATCGCCGAAGAGGTCAAGGCCGGTGTGACAGGCGGCGATACCTGGCCGGCAACGGACCCGGTCCCGGGCACTGGCACGAAGAACGAAGTCCCGGCCGGCTGTGTATTCTGCATCCACAACTACCTGCAAACACGACACGGCATCGTCAATCAGGAGAACCTAAAACTTAAGGCGCTAGCCGATGCCGGCATCTACACCTTCATGTATGTCTACTCGCCGGTCCCTATCACGGGCGCGACGGGTTCAATCGGGTCACCTGTTGCAATCTACTGACCTAATCTATGGTGGAAGCGACAATGGGCGGGAGCGACCCCACCCGCTTAATTTTAAGCTATCGTTCAACCCGTTATGCTGAACGGATAACAGGGAGGAAGATATTATGCATCAGCTAGGCGACATATCGATTAGCCGCGTCATTGAAAGCGAACAGCCGTTCATCAATCTGTACGATTTTATTCCAGATGCCACCGAAGACGTTCTAGAGGCAAATCGCGACTGGCTGATTCCGAAATATATCGATCCCAAAAACATGATGATCATCCTCAACATCCAGTCCTATGTTTTGCGGACACCAAATCATACGATCCTGGTCGATGCCTGCGTCGGCAACCATAAAGATCGGCCAGGCCGGCCGATGTTCCATCAACTGAACACGCCCTATCTAGAAACGCTAGCGGCAGCAGGGGTCCAGCCGGAGGACATAGACATAGTCATGTGTACCCATTTGCATGTCGATCATGTCGGCTGGAACACAAAGCTTGTCGATGGGCGTTGGGTGCCGACATTCCCAAACGCAAAATACGTCTTTGCCCGCAAGGAACATGATTTCTGGTTGCAGCGCGAAAAGGATGGCAGTCAGGGACCAGTACCGAACGTTTATGAAGACAGCGTATTGCCAGTCGTCGAAGCGGGCCTAGCGGTGCTGGTCGATTCGGATCACGAGATAGATCACGGCATCTCGCTGGAACCAGCGCCTGGCCACACGCCAGGAAACATCGTACTGAACTTATCATCGGGTGGCTCCGACGCGGTGCTGTCTGGCGACGTCATCCACCACCCAATCCAGTTGGTCCGCCCAGAATGGTCAAGCCGCGCCTGCGAGGACCGCATGCTATCCGCCAGAACCCGCCGTGCCTTGATCGAGCGCTATGCCGACACCGATACCTTGATCGCACCAGCGCATTTCGCTTCGCCCACCATGGGCCACATCTGCAGTCACGGCGATGGCTTCGGGTTTAAGTTGTTGGGCGAAGGCTGACGGTATAGGACCGATTTAAAACGGCGTATCGCCCGCGATTGTGATGCGGTGCATACGCCGACGTTCATTGTAGTCCGCGATTGCAAAGTGTTGGACCGACCGGTTGTCCCAGACCGTCAAAGTGCCTGGTTCCCAGCTGACCCGGCAGGTAAATTCTGGCCGGACCGAATGGGCCCGCAGATAATTTAGAAGTGGCTCAGCTTCGGCCTCGTCGAACTCGCACAAGCTCTTCACATGGTTGCCTATATAGAGCGCCTTGCGACCCGTCTCCGGATGGGTACGGAACAAAGGGTGGGCAGACTCAGTCTGCAACTTGCCAGGATCGCGAAGCTTGGCAAGCATCTTAGCGTTACCTGCGTAACGGTCCTTGCGTTGCGGACGGCCACCCTGCTTGAACTTATCACCGCTGCACCAGCTCTTCACATCGGCCAACATACTTTTCATACCATCTGACAGCGCATCGTATGCATCGTGCATATTAGCGAAATTTGTATCACCCCCCGAGCACGGCGTTTCCTTGGCGTACAGCATGGTCGCCTTTGCCGGTTGCGGGTTGAACATTTGGTCTGTGTGCCAACTGGACCCGAAGGTGTACTGATCGCCAGGGTCCTTAACAATTTCGAGGATTTCCGGATTGTCATCCATCCCTTGCATGTAGGGATGGTAATGGATTTCACCGAAGCGTAACGCAAAGGCAAGCTGTTGATCTGGCGTAATGTCCTGATCACGCAACACGATGACATGATTGCGTAACCAAGCGTCGTATAGCTCTTCAAAGACCTCGCCTTCGAGGTTCGCCAGATCGGCACCCTGAATTTCCGCACCCATTGAGCCAGCAATCGGCGACACGATGATATGATTGTACACCGCCGTCGATCTTTCCATTGAGCCCGTCCTCACAACAATTTGTAGTTATGCAATTTTAGCGCTTCGCAACCGGCGGAAGCAAAACGTCCTTTTGACTACTCTTCCGTATTGGAGGGCCTAGACCTAATCATGGTGACCCCAACAGCGGCGATAATCAGCATTCCCAAAACGACTACTCCAGCACCGGCGAACGCCCACACTTGACCGATGCTACCCACTAGCATGGTGTGGAGACCATAGACGCCAAAATGAGCGATGAACGCCAGGAGCGCGATGAGAAAGGCGTAGGCCTTGAACTTAAACATCTCGGTAAAATAGGTGACCCCAGCGCATCCGTCACAATCAATCGCAAGTCTGTAGACGTTACGATCGTTTATTGACACTTTTTACGAACAACGTAGTTTTCCAATTCTAAACCCCCGCAGTATTGGAGGAAACTCCACCCACAGCCTGCATAATAACAGAGGAGCCATCCCATGCCCCGGGTACAACCCTTAAGCCTTGAAGAGGTTGCAGCTGAAGCGAAGGACGACTACGTCCATTTTACCGCCCTGTTCACCGACTTCGAGAACCAGGTACCGGTCTATGCGCATTCTCCAGCCGGTTTGAAGCACATATTCGGCATGGCGGCGGACATCAAAAAGGCCGGCAATCTGCCGCAGCGTTTAGTCGAAATCGCCGTTATCGCAGTTAGCCAAACCAACGCTTGCCCCTACTGTGTAGCGCATCACTCAGCAATAGCGGTCGATGAAGGCGTTGATCCGGAGGCCATCAACCATATCCTTAACCCTGATCCAATAGGTTTGACTGAGGCCGAGAAATTGGTCCGCGATTACGCCGTACTAGTAACAAAGCGGGCTTGGGGCATTCGCGATCGTGTCTTCCACGAATTGCGCAAGCATTTCAGCGAGGCACAGATCGTCGAACTAACGATGCGCATCGCGCTCACGGGCATGTTCAACCGCATAAATCAGGCACTGCAGATCGATATGGAGGACGGGGTTATGCCCGCCTTCGAGGCGCGCGGACTAGACGTAAGCGCGTTGCCCAATCCTACTTAGTTACGCCGGTCCTGCCACTGCATGAGTAGAATACCGCCCAGCACCATGGCACCACCTAAAATTTGTACCGGTGTCAACAACTCGCCGAAGAGCAGATAAGCCATCAACACGCTGGTGACAGGCTGAATATTGTTTAACATTGCTGCCTTTTCCGGTCCGATACGCGGCAGCGATGCGTATAATAAGGGGATCGAGAGGCCCTGGCATAGCACCACTCCAAATGCTCCCCACCATCCAATACTGCTAGCTGGAAGGGTGATGCCACCGACACCGAGCGTCGCAACTAACAATATAGCCGCCCCGACCGCGGTCATGTAGAAGATCATAATTAGCACGTCAATGCCATGCATCACCCGCGCGACCCACACCGCATGCACGGCGCTGAAAATTCCTGCGGTTAAGGCGAGCGCGACACCACGCCAGTCCATCGTCTCGAAATCTACCCCTAACATCAGGATCAGGCCCATAAAAGCACTGACTAAAGCGACCGCCTTCAACCAGCCGATGGGACGCCGATCGAGTATGGCCACTATGACTGCCACGAGAGGCGGGTAGACGAAAAATAGCAATGCGGCCAAACCAACCGGGATGTATTTGACTGCGCCAATGTTACCGTAAAACATATAGCCGATCATGAGACCCAGGCAGAGCAAGTGCGGCCAAAGACGACGCGGCACACGTAAAGAGCGTCCGGAAGCCAAGCAAAAAAACCCTACCGCACAAGCGCTGAAAACGGCACGTACGGTCGAGACAGACAGAGGATCAGTCCCGCCGTCATAGGCAGCACGCGAAAAAGCGACCGCCGAGCCCAGTCCAAAGGAGGCAATAATGGCAAAGAGGTATCCCACGCCAGCTCGGCGGTTCAGATCAGGCAAGGTCGAGCAAAGTTGTTGCGAGCATCGCGGTGCCGCAGTCGAAATCAGCCATCTCCATCGCCTCAGCCGCGTTGTGACTGCCATTCTGATTGCGCACTAGTACCATCGCCGACGGAATGCCTGCGCGGGCAAAGATAGAAGCATCATGCCTGACAGTCGCCATCACATGGTTCGTGATGCCGAGATCGCACGCCTGGCTACAAAGCCTTTCGCGCAACCCCTGATTTAGGGGTGTCGGCATCGAGCCAACGCATTCGCCCAGTTGAAAATCGACGTTGCGTCGTTCACCGGTCTCTTGTGCCAAGCTGATCGTTCGATCTCGCACCGCATCGAGATAAGTTTGTGTCGTGCCGCCAAAATTTATACTGAAAGCGCATTCACCGGGCACTTTCGTCATCGCATGCTGTGACGCATCGGTATACAGCTGGCCCACGGTGAAGACTGTGTCTGGTTCGCCCATCTCCTCGGAATCTTGCCAAAGCCGATCGAGCGCGCCAACCAGTTCGACTACCGCAAGCGACGCGTCCCGGCGCAGTTCGCGCGGCACGGCCGCCGAGTGTGCGTATTCGCCGTAGCATCGCGCAAAGGGAAAGCGGACATTCCCCCGGATCACTGTTGGGACGGACACTGGAATGTCGCGGTCGACCAGCACAGGCCCTTGTTCGATATGGAGCTCGAGAAACGCCTTGGTGTTTTCAACAGTAATGAAGGGTGTAGTTGAATTACGCAGCGCACCAACATCGACACCAACATCCGCCATGTGATCGGCTAGGCTACCGTCGGTATCCGCACAACGTCGCCGGTCGATCTCGCTGATGTCTAGGGAACCGACTGCCAAGCGGCTACCTATATAAGCGATGCCATACCAGACACTCTCCTCGCCGCGCAGACCCACAGTACGAATGTCGCATGGCGGCGTGATGCCGAGATCGCGGAACGCTGCAAGCGAGGTGAGACCAGCAATGACGCCGGCATAACCATCATAGTTGCCACCCTTGGGAACCGAATCAAGATGCGAGCCGGTCAATAGCGCCGGGGCTGTCCGATCCCGACCAGGTAGGGTCCCATAGACGTTGCCCGCCAAATCGTGCGCAACCTCCAACCCCAAGACACCCTCTGTATCAGAAACGATCGAGGTGGCGTAACGGTCCGCCGGGCTCCAGGCCGGGCGTGTCACGCCTTCACCATCGAGTGCGATCGCCAAGGTCTCGAAAAGTGACTCTGCGAAGGGCATCCGACCCGTCACGGCGGCTGCAATTTGGTCTACAGAAAATTTCATCACCCTACGATATTGAGATAGCAATCAGAAAAACACCAGGGACGACCAGCATCGTCGCGATGATTGTCCGCCGATCAAGAACCTCGCGCTTGAATACGAATAGGGTGAGCACTAAGGAAAAAAGTGGGAAAGTCGAGATCAACGGCAACACAATGACCACCTGACTGATCTGCAGCGCGAAATTGACAAGGATCACTGCAATAGCGTGCACGACACCAGCCGCTACGAACCACCACAGGCCCTTAGTCGTTCGAAAGTTTGGGATGGGTTGCCGACGGACGCCCTGGACACTCAAGGCCAGAAAAAACGAAACCGTGAAAGTCACTAGCCCAGCAAAAAACGGGCTGGGGATGACCTCCAGCCCAATCTTATTGAAGGTGTTCGCTCCAGCCCGCAAGATTGCCGCACCCAGAGGGAACAGGAGTGCCCACAGCGGCCAAGTCGCCTTGGCCTGACGACGATAAGACAGCAGTGCCATGCCAAGGATAATCGCCGCAGTCCCCGCCGTTATTGGCAGGGTTAGATGCTCGCCCAAGAGAAACACGCCGAACGCAGCGCCGAACAAAGGTGTCGTGGCGCTGACCGTACTGGTCAAAGTCGGCCCAAGAAAGCGTACACCCCAGGCACCAAGGCTGGCCGAAACGAACGGCCGGAAGCAACCCACCGCCACGAAAACGACGGTCGCCGCCGTAAACCAGTAATGCCATTCGACGTAGAAGGGAAGCAGCAGCCAGAATAGTACAGTGGAGGCGCCGATATCGATTAGTGCCCCAGTTTGCGGATCGCTGTACCGTATGCCGAAACTGAGCAGATGCGCGCCAAGCGCGAACAGGAAGCCCGCGCCCAGCGAATAAACGACTGGGAGGAATTGTTCGAACAAATGGGTGTGTCGGGTCTAAAGCTGGATTGCACCATCGGCGCGACGCATGCGCGCAGTTTGGTTGCGGCCCGTCTGGACGTCCTCCGCAGTCCAACCGAGCTGTCCGTGTCGTCCATTTCCATATCGCACGATAGCCTCATCGGAAAAGACCCTAAAATTTGGCATGTCAAGCCAGATGCGCATCAAAACCCGCTTGCGCTCTTCCTCTAACATGACTGCGTGCCCTGCCCGACCATGTAACACCGTGTAGTTGCTGCAGAATTGCAGGTCACCACTGTGGAAGGAAAACTCGAACCGAACGTCATCGGCGACCATATCCACATAGTCCAGAAGCTCCAAATCCGCTTCAGACAATTCCGCACCCTTACAGGCCAGTCCATTGTTTATCCAACTGCGGTTGTATTGGCAGGATACCTGACCATCTTTTTCGCTGAAGAACGGCACCTTGTAACCAGAAACCGGGGTCTCGCTGTCGCTGTGCTCATCCTGCCGGCCCCACTCGAAACCTTCGTAGAGACGCGCCATGGCGTCCGGCCGTTCGGCGAGCACTCGGTTGTAGATCTCCATCGAGCTCGCAACCCAACTAGGTGGGTCGTCAGGCGCCTGACGCACGCAGAGCAGGCTAACAATATCCATTAGGTCGACATGCAGCTTCGACTCCTTGGGAAACCCAACCCCGCGCGTACCCTGGTTCGGCCGCAGCCCACCGTCAGTAACGTAATGAATGAACCCTCCATCACCGTTCTGCGTGACCCCAATTCCAATATGGCTACACAGCCCCCAATACATCAAAGCGATATCTTCATACTCAAAATCTTCGACTGGGAACCGCCGCAACAGCGCAAAGCCCCGGCCATCCCGCAGATCACTGCCAATCTCTGCGAGCAAAGGTCCCAGACTGGGCAAGGGAAAGGTTTCTTTCGCGAGCACTGGTATTCCGAGACCACGTTTCTTAACTGCGCCCAACGCTACGACGAGCTCACTTCGGTGTGCGTCAGTCAGCACATATTCCCAAGACCGGTCGTCTTTCAGCTCAGTGCCGGTCCAAACACAGGTATCGGTTACAGGTTCCATTCGCATCTCGACCTCTTGCCTTTTCTTTTGATCGGGCCAGCATTACAGGTGTCCCGTAAAGGGGCAATGACGTCATTCGACTAACAGTTTTATATCTGCACACCACGGAATTACACTCATAAAAAATCAACTGGTGAAGAAGGAAATGGTCCTTCGAAAACGCCAAATCCAGCCGCACTAAAATGCGACTAATTCAGCACTCCACACGAAGGTGCCGAGCCCTTAATCATCGCAGATTTTATCGATGCGTCGGTGAAGTGGAGCGACGGGTTCGCTTACACGCTCAGCCAGCGCGACCGTGCGATGACACGGCAAAAAGCCTCTGACATATGTGCAGCTGGTCGTGGAAACGACAGATTAGATGGCAATAAATTGCGTGGAGAATAGCTTCGAGAATAAGCCAAACGTTGCGGTCAAGACTACGTAACTCTATGAGACACGCATTTCGTTGGCTATTCGCTACCAACGCCCGAAATTGTCGGCTATATGCAGGCGTATCACGCGCGATATAATCAATTGTCGCTAGATTTGCCAAAGCTGACGCCAACGCAAAATGGGGCACCCAACAAACGAGCCAGGCCGTGCGCGCCGAAAGCATCGACACCCTCTTCGACCGGTTCGGTCCCGCCTATAAGTGGTTGGCAGCAATCACGAGCATGATCGGCGGTATGACCGCGATCCTAGCCAGTTCGACGGTCAACGTTGCCTTTCCTGATATCATGGGTGCCTTCGGGATCGGGCGCGATCAAGCGCAATTGTTGTCGACCGGCTATTTCGCTGCAACGACAGCAGGAATGCTGATCAGTAGTTGGCTGATCAACTCCTTTGGCGAGCGTACGACTTACACTGGGGCGCTGTTGGTGTTCCTCCTCGGTGCAGCAATGAGCGGACTAGCCCAGAACACCGAAACGCTAATGATTGGCCGCGTGCTGCAGGGAGCATCGTCAGGCATTGTCATGCCCCTGGGTATGACCGTGACCTTCAGCGTATTCCCAACCAACCGCAAAGGCAGCTCAATGGGGTTCTACAGCATGGGCATGGTGCTAGCTCCAACACTGGGTCCGACATTGGGCGGCTTAGCGATTGAGTATTTCAACTGGCGCTATGTGTTTCTTCTGACCCTCCCAAGCACAGGCATAGCCTTGTTGATGGGACTGCTCTTCATGCCAAGTCGAGCTATGCCAAAACGGTTACCGCGATTCGATTTTATAGGGTTCGCCTTTTTCTGTATCGCGATGAGCAGCCTGCTACTGGGCTTCAGTTACGGCCAACGCCTAAGTTGGACCTCTAACGAAATTATCGGGCTTTTCGTACTTGGTAGCACCGCGGCAGTTGGTTTCGCGTTTCGCCAGGTTTATGGTGACGCTCCCTTTATTAACTTAGCACTGTTCCGAAACATCCAGTTCGTTGCTGCAAGCGCAATCGCATTCTTTGCCGGCTGCGCATTTCTGTCGTCAACATTTTTAGTCCCACTGTTCGTGCAGCAAATCCAAAGTTATACCGCCTTCTACGCCGGTCTGATGATGATGCCAGGCGGGCTCTCATTACTTCTTATGTATCCGCTAACAGGTAGGCTTGCTGATAAGTGGCCGCCGCATATCCTGATTTATATAGGCCTCATCTCTTTTGGCATCGCCTTCCTGGCATTGGCGACTGCAGATGTGAATACGCCATTCTGGACGATCGTCGCCTTCACCATTTTCATTCGCGCTGGTACCGCCTTCACGCGGCCTGTCACCAATGCTGCCGCCCTGCGATCGCTCCCGCCCGAACTGTTGAACCAAGGCTCCGGCGCGGTCAATTTGATGCGCCAACTGGGCGCGGTGATTGGAACGAATGGGCTGGTAGTATTCCTAGAACTTCGTATACCCTTTCACGGCGACGCTTTCGCCGCTATGCAGACCGCCGCGCACCATACCAGTCAGGAAATGCGCGAAGAACTAGTTCGTATCCTTACCGCAGCCGGTGTGCCACAAACTGCGCGGGAACCCGGTGCACTGAATTATCTTGGCGACGTCATCTATGCTCAGGCTAGTACACTTGGCTTCCAAGATGCTTTCGCTGCCCTAGGCATTGTCACATTGGTCGGGCTAGTCCCTGCCTGGGTCATGGCGATAACACGTAAAGGCAAGTCAGCTCGTTTCCACAGGAATTTCCTATGATAGTTGTCTTCGGGTCAATCAATGTCGACTTGACCTTTCGCGTCGACCATCAACCAGCACCAGGAGAAACCATTCTGTGTTCAGGCTACCTTGCCTCAGCCGGAGGAAAAGGGGCCAACCAAGCGGTGGCTGCAGCTCGAGCCGGTGCTGAAATTGCCATGATCGGCTGCGTAGGAAGCGATAGCTTCGCCGAGCTGGCGGTCGACACCATGCAAACCTCCGGCGTCGACACCAGTACAATTTTGACGGTTGAAGCCCCCACCGCATGCGCCACAATATGCGTGGACATAAGCGGGGAAAATTCGATCGTTGTCGCCAGCGGTGCGAACCTGTTGACACGGGCCGACCAAGTAACCGGGGACCTATTCGGCCCGGATACGCTTTTGCTGATGCAAATGGAAGTGATCCTGGAGGAAAACTGGACGTTGCTCGAGCGCGCTCACAAGCAGGGGGCTCGAACTGCCCTAAACGTAGCGCCGGCGGCACCCGTTCCAATCGAGGCGCTGGGCTTACTCGATTTCCTTTTCGTCAACGAAATCGAGAGTACGGCAATCGCTGCAGCGACCGACATAGACCCCCACCCACTAGAAGAACTGCCGCGGCATCTTTCCGAACGTTATGGACTGACATGTATCCTAACCTTGGGCGAAGCGGGCGCCGTACTGCACGGGCCGTCCGGTGGCTATACGATCCCAGCCTTAACTGTCGCGACAACCGATACGACGGGTGCCGGTGACACCTTCGTCGGGTACATGGCAGCAGAAATCGATGCGGGTTTCGATGCCGTTGAAGCGGCCCGCCGAGCCAGCGCGGCCGCAGCCCTCTCTTGCACAAAAGAGGGTGCGCAAATTGGTATTCCCTTCGCGTCCGAAGTCGACGAAGTTATGAATTCTCTGCCCCCAGCGGAAAAACGACCTTAGCTTTATCGGGCTATTGCCAGCCGAGACAGTTCCAGGTTTGCCCGCTCTCGTTGCTCATCGCCTTCCCGCTCGGGATTTTGCTCTACGAGGATATTGGGTTTGATCCCACCATCCACAGATTTACCAGACGGCCTGTAGTAACGCGCAGTCGTCAGCTTCAAACCGTTTTCGTTTTCGAACGGAATAATGGTCTGAACAGACCCTTTCCCAAATGTCCTGCCTCCAACAAGAACTGCACGACCATGATCTTTTAGCGCTCCCGCCAAAATCTCCGCCGCCGACGCAGAACCGTTGTTAACCAGAACAACGATCGGCAAACCCGCTGCGATATCGCCGCTTTGCGCTTCGAAATTGTTCCGATCGACACGGCTTTGGGTAGAAACGATATTACCTCGCTCCAACAGTTCGTCGGAAATACGAACGGATTGCTCGAGCAACCCCCCCGGATTGTTGCGCAAATCAAGCACGATTCCTTGAAGCGCGTCGCCCGCCTGGCTTCGCATGGTCACAACCGCATCGACAAACTCCCGCGTTGCCTTCTCGGTAAAGCTGGAGATACGGACATAGCCAATACCTTTCTCGAGCGACCAGCGTACCGACTGGATGTGGATGAGCGCTCTTACGATCAAGACATCAAAGGGTTTCATATCAGCCCTTTTGACCGTCAGCAGGACGCGGCTACCCGTCGGCCCACGCAAAAGTAAAACAGAATCGCGCAACGTCATTGCGCCTAAAGGTTGGCCGTCAGCATGGGTTATGACATCACCTGATTTCATGCCCGCCTGAGCGGCCGGTGTTCCGTCGATGGGGCTTATAACTTTTATAAATTCACCTTCCTTGGTGACCTGCAAGCCGATCCCACCAAACTCACCCTGCGTCTGATCACGCATCGCTCTGTAGCTACGATTATTCAGGTAAGCACTATATGGATCCAACGAGCCGAGCATGCCGTTGATCGCGGCCACCACAAGCTTTTCTTCTGCCGCGTTGGCCGGCTCAGGAAACGCTTTTCTCATGCCGTCAGCCGCAGCCGTCATAAGCTCCACATCATCAATTTCATCGACATAGAGCGTCCGGACCTGATCGAATACCTTGGCGAACAGTTGAAACCGCATGCCGGTGTCACTCCCAGGCGATCCCGCTTGCTCTGCAAGCGTTTTCGCGGCGATCCGCGCTTCCGGTCCCGGCGTATGCTGCACTACACCGCAACTGAGCAGTTGCCCAGTCAGCAAAAAAATAAAAGCAACGCGTGTGAAGGTCATACGGCGAGAGGCCAGCTGTGATCTGTCCGTCAAAGTCTACGGATTATAGTCAAGCGATAACTCCACCACCATCATCCGCATACAGATCTTAAACGTCCGCTATAACGCGAAAGTTTTATGTCCCACAAAATATAATGCCACGAATGGACCTGGATCCAGTGGAACAACCTATGACTGTAGCGCCTGTCACGAGATCATCGGGCGGTAACGTTTAAAAAGCTATTCGAAAAATCTCACAATCTAGGGCTTCCAACACACCTTCCGGTCACCTTTGAACTGATGCGGCGAGCGTGTCAGTATCTCTATTCCGACGAAACACGGACGGTCAGGGAGTGTCTTAGATGGCAAATGAAACCTTGCGGATAGGTCTTATTGGAGCAGGTGGTAACACACGATCGCGTCATATTCCGGGCTTCAAAGCACTGGAAAATATTAGTCTCGAATTGGTAGCTAACCGGACCATCGAATCCGGTCAGAAGGTTGCAGATGAGTTCGGCATCGCACGGGTCACCGACAACTGGATGGACGTGATGAATGACGAATCCATCGATGCTGTCTGCATTGGAACCTGGCCCTATATGCACGCCCCCATAACAATCGCAGCCTTAAACGCAGGCAAGCATGTACTATGCGAAGCACGAATGGCAATGAACGCCACCGAAGCACGTTCGATGCTTGCTGCCTCGCGACGCAATCCTACCAAAGTCGCACAAATTGTCACCGCACCGCACAGCCTAAAATTCGACAACACGATCATCGGCATGATCAGCGATGGTGCTATTGGCGAACTTATCGCTCTCGACGCGCGGGTCACCGCAGGCAGCAGCTTCCCAAACTACGACGCGCCAGTCCATTGGCGGCATGACCGCGACCTCTCAGGCAATAACATCATGGCGATGGGTATATGGTACGAATGCATGATGCGCTGGGTCGGCCCGGCCAAGACAGTGCACGCAATTGGTCAAGCCGTCGTTCCGCACCGCAAGGATGAAAACGGCCGCCGCCGCCCAATGACCATTCCCGATCACCTAGACGTCATCGGCAAGCTGGAATCAGGTGGTCAAATGCGCTTTAGCATCTCCAGCGTCTCAGGTCACGCCGCCACAAACGCTGACGTCTACCTCTTTGGCACAGAGGGGACGCTATTGCTGCAAATGGATAAGTCCGGCAATTTCACGCTCTACGCTGGTAGTCGCAACGACGACGGCCTCAGCGAAGTGAAAATCGAACCAGCTAAAGCGAGCGGTTGGCGCGTCGAGGAAGAGTTTGTGAACGCTATCCGCGGTCAAGAGATAGTCACCCACACTGATTTCGTGACCGGCGTGAAATACATGGATTGGACCGACGCCGTGACCCGCTCGGTCCGCGAAGGCGTTGCAGTCACGCTACCTTAGCGGAAGCAACATCCTTCGCATCGTCTGATAGATGCGCACCGCGACCACCAGCCTCGCTAGTGCGAAGAAGAAGACCGCGAGGGACTGGAGCGCACCGTTCGCATCAAAAATGATGGGATTAATTCTGCGCGCAGACCCGGGTAGCAGCCAAAGCGGCCGCAGCAAGGGCTGAAAAATTCATCAGCACTTACAATACTTTTTTCACCATAGCACAACGTTTTACCAGCAGCGACCTAGCGTCATATAAGGCGTCACAATAAAATATGGCGAGTTGAACCGATTTACCACTCTGCCCCGGAGTAGAAATTTCCTGTCTGGCGTGCCGAGCGCCGCATGGCAGTCTTGCCTCTCATCTTAATGTCGCTTTAGTGCCACTCCCCATGTCCTTCAACCGTCTTGTCATTCTAATGTGTGCCTTTCTGTGGCTTAGCTTGCTGGGCATGCATTCAGTTCCAGCGATGCTACCGCTTTTTACAAAGCTATGGTCGCTGAACTATACGGAAGCCGGCTGGCTCGCTGGAATGAACTATCTAACCTACCTTTTCGGCGTGGCTTATGTTGGTATCACCGACCGCATGGATGCTCGGCGACTGCTGATCATCGGCGCCTTGCTGAACGTGGCTGGGTATGGCGGCATGGGACTGGCCGACGGGTTTTGGAGTGCGCTCTTCTTTCGCGGCATTCAGGGTCTTGGTTTCGCTTGGACCTACATGCCAGGCATCAAGGCTATGAGCGACCGAATTCCGGGTGACGGAAAGGGCCGTGCCGCAGCAATCTATGTTTCCAGTTTTGCAATTGGGTCGGGGCTATCCGTTTGGATCGCGGCCGAGATCGCCGTGGCATATGGCTGGCAATGGGCCTTCGTCATCCCCGCAATTAGCAATGTCTTCGCCGCGGCGCTTTTGTTCTGGTATCTACCACCCGTTTCAGTCGATAACGTGGGTGGTTCACACACATTAATGCCGGACTTCCGGCCCGTGTTTCGCAACCGAGCCTCAATCGGCTACATCATCGGCTCCTTTGCGCACAATTTCGAGCTACAGGGCATAAGGTCCTGGACCGTAACGTTCCTAACCTGGGCTGCCATCACTCAGCCCGACATTCCCGTGACCTTCAATGCCGCGCTAGCAGCCATGGTTTTGATCCTGATCGGTGTACCGAGCAGCTTCATCGGCGCGGAATTCGGCCACCGTATTGGATACGCGCGGACCTCCTATCTCGCGATGATCCTGTCAGGGGGTTTTGCGTTGATGCTAGGCTACTCGGTCGCCTGGCCAATCTGGATTTTCGTTGCAATTTTGATCTGCCACAATCTACTGGTGCTGGTCGATTCGGGTACCCTGAATGGTGGCGCGGTAAATACCGCCGATCCAGCACAGCGCGGCAATACGGTCGCGGCCTTCGGCACTGCGTCAGCGGCCGGCGGTTTGCTTGGCCCAGTCCTGCTTGGCTACATCCTTGATGTCACAGGTGGCGGACAAAGCCCAGAGAGTTGGGGCACCGCTTTCGCCCTGCTTGGCGGCGTGATCCTAATTGGTGGAATTGCTGTTCGAGTGCTGTCGCAACCGCGCGAGATGAAAGATTAACTGTCGGCTGCCGCCTGATCGCAGAGCTTCTGAAGCTGCTCCCATCCACATTAGCCAGTGAAGGCCTCATCGTTGAATAAAATAGCGCCGACCCATCACTGATGAAAAGACACTCCGTGTCTTCTAGCGCCGCAGTCGCGCCATGCACCATACCGTTCGGTTCATAAATGTAATCGCCAGCTTCCAACACGCCATCGCGTACATGCAATTTACCCTCCAGGATCAAGACTTGTGCCGCCGATAGGTGCTTATGGGGCGGTGCCACATAACCTTTCATCCATTTTAAAAGAACTGCCCAGCGCCCGCTCTCTGGGCCAGTCCAAAGAACCTTTGAATAGGCCTCTCCGGCCTCGGTCTCGATCCAGTCCATCTCTGTCGAGCGGGCGATTGAATCCATCATCTCACTATTGACCGACGCTATATCTTGCGGCGACGACATTTTGTGTCTCCCTAATTGTTTTGCACCCTGTCGCGACATCGGACGGCGGACAA
>CAYYUG010000039.1:0-39406 GCA_964474755.1 uncultured Rhodospirillaceae bacterium | reverse complement strand
GTTGACTTGAAACAAGTTACACAAAGAATAAATACTGTAGTTTTAGTTATGCTCTTCTATACGTTGTAATGTCCGGCCAGATAGTGCTGACATCGGACACGTGGCCCTTTAACGAATAGAGATGCTGGTATCGTTGGGGCGGTTGGTATTGCGCTTCCGCCAACTGCAAGGGGCGAGAATTTGAGCACATCGGTACGGCTGTAAAACCGTTGACTTGCCGAGGCGCGGGAGTATAGTGCCCGGCGCTTTGGATAAGTGGGCCCGATGGCCTGTTTTTGCATCGACCCCGGCGCGACGGGGTCCGGAAAGATAGGGAATGTTTGCAGTAATAAAAACCGGCGGCAAACAATATAAAGTTGCCAAGGACGATGTCATTACTGTCGAGAAACTCGCAGGGGAGCCGGGTGCACCGGTTGATATTGGCGAGGTGCTTTTGGTAGGCGACGAAAAGGACCAGACAGTCGGCGCGCCGCTGGTTGAGGGGGCTACGGTTGCAGCCGAAGTCGTCGAACAGAAACGCGATAACAAAATCATCGTTTTTAAAAAGAAGCGTCGCAAGAATTATAGGCGGAAAAATGGTCACCGGCAGGAAGTGACTGTTTTGAAGATTATCGATATTCTGACCGGCGGTAAGAAAAGAGTGGCAGCAAAGAAGAAACCTGCGACCAAGAAGAAGAAACCTGCGACCAAGAAAAAGGACAAGGAAAAGCCGAAGGCGGAAGCTAAAACGGTAGCCGAAGTGGCGCCGACGGAAGCCGAGGCGAAGTCTGAGGAGTAAGCGTAATGGCTCATAAAAAGGCGGGTGGTAGTTCACGAAATGGCCGCGATACGATTGGACGCCGGCTCGGCGTCAAGAAGTATGGCGGCGAGGTAGTGGTGCCTGGCAACATTATCGTTCGGCAGCGCGGGACTAAGGTGCACCCGGGCGATAATGTGGGTCTAGGCAGGGACCACACGCTATTTGCCCTGACTGGGGGCCAGGTGAAGTTTCACAAAACACGCAGTCGCACCAGCGTTTCGGTGGTGCCGCCGGCATAGGACGGCCCGGCGTTGATGTTTGGTCCGGGGGGAATGGCAAGCCATTCCCCTTTTTTGTTGTGCCCAATGGAAAAGGTGCCATTCGGTAGTAAGTGATGAAATTTCTCGACGAAGCGAAGGTATATATTAAAAGCGGTGACGGCGGTGCGGGCTGCGTATCGTTCCGCCGCGAAAAGTATATTGAATTTGGCGGCCCAGACGGGGGTGATGGTGGGCGCGGAGGTGATGTGATCGCGGAAGCAGTCGATCATCTAAATACGCTCATCGACTTCCGTTATCAGCAACATTTCAAGGCGCAGAATGGCCGCCCCGGTATGGGAAAGCAGCGGACCGGCGGTGGCGGTCAGGCGACCACATTGAAATTGCCGGTGGGTACGCAGATCTTGACGGAGGACAAGCAGTCGGTCATTGCAGACCTGATCGGGGCCGGGCAGCGGGTAGTATTGGCACGTGGTGGTGATAGCGGCTTCGGTAATTTGCATTATAAAACGTCGACTAATCGGGCGCCACGGCGAGCCGACCCGGGCTATCCCGGCGAAGATTACTGGGTCTGGCTACGCCTTAAATTGATTGCCGATGCAGGCATCGTCGGTCTGCCCAATGCTGGTAAGTCCACATTTTTGGCGGCGACGACGCGGGCTCGACCCAAGATCGGTGCCTATCCCTTCACGACACTGCATCCAAATCTGGGTGTCGCCGCCGTCGATGCCGAGGAGTTCGTTTTAGCCGACATTCCTGGTCTGATCGAAGGTGCGCACGAAGGGCAGGGGCTAGGTGACCGTTTCCTTGGCCATGTGGAGCGCTGCGGCGTGTTATTGCACTTGATCGACGGAGCATCCGAGGATGTCGCTGCGGATTACGATACGGTTCGCACCGAGTTGCAGGCGTACGGCGCCGGACTGTCGGAAAAGATAGAGATCGTCGGGCTCAACAAATGCGATTCCCTGCAAGCGTCCGTTATTGAAGAGAAGACGGCCTCACTAGCCTTGGTGACAGAGGCGCCGGTCCTCGCGCTGTCAGGTGTATCTGGGCGCGGCGTTGGAAAGGTGCTACGGAAATTGTTGCGAATCATTCGCGACCGGAAGGAAGCTGACATGCCAGTTCCAGCCGAAACGCCGGCTTCCGGCGGATGGGCGCCGTAGCGCCATGCAGGATCGTCTAAGCACCGCGCGGCGTGTGGTCGTCAAGATCGGTTCCGCCCTGATCGTCGATCACGAAACCGGGCAGATGCGCCAGAACTGGCTTCGGTCGTTGGCTGCCGATATCGCCGTGCGACGTGCAACTGGGCAGGAGGTTCTCATCGTCTCCTCCGGCGCGATCGCCGTCGGTCGGAGGCATCTCGGCCTATCTCAGAACAATCTGCGTCTAGAAGAAAAGCAAGCTGCAGCGGCGACCGGTCAGATCCGCTTGGCGCACGCTTTTCAAGAAGTGCTTCTGCCACATGGCGTTACGGTAGCGCAAATCCTACTCACCCTTGATGACACGGAGGAGCGGCGCCGGCATCTCAACGCGCGGGCCACGCTGCAGCAATTGCTTGATTTGCAGGCCCTACCGGTCATTAACGAGAACGACACGGTGGCCACGTCAGAGATCCGGTTCGGTGACAATGACCGTCTTGCAGCACGAGTTGCCGTGATGACGGGTGCGGATGCGCTGATTTTACTGTCCGATATTGACGGGCTGTACGATGCTGATCCGCGCTTGCATGAAACTGCTAGACACATTCACGAGATAGATGCCGTCACACCAGAAATCGAGGCAATGGCTGGAGCCGCGGCGACAGGCTACGCCTCGGGTGGCATGGTCACCAAACTGCAGGCTGCGAGGATTGCCCTGGCCGGGGGCTGTCACATGGCGATCACTGACGGCCGCAGCAAACATCCGCTGCAGGCTTTGGCAGATGGTGCGCGGTCGAGCTGGTTTCTAGCGAAGGCCACCCCGCGTACGGCGCGCAAGCGGTGGATTGCAGGATCCCTTAAACCGAAAGGGATCCTGACGGTTGACAACGGTGCCTGCAAAGCTTTGCAGAACGGACGCAGCCTGTTGCCGGCTGGCATCGCGAATGTTGGCGGCCGCTTCGAGCGTGGCGACCTGGTTATGATCTGCAAATGTAATGGAATGGAGCTAGGCCGGGGCCTGTCTGCCTACTCAAGCACCGATGCCACCCGAATTGCGGGTTTTAAGACCAGTGAAATCGAGAATATTCTGGGATATCGTGGCCGTGACGAGGTCATACATCGCGACGATCTCGTCTTGGACTGAAAGGAAGAAACGATGACTGCCGCTACCGTCCTCGACTCAGAGGATACGATCGAAACCGAAATACGCCGCACAGCACGAGCCACGAAAGAGGCCAGTCAGATTCTCGCTTTGGCTGATGTCGCGACAAAGAATGCGGCATTGCGTGCTGCTGCTGCGGCAATCCGCGTCCGTTCAGACGATATAATCGCGGCCAATGATAAGGATATGGCGGCGGCTGGAGATCGTGATTTGACATCTGCCTTTAGAGACCGCCTGAAGCTGACGGTTGCACGAGTAGAAGCGATGGCAGCAGGTCTAGAAGCCATTGCCGAACGGGATGATCCGGTTGGCAAGCTGATAGACGAATGGACAAGGCCGAACGGTTTGCACATCTCGCGGATCAGCGTGCCGCTTGGTGTAATTGGGATTATTTATGAATCCCGGCCAAACGTGACCGCTGATGCTGGCGGGCTGTGTCTGAAATCTGGAAACGCTGCGATCCTGCGCGGTGGGTCGGATAGCCTGCATTCGTCAGGCGCGATCGCCGATTGCCTAAGCGAAGGGCTCGAGGCGGCAGGCCTGCCGAGCGATGCAATCCAGCTGGTGCGAACCAACGATCGGGCGGCGGTCGGTGCGATGCTGCGTCAACATGATTTGATCGACATAATTGTGCCACGCGGTGGGCGTGGCCTGATTGAGCGGGTCATGGACGAGTCGACGATCCCCGTTCTCGCCCATCTGGAAGGTATTTGTCACGTTTATGTCGACAAGGCGGCAAATCCGGTGATGGCCTGTGAAATAGCGCTTAACGCTAAGATGCGCCGCACGGGAATCTGCGGTGCGGCAGAAACGTTGCTGATCGACCGACCGCAGGCAGCTGCCCAGTTGCCCGGTATTGTCGACAGTCTAGTGGCTGCTGACTGCGAGGTGCGCGGCGATGCTGCTGCGCAGGCTATCGACGATCGCATTGTGCCGGCAGATGAGAGTGACTGGGGGACGGAGTATCTCGATGCGATTATATCTGTGAAAATTGTCGACGGTGTTTTCGGTGCGGTCAACCATATCAACCGGCACGGCACCAATCATACCGACGCGATCGTGACGGAGGATGCAGCGGCTGCAGAGGTTTTCCTGTCCGGCGTCGATAGTGGCATTGTCATGCATAACGCCTCGACTCAATTTGCCGATGGAGGTGAGTTCGGAATGGGTGCTGAGATCGGCATTTCAACTGGCAAACTGCACGCCCGTGGGCCAGTTGGTGCCGATCAGCTAACCAGCTATAAATATGTCGTTCGAGGCGATGGTCAGACTCGACCTTGATGCCCATATGATGAAAGGTCGTCGGATCGGTCTCCTTGGCGGGTCATTCAATCCTGCCCATGAAGGACATCGTCATATCAGTCTCTTCGCGCTGCAGCGTCTACGTCTGGATGCGGTCTGGTGGCTGGTGTCGCCGCAGAACCCGCTGAAGCCGATCGATGGAATGGCATCGTTTGATGATCGGTTTGCCAGTGCTGAAGATGTTGCGCAGCACCCTCGAATTGTGGTTTCGGATATCGAGTCCCGGATTGGCACCCGATACACCGCTGATACTTTGCGGGCGTTGCACCACCGCCATTCGAGGCATCGCTTCGTGTGGATCATGGGGGCGGATAATTTGATCCAACTGTCCCGCTGGCGTGATTGGACGTCGATTGTGGAAATGGTGCCGATCGCCGTATTCGCCCGGCCGGGGTATTCACAACGGTCCCTGTTCAGCGCGGCGGCACATCGCTATCGGCGAAACCGCTTGCCAGATCATGCTGCGACGGGGCTGGTGGATCGGAAAACGCCGGCCTGGGTCTTCATGCACACACCACTGCATCCGGCATCAGCAACTGAAATCCGGGCCAATCGTCGCCACGTCTCCGAAGGTACATCACTGTAATCTATCGATAATATCACTATAATAGGTTATACAACGAACGAGGGAATCATCATATTTATTGATATTAAGACGACTTTGCCTGCAGAATCGCTCCTGGTTTTGGTCAGGAAGCAACTTGAAGACGACAAGGCAGGGGATATCATCGTTATTGATCTGTCCGGTAAATCGAGCATCGCAGACTTCATGGTGATAGCTTCTGGGCAATCGACCCGTCAGGTTGGTGCGATGACTGACCACCTGCTAGCAATGTTCAGACAAAATGGTTTGCGTGGTGCTAAAGTTGAAGGTCGGTCAAAGAGCGATTGGGTGTTGGTTGATGCTGGCGATATCGTCATTCACCTGTTTCGGCCAGAGGTGCGCGAGTTTTACAAGTTGGAAAAACTGTGGAGCCACGACCTTCCCGAATCGGCGGATGCATCCGCCGCAGCCTATAATACATAAACCTTGCGTCTGCTGATCTGCGCCGTCGGTCGCGCCCGCAAAGAAACGGCGCGTACCCTCTATGAAGACTATGCCCGCCTGGTACGCTGGCCTCTCGACCTCATCGAGATAGACGTGCGTAAGAAACTGCCGGATGATCAACGCCGAGCAACCGAATGCGCATTATTACTGGATAAAATACCAGATGGTGCGGTCGTCGTTGCACTGGACGAAACTGGTAAGGCCTTATCGAGCCGCGAATTCGCCAAGCACATCGGCGGTTGGCGTGACGACGGGCGGGCCTGTATCGCCTTCCTGATTGGCGGGGCCGACGGACTCGACGATGCAGTGCGTATCCGCGCCGACCTAATCCTCTCCATTGGCCGCCTGACCTGGCCCCACCTGCTGGTCCGCGGCATGCTGGCAGAGCAAATCTACCGCGCCCAACAGATCCTCGCTGGTCATCCTTATCACCGGAATTAAAAAGGATTGTGTAACGAACTGCTGGGGACAATTGGTCTGAATTATCGTTCGCTCGGTAGAGGCATCAACGAACGGTGATCCGCACTATGCCGGGAAACCGAATTCGCCTATATATCCAGTACCATTCGACAGCGAGTTTGACGATGACAGCACCACGGCCGGTTATTCTTTGCGTTCTTGACGGGTGGGGGGAGCGCGCCGAGCGTGATAATAATGCGATTGCACTGGCGAACACACCCAACTGGGACCGATTTGGCGAATCATACCGGCAGGCACGTCTCGAAGCCTCTGGAGAGCAGGTTGGTCTACCAGCAGGACAGATGGGTAATTCCGAAGTAGGGCACATGAATTTGGGCGCTGGGCGCCCAGTGTTGCAAGATCTTCCGCGGATCAATAAGGCCATCGCCAAAAATATAGTAACCGACATCCCGGCGTTGCGGAATTTTATAGCATCGCTGAAGCGTTCCGGCGGCGCGGCGCACCTCATGGGACTGATTTCGCCGGGCGGTGTACATTCCCATCAGGGCCATGTAGCGCATTTGGCCAATCTTTTGGCCAACGACGATATTCCAGTGACCGTACACGCTTTTCTCGACGGCCGGGACACGCCACCGCGCAGCGCAGTTGAATACATAAGAGTTTTTCAGGAGGCTGCGCCAGGCGTCCGTATCGGGACGGTGATTGGGCGCTACTATGCCATGGACCGGGACAACAATTGGGATCGGATCAGCCATGCTTACGCAGCACTAGCGAACGGGAAAGGCGCACCGGTAGAAACGGCACTCTCTGGGATCCAAGCGTCCTATGACCGCGGTGAGTCAGACGAATTTATGCAGCCAAGTGTCGTCGATGGTTATGATGGGATGCGGGATGGCGACGGGGTATTGATTGCAAACTTCCGGGCTGACCGAATTCGCGAAATCTTGACGGCGTTGCTCGATCCTGAATTCGCGCAAATTCCCGACCGAAAACCGATCCAATTCGCAGCTGCGACGGGGATCACCTCCTACTCTGAGGCTTTAGACACTCACCTGACGGTGTTGTTTCCGGCGCAACAGATTGAAAACGTGCTGGGTGAGGTTGTCTCAAATGCTAACCTGCGGCAGCTGCGTATTGCAGAAACTGAGAAATACGCGCACGTCACCTTCTTTTTAAATGGCGGAGAGGAGCGAAAATTCGATGGTGAAGACCGAATTCTAATCCCATCGCCCAAAGTTGCGACATATGATCTGCGGCCGGAAATGTCGGCGCCGGAACTAACCGACCGATTGGTGGTAGAAATTGAAGACGGTACCCACGATTTGATTGTCGTTAACTTCGCTAACACCGACATGGTTGGCCATACAGGGGTGCTCGAGGCTGCTGTTCGCGCGGTCGAAGCCGTTGATCATTGTCTGGGGCGCCTTGAGGCTGTCGTGCAGGCGGTGGGTGGTGTGATGATCGTGACCGCTGACCACGGTAATGCCGAGTTGATGTTGGATGCAAAGACTGGCCAGGCGCATACTGCGCATACGATGAATAAGGTACCGGTTTTTGTGGTCAGTAATGTCCTACATGTGCAGGAGTTACGCGACGGGCGGCTCGCCGATATCGCACCGACCCTGCTGGATTTGCTCGAAATTGCACAACCGGCGGAGATGACGGGCCAGTCGTTAATCGTCCGGGATGGTGAGGCTCGTGCGGCGGAGTGATTGCCCACTTTTTCGAATAGTTTTCCTGACGCTGTTGATAGCTATGTGTTCAGCTGCTGTCGCGCGTGCCGAGCAGAAGGAAAGGCATCTGCGCTCGGTCGAGGAGCAGATTGATCGGCAGAAGCTGCGCCAAAAAATGCTTGAGAGGCAAAGTCGGAAGCTGTCCCTCGAAACCGCTGAACTGAGGCGCGAGCTCATCGATGTAGCGCGCAGCGCGCAGGAAAAGGAAGCCCTGCTCACCCAATTAGAGACGCAATTGTCGCGTCTGGTCCGCGAGGCGGATGAACGTGAGGCGGCACTTGCCGACCAACGGCAGCGTTTGGCTGGTACCCTGGGGGCGTTAGCCCGGTTGTCCCGCAGTGCACCGCAAGTCCTACTAGTCTCTCCCGGCGCTCCGATGGATATGGCGCGCAGTGCGATGTTGCTGCGTGTCTCGGTTCCGCGTATCGGGGACCGGGCAGCGACGTTGGCACGCGAAATCGATTCGCTGACTCAGGTGAAGAAGGATATCGCAGGAAAGTTGGTGAGCCTGCGACAGGCGGATGCGGCGCGTGCCAAGGAGCGGAATAGGCTACGGCGCCTGCTCGATCTAAAGAGTGTCCATCGTCGGCAGACGGAAGTAGCGTTCCAAAAAAATGCGGTGCGCATGCGTAATTTGTCGGCGAAAGCGCAAACGCTCCGTGGTCTGATGGCCAGGTTGCACGACGAGTCTGGGTCGCATAAAGACAAACCGCAAGTCGCCGTGGTACCGCGTCCACCTGGGTCAGTTGTTGCGCCACCGCGTCTGCCGAAAGGTCCGCCGGGCGGGCTGCGCCAATTTCCCGATCGTGGTCCGCTGACGCAGCCGGTGCGTGGACGGCTAATTGGCCGTTATGGCGAATCCAGCAATTTTGGCAATACAGTGAGGGGAATACGGCTGGAGACTCGATCAGAAGCACAAGTCGTCACTCCGTTTGATGGCAAAGTAGTCTTCGCCGGGCCGTTTAGGACCTATGGTCAAGTCTTGATTATCGAACACAGGGGTGGATATCATACGATCCTTGCCGGCCTCGGTCTGGTTGATGTGGTGGTGGGCCAATGGTTGTTAGCGGGGGAACCCGTAGGGTTGATGGCTACTCCGAAAGTTGACAAGCCGATATTATATGTAGAGCTTCGCCGCGATGGGCAGCCGATTAACCCGCTGCCATGGATCACAGATAAAAATCGAAGGGTGCGTGGATGAGAAGGTTTGTTAGCATGGCGGCCTTGGCATTGGCGATAGTTGTATCCCTAGGCAACGGGCCGGTATTTGCGGCCAAGACGGATTCATCTGAAATCTATCGGTTGCTGGAACTGTTTGGTGACGTTTTTGAGCGGGTGCGCGCCGACTACGTCGAGGAGACATCGGAAGAAGAGCTCGTCGAGGCAGCAATTCAAGGCATGTTACAAAGTCTCGATCCGCATTCCAGCTATCTGAATAAAAAAACCTTCAAGGATATGCGGGTCCAGACGAAGGGTGAATTCGGCGGACTCGGGATCGAGGTCACCATGGAAAACGGCTATGTTAAGGTTGTCTCACCAATTGATGATACGCCAGCTTTTCGTGCCGGTATTGAGCCGGGCGATTTGATCACGCATCTAGACGGTAAGCCCGTCCGGGGGCTGACTTTGAGCGAGGCGGTTGAAAAAATGCGCGGTAAGGTGGGCACAGATATCGTCCTCACAGTGCGGCGCAAGGACGTTAAGCCACTGGCCATCACTATCATCCGCGACAAGATTCGTATTCGGTCCGTGCGCTCGCGCGCTGAGGGTGATGTGGGCTATTTGCGTATCACGAATTTCAGCGAACAGACCAAAGGCGGTGTGGCCAAATCAATCACGAAACTACGCGACGAAATCGGCGACGACATTAAGGGGTTTGTGCTTGATCTGCGGAACAATCCGGGCGGTCTGCTAGACCAGGCGGTGTCGGTGTCCGATGCATTCCTCGAGCGCGGCGAGATCGTATCTACCCGCGGCCGTAAGGCAGACAATGCGCAGCGTTTTCATGCCCGCCCAGGAGATCTGGCATCGGGACTCCCCGTCATCGTGCTGATCAATAGTGGATCTGCATCGGCTTCGGAAATCGTCGCCGGTGCTTTGCAGGACCACAAACGCGCGATCGTCGTTGGCACACGGAGCTTCGGCAAGGGCTCGGTGCAGACGATTATTCCGCTGGGCGCTAGCGGTGCAATGAAACTGACTACGCAGCGTTATTACACGCCGTCCGGTCGTTCGATCCAGGCGAAAGGCATCGATCCCGATATCGTAATCAAACAGGCTAAAGTTGAACCCCTTCGTAGCGGCCCGAAGCGCAAGGAAGCCGATCTTCGCCGTTCGTTGAAAAGCGAAGAAGTTAAAGAGGAAGAGAAGTCATTGGAGACAGTAGGCGAAGACAAAAAAGAAAAAAAGGTTAAGAAGAAACCGGATCGCCATTATGATTACCAGTTGGTACGCGCGCTCGACCTGATTCGTGGTATTTCGCTATACCGTAGTCAGGCGGTTAACTAAGGGGCACACACTCTGGCCAGCCTTGCTCTCAAGGTATTGTGTAACCGCGGGGATTACAATATTACGACAGAGGGGTCTGGTTTCGATAAACCGTATACATTTTCTGAACCGAATCGGTTGCAAGAGAAGATACCGCTTTACGCGCCTTATGGTGTGACGGGCTTCTCGTTGTTCCTATTTCTGGGCACGTTCATCTGGATACATTATCCGCCTGTGGCCATTGATCCTGACTTGCAGAGAATATGGCCGAACTTCACCAATAAGGTGCCGCCTCTGCCGCGTAGTGCGCTTTGGGTAATGGCAAGAACAGTCGACGTGACGGAAGGGCGGCATGACGACAGGCCCCGTGTTTTGAATGTGCCAAAGTGAAAATTTGCGGTATTGCATCCGCATTTGGATCCGAATCTGGTGCAGTGGGCCGATATCAGTTTGCTTCCCATTTTTGGGGCGGTCGGCGGCCGGCTATCGTGGGTATATTTGTGACCATTTAATCGGCTAGAGAAGCGCCCAATAGTCGCGCTCGTCGTCTCTGGGCTGGAGATATCCCCCAACGCTACAAAGGAGGTGGTCAGCACCATAGGGTGAAGTGACCCTGGCTTTTGTGCCTTTCGTGCGGAAGCTCAAGGAATGGATAGATGTCGCGCGCGGCGCTGGACACCAGGTGTTAATAAACCTGCAGATGAATCTACGTGGCTATCCAAAAAATGATCCTGAGCTTTTCGGTCTTTTGACACCGAACAGAACCGCCAAAGAGTGCATTGGGCATTGAGCCAGATGACCGCCTATGTCGCTGTGATCTACTATATGGGGGGCGTTTTACGGCCAATCGATCAGCTATGCGGCCTATTTTACGAGAACTGGAACGCCACGGTTTGATGTTCCTGGACAGTACGCGGCGAGCGTTGAACTGTTCGTGGCGTCGAAGCTACAATTACCTTATGCCATGAGCGACGAGGTTATCGACAAGGTAGTGAGCCGAACAGCAATTTATGCCACACTGGTCAAAATTGAGCGGATCGCTAAGACTTGGGGAAGCGTGGTTGCACTCGCGCATCCCTACCCAGTGACAGTGCGTCGTTTACAACAGTGTATTGGTGGGATTGACAAGAAGGGACCCGTACTCATGCCAATCGCAGCTGTCGTAGCCAAACAGAAATTCCGTTAATCGCATCATGGTAGAGGACCCACGGCCCTACCGGCCCTGTGTTGGTGTCATGTTGCTGAACACGCGCGGGCACGTGTTTGTTGGAAATCGGATTGATATGCTAGGAGAAAACTGGCAAATGCCGCAGGGCGGCATCGACGAAGGAGAAACCCCACGCGATGCTGCTCTGCGTGAGCTCGAAGAGGAGGCCGGCACGCGCAAAGCGGAGATTATCGCGGAGAGCCTGGAATGGTTCTCCTATGACCTGCCGGAAGTGGTGTCGCGGCAACGGTGGGGTGGCCGATTTCGTGGCCAGACGCAGCGCTGGTTTGTGATGCGCTTCATCGGAGAGGATAGAGAAATCCGATTAAACCGTCATAAGGCGGAATTCAGTGCCTGGCGCTGGGTGCCGATGGGAGATTTAGAGCGGTTAATTGCGCCGTTGAAGCGGGGGGTCTATCGTCGAGTTATCTGCGAATTTTCCCATTTGGGTGAGGTTGCGGGCGATGGATCCCGCTAGTTTCGCGAGCGTTTTTGAGGCCGGCAGGCTATTCAACTTCGTCGCCCAAACCATCATTCAGCGACCTAAATTTTAGTGGCCCCCGGTGTAGGGTGGGGAATCTATCGAGTGCAATTTCGCTTTTGCGACGGCGAGGGCGGCTTCGGTGCGGCCGCGTTCTGCATTGTCGGCAGCGGCATCAACATCCTCACGCAGGCTATTGATTTCCTGCTCTACTGCGGATCGGTCGATATCATCTACTGGCATTGCACCTTCGGCGAGAATAGTGCAACGCTCCTTGGTCACCTCGGCAAAGCCACCAGCGAGGAATACACGATTGGTGACCGAACCCCCTTCAAAAATGGCGAGGGTACCTGGCCGAATGTTAGATATTACTGGGGTGTGCCCCGCCAGGACGCCGAAATCGCCTTCCTCGCCTGGCACGACAACCATCTCGACCGGTTCGGAGAGCAACAGACTTTCCGGTGAAACGAGTTCCAATTCGAAGGTGTCGGCCATGGCCTATCTCTCCTGTATGATAGGGTCGGTTCTAGGCTGCTTCCGCGGCCATGACCTTAGCCTTTTCGACTGTTTCCTCGATTCCGCCACACATGTAAAAGGCGGCTTCGGGAAGATCGTCGTACTCGCCCGACAAGATACCCTTGAAGCCTTTGATGGTGTCTTCCAATTCGACGAATTTGCCGGGTGAGCCAGTGAACACTTCGGCGACATGGAAGGGTTGCGACAGGAAGCGCTGTATCTTGCGTGCCCGGGCGACTGTCAGGCGGTCTTCCTCGGACAACTCATCCATGCCCAGGATGGCGATAATTTCCTGCAGCGACTTGTAGCTCTGCAGAACACGCTGAACTTCACGGGCGATTCCGTAGTGCTCATCGCCAACCGTCCGCGGTTCCAGGATACGGCTGGTGGAATCGAGCGGATCGACTGCTGGGTAAATGCCCAACTCGGCAATCTGCCGTGATAGCACCGTCGTTGCATCCAAGTGAGAGAAGGTCGTTGCCGGTGCCGGGTCGGTCAGATCGTCCGCCGGCACGTATACCGCCTGCACGCTGGTGATTGAGCCGGTCTTGGTGGTCGTGATGCGTTCCTGCAGGTTGCCCATGTCGGTGCCAAGGGTCGGCTGATAACCCACTGCTGAAGGAATGCGGCCGAGCAGAGCTGAGACTTCCGAGCCAGCTTGCGTGAAACGGAAAATGTTGTCGACGAAGAACAATACGTCCTGACCTTCCTCATCCCGGAAATATTCTGCGAGGGTTAGGCCGGACAGTGCGACGCGGGCGCGAGCACCTGGCGGCTCGTTCATTTGCCCGTATACGAGGGCGGCCTTGGACTCCCCATCCGGCACGATAACACCAGATTCGATCATTTCATGGTAAAGGTCGTTTCCTTCACGGGTTCGCTCGCCAACGCCGGCAAAGACAGAGTAGCCACCATGCGCCTTAGCGATGTTGTTGATCAACTCCATAATGATGACGGTCTTGCCAACGCCGGCGCCGCCAAATAGACCGATTTTGCCACCTTTCGGGTAGGGTGTCAGTAGATCGACGACTTTGATACCAGTCACGAGCTGTTCGGTTTCCGTCGCCTGATCGACAAAATTCGGCGCGTCGCGGTGAATTGGCAGACTGGAGCTCGAACTGACCGGACCGCACTCATCGACGGGCTCCCCGATAACGTTCAAGATGCGGCCGAGCGTTTCAGGGCCCACAGGCATCTTGATCGGGCTGCCTGTGTCTTGGGCTTCCTGGCCACGCACCATCCCTTCGGTGGTATCCATTGCTATGCAGCGAACGGTGTTCTCGCCCAGATGCTGCGCCACTTCCAGCACCAGTTTGTTGCCGTGATTGTCCGCCGTCAGGGCGTTCAAGATCGGTGGCAAATCGCCATCGAAATGGACGTCGATAACTGCGCCCAGAACCTGCGATACCTTGCCAACTAAGTTTTGCGCCATGGGTCTTGCTCCCGCTTGGGTTCTTATGCTCAAAGCGCTTCCGCGCCGGAGATGATTTCGATGAGTTCGCTGGTGATCGCCGCCTGCCGGGTCCGGTTATAGACCAGAGACAAGCTTTCGATCATGTCGCCCGCGTTACGTGTTGCATTGTCCATTGCGGTCATGCGTGCGCCTTGCTCAGAGGCAAAGGATTCCAACATCGACCTGTAGACTTGTACCGCAAGGTTGCGCGGCAGCAGGGCCGAGAGAATTCCCTCTTCGTCGGGCTCGAATTCATAGGCGGCGCCAGGTCCGGCACCCTCATCATTAGCTGAGTCGCTGTTGAATGGAATCAGCTGCAGGGGCGTGACCACCTGTTCCAGCGCCGATACGAATTTGTTGTAGAGAACAGTGCAGACATCGAATTCGCCAGCTTCGAACATGTTTGTGATCTTGTCGGCAACCAACTCGGCCTGATCAAATGCCGGCATCGGTTTCGCCAGTTCTTCGTACGCCTCGACTAGCTGACCACCCGTTTCGCGTCGCATGGCAGAGACGCCTTTTCGGCCGACGACGATGATTTTGACAGTTTTTCCAGTCGCTTCCTGCTCTGCTATCATCTTAGTTGCCTGGCGGATCAAATTACTGTTGAAGCCGCCACACAAACCGCGATCGGAAGAGATCATCACGATTAGGTGTGTGTCGTCCTTGCCCGTGCCACCCAGCATAGACGGGGCGCTTTCCGGATTAGCCGCAACTGTTGCAGCCAACGAGCCCAGCATCCGCTCCATACGTTCTGCATAGGGTCGGGCGGCTTCCGCTGCATCCTGCGCGCGCCGCAGCTTTGCCGCGGCGACCATCTTCATCGCCGATGTAATCCGACGTGTCGATGTGACACTTGAAATCCGATTTCGAAGTTCTTTAAGGGTTGCCATTGTTGCAGCCCGTCTCCCCTACGGCGTCGCCGTTAGCTTATCAAAGTCGCCTTTAGACGAAGCTGCTGGTGAACGCTTCGATTGCGTCTTTCAGCTTCTGCTCGTTGTCGTTAGAAATTTCGCCATCCTCACGGATTGTGTTCAGTAATTCACCCTGATTAGCTCGAAAATTCTCCAACAATGCTGTCTCGTAGCGGTTGACCGCATCTACATCGAGGCCATCGAGATAACCGTTGACACCGCTGAAGATTGACACAACTTGTTCTTCGACCGCGAGTGGTGCGAATTGGTCTTGCTTCAACAGCTCGGTTAGCCGGGCGCCACGAGCCAGCAGACGCTGAGTCACCGGATCCAGATCGGATGCGAACTGCGAAAAGGCTTCCATTTCCCGATATTGCGCCAGTTCCAGTTTAATCGACCCAGCGACCTGCTTCATTGCCTTTATTTGCGCGGCCGAGCCCACACGCGAGACCGAAAGACCGACGTTAATTGCCGGACGAACGCCTTTGTAGAACAGTTCAGTTTCCAGGAAGATCTGACCATCGGTAATTGAAATGACGTTGGTCGGAATGTAGGCAGACACATCGCTAGCCTGGGTTTCGATGACTGGCAGGGCCGTCAGTGAACCAGCCCCGTGATCGTCGCCCATCTTTGCGGCTCGCTCTAGTAGACGGGAATGCAGATAGAATACATCGCCCGGGTATGCTTCGCGGCCCGGCGGACGCCGCAGCAATAGTGACATCTGGCGATAGGCAGTCGCCTGCTTCGATAGATCGTCGTAGATGATGACGGCGTGCATGCCATTGTCGCGGAAATACTCGCCCATGGTGCAGCCGGTGTAGGGCGCCAGGAACTGCAGTGGCGCCGGGTCGGAAGCCGTTGCCGAGACAACAATGGAGTATTCCAGTGCGCCTTGTTCTTCTAGCGTCTTGACTACCTGAGCGACAGTCGAGCGTTTCTGGCCGACCGCGACGTAGACGCAGTAAAGCTTCTTCGTTTCGTCGTCGCCAGCATTAACTGATTTTTGATTGATAATGGTGTCGATTGCGACCGCCGTCTTGCCGGTCTGGCGGTCACCGATGATTAGCTCGCGTTGGCCACGACCGACTGGCACCAGCGCATCAAGCGCCTTTAGGCCAGTTTGCACCGGCTCGTGCACGGATTTACGCGGGATGATACCTGGCGCTTTGACTTCAACTCGTTGGCGTTCGTCCGACTGGATAGGGCCTTTGCCGTCGATCGGGTTACCCAGCCCATCGACAACGCGACCCAACAGGCCCTTGCCTACCGGAACGTCGACGATGGCGCCAGTCCGCTTGACCGTGTCGCCTTCCTTAATGTCGCGGTCGCTACCGAAAATCACAGCACCGACATTATCGGTTTCCAGGTTCAAGGCCATGCCGCTGATTCCACCCGGAAATTCGACCAGTTCGCCTGCCTGCACATTGTCGAGGCCGTAAATGCGGGCCACGCCGTCACCGACGGAGATGACTTGTCCGACTTCGGCGACATCCGCCTCTGTGCCGAACCCGGCAATTTGTTCCTTGATGATTGAAGATATCTCGGCTGCGCGGATATCCATCAGCTCACCCCCTTCATAGCAATTTGAATTTTGTTCAGCTGCGTGCGCAGCGACGTGTCAACCATTCGGCTGCCAACCTTGACGACCATGCCACCGATAAGCGTCGGATCGACCTCGTGGGAGATCGAGACCTTTCCTCCAAGCGACCGCTGCAGCGATTCCTGCAGGGCCGCAACTTGGCTTTCGCTCAGCGAACGGGCGGCGGTAACCTCCGCCGTGACCTCGCCTCGGCGCCGTGCCAATTCGTCCAAAAACCCTTTAACCATGTCGGTAAGCGCGAACAAACGACGGTTCTGCGCAATTAGTCCAACGAAATTCTTAGTCAATTCGCCAACTTCCATCGCTTCCAATACCGACGTCATGGCTTTGCCCTGATCTTTCCGGTTAAGGATCGGACTGCGGACAAGCCGTTGTAAATCCTGACTTTCATCGATCGATGAAACCAGACGCGTCAGATCAGCTGCAACTTCATCAAGCCGGCTTTGATCATCCGCCAATTCAAATAACGCAGTCGCATAGCGATTGGCGATTATGGATACGGCTGTATTTGTAGCCAACTGGGGAACCCCCGGAGAAACCAAAACTTCAGTCGGAAATTGCCGCAAGAGCAAGTCTAGCGCCACCCAATATTTGCTTCCGTGCGGCTAGCTCCAGCGCGGAAGCGCTCGGTGTTTAACACACGCCCCAGGCCCTTTCAACCCGGCCAATGGCGTGATCTTGTCGCGCTTGGCTTTAAGCTATCTCTCGGACTTACATGAAGCTGCGCGGATCAATATCGACATGCACGCGGACCGGGTTGGGAACCAGAATTCGTGGCAGCCATGCGTGTAATATTTCCTGGACCGAAATGCCGCGATCGACTTTGAGTAACAGGCGCCAACGGTGCCGTCCACGCAATAGTGCTAGTGGCGCCGGCGCGGGACCTAAAACGCGAACCCGCTTGCTCGTTGGCGCAACCTGCGCGAGGTCGCGGGCTGTCTGGGCTACAGCATCACCGTCATTGCCTGACACGATAAGAGCCGCGAGCTTTCCGAACGGCGGCCAACCGCCGGCCTGGCGTGCGATTGCTTCGGCTGCGAGAAACTCGTCGCGACCGCCGTTGGCCAGCGCGATCATTACCGGATGGTCCTGGTGATATGTTTGCAGCAGAACGCGCCCAGGCTTTTCGTCGCGGCCTGCACGGCCGGCAACCTGGTGTAGCAGCTGATATGTCCGCTCTGCAGCGCGTAAATCTCCGCCGGAGAGGCCTAGATCCGCATCGACTACACCGACCAGCGTTAGATCGGGGAAATGGTGTCCTTTCGCGACGATCTGCGTGCCGATCACGATATCGACCTCGCGTTCAAGCACCTGGGCAACGAAGGCGGCGGCTTCCGAGGGCCTATGTATGGAATCACTGGTGGCAATACAGAGCCGTGCGTTTGGCAGAAAATTCATGACTTCCTCCGCAAGGCGCTCTACTCCTGGGCCGCAGGCGACAAAACTGTCCTTTGCTTCGCATATGCTACAGGCGTCTGGTGTCTGGCCGGTATATCCACAATGGTGGCATTGCAACCGGGCTGAATATCGGTGTTCGACCAGCCAGGCGGTGCAGTTCGGGCATTCTAGCCGATGGCCGCAGGCGCTGCACAGGGTTAGCGGGGCGTAACCACGACGGTTTAAGAACAAAAGTGACTGCGAACCAGTGGCCAGAGTTTCCGCCAATGCCTGCCGCAGGATTGGCGAGATCCAGCATCGCCGCTTCGGCGGGTGCTGCCGCAAATTGATCAGTTGGATGTCCGGCAGGCAGGCAGTTCCGTGCCGCGTTGGTAAATTTAGCCGGGCGTAGCGGCCTGACTCCGCATTGATAACTGTCTCAAGTGAAGGGGTTGCGGAGGCCAGTAAAATAGGGAAGTCCCCAATTTGCGCACGGACAATGGCCATGTCGCGGGCGTGATATGCGACACCGTCTTCCTGTTTGAAGGAGTTCTCATGTTCTTCGTCAACGACGATCAGACCCAATTCCGGATAGGGCAGAAACAGCGCGGAGCGGGCGCCAACCACGACTCGAGCCTCTCCTTCCGCTATCGACCGCCAGGTTGTGCGGCGCTGTCGCTGCGATAGATCGGAATGCCACTCAGCCGGTCGAGCACCGAAGCGCGCTTCAAAGCGGTCGAGCCATTGCACGCTTAGTGCAATTTCCGGCAGCAGGATCAACGACTGCTTGCCTCGGCGCAGAGCATCCGCGATGGCTTCAAAATAGACCTCGGTTTTCCCGGCTCCAGTGACACCGTCAAGAAGGGTGACCCGGAATTTATCTCCCGCATTCCGCAAGGCGGCGACCGCCTCTTCTTGTGCGTCGGACAGGGCCGGTCCGGGACATTCGGGATCAGGAGCGGGGAAACGGTCGCGTGGTGGCAGGATCACTGTGTACAGCTTGCCGGCCTGAACTAGGCCCTTCACGACGCCGGCGCTGACCCCGGCCTCGCGGACGATATCCGCAGCCGTTAGCGATGGGACTTCGCGCAAGAGGTTTATCACTCGTTGCCTCGCCGATGTTATTCGAATCTCGGCAATCGTCTCGGATAGCGCATAGGCGATTCGCGTCTTTTCAGGCTCCAGTGCTTTTGGCACGCTCATCGTCATTCGCAAGACGGCACCTGGTCGCGCGAGCGTATAGCTGGAAACCCACTCGACCAGTCGGCGGTTTTCCAACGTCATCGGCGGAGTTGGCAGATGTACCGTGACAGCTTTCAAGCGTTCGTCGGAGACGTCGCTTTCCGTTTGCTGCAAGGGCTTATCCCATACTACGCCAATCATCTGCCGAGGCCCAAGCGGGACCTTAACGAAGTCGCCCGGTGTCAGCGGCAGGTCTTCCGGCACGGCGTAGTCGTAAGTGCCTCTCAGCGGCAGTGGTAAAAGTACCTTGACCCGTGGTTTTGACGGAGATGATATCTCGGAGAAGGTAGGTCGGTTGCGGGTCATTAGTGTGAAGTCTATGAGAGTCGCGGCACAGGCGCTACACCGAAGCGATACTACGCGGGAATCGGAGACAAATTATGAAGTTTTTTGTTGATACGGCCGATATTGGAGAAATTCGCGAGCTCGCAGATACTGGCTTGCTCGATGGCGTGACCACGAACCCTTCGTTAATCGCCAAGTCCGGCCGTGATTTTTTTGAGGTGGTTTCGGAAATTTGCGACGTCGTTGAGGGGCCGGTCAGCGCCGAGGTCGCGGCAACCGATTACGACACCATGTTGGCAGAGGGTCGTAAACTGGCCGGGCTGGCGGAAAACATAGCGGTAAAGGTGCCCTTGACGCCTGCTGGATTGAAAACCTGCCGGATGTTGTCGCAGGACGGCATAATGGTCAATGTGACGCTGTGTTTTTCTGCTAACCAAGCAATTCTTGCTGCCAAGGTGGGGGCTAGTTTCGTCTCGCCCTTTGTCGGGCGGCTTGATGATATCGCGGCAGATGGCATGAATTTGATTGCTGAAATCAGTGAAATTTATGCAAACTACCCAGATTTCACGACAGAAATTCTTGTTGCATCGGTGCGCTCACCGATGCATATCGCGGAATCAGCGAAGATGGGTGCTGACGTGGCAACGGTGCCAGCAGCCGTCTTATGGTCACTCTTTAACCATCCTTTAACCGATAAGGGGCTTGATGCGTTCCTGACTGACTGGAAGAAGACCGGGCAGTCGATATTGTAAAGGACCGATGGAAGTAGCATGACGCAGGAATCAGGCGATCCCAAGGACGACAATCTGATGCGCGAGCGCGTGGCGCACTTTCTCCGGGATAACCCCGATTTCCTGCCGCGTAACCCTGACCTGCTGCACAAGATGGTGCCGCCGGACCGCCATTTCGGCGATGGAGTCAGTGACATTCAAACAGCGATGATCGGCCAGCTTCGGTCCGAGATCGCTCGGCTGCATGCAGGACAAGAAGAGATTATTCTTACCAGCCGCGCCAACCTCCGCACGCAGGGGCGGGTCCATGAATGTGTTATCGCCTTACTGGCGGCAAAATCCTTCGTGCATGCTATGCAAATCGTTACAACAGATTTTGCCGTCATGCTGGATTTAGATATCGTAACACTTTGCGTTGAAGCGGATGAGAGTTCGCCATCTCCGCTGCGAACGTCGGGGCTACGCATGCTTGCGGCCGGCGGCGTTGCGGCCACGATGAGCGAGAATAAGCGGGTTCGGCTTCACAGCGACATACCGGCCGATACAGAAATATTCGGTGGCGGCGCGCCCTTGGTGCGGTCGGCGGCGTTCATCCGACTCGACATTTCCGACTATACGCCTCCGGCATTGATTGCCCTCGGGGCTCGGCGTCCTGGTAAGTTTCACACTGGCCAGGGAACCGAACTCCTGAACTTTCTGGGGCGGGTAGTCGAGCAAAATATTCGACTATGGCTATCGTTCCCGGAATAGTCGACGGGGACGCACCGAGCGTCTCTAAAGATCTCGCCGTTTTGATTGGTGACTGGCGAGCCTGGATTGCGGACGAACGCCGGCTATCGCCTCATACCGTTACTGCCTACGAAGCCGACCTGTACCAGTTTATTCGATTTTTAACTGATCATCATGGCGAGGCGCCATCGGCAAAAATCCTTACCGCTTTGCGACCGGTGGTGTTTCGGTCCTGGCTTGCAAGCCGGGCACAGGCCGGGTTGAGTAGAACTTCGACGGCGCGCGCCCTATCGGTTATTCGTGGGTTTTTCCGGTGGTGTGAGCGCAACGGCCATATCACCAATCAGTCGATCCACGCCGTTCGCTCACCTAAGGTGCCGCACTCGGTGCCTAAACCGCTTTCCGCTCTGGACGCTGCTGCTGTCGTGGATCAAATCGGCGAATTATCGGAGGAGCCGTGGGTTGGGTTACGTGATGTTGCGCTGTTCACGCTTCTCTATGGCTGCGGATTACGCATCTCCGAGGCCCTCAGCCTAACTCGTGCTGACACGCCAGAAAGCGATGTGCTCATCGTTATGGGCAAGGGTTCTAAGGAACGTATGGTGCCAGTCCTACCGGCGGTGCGCCAAGCCATCGATGCTTATATCGAAGCGTGCCCCCTCAGGTTCGGTCCGGAAGCTCCCCTGTTCCGCGGTGTTCGGGGCGGCCCGCTCAATCCTGCGGTGGCGCAACGGCAGATGCGAGTCGTCCGCGGTTGGCTCGGGTTGTCGGACAGTGCGACGCCACATGCGCTGCGACATTCGTTCGCTACGCATCTGTTAGCTGGTGGCGGAGACCTCCGCTCGATTCAGGAATTGTTGGGACACGCTTCCCTCTCGTCGACACAGCGTTACACAGAAGTCGAAGATTCACATCTGCTGGCTGAATACCGCGCAGCGCATCCAAGAGCTCGTAAGCGCAATGCTGGCGCGGATTAAAACCGAATATTGGGTACAGGCCCACCTTCGGCGTTGTGCCGTCGCAACCATTCCAGCCTTCGTCGTACGTCGTGGCGATCGGGAGCGTGGTATGGTGCTGGTGAAAATCAATACGTTGCGCGAGGGCTGTAAGGTCTTAACACAGCTGCGTGATCTTGCTGGCCGATTGGGCTGGCTCGCTGCCCTAGACGGGAAGTTGGTGCCAGAAGCAGAGGCTGACGCTTACATTGCGCGTCAGGTGGATCGCGACCCGGACCTCTGGGTTGTCGAAATTGAGGACCGCAAGGGCCGTAATTGGTTCGAAGGCGACGAAATCTAGTGCATTCTTAAGAGTCGCGACCTGCTTGCCATATCTGCTATGGAATTGGGAGAAGCTCGGGGGGCTTTTTGCCCGCTCAGCGATGACGGAGGCATTTGATGCGTTACCCAACTAACGATTTGGAAAATTTTTGGCTGCCGTTTACGGGGAACAAGGAATTTAAGCGCGACCCGCGACTCGTGGTCGAAGGGAAGGGCCTTTACTACATTAGCCATGAAGGTCATGAGCTCATCGATGCAGTGTCGGGGCTTTTTTGTTCGCCGGCGGGCCAAAGCCGTCCTGAGATCGCTGAAGCAGTGCATGAGCAGATGCTGGAATTAGCCTATATCCCATCCTTTAACCATGGCCACCCTGCCGCATTTGAACTGGCTAGGCAGATTAGCCGGATTACCCCGGGCGATCTGGATTACGTCTTTTTCGCAAATTCTGGATCCGAGGCAGTGGAAACAGCGCTCAAAATTGCGTTGCTATACCATCGTGTCTCGGGCGAGGGTCAGCGCATGAGACTGGTTGGGCGCGAGCGCGGGTATCATGGCGTGAATTTTGCCGGTTTCTCCGTTGGCGGTATGGTACGGAACCGGGAAATGTATGGGCTCGGTGTGCCTGGTGTCGTGCATCTGCGGCACACATGGCTGGAAAAGAACCGTTTCAGCAAGGGTGAGCCGGAAAATGGTGTTGAACTGGCGGAGGATCTGCAGCGCTTTTGTGATCTGCATGGTGGCGACACGATCGCGGCCTGCATCGTTGAGCCAGTCGCCGGCTCGATTGGCTGCTACGTTCCACCGAAAGGTTATTTAGAACGGCTGCGCGAAATTTGCGATGCGAATGGTATTCTGCTGATTTTTGACGAGGTAATAACTGGCTTCGGTCGTATGGGCACCGCCTTTGCTGGTCAGCGTTTTGGCGTCGAGCCGGATATCATGACTATGGCAAAAGCTCTGACCAATGGTGCAATTCCAATGGGCGGCGTTGCGGTCAGCGACAAGATCTACAAGACCATCACTGAGGCTGGATCGGAAAAAGGCATCGAGTTCTATCACGGTTACACCTATTCGGCGCACCCAGCGGCCTGTGCGGCCGGTATTGCGGCACTTGGTATCTACGAGCGGGAGAACTTATTCGACAAGGCGGCGTCGATGGAGAATTGCTTCCTCGATCAAGTTTTTTCCTTGCAGGATATCGGAGTGGTGACCGATATCCGCGGCATCGGCATGCTGGCAGCACTCGATCTCGCGACGTTGGATGGTACGCCTGGTGCGCGCGGTGCCGGTGCGGTCAAGGACCTTTACAAGGCTGGTGTGTTCACAAAAGTGACGGGTGACTCGATCCTTATCGCACCACCCTTCGTCTCGGAGGAGAACGATATCGAGCGGATGATCGGAATCATTCGCAAAGTCGTTAGCGCTTATTAAGCTAGGCTAACGACGAAATACACAGGGAAATAAAAATGGCTGAAACGCTTTATCATTATATTAATGGCGCAAGGGTGAATGGCACTAGTGGTCGCACCGGCGACGTATTCAACCCGGCGACGGGCGAAGTCGACTCGCTGTGCCCTTATGCCTCGGCGCAAGAGGTCGATAGCGCGGTGCAGGCAGGGCTTGCCGCACAATTGGAATGGGGAGCGACGGCTGCGCCACGAAGGGCTGCCGTCATATTTAAGTTTCGCGAACTGTTGATGCAGAATACGGATAAGCTGGCTGAAATTGTTGGCCGTGAGCACGGTAAGACGATTGAGGACGCCAAAGGCTCGATCCAGCGTGGCCTTGACGTGACCGAATTTGCCTGCGGCATTCCGCATCTTTTGAAAGGTGAATTGTCGACTAACGTTGGCGGCGGCATCGACACCTATTCGATGCGCGAGGCGGTTGGCGTCGTATGCGGCATCACACCGTTCAACTTCCCGGTGATGATTCCCTGCTGGATGGGTGTGATGGCGATCGCCTGTGGTAACGCCTTTATCAACAAGCCCTCCGAGAGGGACCCCTCCGCTCCGCTGTTCCTTGCGGAGTTGTGGAAGGAGGCGGGTTTGCCAGACGGCATTTGGAGCGTGGTGAATGGTGACAAGGAAGCGGTTGACGCGCTGATCGCTCATCCTGACGTGCCGGCGATCAGCTTCGTCGGATCAACCCTGGTAGGCGAGTACGTCTATCAGGCGGGAACGGCGCGCAATAAACGCGTACAGTCCTTTTGCGGTGCAAAAAACCATCTAATCGTAATGCCCGACGCGGATATGGATCAGACGGTCGATGCACTGATGGGCTCCGGCTACGGTTCGGCGGGCGAGCGTTGTATGGCGGTCTCCGTTGCCGTGCCTGTTGGGCAAGACACAGCGGACGAGCTTGTCAAGCGCCTTGAGCCACGGGTGCGTACTCTTAAGATTGGCCCGTACAACGATCCCGCGGCAGATATGGGCCCGCTGGTGACGGCGGAGGCCAAGGCGCGGGTCGAGAATTATATCGACCAAGGCGTCGAGGCTGGTGCGGATCTGGTCGTTGACGGCCGCGGTGCTACCCTGCAAGGCTACGAGGATGGTTTTTTCGTTGGCGGCACTCTATTCGATAAAGTCACCACCGACATGTCGATCTACAAAGACGAAATCTTCGGCCCGGTCCTATCGGTTGCACGGGCAGCAAGTTTTGACAAAGCGGTCGAGATAGTGAACGGCCACGAGTACGCCAACGGTGTAGCGATCTTTACTCGCGATGGTGACGCGGCACGTGCCTTCAGCGACCAAGTTGACGTCGGCATGATCGGCATTAATGTGCCGATTCCGGTGCCGATGGCATTTCACCATTTTGGCGGTTCGAAGCGCTCCAAGTTTGGTGACACTCAGATGCACGGTCCGCAATCGATCAATTTCTTCACCAAGATGAAGACGATATCGGCTCGTTGGCCAAGCGGTATCAAGGAAGGCGCGCAGTTCACGATGCCGACGAACCGATAGGTGCAGTGATACTAAGTTGTCCCGGCCGCAGCCTGCGTCGGTTGCTAAACTAGACCCAGATCAATCCTGGGCTGAAGGTTTGGTGTTCTTACGGTTGCTCTAACCTACACTTTAACTCGCGCGCTGGTCGGGTCGTAGAAGGGGCGCAGGCTGGCTTCCGCCGGGATTCGATCGCCGGCTATGTCTATTTCGAAGCTGCCAGCAGCAAGGTAGTCCTTGTCGACGCCGCCCTCGTGATGGACGTAGCCCATGCCGACAGATGCGCGCAGCGTGTGACCATAAGCGGCCGACGAGATCGCGCCAACCCGCGTGCCGTCGCGATAAATGGGTTCGTCGTGATACATCAGTGGTTCCGGAACGGTGAGCTTAAATAGCACCAAACGCTTCGGCAGGGGCTTCCCGCTTTGCTCCTCGACAGCGGTGCGACCAACAAAATCGACATTCTTGTCCCAGCCAACTGCGAAGCTGAGGCCGGCCTCTACTGGTGTGTCTACCCCTGTGATGTCGTGTCCCCAGTGACGGTAGCCCTTTTCAGCGCGAAGCGAATCCATCGCGTGGTAACCCGCTGGGCGAAGGTTGAAAGGCTGGCCGGCCTCGACCAGGGTTTCATATACATGCGCAGCGAATTCGGTTGGCATGTAGAGTTCCCAGCCCAACTCCCCGACATAGGTGATGCGTTGGGCGCGGACACGGGCATAGCCAATCTCGATCTCCTTGCTGGCGAGAAATGGAAATTTGTCGTTCGATAGGTCTGAGTTGCAGATTGCATTAAGCAGGTTCCGGGATTTCGGACCCATCAGGCCGAGCATGCAGACACCTGAGGTCACGTCCGTGGCTATCGCGAAGCGGTCGCCGATATGGCGGCGCAGCCAGGCGAAGTCGCGGGTCGCGCTTCCCGCGCCTGTCACCACGATGTACTCGTCCTCGGCCAGGCGTGTGACGGTCAGGTCGGCCTCAATACCACCCTTCGGGTTCAGCCATTGGGTGTAGACGGCCCGTCCTGGTGGCACAGCGACGTCGCCCGCGCACACTGTCTGCAGCACTGCTTCCGCGTCGCGCCCATGCACTAAGAACTTGGCGAAGGAGGTTTGGTCGAAAATAGCGACATCTTCACGAGCGGCGCAGTGTTCTCCGGCGGAATATTCGAACCAATTCTGTCGATCCCATGTGTATTCATAGCTTGGGTTCGGTTGGTCAGGAGAGAACCAGTTCGGCCGTTCCCAGCCAAAAGCTGTGCCGAAGCAGGCGCCCGAGAGCACTAGATGCTCGTGGATCGGTGAGCGACGCGCCCCCCGTGCGGTCTCCGGTTGCCGGAACGGCCAATGCATGGCGTAAAGCAGGCCGACGGATTCTGTCGTGCGATCGTGCAGATAGTTACCGTTGATCTGAAAGGGATGAAAACGGCCGATGTCGATGTCATTGAGATCGTAATTTGAAGCACCGTCGACTATCCATTCCGCCAGCGCCATGCCGACGCCGCCGGCCGATTGTATGCCAATCGAGTTAAAGCCCGCCGCGACGAATAGCCGGTCGACGGTCGGCGCTTCACCGACAATATAGCGGTTGTCTGGCGTGAAGCTCTCTGGTCCGACGAGGAGCTGCCGAACTTCGGCATTCTCCAGGATTGGGATGCGTTGGATGCCGTTCTGCAGGAAGATATCGAATTGGTCCCAATCCTCGTCGAAAAGCTGAAACTCAAACCCGCTCGGGATACCGTCGCCACCCCAGGGTTTGGCGTCGGGCTCGAAACCGCCGATCAGCAGACCGCCAACCTCCTCTTTCATGTAGATATAGCCGTCCATGTCGCGGATGACCGGTTGGCCGCGGATCACGCCTTCGAGCGGGCGCGTCACCATGTACATGTGCTCGGCGGCGTGCAGCGGGACTGCGACGCCGAGCGGCCGGGCCAGGTCTCGGGTCCACATGCCACCACATAGCACGACATAGTCAGCGGTGATCTCGCCCTGGTCAGTAACTACGCCGGTCACAGCGCCATTGTTTGTCTGCACCTGTGTCACCTTGACGCCCTCCGCAATGGTCGCGCCGTTCGACCGCGCGCCCTTAGCCAGCGCCTGAGAAGTGTCAGTAGGGTTGGTTGTGCCATCGCCTGGCATCCAATACGCGGCTACCAGGTCGTCGGTGCGAAGCATAGGTGCCTTTTCCGCCACCTCGTTAAACGAAATACGATGGATTTCGACGCCAAAAGCAGCGGCCATGGCAGCCTGGCGTTTCAGTTCCTCTTCGCGCGCCGCCGTGCGGGCAAGAGAGATACTTCCGGTTTGTCGGTAACCGGTGGCTTGGCCGGTTTCCGCTTCGAGGTCGCGGTACAAATCTATCGTATATTTTGCCAGGTTCGTCTGGCTCTGCGTCGCGCGAAGTTGCGCTACCAGTCCGGCTGCGTGCCAGGTGGTTCCGCAGGAGATCTGGCCCTGTTCCAACAGCACAATATCAGACCATCCGAGTTTGGTGAGATGGTAGGCGACGCTGCACCCGACGATACCACCGCCAACGATAACGGCGCGGGCATGTTTTGGCAGAGATTTGGCCATGGGGATCTGCTTTCGAATTTATATTTCCTCGAAAACGTTATAGCGGGTGTCCAACCAGGCTCATATAGGGTCTGCGCGAATTGGGATTAATGTCGCTGCTATCGGACGCGCTGCAGGCTTCGATTCTCTTGACCTCCCGCGTACCGGTTAGTCTGGCAATCGGATTTGAGAGTTTCTACGATCAGCCGGCGTGAAGGGGCTGTTGATCTACTTGGTTAAGCTCACCAAGCGTCCAGTTTCCGTGTTGGTTGAATTCAGTCAGATCAATCAAACGTATATCCGCATCACCCTTACGACGGATGGCAAAACCTTGGCCTCGATGGACGTTAGTGATTGCAGTCCGGAACAAACGGCGTAAGCTGCTAGTCTGTCAATCGAAAGGAACGCCGTCATGACCGGCATCCCGATTTCTGTGAACGGCAGAGATTATGCTTGGCCGCAAGTGCCACTCGTCGTCGTCTGCATTGACGGTTCCGAGCCAGCCTATATGGATGAGGCAGTTGCTGCGGGGCGGATGCCCTGGCTCACGGGCGTGCGCGAAAACGGCACTAATCGGATTGCCGACTGCGTCGTGCCCAGCTTTACAAATCCTAACAACATCTCGATCGTTACCGGCACGCCACCCTCTGTGCACGGTATCTCAGGCAACTTCTTTTACGACCCCACGACGGGCGAAGAAGTGATGATGAATGACCCAAAATTCATGCGCTGCGATACGCTGCTCGCCAAGTTTGCGGATGCCGGCGCGAAAGTCGTGGTCATAACTGCCAAGGATAAGTTGCGCCGCCAGCTGGGAAACAAGTTGGATGGGGTGTGTTTTTCCTCGGAAAAAGCGGACGAAGCGACGCTTGAAGAAAACGGTATTGAGGGCGTGGTCGAGTTGGTTGGTATGCAGGTACCGTCCGTATACAGCGCCGAACTGTCAGAGTTTATTTTCGCCGCTGGGGTAAAAATCATGAGACGGGATCGGCCGAACATTATGTATTTGTCGACGACAGATTACATCCAGCACAAGCATGCACCAGGCAGTCCTGTCGCGAATAATTTCTACGCTATGATGGACAGCTACTGGGCGCAGCTTGATGCGCTAGGATGTACGGTTGCTCTAACTGCAGATCATGGGATGAACGCTAAGCACGATCCCGATAGTGGTGATGTTAATGTCATCTATCTGCAGGACATGATCGATAGCTGGATAGGTCCTGGCAAGGCGCGCGTGATCCTGCCGATAACCGATCCTTACGTGGTGCACCATGGAGCGCTTGGATCCTACGCGACAGTCTATTTGGCCGATAAGGTTGAACAGGCGACGGTGATAGAGAAACTATCGAGCCAAGATGGGGTGGGTGAGGTGTTGAGCAATGCGGAAGCCTGTGCCCGCTTCGAGCTGCCACCGGAGCGGGTCGGTGATATTGTTGTTACCGGCGAGCGGCATATGACATTGGGTAGCAGTGTGGACAAGCACGATTTGTCCGGTCTCACGGAGCCATTGCGCAGTCATGGTGGTCCGACGGAGCAAAAAGTTCCACTAGTCGTGAACCGAGCGACGCCGGCATTATCGGCAGATGCACCGTTGCGCAATTTCAGTGTGTTTGATATCGCATTGAATTATGTGGTGGTTTCCGAACAGGCTAGAGGTGCTGCTGAGTAGAAAGATGTTTTTGCACTTGAAAATCGACTTGGCGAGCTGAACAAGACGCCATTAATACTCGTGGGAGCGTCAGCAGCGAAGGCGGTAAGCGGCTGCATAACCTCTCTCACATTAGCCGGTCGGGATAATCACTGATTATCGTCCCAGCACCCCATGATAATAGGGTCTCCGCGCGCACCCGGTCATTGACTGTGAAGATATTTAGCGCGTAGCCCGCGCGACGAACCTGTTCGACGTCAGATACTGTCAAACCCTTGTAATTACAGTGTAGTGCGAAGCATTCGAGATCCCGCAAAACCTGCCCCCAATTTCCCGAAACCTTACGAACCAGAAAAGCCCGGGGGATGGAGGGGGCTGCCTGTCTCGCAGCAGCGATTGATTTGGTATTGAAGCTGCAGACGATTGGTTGCGGTAAGGCTCTAGGCCACTGTTCGCGCAGCATACGGGCGACCACAGAACCGGTCTCCGCTTCGCGCCCTGGCGAGGGCTTTATCTCGACATTGGCACCTAGCCCCAGCGCTGCGAGCAACTTTAATGCTTGCTCCAGCGTTGGTAATTTTTCACTGGAAAACTTTTCTGAAAACCAGGTGCCAGCGTCGAGGCTGGTTAATACCTCTGCTGTAAGGTCGTCAACGGGGCCTTCGCCGTCTGTAGTGCGGTCGAGTGTATCATCGTGCAAGAGGACGGGAATTCGGTCGGAGGAGAGATGAACGTCGAATTCGACCCAGCTAACCCCTAAGCGCGCTGCAGCGTTAAACCCGGCGAGGGTGTTTTCTGGAGCATGTCCAGCGGCGCCCCGGTGGCCCATGATGGGGGGGAGGTTCATGTCTGGCGCCTCCAAAAAAAATTTTCAAAGCGATGGGATTTTGACCGGTTGCGTGGGCACGATTTTTTCTTCTGCCTTCCCCCTTGTCATTTCCCTGTGACCTTGGGGGTCGCACCATGGCAACCGGCCAAAACAACTTGGACGCACCAGTTAAATTGGAACGTCCTTTATTCACATTACTGTTTCAGGAATAGCATTATGGTGGGCTATCGAAAAGGCTCAATGTATGAGTCTTTGCAGAGTGTTAAAGCCGGGTTTTCAAGGCGCCTGCATAGGTTGCATGTGTGGACAACAATGTCCCATCTTGCCGTTCGCAATACCAGCCATCCGGTGATTATGATTGACAGCAAAACCATTGTGGTAGCGAGCATGACCCGCTGATTATTTATTGCGATAAAAGGTGAGAAGGGCAGTGGCGCGAATAGCACGCCGAGAATATTGAAATTTTTGCTACCAAATACGTTGGCGATCGCGATGTCCATTTGATGTTTATAAGCGGTAACCATATTGACTACCAATTCATGGAGCAGGCTCCCAAACGTGACAAGGGGCAATTTTTTAATCGCTTCCGATATTCCAATAGACGTCGCTAGGGCGCCCTGTGCGTTAACTAGCAGATTTGCGTTGGAGGCGAGGCTACAGCGTCGCAATGGAGGTGTTCGGCAACAGCATGATAACTTCGCCAGAAATGCTCGATCATCGGGTTTAGATATTGCGCTGTCTTGGGTCGGGTATTTGTGGCGCCTGCTGTTCAAAGGACGGCATTTTGGTAGGCGGAACCGGCGGCGGAATGATTTCAATATTAAGGTTGCCTAACTCCTCCAAGGACTTTGGTGAAAATGGGGTTGCAATGGTAACCGTTGATCCGCGTGAGATAGCGTCGTCGACTGCCTGTTCCAATCGCTCGGCCAACTCCTGCCGCCAGGGCATCGAGTAGTAGCGTGGCTCTGTAGAGCTATCGAGTTGCAGCCAGAGATAGATAGCCTTGCCTTCTTCGAAACTGGCGCCGAGGACGACAGCGTTCAACGCCTCGCGTTCGAACCATTCGAAATCGATTGGTTTTGGTCGACTTAACAGTTCGGTCAGCTGAAGGTACGCTAACGGAAGCAACAGGGCGGTTGAGACTAAGGCGACAACTCGGATGTGCGTTTTTCGCGGTGACCAGATCGCGACCGTTGCTAATAGAGCAAACAAAGCGACAGTCGCGGTGAAAAAATAGATCAGGTGTTCCATCACATTGGCTCCGTGATGAGTCGTCGGCGCAGAGTAGTGACGCTGTTCTTTACCAAATCGCCATCGCTGGTTAGTCGGAAGCGGAAAGCGGTCTCTTCCTGATGACGTCGTTTGAGTTTGACCTGGGTTTTTAGGATCTGCTTGGTCTGTTCGAATTTTTTCCGCACACTGACGACGACCCTGGCGAGAACTGTCATACCGGGTGGCACCGGCCCGTACATATGGACGTTTACAATATATTCGCCTGCTGGGATGCCGCGACTGTAGGCGACTTCGTAATTTTCCTCCGTGGCGTCGCCTTCGGCGCCTAGATCGTCACGCAGCAGGTTGAAGACGCGATTGCCGAGGTTCCAGAAGCCGACTGGCGTGGAACCGGGCCCCATGACCCAAAGGTCCACATCGACAGCCTGCTCAGTCGGCCAATGCAGTTCGACGATGACGTTGCCGGGAGCTTTATGATCCTGTGCCTCTACCTCGGATTTGCGCAAATGCGGCAGCAGCATGACCACCATTGCCACAAATCCAATCAAGGCGAGCAAGATCACATCGCGAAAGACCGTCCCGGCAGAGTCTTCCTCTAGTTCTTCAAGTTCGTTCACGGGCTTCCCCGAGCTCGACGATTGCGCTGATTAGGCTGACGACACCGCTCGTCAGAATGCGATGATTGACTATAAGCCAAACATAAAGGATTGCGCCGACAAGCGTTGTATATAGCGCGACCGACATGCCGCTGATCAGAGTTGCGACCGTGTTGGCAACACTATCGAATTGCGCTGCTGTTTCTGGATCGACACCGGAAAGCGCAATAATGAAACCGATGACGGTGCCGATTAGGCCTAAAAAAACAAGTCCATTGGCGAGTTGACGGATCACGGAAACATTAGTGCCCATTTTCAAACGCAGAGCCCAAGCACCCAGCGTCTTGCTATCTGCACCACCGCCATAGACAGTGGCGAGATATTTTGCTGCGCGCGACCCTTCCTTTAGGTCACCGCTTCGAATGTCGTTTAACTCGACACTTGTTTGCCAGACCCGGTGTCCGCATGTGAACAGGCCGAATAGGAATACGGTGAATATGCCAAGAGACAATTCCATGGTTACGGGGACGAATATTCCATCTAGCCACCCTTGCAGCCATGCTGCAAATAGCAGGGAAACAGCTACCAAATTGATCAAGAGGAACCGCAAAAACAGGAGATATCTGTGCGGTTTAGAGATCAGTTCCATTTTGACTTTGACTCCTGATCAATTGCGCTACGATTGAAATATAACGCCGCACACCTTAGAGGCCGACGCAAACATATGTAGTATGGATTAAGATTTCAGGAAGTCTGTATGAAATATGACGTGATTGTAATCGGGGCGGGTATCATTGGTTGCTGCACCGCTTATGAATTGGCAAAGCGTGGTAAGCGCACCTTGAACATCGACAAGTTGCCGGCCTCTGGTTACGGCTCGACCAGCGGCTCCTGTGCAATCATCCGAACGCATTATTCGACTGTTGATGGATGCGCCCTCGCCTATGAAGGCGTATTTGTATGGCGCGAATGGGCCGACTATATCGGTGTTGAAGATAAACGCGGAATGGCTGTCTATCATAATACCGGCTGTGTCGCGTTGCGTGTAGAGGCGAACAACTTTCTGCGGCCGATGTGTGAACGTCTCGACATCATCGGTATCCCCTGGGTGGATTGGGGGCCGGATAAGATCCGAGAGAAGTTACCCTTCTTCGATCTCAGACGATTCGCACCGGCAAAATTGTTAAACGATCCGAGTTTTGGACAACCCACCGGCGGATCAGTCGAGGGCGCTGTATACTTCCCAGATGCTGGCTATGTAAACGATCCGCAGCTTGCTACCCATAACGTGCAATGCGCAGTCGAGGCGGCGGGAGGCGACTTTCGGTTCAATGCGGAGGTGGTCGAAATTCGACAGGTCGACGGTCGTGTCGCCGGCGTTGTCTTGGAGGATGGGACAGAGATAAGTGCCTCGGTCGTGGTTAACGTGGCGGGTCCACATTCCTCCCGCATCAACGCGATGGCCGGTGTTTTAGAAGATATGAGCATCTCTACTGGCGCTATGCGCCAAGAGGTTGCTCATGTGCCGTCGCCGAAAGGATTTGACTTCGAGTCAAGTGGCTTCGTTATTACCGACAGCGATATCGGCGTTTATGCCCGTCCGGAAGTCGGTAACCATATCCTTATTGGCAGTGAGGACCCGGAATGCGATGCGCGTGAATGGGTTGATCCGGACAACTATAATCGCGAATTCACGGACCAATGGACTATCCAGGTACACCGCGAGGCGCAGCGCATCCCAACACTACCAATCCCAAGCCGCATGCGCGGTGTGGTTGATCTATACGACGTGTCGGACGATTGGATACCGATCTACGACCGTTCTTGTCTACACGGTTTCTATATGGCAATCGGAACCAGCGGCAACCAGTTCAAGAATGCTCCTGTCGCTGGTAAGTTGATGGCGGAATTGATCCTCGCCTGCGAGGCAGGCCATGATCACGACGCTAATCCAGTGCAGTTCGAGTTGACCCATATCGGCCGGACAATTGACGTGGGGTTCTATTCGCGGCGACGTAAGATCAACGAAAATAGCAGTTTTTCAGTGTTAGGCTAAAGATCAGAGGAGAAAACCATGCGGGTTGTGACCTTGGATGACATACCTCACGAAGATTTGGGTGAGGCTACCCCAATCGCGGGTTGGGCCGGCGGATCGGTGACGCGGTCGCGCCAGACGATTATCCCAGCCGGCGCATCGGATAACTATAATTGTAGCGTTGTCAACTTTACCAATGGGTCGACCACGGGCTGGCACGTGCACGATTGCGATCAGATCCTGTTGGTGACGTCCGGTTCCGGCATCGTTGCGACCGAGGACGAGGAAATCAATATCGCGGTCGGTGACGTGGTACATATCAAGGCTGGGGAAAAGCATTGGCACGGTGCAAAGGCCGATACGACACTTGGTCACATCACCGTGACAGCCGTCGGCTCGAAGGCGACGTTTCTATAGATTTTTCGAACCATTGATAATGGGCGTACGCGATCGCGGCGTGATATTCCCGTGCGCGCTGTCGCTCAGGTGATTGCCGTCGAGTACTGACACGAAGCTGGGCATAGTGGCGTATCTGGCTGTGGTGGCGACATTAGCCGATCTTTCTAAGGTCAAAACGAAGGAAGCAGCAATGAAGGCAATTCCATACGAGGCAGCCAAAATACGTAACCGGGAAACGGTGATGGAAGGCGCAGACATGCGTGTCCGAGTGCTGACGCTGGATGCGGGTGAGAGCATCCCCTGGCATTATCACAGCAAGATTACTGACTCTTTCGTCTGCCTGGAGGGCCCGATGGTGGTTGAGACGCGGGCCCCCCGGGCCGAATACGTGTTGGGGCCGGGCGAACGGTGTGAGGTTCCGCCTGAGGTAGCGCATTATGTCCACGGCTTGGATGACGGAGCGTTCAAGTTCCTGATCGTCCAAGGCGTCGGGGTCTACGACAATATCGCCGTAGGTGTCGGCCGCAATAACAAGCGACAATAGCGGGACTATCAATCTGCTGAGGTAAAATCTTTGGTCCTAATCCGAACCACAGTTTCGGTAGCAACTTTAGTATGATTTGAACTCATTGGATGGCTCTTTCGGTCTCCATCGGGCTGTAAGGTGCATATTTTCGCCGATTATATCAGGTTATGTTGCTTGCAAAGCTTGCTGTGCCCCCGTCATAGTTAACCTGATGAAGCGCTTTGTATAGAGTTCGCGCCCGACAGTCTTATGAACCTCGGTTCGATCGCTGAAACCTATTGGACGCTAGCCCAGCAATAACGTGATGCTTGGACATTCGAAATTGATATTCGCCCTTTTGTGGAGACTTGGTGATGACGAAACGTATCCTTTGGGGCGTCGGCTCTAGCCGTGCGCTCCGCGCCCACTGGGCGCTGGTCTTTCTTGGCCTTGAATATGAAACCAGGGCGATCCTAACGCGCACGCCCGCGATGGAAACGCCAGAGTATCGTGCGGTTAATCCGCGAGGCAAGATCCCGACCCTTATCGATGGCGATCTCACCGTGACCGAAAGCCCCGCCATCGTCGCCTATCTGGCCGAACGCTACAGCACGCCGGAGCGACGTCTCATCCCCGAAGGGATCGAACAGCGTGCTTTCTATTTTGAGTGGATGTCTTTCATTTCAATGGAACTCGATGCCACTTCGCTTTATGTGCTGCGGCGCCATGAGGGCCTTCCTGAAATCTACGGCCCAGCACCGGAAGCCTGCGTGGCAGCTCGGGCCTATTTTGAGCGCATGATAAAAGCGGCGGCTTTGCGTCTGGATGATGGCCGGCGTTTCTTGCTCGGCGAAGCTTTTTTTGGCGTGGATATCCTGATGACCAGCTGTCTGGACCTAGCTGTGAACTATGGATTTGAATTGCCTGAAGCCTTCGCAGCTTATCGCGCGCGCATCGATGATGAACCGTCGACCATACTCGCTCATCGCGCCAATGCGCCATCATGACGGGGGCTCTGGAAGGCATAAAGATCATCGATTTGTGCAGTGTCGTTTCTGGCCCGGCTGCGATGGCAACGCTCGCCGACCAAGGCGCCAGCGTTATCAAGGTGGAGGGACTTATGGGCGATATCACGCGCGGCGCCCGACCGGCTTCGCCAGGGTTTGCGCCGGGATTTGTCTCCTGCAACCGCGGGAAACGATCTATAGCGCTCGATCTGAAACATCCCGAAGGTCAGACAATCCTATGGCGGCTAATTGAGAAAGCTGACGTCGTCGCCCAGAACTATAGGCCCGGTGTCATGGAGCGCTTGGGCTTTGGCTACACGGCGGTGGCGGCACGAAACCCTGGTATCATTTTTCTATCGATCAGCGGGGTCGGCCCGAGCGGCCCTTATGCAAAAAAACGCGTCTACGACCCGACTATACAATCGTTGTCTGGATTAACTGACATCCAGGCCGATCCGAAAACGCGACGGCCGAAGATGGTGCGTACCCTTGTCGCTGATAAGACAACGGCAATCTTCGCGGCTCAAGCAGTGACCGCTGCTTTACTCGCCCGGACCCGCACGGGGAAGGGTCAGCACTTGGAAGTATCCATGTTGGACGTGATGATGTCGTTTCTCTGGCCGGAGGGGATGGCGCCGTTCGCGGTTGTCGAGGAAGACTGCCAGGAAGCGGTGGCAACGCCCCACGACATGATTTTTGAAACTTCCGACGGTTACGTCACATTGGGTACCGTATCGGACCGGGAATGGGCCGGCCTCTGTGCCGCTCTGGAACGGCCAGACCTGCTGGTCGATGAACGCTTCGTCACCGGTGCCCAGCGGTCTGCCAACCGGCAGGAACGCATGGAGACGATAGAAGCTGCGATTGGCGGGTTTTCGAGTGATCAAATTATCGCACGTTTGGAGGCTAATGACGTTCCCTGTATGCGAGTCAAGAGCCGGCGCGAAGTTTTGGATGATCCCCAAGTTGTCGCTAATGGAATCGTTGTTGAAATCGACCAACCAGGATTGGGCCGCTTGCGCCAGGCACGGCCGGCTGCCCTGTTTGCCGGTACCCCGTCTCACAGCCCGCGCCCGGCGCCAGCACTGGGCCAGCATACGGAAGAAATATTATTGGAAGTAGGCTTCGATGGCGTTGAGATCTCGGCCTTTATTGACGAAGGCGTCGTTGGTGTGGCTACTGCGGCTGAATAGCGGCAAAAAATTTTATTTCTGGGAAAATAAGTTGGTGCTTTTCACTCGAAAATAAACGCCCTCAAGCCGCCCATAACAGGCACTAACACCTTCTGACGGCTGACCTTGATACAAAGATATAGTTGCGCGAGGCCATCGAAGGGAAGCGGTGAACCGAAATCTAGTATGCTACAGTGCCGTGGATATTTTACGCGTAATATTCGAGATGTTCCGGTGCAGAATTCGCTGCCTCGAATGTCTTTAGGCTTTGCCTGAAAACGCTTCCGTTGAAATTGAGCAGCAGCACGGATGCTGGACGCCTCGTATCCTGAGCTCCGGTAGGATAGAATTTTATCCTTCAAACGCCAGGATGTGAGGTTTGTAGACGGATATCTATCATCATTGGTAGATTTTGGTACATGGTAGACGCTGGGAATAGGGTTTCTGTCTATAGTTTCCTCGGCGATGTGGGGAAATAAAGAACCATGGCGTTAAAGACCCGAAAGCTTAAGGCGAATTTAGGCACCGAAATTCTCGATGTTGATCTCGCTTCTGTGAACTATGCCGGCTTTGAAGCCATTCGAGCGGCTTGGCAGCGGGACCCGGTGATCTTGCTGCGTCGACAGAGCCTAACAGAAACTGAACTAATCGCCTTCAGCCGTTGGTTTGGCGAGCTTGATCTGGAAGTGATCCGTGACGTCAACACCAGTGAAGACGTACTCGACGACCGGGTGCCAGAATTGTTTTTCGTTTCAAACTTGCATTTTTCTGACGGACGCAAGGTTGGTGGGCTCAGCAATGACGAGATCGTCTGGCACACTGACCAAATTTTCCGTAAACGCCCTGCCAGTGGATCGATTTTCTATGGCATTGAAATGCCGAGCAATACGGGTAAGACCTCCTTTTGCAATATGGCCCGTGCCTACGAAACATTGACCGACGATCTTCGGCGTCAGGTCGAGGGAAAACGCTCGGTCTGCAAATATGGAACGAAGTGGCCGCTTTCCAGTTTCATGCGGCATAATGTTGACAAAAATTTCCGCCGTGAGGCCACCTCAAGTACTGAAATTGAAGAGATAGACCGCCGAACGCCCGAAGCGACCCATGAGATAGTTCTTGAAAACGAGGCGACGGGCGAGCGCTCGTTGTATCTGTCACCTAACCATACCGCCGCAATTGAAGGTTTGGCTTATGAAGAGGCAGCGGCGCTATTCGATGCCTTGTTCGAGCACGCTGTGCAGCCAGATAACATCTACACGCATGAATGGCGCAATGGTGACGTGTTAATGTGGGACAATGCACGTTTGCTGCACCGGCGTGAGGCTTTTGAAGCTGGAATTCCACGACTTGCCAAGCGGACAACGGTTTACATGGACCCCACCTACTTTGCCGTGCCGCAGGCCGTTCTCGACTGAGCTGCCTCGGGGCCTACCCCTTGCCCAATAGCGGCCGGACTTCCTTGGCAAACCATTCAAGCTGCGCGTCGCGCTCTTCCGGCGGACCGAGGAAATCGAGATTTATGTGGCGCACGCCGGCCTCGTGGAACTTGGCTATTGCCTCGGCAACATCCTCCGGTCGACCAAGTGCAGCGTATTTCTTGGCCGGTGCGCTGAAGTCCATTGCGTAGCGAACGCTCAACAACTCTACCGCGCGCTCATAGGCCGCTTCGTAGCTGTTGTTTATCTGTGCGAATAACAGATGTCCTGTCCCGAATTTTGTAAGATCGCGATTTGCCTGCTCAAATGCGGGCGCAATTTTGTCGAGACCGACTTTATACATTTCCGGCGTTACCACGTAAGAGATCCAGCCATCGCCGATTCTCCCGGTTCGTTCTAGCGCTTTGTCGGTGCGTCCGCCGAACCAGATTGGTGGTCCTTCCGGCCGCAGTGTACCCGGCTGCATATGCGTTTCCGGGAAGGAAAAGAAGCGGCCCTCGTGCGCGGTAGGTTCACCCCGCCATAGCTTGCGAACGACTTCGACGCCTTCCTCTAGCCGCGCACCTCGTTCGTTGTGCGGGATACCGCAGGCCTCGAATTCGCGCTTGAACTCTCCTCCGACGCCAACACCAAAGATGAACCGGCCGTTGGTCAAGTGATCCATCGTTGCGGTTTGTTTCGCCACGGGCGTAGGGTGCCGCAGCGGCAGAAGGTAGACCCCGGTGCCGACAGTTAGTCGGTCGCTGCAAGCTGCGATCTGCGCTAGCTGCAGGAAAGGGTCGAGGATGGGCGTGGTGAAGGCAATATGGTCGCCAACCCAGACTGTGTCGAACTCGTATTCGTCAAGCTTCGCGGTGATTGCCCGCGTTTCTGCTAAGGTCGGGAAACGCGTCATCAGCCCGTAGTGATAGGTCTCGCCCAATGGCAGG
>CAYYUG010000038.1:23893-39929 GCA_964474755.1 uncultured Rhodospirillaceae bacterium | reverse complement strand
GCCCATCCCAGCCGCCGTCTTCGGCAAGTTTCGCGCTGTGCAGGATGGCGCGCGGTGCGCTGAAGGCGTGGGTCCAAAGTTCCATGCGGTACCTCCAATGATTTTCGCAGGCTAGTCGATTGTGTGTTGTCCAGACGATAATGTTTCAAAGCGCGCCGATAAACGACGCGATAGGGGAAGGAAACAGAATGAGTAATTTGAGCGCGTACAAAGGGGCGTTGACCGGAATTCGAGTAGTCGATTTTAGCCGCATCGTGGCCGGCCCGCACTGCACAATGTGTTTGGCGGATCTCGGCGCGGAAGTTATCAAGGTCGAGGATACGGCGCATGGCGACGACATCCGTCATCACAAACCACCCGAGATCAAATGCGACTCGCCCTATTTCCTGTCGCTCAATCGCAATAAATCCTCCGTTGGCATCGATTTCACCAAAGATGGCGGCAAAGAAGTCGCGCACGATCTCATCTCGACGGCAGACGTGCTAGTCGAAAACTTTCGTACCGGCGTCATGGAGCGCCACGAGCTTGGCTACGAGGCGATTAAGGATCGTTATCCCAACTTGATCTATTGCTCTATTTCGGGTTACGGGCGTACCGGCTCCCAGGCCACCCGCGCGGCATACGATCCGGTCGTGCAGGCGGAAAGCGGCCTGATGGCAACCAACGGCAGTCTGGCATCGGGGCCAATGCGGACCGGCCTCGCCGTCACTGACATGCAAACTGGACTCTACGCGGCGCAGTCGATCCTGGCGGCCCTGTTCGCGCGCGAACGCGGCGGCAAAGGGCAGAATATCGAAATAGCCCTATTCGACGTCGCCGTGTCATCCCTCTCCCATTACGGCATCCGTTGCCTGATGGACGGCACCGAACTGCCGCGCGTTGGCAATGGCAGCAACGCAGCGCAGCCAATCGGCGTCTTTTCCGCACGCGACGGCAAGCTAATTCAGGTTACCTGCGCCAGCGAACGCAGCTTCGTGCAATTCGTCGAGGCCGTCGGTCGGCCCGAACTGTCGCAAGACCCCCGCTTCACGACCAATCCGAAACGGCTCGAAAATCGAGACGCGCTGCTGGAGATAGTGGCGCAAATCCTAGCCACGAACGATCGCGACGTTTGGATCGAAAAGCTTCACGCGAACGGCGCCCCTGTGGGCGCGATCAACGAGCTGAACGACGCACTTACGGACGACTTCGTCCAGGAACGGGGCCTGACAGAGGCGCTGCCGCATCCTCTGGTCGAGAGTGTCCCGAACCTTAAATCGCCGGTCCGCTTTTCAGAGACGCCGGTCCGTCCCGCCACGGCCGCACCAATGCACGCGCAACACACGCAAGACGTGTTGGGCAGCCTCTTAGGCTACGACTCCGTCCGGATCAAAGCGCTGCGTGACGCAGGTGCGGTAAAATGAAGCCAGTGATACCAACTAAATTTAGATAAATTTTTGTAAAATTTTACGCCAATCCCAGCGCAGGTTGGAGAAATCGCTATTTCTAATCACCCTTCAAGACGCATGTGGGGCATCAATAGATTGGGAATATGATTTTTTCGCCCGAAGGTGGCATAGCAGTAGCGAGACCAGCTTTGTTCAGGGCCTCTCTCTATTACTTTCTGTATGCTCACGATGACGCGAAGTTGTGTCGCAATTGCAGGGATCGCACTCGCGTTTAATTAGCTCGGACGGACTTTTCAAAACTCAGCCGTCTGGGCGGAAATAGCCATCCGCAAAGGTAACGAACTCCGCTCCGCATAATCGGCGTATATGCTCCAATGCAGCATCCAAGGCCCGCCGGCGTGCTCTGCCGAACTTCACCCCGCGTTCCGGCCACAACCCCGTGACATGCAACGAACCGTCCTCCTGGCGCCGATGTTTCATATCGATGCGGCCGACGAACCGGTCGCCTTCCAAAATCGGAAAGACGTAATAGCCATATTGCCGTTTGTGCGCCGGTACAAAAATTTCAATCCGGTAATCTAATCCAAACAACCGCTTCGCGCGCTGCCGGTCACGGATCATGGGATCGAAGGGTGAAAGGATGCGAAGGATCGGCAGAGGGTCAGGCGCTTCGTCCAACCGGTCCTGGACATCGCCGAAGGCGTAGACGGCACGCGGTTTTTCCACATCCACGCACTCGATCTCGATTTGCCGCAATCCGTTTCCGAAGTTGGCGCGGCACCATTCCTGAGCCTCCGGATTACTAACGGTTTCCCAGTAATTCGCGATCTCTCCAGCTGTGGCGAAACCCAACCGCGTTAGAGCTGCGCGGCAAAGCCAGTCGATCGTTTCGGCCTTGTCCGGCTGTTCGGCACGATACGCTTCCGGGATCACCCGCTCCGTAAGGTCATAGACCTTTTGAAACCCTTCGCGGCGGCACACGGCGAGCGCACCGGTGCGCCAAAGATATTCAAGGGCGGTCTTACTGGGGTGCCAGTCCCACCAACCATCCGCATTCTTGGGTTTTTCGCCGCCGAGTTCGCGTGCCATCACGGGGCCGTCAGTCGCAATGCGTGTCAGGACAGACCCCGCCTCCTGCTCGAAGCCAGGCCGGCGGAATTTTCGCCAACGTTCGCGCAGATGCACCGCATTAAGCCGGAACCGGTGGTTCCAATAAGGATAAAACTTGGTCGGGATGGCTGACGCATCGTGCGTCCAGTTCTCGAACAACGCGCGGTCTTTCTCCAGGAGCCGTGCGAACTGCTTCGGCCGGTATGTCCGGTTGCGGGCATGCAAGATCATGTGATGCGCGCGCTCAACCGTATTCACGCTGTCGATTTGGACGAAGCCGATCCGTTCGATCCGGTCGGCGAGTTCCGCGTCGGTTAGCTTTCGGTGTACCGGTTCCGAAAGGCCATGCAAGTTGAGAAACAAACGGCGAGCATCGCGGTTCGACAGGCGGTCGGTCATGCCTTGCGTCACGTTCCGGGCGTCGCGACCAGCTCCATCAGGCGCTTGACCTCTGCCGGCGACAGATCATCGACGCGGCCCGCCAATGAGACAACTTCATCAGCCTGCGCATCGTTCATACGTATAGCAAGGCAATCGCGCACTTTCGCCAAATGATCTTCGTCGGGGATAGGGGGACTGCCCCATTTCCCGCGAGGGCCATCGCAACGCGCGGTAACAGTAGAACCGTCCTTCAGCCGCACCGTCGTCTCCACATGCATTTGATCGAAGCGGGCCGGAATTTCCTCACGCATATCGACCGTAATGCGACCTAGCATGTCCTCCATATCCGGGGCGAAGCGGCGTTCGTCCTCGAAAGTCGACATCGTGACCTTACCGTCGAGCAACCCGCTGGCGGTGACATATTGCCAACTAAACTTGCCGGCCAGCCCGGTCGCCGGGTTCGGCCTGTCAATGTAGAACATCTGCGGCGTCACCACCTCGATCGACTCAATTTGAGCCGGATCATCGATCTCGCCATGCAGTTCCAGCGCCGCGGTGATGGCAAAGTGGGTCCCATACTGGCTGGGGAACATCTTAATCGCGTAGCCCGGTTCGACGACCCGATAGGGCGGACCGTAATTAAGCAGTTCCTCCAACACAAAACGGTCGTCGAATAACCCGTCGACATAGCCCTGCGGCGCTTCGAATATATCTGGGTTGCCGGTGAAGCCGCGCGCAGCCAGCATGGCGGCATCCAGGCCCGCAGAGACGGCGACCCCACAATTTGTCGATTTCGTCATCGTCCCTGCGTTGGCCAACAGGCCGCCGGCCCGAGACGCGGCAATTCCCAGTGCGTTGCGCAGCGCGTCCACATCGAGGCCCAGCATATGGCCACCGGCAACCGCACCGCCCATCGGCCCAACCTGGCCCGGTGGGTGGAATTTCGCCTGGCGCGCCTCAAACTGGTGCGAGGCCTGGCGCACCCAACCTTGCATCTCTATACCCTTGACCAGTGCGGTCAGAACGTCCCGGCCGCCTTGGCCGCGCCATTCGGCAAGCGCAAGCGCCGCCGGCAAGGTGGTGGAAAGCTGATGATTGGCGGGGTTCCACATGGGCTCAAAATCCAGCACATGCATGCTGACACCATTGATATAGGCGGCGCTCACAGGTGAGGTGCGAAACCCAAAACCGATCGCCGACGCGACCTCGACACCGCCCATCTCCTGCAAATGTCCCGCGAGCACACCGGGAGATGCCTCCTGCTTGGAGCCGGCCACCGCAACCGCCAACCCATCCAGCACAAGCCGTCGGGCGGCCGTCTTGGCGTCCTCCGTCAGATCGTCATATCCGGTGGCGCAAATCCGTTCGCAAAGGTCCTTGGTGATCCCCATCTCAGTCGGCCGCCAGCCCCTCAGCCAAGATCTTCGCATCTGAACCGTCGAGATCGAGAACCAATTCCTTGACCGCTGCGGCCTTATCCGCTGTCGCCGCCATCAAGGCATTATCGGTAAATTTGTTGACGATCTCTTCTCCGCTCAACGCCCGCTCTCCGGCGCCGCGATTGATGCGCTCGTGATGGACGAACTCGCCACCATCTTTGGTCGTCACGACCATCCCGCCGGAAAAATACCGCGGGAATTCGGACTTCGGATCGATCTCGAATTCCACCTTGTCGGCAAGCGCTAGGATCGCCGGGTCGTTCAACGCTTCGTCTTCCAGTTCGGCAAGACCGAATTTGCCCCGCTCGAAACAAGCGGCCGTGATGAAATGGGTACTGAATTTGGCGTCGTAGTCGCTAGCTGGTCGTTTCTTGTTGGCCACCGGCTCTGCGATGACCGGCACCGTATCCTCGGGGATGAGGGCGCGGACCCGCGCGATATTGTCGGCTTCGATGCCGTGCCGCTCACGCAGTGCCAGAGCAGAGTCAGCGATGGCGTGGGTAAAATGGCAGCTCGGATAGGGTTTGATTGCGGATTCAACAACCGCCCAGCGCTTGCCGAGCCGGTCGGTCACCGCATCGTAATCCGCATCCCTGTCGAGATCGGCGAGATGGGTCTTGAAGATGCCATAGCGACCCTCATAGGGCTGGCTTGGCGCAACAAAACCATGCTTGGCCTGGCCCGCAGCCATGATCCCGGCGACACCGGCCCAGCCGGGATGAATACGCTTGTTCCAGGCGCCATCCTCGACGAATTCCATCGAGGCCATCGCAGTGCTACCCGCAATGCCCTGCGCCACGGCAAGTTGCGCCGCATCCAAACCGAGCAGCTTGCCGGCGACCAGGGACGAGGCAAAATGCCCCACCACGCCGGTTGCATGATAGCCGCGTTGGTGAAAACCGACCTTCGGAGCCTCGCCAATGCGGATCGCGGCTTCCATACCAACGATATAGGCGGTCAGCAGATCACGGCCGCTAGCACCTTCCCGTGCCGCGACAACCAGGGCGGCCGGCATTGTGACCGCGGTCGCATGAACAACAGATTCCATATGCGTGTCGTCATAGTCGAGCCCATGCACCAGTGCACCGTTCATCAGCACCGAATCGCGCATACCGAGACGCTCTTTCATACCGATGACAGGCAAATTGCCCGGCTCGCCCACCGCCTGAATGCCTGCAAGAATCGCATCGGAAAATGGATAGCAAGTCGAGGCCATCGCGATGCCGACCGCGTCAAGAATTAGGTACTTGGCGCGTTCCCGCACATCCGCAGGGATGTCGTCATAGGTCAGTTCATCAGCAAAATTCGCGAGAATTTGCGAGATCGTACCGACCGCCGAAGCGGTTTCGGTCTGCGGTGCCGTCGCCATATCTTAGTCTCCTTTTTTCTATTGCTCAGGCTACCATGCCCGATTGCCGTGCGGTCAAATCCGGCCAGAACGCGTTCGCGCCCCTGCCCGCAACCTGTCGGCCGATCTCTTCCGCCCAACGGCTTTCCGCCCCGAACTCGGCCCGCCAAGACCACAAGCGGCGCGTCGTGAATTGCAGGATATGTTCATAGGTAAAACCAATAGCACCGTGCACCTGGTGCCCGGTCGCGGTGGCGTTGCTCGCCGCGTCGCCGGTCACCACTTTTGCTGACGCCACTTCGAAACGCGGGTCGCCCCGGTCGGCCGCACGGAATGCCATTTCCGCCGCAGCACCTGCAGATGCCATGTCCCCTGCCATCGCCGCGAGATATTGCTGAATCGCCTGATATTTTGCGATTGGCCGGCTGAATTGGACACGGTCGCCAGCATATTTCACCGTCTCATCAAGACACCGCGACACACCGCCAGCCAGCTGCGCCGCCCGAAACATTGCGCCATAAACCTGCAGCCCGTCACTCGGCAACGACGTTGCCGCCGACGCGATCACCGACGCATTATCGAAGACGACAGTGTCTCGCGGTTCACGCGCGATGTTGCAATCTTCTGTGACCTTAGAGGGATTGAGTGCGACAAGCACGATCTGACCGCCCGTCAAAACGACAGCGTGACCCGCGTGCCGCCCCCAAGGCACAGCTTTAGCGGTGCCCTTCACGGTATTTCCGCTAACCTGCAGATTGTCATCGGTCCTCGCCGGCGCGACCGTCAGCGGGCCGTCTGGAATTTCGAGTCCCGCCTCAGCGAGGAGCCAGCTTCCCAGCATCGTTTCGACCAAAGGCACCGGCGGCCCGTAGTAGCCAGCCGCCCGCGCGATTACGAAACTATCAGCCCAGCCAAGACCCGCGCCACCCTTCTCCTCTGGCACCAACGCAAGGGTCAGGCCATTCTCCACACATGCGCTCCACAATTGGTCGGGCCAGGTTCCGGATTCGGCGTCGCCGAAAGTTTCCCGCGTCACGAGATCGGTGAAGAGCCGCGTGACGGTATCGTTGAGAATATCACGCATCTCGCTCATCGCAGGCCGAGCCCCCTTGCGATGATGCCGCGAAGGATCTCCCTCGTGCCGCCGCGCAGCGAGAAGGAGATCGCCGCCTGCGTGACATAGCCCAGCACCTTCTCGAAGTCGCTGCCGCCCATCAGTTGTGGATCGGCGCCGATCAGCTCGTGGGCGATCTTTGGCATATCCTGTTCGTAGATCGCACCAAGGTCCTTGACCACCGACCCAGCGAGTGACGGATCCTGACCGGCGTCCTGCATACCGGCGACAGACAACGACATTTGCCGCAAGGTCGCCAGATGCGCGATCAAGCGGCCAATCGCCACCGCCGATCGCTCGGTCGGATTCTGCGACACCTCGCGGACCAGAGCGTGCAGCAGGATGTGACTACTCATATAACGTTCCGGCCCAGAACGCTCGAAGGCGAGTTCGCTCAACACCTGCTGCCAGCCCTTACCTTCCTCGCCGACTAGCATGTCTTCCGGAATGAATGCGTCGACGAAGGAGACTTCGTTGAACATCTGCTCGCCGGCCATGTTTCGAATCGGACGTGCGGTGACGCCGGGCGTGTTCATGTCGACCAGGAACTGCGACATGCCCTTATGCTTTTCCTCAACATCGCTGGCGGTGCGGAATAGCGCGATCATGTAATGGCAGCGATGCGCTTCCGACGTCCAGATCTTGGTCCCGTTGACGATATAGCCGCCATCAACCTTGACCGCTTTCGTGCGAATTGAGGCGAGGTCGGAGCCTGAATCCGGCTCGCTCATGCCGATACAGAAATAGGTCTCGCCCTTCGCAACGCCCGGCAAACACATCTCGCGCTGCTTTTCTGTCCCGTAATTGAGTAACAGCGGGCCGCTTTGCCGGTCGGCGATCCAGTGCAGCGCCACCGGCGCCCCAGAGGCCAGCAGTTCCTCGATCACCACGTAGCGCTCCATCGCGCTACGCTCATGCCCGCCATATTTCTTTGGAAACCGCATACCGATGAAGCCGGCCTCACCTAGCTTCTGGCTGAATTCCGGATCGCCTCCCGCCCAGGAGCGCGACCGCACTTCCGGCGAATAGGGGGAGAGATTGTCCGCGAGAAAGTCGCGGATCTCCCCGCGCAGGGCCTCCGCCTTGGGCGGCAGGTCGCAAGGTTCAAAATACAATGAGTCCATGAAATGTCCTGTTGTGAAACGGAGCGGCTATGTCGCTAGCCGGTCGAGATTTTCGAGGATCGCATCGCCCATACCGGTGGTGGACACAATTTCCGTCACATCGGCCGCGATATCGGCGGTGCGGGTACCGGCAGCCAACGTGTTGCCGACCGCTTCCTCCAGCAGATCGGCATCCGCAGGCCGGTTGAAGGTATGGCGCAGCGCCATGCCGAAGCTGAGGATCGTGCCGATCGGGTTGGCAATATTCTGACCGGCGATATCCGGTGCGCAGCCATGGATCGGCTCATAGAAGGCTTGCCGGTTGCCCTCTGCGTCGGGATCGCTGAGAGACGCCGAAGGGAGCATCCCGAGCGAGCCGGCAATCGCGGCGGCGCAGTCAGACATGATGTCGCCAAAGGTGTTTTCGGTGACGACAACGTCGAACTGTTTCGGGTCGCGCACCACCTGCATCATCGCATTATCGACGTAGAGATGATTGAGCGGGATGTCAGGATAGGCCTCGGTGCCAAGCTTGCTGACCTCGTCGCGCCACAACTGGCCGACTTCCAGCGCGTTGGCCTTATCGACCGACGTCAAATGGCCGCCGCGCTGCTTCGCCAGCTCGAACCCAACACGCGCTACCCGACGGATCTCCGGCGTGGTATAGACCATCGAGTTGACGCCGCGCCGGTTACCGTCGCCTATCTCTTCAACACCGCGCGGTTCACCGAAATAGAGCCCGCCATTGAGTTCGCGCAGGATGATCATGTTCGTACCTCTCACCACCTCCGGCTTCAAAGAGGTGGCGTTGACAAGGGCGTCGAAAGCAACGACGGGCCGGATATTGGCGAACATGGCGAGCTTGCGCCGGACACTAAGCAGGCCGGTCTCAACTCGGATTTCGCGCGGAATCTCGTCATAGCCGTCACCCCCGATGGCGCCAAACAGAGTCGCATCCGCCGCCTGGATCGTCTCCAGTGTCTCATCCTGCAGCAAAGTACCGTGCTTCTCGTAGACATTGACGCCAAGCTGGCGCTCCTTGATGTCGAGGCCGAGCCCGCGGTGCCTGTCGAACCATTCCACCACGCGGCTCGCCTGGCCTATGATTTCCGGCCCGATCCCATCGCCCGGGATGATCACTAAGGTTCGTTCATTTTTCTGGGTCATATCGATCTTTTCTCCGCTCACCCGCATTGTTCCAAAGCAGACCATGGGGGACAATGGGTCCATGACCGAAGAACAAATTCACCTCGAAACCGACGTGCTGGTGGTCGGCGCCGGCGGCGCAGGAATGTACGCCGCAATCGCAGCCGCTCGCAACGGCGCCAACGCCCTTTTGCTCGACAAGAGCTTGATCGGCCGCGGTGGCGCGACGATCATGGCACAGATGACCGTCGCGGTTGCCGTCAGCGAACAAACGCCCGACCACTGGACGCACCACCTGGCGGACACGTTGAATGCCGGAAGGGGCTTGTGCGACGAAGAGCTCGCGGCGATTCTGTGCCGCGAAGGCCCGGACCGGATCCGCGAGATGGATGAATGGCGGGTCGGCTGGACACGCGAAGACGGGCATATGAAGCAAGTCATGGCGCCGGGTCACGAGATCCCCCGCTGCGTCTTTGTAGACTTTCTCAATACCGGCCCCGCGGTGGCCAAAACCCTGCGCACCAAGGTCGCGCGCGCCGACGGGATCACCAAGGTCAGCAACCTTTCGGTCACCGACCTGGTCCTAGAGGACGGGCGCGTGCGGGGGGCCGTGGCGCTCGACTTGAATGGCGGGCGCGCCGTAACAATCGCGGCTGGCGCGGTGGTGCTGGCGGCCGGCGGGCTGACCCGGCTTTACCAGCGTAACAGCGCATCATTGAATATGGGCGGCGACTCCTACGCGCTGGCGCTGCGCGCGGGTGCTGACCTGATCGACATGGAATTCGTGCAGTTCTTCCCGATCGGCCATCTGGCACCACGGCTGGTCGGCATGGATCCGATCATGTGGGACCCGTTCCGATACAAACTGGGCGGCCGGCTGCTCAACGGCGACAAAGAAGAGTTCATCGAAAAGTACGGCGCCAGCGATTCCGGCACCTATACCGCGCCGCGCGACGTCACCTCCTACGCGATCTTCAAGGAGGTCGAGGCCGGCCGCGCCTCTCCTAATGGCGGGGCCTATCTCAGCTTCACGCATATCGACGAGGCAACACTGCGCGAGGCATTCGGTCCGGTCATTGACCGGCTAGCCGACAACGGCATCGATTTAACCCAGCGCCCGATTGAAGTCGCCCCGATCGCGCACTACCACATGGGCGGCATCCGGGTAACGCCGGAGATGGCAACAACCGTACCCGGTCTCTACGCCGCGGGCGAAGCAGTAGGAGGCGCGAACGGCGCCAACCGCCTATCCGGCAACGCGATCACCGAGGCGCTGGTTTTCGGGGAACGCGCCGGCCGCTTTGCCGCGCAAGCCGCGTCGGATAAGAGTTGGAACGGATCCTGGGCGAGGGAAGCAGTCGGAGACATCGAGAAGATGACGCCGGACAGCGGCAGCGGACCAAATTTTGGCAAATTGTTCGGAGAGCTACAAACCCTGATGTGGGATAAGGTCGGCTTGTTGCGGACCGGCGACAAGCTGGAACAAGCACTCTCCCGCATCCGCGCAATGCAGGCGCAAGACCTTCCGCGCATGCTGCGACAAGATAAGGGGCCCTTCGCACTTGGCGTTCAAGAATGGTTCGACCTGCGCGCCGCGCTAGCAACGGCGGAAACAATTGCACTGGCTGCCCTAAACCGGACAGAAAGCCGGGGCGCACACCAGCGCGAAGACCTTCCCGATACTGCAGAGACACAGACGTACAATCAGTGCGTTCGGCTCACCGACGGCAAGCTCACCATTAAGCCGGTTCCGGTACGCCGCACCGAATTCGAACGTGTCGCCTTGGGAGCCGCCCAATGAAAACTGCACCGATCACAATTCAACGCGGCGGCGGTGACATGCCCGACCGTACTGAGTCGTTCGACGTTCCGTATTCCGAAGGCATGTCGGTATTGGATGCTTTGATCTGGATTCGCAACAACGCTGATCCAAGCCTCGCCTTCCGCCATAGCTGCATCAACGCCAATGCCTGCAAGGAATGTGTACTGAAAGTAAATGGCAAAACAGATTACGCCTGCACAGCGCGGCTTGACGAACAGGGTGTCGCGGTCAGTCCGCTCACCAACAAGCCGCTAATCCAGGATTTGGTCGTGGATACTCTACCGCCGAAGGAAACTCTGGCTAGGCTGCTCGCCGACGAAAATTAATTCTTTATTCAACAATGAAAACGACTGGTTGAAGTGCCGCTGACTGCATCGGCGCAGTTATAGTTGCCATCCAAACAACCTTGAACGCACCAAACATGCTTCTAAACGATGCCCTGCCACCGAAGAGGGATAGGGGTAGATCGTGACAGTTTTAATGCCGGAAGAGGCTGCAGGAGGCGCTGAATCCTATTTAGCGCCTCCTATTCATGTCTGACCGCCAAGCGCCCGGCGTTATTTCAGCCTGAACGGCATGCGCGAGAAGGGGGCTACAGCGGTCACCTGGTTCCGCAACTCTAACGTCAACGGCGCGGTGGCAATTTTTCGTAATATCGCGGGCGTTCCGATGGAGCGCGAGCCGCCGGCGGCTCTCTAGACTAAATCTAGGCCGTCGAGGTGTTTATGGGCACCTCCACAAATACCCGCCTGATTTCGAAATTGAGCGATTACAGCAAGGTCAACGCCGACAGGCTCGTGTTTACTCCGTTGCCTGGACCTTTTTGGGGCGATCCGGGCCCTAGCCCGTACGATGCCGATAGACAGGACAAGCGTTCTGCCCATGTCGTTGGTCAGTGCGCCAAAAATATGTCCCACACGGGCGCGGACACGAAGCGGGTTTTATAGCCTCACTGTTCCCGCTCGATTAAGGACTTGTTTCACCGCCCCTTGCTATGGATTTTGCTGAATAGGCCTTTTGTGGACAACTTTGCCGCGAAATAGGCAGACCGATAGGCGCCGTCTGCCCACATGCCTGACGGCGCGTTGTTGGTATCGAAGAGATCGTGAATGACTTGTCCAGCCTAACACGTTATTTCAGGATACTTAAAATGGTATTAACACACCAATTTCATTGGACTTTGCGCTTTAGTTGACGTGCCGGAGCGGGTCCTGATAATCCGACGAACTCGCGCCATTCCGCGCGGCTCAGGGGGCAATTATGTCAAACAACGAAGGCAAATCACCGTTGCGCAGCCAGTCCTGGTTTAACGATCCGCACAATCCGGGCATGACGGCGCTCTACATCGAACGCTACATGAACTACGGCATCACCCGCGGCGAACTACAGTCGGGACAACCGATTATCGGTATAGCCCAAACAGGCAGCGACTTGTCGCCTTGCAACAAAATTCATGTTGAATTAGCCGAACGTCTGAAGGCAGGCATTCGTGAAGCTGGCGGCATTCCTTTCGTCTTTCCTGTGCATCCGATACAGGAAACCGGTCGCCGGCCCACCGCCGCGCTGGACCGCAACCTCGCCTATCTCGGCCTTGTGGAGATCCTGCACGGCTACCCGATCGACGGGGTCATCCTGACGACGGGCTGCGACAAGACAACGCCCGCCTGCATCATGGCGGCAGCGACAGCCGATCTGCCGGCTATCGTCCTGTCCGGCGGTCCGATGCTAGACGGCCATTGGGAAGGACAGTTAGTCGGCTCAGGCACCATCGTCTGGGAAGCCCGCCGCCAGCTTGCCGCCGGCGAGATCGGTTACGAAAGCTTCATCGAAATGGTGGCCGCTTCGGCCCCCAGCCTTGGCCACTGCAACACCATGGGCACAGCGCTGTCGATGAACTCCCTGGCAGAGGCGCTAGGCATGTCGCTGCCGGGCTGCGCCAGCATCCCGGCGCCCTACCGCGAGCGCGGCCAGATGGCTTACGAAACGGGCCGTCGCATAGTCTCTATGGTATGGGAGGATTTAAAACCGTCGGATATTCTGACCATGCCGGCGTTCCGCAATGCGATCGCGGTCAACTCCGCAATTGGCGGTTCGACAAACTGCCCGATCCACATCACCGCCATCGCACGCCACATCGGGGTCGATCTAGATATCGAGGAGTGGCAAAGCCACGGGCATAATATCCCGTTGCTGGTGAACTGCCAGCCAGCCGGCGAATATCTCGGCGAAGGCTATCATCTGGCGGGGGGCGTCCCAGCGGTTTGCAGCGAACTGATGAAAGCCAGAAAACTTGACGAAAGCGCGCTGACCGTGACCGGAAAAACCATTGGCGAGAACTATAAAGGCGCCAAGGTTAAGGATCACGAGGTCATCAAACCATACGATGATCCGATGATGGATCAGGCGGGTTTTGTTGTCGTCGGTGGCAATTTGTTCGATGCGGCTTTGATGAAGACGTCCGTCATCAGCGACGAGTTCCGTGCGAAGTACCTTTCCGAACCGGGCAACGAAAACGCCTTCGAAGGCCGCGCCATTGTGTTCGATGGACCGGAGGACTACCACGACCGGATAAACGATCCGACCCTGGCAATCGACGACAACTGCTTGCTGTTCATCCGCGGCTGCGGGCCGCTCGGTTATCCCGGATCTGCGGAAGTTGTGAACATGCTGCCACCCGATGCATTGGTCCAAGCGGGGACATCTGAATTACCTTGCATCGGCGACGGCCGGCAAAGCGGCACCTCGGCCAGCCCGTCCATCCTCAACGCTTCGCCTGAATCAGCGGCCGGCGGCGGGTTAGCAATTCTGCAGACCGGCGACCGGGTGCGTATTGACCTGAACACCCGCAAAGTCGATATGCTGCTCACAGAAGAAGAGCTGAAAGCGCGTTGGGACGCATACGAACCACCGGAGCTGGAACACCAAACACCGTGGCAGGAAATCTACCGCAGTATGGTCGGGCAGTTGTCGACCGGCGGCTGCCTGGAACTCGCGACGAATTATCATGGCGTCGCGAAGAACATGCCGCGACATTCCCACTAAAGGCATTTGACATGACTGGCAGATTGAAGGGCAAGAAGGCACTGTTGAGCGCCGCGGCCCAAGGTATCGGACGCGCCTCGGCCCTAGCGTTCGCGGCTGAAGGCGCAGAGGTCATCGCCACCGATATCAATGCCGAAACACTGGCCGAGATCGCGGAAACCGATGGCGTGACCGTCCGTACGCTCGATGTCATGGACAACGACGCGGTCACCTCGCTTGCCGCGGAAACCGGCTCCGTCGATATCCTGTTCAACGTCGCCGGCTTCGTGCATCACGGATCAATTCTCGATTGCACGGAATCGGAATGGGACTTTGGCTTTGACCTGAACGTCAAAGGCGCTTTCCGAATGATACGCGCCTTTCTGCCGGCGATGCTGGAAGCCGGCGGCGGTTCCATCATCAACATGGCCTCGGTGGCCTCATCGCTGCGCGGACTGCCGGACAGGCTGGTCTACGGCGCGACGAAGTCCGCCGTCATTGGGCTGACGAAGTCAGTCGCGGCCGATTACATTCGGCAAGGAGTCCGCTGCAACGCGATCTGTCCCGGCACCGTACAATCGCCGTCTCTAGATAACCGTATCGCCGCGTTCGACGACCCCGTCCAGGCGCGCAGGGACTTTATCGCCCGCCAGCCGCTCGGGCGTCTCGGCACTGCCGAAGAGATCGCCGCGATGGCTGTTTACCTCGCCAGCGACGAATCGCGCTACACCACCGGGACTGCGATGATCATCGATGGTGGCGTGACCCTCTAATTCTACGAAGAAAGACAAGGTACAGAATGAGCAAAGCATTCGTATTTCCCGGACAGGGATCACAGGCGGTCGGCATGGGCCAGGCGCTTGCCGAAGCATCTACGACTGCGCGATTGGTTTTCGAAGAGGTGGACGACGCGCTGTCGCAGAATCTCACCAAGATCATGTTCGAGGGGCCGGACGATGAATTGCGGCTGACCGAAAACGCGCAACCGGCGTTGATGGCGGTCAGCATGGCGATCGTCCGCGTGCTGTCGGAAGAAGGCGGCGTGTCGCTCGACGACAAGGCGGATTTTGTTGCGGGGCATTCGCTGGGTGAATATTCCGCCCTCGCTGCGGCCGGTTCGTTTATACTGTCTGATACCGCCCGTCTCCTAAAGCTACGCGGCCAATCGATGCAAGAAGCAGTTCCCGTCGGCGACGGCGCGATGGCGGCCCTACTTGGACTCGACTTCGACGCGGCGAAAGAAGTTGCTGATGAAGCCTCACAGGGCGAAGTTTGCGATGTCGGTAACGACAACGCACCGGGGCAGGTGGTTCTCAGCGGGGCCACAGCCGCGATCGAACGAGCCGTTGGAATCGCGAAAGAAAAAGGCGCACGCCGGGCCGTACTGCTACCGGTCAGCGCACCGTTCCACTGTTCTATGCTTGCCCCCGCCGCCGAAGTCATGGAAAACGCGCTCGGCGAAACCGAGATCGCAGCGCCCTCGCCGGTACTCGTCGCCAATGTGACTGCGTCCAGCGTGCAGGATCCGCCGATCATCAGGCGCCAGCTCGTGGAACAGGTCACCGGCATGGTGCGCTGGCGCGAAAGCGTGCTTTACATGAAGGAACAGGGCGTCGATACGCTGATCGAACTGGGCACCGGCAACGTGCTGACGGGCCTGGCCCGGCGAATCGACCGGGAATTGACCGGCCGATCTATCCAGTCACCGGACGACATCGAAGCGCTCTTGAAAGATATCTGACGGCCACACCGTCGAAGGGAGTGGGAAGATGTTCGATCTTACGGGGAAATCAGCACTAATTACCGGCGCATCGGGCGGTATAGGCGGTGCAATCGCCGCGGCGCTGCACGCTAGCGGTGCCGCCGTCGCCTTGTCCGGGACACGCGTGGAGCCGCTTGAAGCGCTGCGCGACACGCTGGGCGACCGCACACATGTAACGCCAGCCGACCTCGGCGCGAAGGACGGCGCCGCGCAACTGGCAAAGGATGCCGAAGCCGCGCTCGGCCAGATCGACATCCTAATCAACAATGCGGGCCTGACGCGGGACGGTCTGGCCATGCGCATGAAGGAAGAGGACTGGAACCGGGTTCTCGACGTCAATTTAACGGCCTCTTTCCAGCTCAGCCAAGCCATGCTGCGCGGCATGATGAAGCGCCGCTGGGG
>CAYYUG010000038.1:0-23793 GCA_964474755.1 uncultured Rhodospirillaceae bacterium | reverse complement strand
CCTCTTTCCAGCTCAGCCAAGCCATGCTGCGCGGCATGATGAAGCGCCGCTGGGGACGAATAATAGCCATTACGTCGATCGTCGGGGTCACCGGAAATGGCGGGCAGACCAATTATGCCGCTTCGAAAGCGGGGCTGATTGGCATGTCTAAATCCCTGGCGCAGGAAGTCGCGAGCCGCAGCATTACGGTGAATTGTATTGCACCGGGCTTCATTGAGACAGCAATGACGGATACGCTGAACGAACAACAGCGCGAATCCCTGGCCGCGACGGTCCCTGCAGGTCGTTTTGGCGCAGTCGAGGATATCGCCGCAGGCGCCGTATATTTGGCTAGTAATGAGGCTTCTTATATTACAGGTCAGACATTGCATATCAATGGCGGAATGGCGATGATATGAGGGGGAGGCTGGCATCCACTCCGGGGCGCTGGTATTGGTGAATTATTTATGTTACTAGGGCGCGCTTCCGCTAAAAATCAGCGGAATTTCCAATTAATCGCCCAGAATAGCTTGAAGGGTAAGCGAAGATGAGTGACGTTTCCGAACGCGTAAAGAAGATTGTCGTTGAGCACCTTGGAGTCGAAGAAACGAAAGTGACGGAAAACGCCAGCTTCATAGATGACCTGGGCGCCGATAGCCTAGATACTGTTGAACTGGTCATGGCTTTCGAAGAGGAATTCGGTTGCGAGATTCCAGACGACGCGGCCGAAAAAATTCAGACAGTCAAGGACGCGATCACATTTATCGATGCTAACGCCGACGCCTGATCAATCTCTGGAACGTCTTTATCGGTCGTATTCCAGGCGCCAGATTTCGCGATGGTTAGAAGTTGATGAAACGAGTTGTTGTAACAGGCTTAGGCGCAGTCACGCCTTTGGGTGTCGGCACCGACAAAACCTGGAACCGAGTACTCGCCGGTGATTCCGGCATTTCGGGGATCCAAGGCTTTGAAGTCTCCGACCTACCCTGTAAAATCGCTGGGCACGTTCCGCCGGGCGAGACGACCCAGGGTGCGTTCAACGCCGACGATTGGGTCACGCCGAAAGATCAGCGCAAGATGGATAAGTTTATCGTCTACGCGATCGCGGCGGCAAAACTTGCAGTTGAAGATTCTGGCTGGAAAGCGGAAACCGAGGAGCAGCAGGAGCGTACTGGGGTTCTAATCGGTTCTGGTATCGGCGGCCTACCGGGTATTTCCGAAGGAGCCCTCCTTATCGAAAAGAGGGGACCAAGACGCCTCAGCCCATTCTTCATCCCAGCAAACCTTATCAACCTGGCATCCGGCCACGTTTCCATTGAGCATGGCTTCCGCGGACCAAATCATTCGGTTGTCACCGCCTGTGCCAGCGGTGCCCATGCGATAGGCGACGCTGCTCGCATGATCAAGTGGGACGACGCCGACGTCATGGTCGTCGGAGGCACCGAAGCGGCAATTTGCCGCCTAGGAATCGCCGGCTTTGCATCGGCCCGCGCCCTTTCAACAGGGTTTAACGATACACCACAAAAAGCCTCACGCCCATGGGATCAGGATCGTGATGGCTTCGTGATGGGCGAAGGCGCCGGGATTGTTGTCCTGGAGGAGTTAGAGCACGCGAAACGGCGAGGGGCGAGGATTTACGCGGAGATCATCGGATATGGTATGTCGGGTGACGCCCATCACGTTACTGCACCGGCGCAGGACGGCAATGGCGCGTTTAGAGCCATGAAAGCCGCATTGCGCAGTGCCGAAATTGACCCGACAGAGATCGACTATATCAACGCGCATGGCACCTCGACACCGCTTGGTGACGAAATCGAGCTGGGCGCAGTTAAGAGACTCTTTGGCGAGCACGCCTACAAACTCTCTATGTCATCGACGAAATCCGCGATCGGACATTTGTTGGGCGCCGCAGGAAGCGTCGAATCGATCCTCTCAATCAAAGCGATGAACGATAACGTAGCACCACCAACACTTAATCTTGAAAACCCGTCAGAAGGTTGCGATATCGACCTCGTCCCACTGCAATCGAAGGAGCGGCAGATTGGAGCTGTTATGACGAACTCGTTTGGCTTCGGCGGCACAAATGCCAGCCTTATCTTCGTGGACGCCCAGAACGGATAATGACGCGCGCACTAAGCGCATTTGGCATTTTGGTTGCCGCCGTCGCGCTTCTTGCCGGCGGCGTTATTATGTGGAGCTACAAAACGTTCCAAGGACCGGGCCCGCTCGAGAATAAAACGGCAGTCGTTATCAAGCCCGGCACAGGTTTACGCATGATAGCTAACCAACTCGAGCAGGCGGGCATTCTTCGCTATCCCATACTGTTCATAGCGGAAGCGACATGGAGCGGCGCACACCGTGATTTGAAGGCTGGCGAATACGCATTTGCCGCTCGAATCAGCCCTGCAGCTGTGATGGAGAAGATCCGCATAGGCGATGTGGTGATCCATCGCATCACAATCCCAGAAGGGCTCACCAGCCAGCAGGCCGCACAATTGATCGATGCCGCGCCAGCCCTTGAGGGTAAGCTGCAGTCCGTACCCGCCGAGGGATCCTTATTGCCGGAGACCTATGAGTATACCTACGGCTATATGCGCGAAAACCTAGTGCAACGTATGAAGACAGCACGTGACGCCACCCGGCGTCAGTTATGGCAGAAGCGTTCTAAAGGCTTGCCCCTTGCAGACCCACAAGCCGCCTCAACCCTTGCTTCAATCGTTGAAAAAGAAACCGCCGACCCGGAAGAGCGTCCCCGCATTGCAGCCGTCTTTTATAATCGACTTCGTCGCGGAATGCGGCTCCAGTCGGACCCGACCGTAGTCTACGCCTTAACCAGAGGAAAAGGGCCGCTTGGTCGGTCCCTAAACCGCCGCGACCTCACGATTAAAGACCCCTACAATACCTATGTGATCAAAGGACTCCCACCTGGCCCAATTGCAAACCCGGGCACCGCATCCCTGACTGCGGTATTGCACCCTGCCAAAACGGATGACTTGTATTTCGTTGCCGACGGAACGGGCGGTCATGCCTTTGCAAAGACACTCCAAGCACATAACCGGAATGTCGCTCGATGGCGTAGTCTGCAGCGCACGCTAAAGTTCCAATCGAAATAGAAGAAACTTCAGATTAGTTTGGCGACACCGCGCACCATTAACGCAATGGCTGCAAGCAGCAACAGAAACTGCAAGGCGTCGTAAAAACTGCGCGGCTCCATTTTGTGGAACATGCGCGTGCCCGCCCAAGTGCCAAGAAAGACGGCAGGAAGGAGCAGCGCGGCCTCAACCAACAACTGAAGCGTGATAAGTCCGGTCGGCAGAAGTAGCAGTACACGGCTCAAAATGAAGAAACCCGAAAGTATCAGGTTCGTTCCACGCAGGGATTCTGCAGTCCTGCAAGCCAGTTTTAAATAGACGACTAAAAAGTATAGCCCGCCACCGCCGCTAACCGTCCCGACAGTGCCTGAGAAAAGAGCAAGCGAGGAAGTTATAGTTCGCGCCCGCAGGTCGACAAATCGGGTCATCCATTCCAGAAGACGAAAGCGATCCATTGCAACGACGAGGGTTATTAGGATGCCCATTAACAGCAGCAACCATTCCGCCGCGAGGATCGTAAAAAGCCAGGTCCCCAACGCTGTGCCCAGGAACATTCCTATGATCAACGGTTTGGTAACCTTCCAGTCCGCCGTCCCAAAACCCTGTGGGAAGAGATGTATCTGAGCTGTAGCCGCAGTGAATACGACCAGCAATATCGCGTGGTGCGGTTCAAGCAACCAAGCGGTCAGTAAGACGATTGGCATATTTGATCCAAAACCAAACGCACCCCGGATGAAAAAGCCGAGAAAATGCGCCAAGAAAACGCAAATGATGGCCCAAATGGGTATTCCAACGAAGGGTGAAAACTCGAAAAACATTAGATGAGCCAACTAAAAGGAAGCGAAAAAGACTATAGCAAAGCCAATCTTCAGCAGATTTTTTGAAGTGATTTGGGTATCATTGTTTCCTTCTATGCCCCCGTATCATGCGGTGGACGGGCATGAAAAGGTGTCCGGCCAGATCATTAGCGATTAAATCGAACTTCTGGTAACGCTATTTCACTAAGACTCCTAGCATATTTTTGGTTTCGCAATTATTGGTGAAGTAACAAGAACGCTGATCCATATTTAAGCAGTAGAAAAATCGCCTAGCGAAAACAAAAATAATTTCACCTTTTAGGTCTTCAGATACCCAAGCTCGGCCAAATACCGATAGGACGCCAACTTCGACGGGATTAACCTAACAATATATCGATCCCAGCCTTGCCAGGCCCCCACACTTGAGAAGACAATGTGGGTTGCAACGCTTTGCAGCGTTGCCTTTTGCCAACACTTAAACCAAGCATCAGGGAGTCAAATATGCTGCTCGACGTTCGCACCTATACCTGCCGGCCCGGAACAATCAAACAGCATCTCGAACTTTACGAGAAAATGGGTAAAACGCCACAGTTCCGCAATCTCGGTGAACCACTCGCTTATTTGACAACGGAAACTGGTAATCCCAACCAATATGTTCATATCTGGGTCTACGAAAATGCCGGTGACCGCGAAGCAAAACGCGCCGCAATGTGGCAAGATCCGGACTGGATCGGGTATACGCAGGAAAGCGCTAAACTCGGTGCCCTGGAAGCCCAGGAAAACAAGCTGATGCAACCTGTTAGCTTCCACTCGCCAAAGCGCTAGACTCAAAAATTTACGGTTCTGACGGCGGTTCCAAAGGAGCCGCCGTCGCGATCTTAGTAGAACCGAGCGGGCCAAGTTCAGTAGACCTGCTCCGGAATGGTTTTGCAGATGACTGCCAAACGCACAACGAAACCGTTTTGGTATATTTGTTTCCCTTCGTACGGCATAGTGTCAGCAACACCTGTCAGTATGATCACTGTGCAATACTATGGATGCGCTGGACTATGGATACGCTGGCAGACCACCGATAAAGATAAAATGGATACTTTATCCACGCCGCTGCAAACGACGCTTAATAATTCACCTCTAATACGACTGATGCTGTCGACCCCATGGGATCGTTCTCAGCAAAGGCGCCAGGCTCTTGATCACAGAAAATTGAAAAAGTTATTATTTCATTGCATGTGAGAAAATATTTTTATCACAGCCGCTTTAAATTTTACGAGACGCGTTTAGGCATATGCTTGGCACAAGCCTCTACAATCTCTCGATCAAACCGGACGGACTTCTTAACTTGTCGGAAACGCGCTGAATTTCCGTATGGAACTTACTTAGAGCGGGCACTGAACCACCTTGCTCCTTAACAAAGATCTAAAGGAATAGAAAGCTGCCAAAACGGTATGCCTTTGAATGCAAAATTTGCGTTACTCCCGTTCAAACAAATCCCTGATTTGAGCAACAATCATGCCCAATTTGATAAAGGCTCAAGTGCAGAGACAACTACTAAAATTTATTCTGTTGAATACGAAACTAGGTTAAGTGGACAAAGTTTGACCACTGCAGCGCTGTCCTACAGAATCTCCGCTCCGAAGCTGTCGTCCAAAAAGGGAGTAAGAAAATGAAAGCCGCCGTTTTGCACGAAGTGGGCCAACCTCTAGTCATCGAAGAGGTTCAGATTGACAAGCCAGGGCCGCGGGAGGTCCTCGTTCGCACAGCGGCTGCAGGCGTTTGCCACAGTGATCTGCACTTTATTGAAGGCCTCTATCAATATCGCCTGCCGGTGGTGTTAGGACATGAGTCCGCAGGAATTGTTGAAGCCGTCGGTTCAGACGTGACCTACGTATCTCCCGGCGATCACGTGATAACCTGCCTATCTGCTTTCTGTGGCCACTGCGAGGCCTGCCTGAGCGGCCATATGTCAATCTGTGACGGGCGGGAAACCCGTCGCGGCCGAGACCAGGCTTCCAGACTTACACAAGAAGAGCAGTCAGTTAGCCAGTTTGCCAATCTCTCATCTTTTGCCGAAATGATGCTGGTACATGAACATGCATTAGTAAAGATTCGGCGCGATATGCCGCTCGACAAAGCGGCTTTGATCGGCTGCGGTGTAACGACTGGAGTCGGTGCCGTTCATAACACGGCTAATGTCAAGGTCGGCTCGACCGTCGCTGTAGTCGGCTGCGGCGGTGTTGGCCTGTCCTGCATCAACGGGGCGTCGATTGCTGGCGCAGGACGCATCGTTGCAATTGATGTCATCGCCTCGAAACTAAACTTAGCCAAGGAGTTCGGCGCAACGGACGTTATCGACGCATCCGATGGCGACCCTGTTGAACAGGTCAAAGAAATGTTCGGTGGCGGTGTACATTATGCTTTCGAGGCTATCGGCCTTAAGAAAACAGCCGAACAGTGCTTTGAGATGCTACGCGCCGGCGGTACAGCAACGATGATCGGTATGATTCCCTATGGTACAAAGATTGAGGTGCACGGTGCCGATTTTCTGCAGGAGAAAAAGATCCTTGGCTGCGCGATGGGGTCGAACCGGTTTCGTATCGATATGCCTAACTATGTTGATTTTTATCTATCCGGGCGCTTAAAGCTGAACGAGTTGCTCTCTCGCCACATCTCACTAGACCAAATCAATGAAGCGTTCGAGGCACTCAAGACCGGAGAGATCGCCCGCAGCGTCATCAAATTTGACGCCTAACTGACATAAATACACTAATCAGTATTAAATTCAGAAGCCTCGGCTAACCGAGGCTTCTGACCCTTATGGACCTGATATGATACAACGGAATTGTGGTCAGAATTAGTTCCACAAAACGTAACCACCAACAATAATTCGCGCGGTTTATGACACAGATGTGTTTTGAAAAAATAAATTTTCCCAGGATCCAAAACACCCTCCAGATGGAGCCACATTTATGGATGCTGGGAAAAAACTCAGCTATCAAGGTGCTTTTTCTAAAAAAACTGTGAACAAACTAAAATTAAACAAAATTGCCAAGGCAGCGTCGCTTGTAGCTGATTGATTTACGCCTTCCTGGGCAACCGCGCCATCAGAGGGTCAATTAGCCAGGGCGGCAGCACTCCGAGCAACCAGGCCACAGCGTAGACTGGCCAGGGAAAAGCTATGCGCGCCCGGTTCTTGGCCAAGCCACGGCGGATAATTCGCGCAGCGCGGTCCGCATCCATCAGCAGCGGCATGGGAAATGTGTTAGCAGCGGTCATGCGGCTACGCACATAGCCCGGACAAATAACGGAAACATCTATGCCATTAGGCGCCATAGCGCCTCGCAATGCCTCACCATATACCCGAATAGCGGCCTTACTCCCTGAGTAAGCTGGCGCCCCAGGATAGCCACGAAATGCTGCCAGAGAGCTAACGATGGCAAGCTGCCCGTGGCCCCGTCCTCGCATCTGTTCGACAGCAGCATGAATGGTATTGAGTACCCCGTCTACATTGGTTCGGAAAATTGCGCGTGCCTGATCTACGCTCTCACCCTGACCGGCCGCCCCTCCAGAAATTCCCGCATTCGCTATTACCAAATCGAGCGGCTGCACCGCATCAGCATCCTTAATCCATCCTTCCACTGCCGAAAGGTCCGAGACGTCCAATATTTCAGTCCGGACCATCGCCCCCGCAGAACGGCAATGACCAGCTACTCGGGAAAGTCGCTTCGAGTGGCGGCCTGAGAGCGCGAGCGATATGCCAGGTGCTGCATATTCTTCCGCTAGTGCAGCGCCAATTCCGCTTGACGCACCGGTTATCAGGATCGATCGAGGCTTTTTCATGTAGTGATCATAACGGGCGTAGCAGCCTAAGTCGTTCTTCTATAACTTAGCACGGCACAATTCAGTCGGAGGTTCGATATGCCTATAGAACGCTTAACAGGCGGCGCCCACGGTCGCAGTCGGGCAACAATTCACGATGGGCAGGTTTACACCGTTGCTACAGCGCCTGACACAAACCAAGACCTTGCTGGCCAGACGGTGCAGACCCTAGCAGCACTTGACCAGAACCTCGCCGATGCTGGCACCGATAAAAGCCGTATCCTGTCCGCAACAGTCTATGTCGTGGATATCGCCAAGAAAGATGAGATGGATGCTGTTTGGTGCGACTGGATCGGCCCATCGGAAAATTGGCCGCAGCGGGCCTGCGTCTGTGCCAAGCTCGCAGGAGATACACTGGTGGAGATCGTACTAGTCGCCGCCTTGCCTAATTAGTTAAATCGGGTTTACTTACTGTCGCCTTAAGAGATCCGAAAACCGTTTAAATTTGATCTAATTATCGAAAGTGAAGCGCTTACAAAGGTGAATAACCCGTCGTCACTTCAAGTTGAATATTATCGGGGTCGCGAAAATAGACCGATCCAGCCTCTTTGGAACCGTGAACCGAGTGATCTATTTGGCGCACCCTCAGCGTTTCGATAATCGCTTGGTACTTCTTCGCATCCGCCTTTAGCGCAACGTGATGCATAGCCCCGATTCCCCGTTGAACGGGTGCCGGCCCATGTTCAGGGAAATCGAAGAAAGCGAGCATGTTTCCACCCCCCATATCGAGGAATACGTGGGTAGAGGTTGGATCGTCGCGGTTAGTGACCACCTTCTCTAATCGCATCTTCAACACGTCGATATAGAACCCAATCGTAGCATCCATATCAGAACAAATGAGCGCCAGATGATCGACGCCGGTCGTCGAGACATCCGTTGCCGACACCTTGTCCAGATACTTCATCCGGAGCACTTCCCGCCGTTTCTCGTACTCGCTTCTGTCAGTCATCGTCTTTGCTTTCGCTACAAGTTCTGGATATCCCCTACCAGTACTGTTCCTCATATTCAAACTTGAAAGCGTTCCCGTCTGGTACAATTAGTCCAGCCGACGGCAGTGGAAAATGCGATGTGCACACCAGCACACCACTCTCGCAATATTTTTCTAAAAACACGCGCCGTGTGTTGCCTGCAATTTCGTTCTGATAGTCGGGTCGCGCGGACCAATCCGGATGATAGGTCTGGATTGGGCTGTGGATCATATCTCCGGTGAACACCGCGTCACTTCCAGCCGAAGATAGGCGGACCGAAAAGTGGTCCGGCGTGTGACCAGGTGTCGATTCTAGCCAGACAGAATCGTCTATCTCATGATCATTCGCCACCAATTTTGCCTGACCGGCTGCTTCAATCGGCAACACACTATCGATGAGGTGATCAAGGGGTCTTCGTTCATTGAACTCCTTCCAATAGTCGAACTCCTTGCGTGAGAACACATATTCAGCGTTGGGAAAGGTCGGGACCCAACGTCCGTCCAGCAGTTTGGTGTTCCAACCAACATGATCGGGATGCAGGTGTGTGCACATAACAATGTCAACATCTTCCGGCGAGAGTCCCAGCGTCGCTAGATTGTCCATATAGGTTGAATCGTTCTTTCTATGCCAGTTGGGCCGAAATGGCCGCTCCTTGTCATTACCGACGCAACTATCGATAAGAATTGTGTGGTGCTTGCTGCGAACAACGTAGCTTTGCATCGGAAAGACTAGATTACCGCTAATGGGATCCATGGCATGCGGCTTGAGCCAATGCAGATGCGGTTCCCAATCATCCTGTGTGGTTTCAGGAAAAAACTCATACGGATCGAAATCCGGCGTATTCATCTCCAACACGCGAGCAATTTTCAAATCGCCAAGCAGCCTGCCATTCATAAAAATACCCCTCTCCAACAATCTGGCCGACAACCTACGACGTTTGTCCTAATTCCCAAACCTACTCCCATTTTCTTATGAATTTTGAACGTCTTCGAGGCTGACAATCACTTCGAAAGAGTCAGCATTTCCATCGCATATTTCCGGAAAGAACCGGTCATCGACCGGCGTTGTTTGGCAGACAGCGACATCATGATATCGGTCACAAGTATCTCAAAGAGCTGCCAACGCAATTCTGAAAGTGATTGATACGCTGGGTCGACGACCTCATGACCACGCAAAACGATCTTGTAAAGAAAGTTAGCGATTCTATCACGGTCTGGCTGGCTTGATAAAAAGTTTAAGAAAGCACGCTGCCGGTTCTCTCTTGTATCTAACCAACGGGCATTATCATCGGCCGTTTGCGCAGCATAGTGATGAATTCTAGCGACTTGGTCGTTGTCGAGGTTCCCGGCCAGATGTTCGAAAATATCGGTGATCCGTTCGACGCGCGTTTGCAGGCGTTCTTCGACTGGCTTCGAGAGTTCTTCCCGTCGTTCCTCCAACCGATCCGTCATGCGCTTCTCAATATAGCGAATATTTTCAGGCGTTGTATGGTTAACCAGTACATCAGAAAAATGCGGCGCAGCACCAAGCACTAAATCCTCCAACAAGAGACGCAAATTCCCTATAGCATCGGCAATAGCTGCCCGATGCATCTTGTCTCCTCCCACTAGACCCGCCAGACCGTTTAGGAACTTAGCGTAGCGGGGCAGCATTTCAGCATTATGCCACGACATTAGCTCATTAATTTTTCGATCGACTAACCGCTCGTCTGTGTCGTCGAGTTCCAAGAAATACGCCGCCTCATCTTTAAGAGCCCCCTCTGCAAAACCGTATATAAAGGACAGTCGGCTGCAGCCAACGACTAGGGGCAGCATGGCGAAGATAAACAGCATTCTCAGGCAAACAGTACTCACAGTCTGCTATTTACCTCTCGCCTCTAAGGTCAGAATACAAATCTACCGACATGTCCAGTTCGTTGTCAGCTGTCCAGGTCACTCTATGCCGCCAATGGGGGCAATCTCTAAAAAATGCTTCGTATCGAGGAAATTCTCTTAGTCCTTATCTTCAAAAAGGAGACCGGGTCACCCGCTAAAAAAACAATTTCGCAATCAGCTCAATCCTGATCTCGCCACTACCACTCTGGCGTTGCCTATTACGCTAACACTAACCGTGCAAAAAAATTTTTGGCGACATTCCGCCAGCACGGCGGCTTTAGAGTTCTGATGTTCCACCCAAGTTCCGCATAAATTTTGCATTACAAAAATAATTGGAACCCACGATATCATCTAAGTCATTGAATATGGTCGGAGCGAGAGGATTCGAACCTCCGACCCCTTCACCCCCAGTGAAGTGCGCTACCAGGCTGCGCTACGCTCCGACAAGCGGGCACTCTAACGTCGTCCTATGGGCGGTGCAATCCGCTTGCCTACGAGGGATAATCTCCGTTCTACGACTTCAAAATGTGTCGTAAGGCATTCAACTCGCTTAAAACGGCTTCGAGTTCTTTTCGGGTTCCAGCGCCGAGGCTGAGGGAACCCATCGACGGTCCCAACGAGGAACCTTCTTTTGCCACCGGTTTCTCTACCACCGCCTTGACCCCAACCTCACGAAATAGCCGTTGGACACCACGGATCGTATAGCCGTCAGTATAGAGTAGATCTCGGATACGGCGCAGGAGTGTAATATCTTCGGGCCTATAGTAGCGGCGACCACCACCCCGTTTCAGCGGCTTTACCTGGCTAAACTTGGACTCCCAAAATCGCAAAACATGCTGAGGTATTTCGAGCTCTTTGCCGACCTCGCTAATCGTGCGGAACGCTGTGGCTGATTTCGCACCGGAACTACGTGCGGCCGGCTCCAGGTCCCCTAACGCCACCGTCAGTTTCCAGTCGAAGCCGCACTGGCGCCAACATTGATACGGTTTTTCAAGACGTGACTGGGTCGAAAAACCAGCACCCGGCGCGGCAAGATCGGCACCTCTTCGCCAGTCTTTGGGTTACGGCCAATGCGGCGACCTTTCTGGCGGACAGCGAAGCTCCCGAAAGACGAAATCTTTACCATTTCGCCACGCGCTAGTGCGTTTGAAACTTCACCAAGAATAGATTCCACCAAATCAGCCGACTCATTGCGTGATAAACCAACTTCCTGATAGACCGCTTCGGTCAGCTGCGCCCGCGTTACCGTGTTGCCCATCCTACCGACTCCCTATTACTTGATCTTTTGATTAACGGTACCGCCCACGCGTAACGCCGTCAATTCCAAAGGAATTGAGCAGTTCCATAACATAGAACGTTAGTATTAATAAGGAGGTGTTACCAACGGATCAATGATGATCCCCAGGTGAAGCCCCCACCCAGCGCAGTCAACGCTACCAGGTCTCCCTGCGTAATCCGTCCATTTTCCATCGCATGATTTAGCGCCAGCGGAATTGTTGCGGCCGATGTGTTCGCCTGTTCCCCGACCGTAATAACAACCTTATCGTTTTCCACCGCCAACCGCCGCGCTATGCTCTCGATAATACGCATGTTGGCCTGATGGGGCACCAGCAAATCGATGTCCGGCAAGGTCAGCTCATTCGCCTCCAACGCAATCTCAACGGCTTTGGCCATATTATGAACGGCGTGGCGATAGACTTCCTGGCCCGCCATGCGCAGAAAACCAGCCCGCCCTGTTGTGCCTGGCCCCCCATCAGCATATAGCGAATCGTAGTGGCTGCCGTCCGCAAAGAGGTGGGTCGATAGAATTCCACGACCACTAGAACCCGCCTCGCTCATACCTGACCGCAAGACCAGCGCGCCGGCGCCATCACCAAAGAGTACGCAAGTGCCCCGGTCTTTCCAGTCCAGAATACGGCTGAACACCTCCGCACCGATAACCAGGGCGGTGTTTGACTGACCAAGCCGGACCATATTGTCTGCAACCGATAAGGCGTACACAAAGCCGGAGCACACGGCCTGTACGTCAAAGGCCACAGCCTGCTTGATACCCAGCATCGCCTGTACGCGTGTCGCTGTGGCCGGAAAAGTGTTATCTGGTGTCGAAGTTGCCAAAACGATCAGGTCAACATCGCCCACATCAATGTCAGCAGCTTCAAGTGCCGGCCTGCACGCCGCCGCTGCCAAATCGGAAGTCAACTCGCCATCTGCTGCTATATGGCGCTGACGAATGCCAGTCCGTTTACGAATCCAGGCGTCAGAGGTATCGATTCTCTGCGCAAGTTCATCATTCGTAACAACATTCTCAGGCAGGTACGCCCCGCACCCAACAACCAGTGATTTTGGAACGACCCCATCCTGTTGGAGAAACGCGCGATACTGCATACCCATCCGCTGATCTGTGTCTGTTTTAATTAGCATTATTCCAGCAGGCCCTTTTTATGGGCTCGCTGCTTCTCGCGATTGTGCCTCCTCAACCTTACCAAGGCTGGCGAAATCTTGGGTCATCTTTTCCATAAATCCATGCCGGGCCATCTCGACACCAACGCCAATGGCATTAGCAAAGCCGAGCGCGTCGGTGCCTCCGTGACTTTTTACAACGATCCCGTTCAACCCGAGAAGCATAGCACCATTATATTGGCGCGGGTCGATGCGTTCGCGTAATTTCTCTATCTGCCGTTTAGCGAATAAGTAGCCGAGCTTCGATATAAAGTCACTGCGGAACGCTTCGCGCAGGAATCCAGCATAGAGCCGCACAATCCCTTCCGCGGTTTTCAGCGCCACATTTCCTGTAAAGCCATCGGTTACAACAACATCAACAGTGCCGGCAGCGATATCCGTGCCTTCTATAAATCCCTTGAATTCGATTGGCAGATCTATCGTTCGAAGAATGGCCGCCGCCTCCCTAACTTCCTCTACGCCCTTAAGCTCTTCGGTCCCCACGTTCAAAAGACCAATGATAGGACGATCGAGGCCGAGCACAGTGCGCGCAAACACTTCTCCCATCACCGCAAACTGCACCAAATTCTTTGAATTGCACTGAACATTTGCACCGAGGTCGAGCATGGCTGCCTCGCCTCGCGCGGTGGGGAAAAAGCCGCAAATCGCCGGTCGGTCGATACCGGGCAACGTCTTTAAAACAAACTTAGCAATCGCCATCAACGCACCTGTGTTTCCGGCGGAAACCACAGCACTTGCTTCACCTAAACTAACCGCGTCTATCGCATGACGCATGCTGGAGTCGCGGCCGCTACGCAGCGCAGCAGACGGCTTATCCTCGTTCAGGATCACGCCATCAGAATGTCGCAGCGTCGTGACCGATTTGAGGCCCTCATATTTGTCCAACAATGGGACGATCTGGCGCTCGTCACCAAACATCAGGAATTCGACTTGCGAAAACCGTTCCCGCGCCAATTCCGCCCCGCGCACAACGACGTGGGGGGCACGATCTCCTCCCATAGCGTCTAGCGCGATAACGACCGGCGCTGTCACCTGTTCTACCTACCCCTAAATTTCGTTTGGCGTACTAGTACGCCGAGGCTTCTAGGACCTCGTTACGTTCATCATCATAGTAGCCACACGCCAAGCATACATGATGTGGCCGCTTAAGTTCGCCACAATTCGGACATTCGACGGAAGTCGACGGCTTCAACGCGTCGTGCGATCGCCGCATATTGCGTCGCGATCTAGACACCTTTCTCTTGGGAACTGCCATTGTTTTTCTCTTTTACCAGTTCAGGCTAGAAATCGAGGGCACTTCATAAACACAAACGTTCGGCACAGCAAGCGCGCGCTCTTCCTATTCGCGCTGAAGTGATGACAAGACTCCAAAAGGATTCTTCCGTGTTTCAAGCATTTCCTCCTCTTCATCTTGATACTGCTGCATAATTTTTGCGCCCGGCGCCCTTGGATACGGATCTATTGCTACGCCCAAATACTGTGCGATGATTTCGGCAAGGTCGATTCTACCATCAATGATAGGCTCCGGAGTATTCTCCTCCTCGAATGCGATCTCGATACCCGTTTCATCCGACGGACCAAAACGCTCATCCACACTCTCCACAAGATTTCCACTGACGGTTTCCCCAGAAATCACGCAAAATTGCTGTATTTCGGCGGACATTCTCCCGCGCACCCGAATAAGTTCGCTCCCCTTGATACGCTCAATGATAAGGTCACCGACCAGTGATTCGATCGATACCAGTTCGAAACGCCCTGCTAAGGCAGCACGTTCAACAGCGTTCGCCTCCAAACGGACAAACTTTGCTGCCTCGCCCAGAGCCTCTGCAAGCAGTATATTTGAGAACTCAGACAGTTCTTTCATCTCTACTGATCCGTCTTCTTAGTTAAAGGTGCAAACTCAATACGCCCCTCAATCAACAAAGAAACTTCCTGTAGAGCCAAATGAGAGACACTGCGCCGAACATAGTCGGCTAGATGCTTGAGTGCTGTACCGCCGGGATCAACCCCGGCGAAAAGGTTACGTCTGAGGACATTAAAAAGTTGGTCATCATCATCTCCGAGAGCATCTCCATAAGCCACAGCGCGTCCGAAAAAGCCTTCTGCAAGTTTGCGTACCTTCTTGCCGACACTGAGATCACCGACCCCCATTTCGCGGAGATTGCGGTCCATATCGTCGAATAGCGTTTCGCAATATACTTCCAAAAATTTCTTTGCTGATGCTTCGCTTTTCAATCGGTGAAGAACTAGAAAGCAGTGCAGGGCGATTACGTCGAAACGCCCGATTGCCGAATCGGGAACCGACCAATCCACATAAAACCCGGGCTGACGAGCTTGCTCGACCGTGGCGATATACGATCGCCGTACCGCCGTATCTAACGACGAGTGACCAAACATTTTGTGGAAAGACCAACCCATTACCGCATCAACCCCATAGTAAAAAACGTGATATCCGGATCCAGGCTCAAACTGCACGGCCGACTAGTCTTGCCGCAATGGTAGCGCGCTGTACTAGCATTGACACGACTTAATCCGGTATGCAGTTTGCCCAGTGACTGTGTCAGCATCACGGCAGACAAAATGTTACGGCGCCCTACATTGAACAGCATCGCTATTACTTTGACCCTCGCTCTATTAATCAGTGCATGCGCGCCCCGCATAGATGTGCGGGGTAATCTGCCGCGCGAAGAACAGTTGTCGAAAATTAAAATCGGCAAGCAAAACCGAAATGACGTCTCTGAAGTCCTAGGAACACCGTCCACACTCGGCACGTTTGATGATAAGGTATGGTACTATATCAGCCGAAAAACGGAGAAATTTGCGTTTTTTCGCGAGCAAATTATCGATCACCAGGTGATAGCGATTTACTTTGACGACCGCAATTTTGTCGCGGCGATTCATCGCTACAACAAGGACGATCTCCGCGAAATCGGCATGGTCGACCGCACCACTCCAACCACCGGCAAGACTCTCTCGATTTTCAAACAGCTAATTGGAAATATGGGCCGCTTTGGCGGGAATTAATTTCGCAGCCACACGGTTCTTGAGCACCTAGAGCGCATCATCGCTTGTTAAAATTGCAAAGGCAGTGCTTTAATCAAGTACACTCAGTCTATCCCTTTACGCATAAATAAAATTCATCAAGGTTGGATGGATCCAAATTAGCTTCATCTAACCTTGATCTAAATTAGTGCGCTAGCATAGCCAGCAGCAGCAACGCGACAATATTAGTAATTTTGATCATCGGGTTAACCGCCGGGCCCGCTGTATCCTTATAAGGATCGCCAACGGTATCACCCGTCACAGCCGCCTTGTGCGCCTCAGAACCTTTGCCACCATGATTGCCATCTTCTATATATTTTTTTGCGTTATCCCAGGCGCCGCCACCAGCGGTCATGGAAATCGCCAAGAATAGTCCCGTAACGATCACACCTAGTAACATCGCGCCGAGCGCCGCAAAGGCAGCCGACTTGCCAGCGATCAATAGGATAACACCGAATACGACGAGCGGTGCCAGCACCGGCAGCAGCGATGGGATTATCATCTCTTTGATCGCCGCCCTGGTCAGCAGATCGACGCACTTGCCGTATTCCGGCTTTCCGGTGCCTTCCATGATACCGGAAATTTCACGGAATTGACGGCGTACTTCGATTACCACAGAACCAGCCGCTCGACCGACTGCCGTCATACCCATTGCACCAAACAGATACGGCAACAAGCCACCAATAAAGAGCCCGACGACAACAAAGGGATTGGACAGTGAGAAGTCCAGAACAATGCCCTTGAAGTAGGCAAATTTATCCGAATTAGCGATGAAGAACTGCAGATCTTGCGTATAGGCCGCAAAGAGTACCAAAGCACCGAGACCGGCCGAGCCGATAGCGTAACCCTTTGTGACCGCCTTGGTGGTGTTACCAACCGCATCCAGCGCATCTGTCGTCTTGCGGACTTCCACATCGAGCTCTGCCATCTCTGCTATTCCACCGGCGTTATCCGTTACCGGGCCATATGCATCTAGTGCTACGACCATGCCGGCGACCGCCAACATGGCAGTAACGGCGATGGCAACTCCCAACAGGCCAGCCAGCATATGTGTCACAATGATAGCGGCGCATATGAGTAGAGCTGGAACCGCTGTCGCTTCAAGTGAAATAGCAAGGCCTTGAATGACATTAGTACCGTGACCGGTTTCCGACGAAATAGCGATCGACCGAACCGGTCGGTACTCCGTCGACGTATAGTATTCCGTCACCCAAATTATTAGGCCAGTCAAGACGAGGCCGACCAAACCGCAATAAAATAGGCTCATGCCGGTGAAGGTCCTGCCATCCGCCGTAAATACCGTGTCCATTCCCAGCAACATTGATGTAACCGGGTAAAGCGCAATCGCGGACAGCACCGCGCAGACGATGAAGCCCTTATATAACGCACCCATGATATTCTGGCTCGGGCCGAGACGAACGAAGAAGGTCGAAATCACCGACGTGATGATGCAAGCACCGCCTATCATCAGTGGATACATCAGGAACTTTTCAGCCATTTCCCCGTCGAAGAAAATAAGGCCCAGCACCATAGTCGCCACCATTGAGACAACGTAAGTCTCGAACAAGTCCGCCGCCATACCCGCGCAGTCACCAACATTGTCACCAACATTATCGGCGATAACCGCCGGATTACGCGGATCATCTTCCGGAATACCCACCTCGACTTTTCCGACCAGGTCCGCACCAACATCGGCACCCTTCGTGAAAATACCGCCGCCGAGACGCGCGAAAATTGAAATCAACGACGCGCCGAAACCAAGCGCGACGAGCGGACCAATCAAATCCCGGCCGCTCACGCCGATGCTTTGCAGAATCATGAAGTAAACTGTGATCGCCAAAAGCGCCAAACCGGCCACAAGCATGCCCGTAATAGCACCTGATTTAAAAGCAAGGTCGAGGCCTTTGTCCAACCCTTGGCGGGCGCCTTCCGCCGTACGGACATTGGCACGCACCGAAATATGCATGCCGATATAACCGGCCGCACCGGACAACACCGCGCCGATAAAGAAGGCAACCGCCGAAAGATGACCGAGGAAAAGCCAGATCAGTATCCCAACCACTACACCAACGATGGCAATCGTCGTGTATTGCCGATTTAGATACGCAGCAGCACCTTCCTGTATGGCGCCCGCAATCTCCTGCATACGCTCATTACCAGCGTCGGCACTTAGCACCGCGCGGCTCGCGTAAACTCCATAAAGTAGCGCAATTGCGCCACAGGCAATGACGAACCAAACCATCACTGACCCATCCCATTCTAGTTGTACGAAAACACCTCAACGGCCCTAACTAAAGCCGCAAAAAACAGCTCAGAATCCAAAAATCGAATCGATCTCAGACTAAAAATCGGCGGGAACATGCCAGAACGTCCCCCGAAACGCAACCTGTGAACAGAAAAGTCGTGCCTCATGCCTGCGAAACCTCGCCGCACCTTCGTATTTCGGATGCTGTGAATCACTGTCCGCTTTCGCAGCACAATCAAATTAGACCTATTCCAACCAGCAGCATTGGAAGGGTAATAACCGTATTCGCCCAGTTCCAGCCCAGTGCATGTTGAAATGACAAGCGGGAAATGGGCTTGCCTCACATTCAAGAGGAAAAGATTGCGCAAAACCCAATTCAAAAGCCTGAGCCTTAGCTCGTTCCATGAACAAAACGTTCCGGAATGACGAAATTTATGACGATCAGCTTCATGAGCCTTTGTTTTCAGTAAGAACCAAAGTCCGGTTTTATACCCTTGGTACAGCTTATCTGTGCGTAAATCCCATGCTTTGGAATTCGATTTCCGACCCGCCAGCTTCGAGCACGCGCACCCCGCTGCCAGACTCGACAACGCCAATCGCCGTCACTTGTACTCCACTCTCCCGCGCGATGGCCTGCACGATCTCTTCGGCATCGCTGGGTACGCAAAATGCCACCTCATAATCGTCACCGCCCGACAATATGGTTGCAAGCAATTCCGTATCACGATTGAGCGCGTAACGTGCCGCGTGAGACAGAGGCACGGCATCCGCTCGGATCAACATCGCGACCCCCGATGCATCGGCAATATGGCTGAGATCAGCGACGAGACCATCCGATATATCTGCCGCCGCAAGAACTGATTTTTGTGCAAGGCGCCTGATTAACCCGAGGCGTGGCTCTGGTTTTTGATAGCGTGCGATTAAGGCGGCTGCGTCTCGTTCAGGAAGTCCTGGCAAATGACCCTTTACAACGCGAAGCCCCAGTGCACCGTCGCCGATCGTGCCGCTGACATAGACATTGTCGCCAGGTTGGGCTGCTGACCGCAAAACGGCGCCGGACGCGGGTACCTCCCCATAACCGGTGAGCGACAGGACGACCGGTCCAGTTGTACCTACGGAGTCCCCGCCAATGAGAACAACATTGAACCGGACCTGGTCATCGGCCAGACCATCCGTGAATGCTTCAAGCCAGCAATCATCGATTTCTGTGGGCAGCGCAACATTAAGCGTATAGGCACGCGGCGTGGCCCCCATTGCAGCCAGATCAGACAAATTGACGCGTAGCAGCTTCGCTGCAATCAGTTCCGGCGCTTCATCACCGACATAATGGATGCCGGCTACAATAGTATCTGTCGTCACGACAAGCTTTGTGCCCAGGGTGGGTTCGATTACGGCGGCATCATCCTTTAGCCCAAACGCCTCGGGATAGGACTTGGCTAAGGGCGCAAAATACCGGGCGATCCGGTCGAACTCACCGCTCTGGCTCGCCGTTCGCATCATAAGGCAAAACTCCCGTATAGTCTGATTGGGATTCATGTGCCAACCGGTCAAGAATACTATTCACCATGGTAGATTCGCGGTTTACAAAAAACGAGTTGGCGACATCAACATATTCGCTGATTGTCAGAGGTGGATCGATATCACTACGCATCAAAATTTCGTAGGCGCCGGCTCGCAATATCGATTGCAATAATACTTCGAGCCTATTGAACGAAAGATCTTCGTGAATCACCTTAGCGAGGCGTTGGTCAATCTCGGCTTGGTTTTGCGTTACTCCCATAACCAGATTACCAAATAGTTCAGGCTCCGCCTCCACCAACAGCGTGCCATCAATTTCACTGCCGAGACGGTATCGGCTAAATTCAACAACGACTGCCTCAGCACCACCGCCAGAGACAACAACCTGGTAGAGGGCCTGAACCGCTGCCAACCGAGCCGAGCTGCGCCGCTTGCCGCGCGACACCGATAGCGCAGTTGGGGTCATTTCCCGTCGAGGCCGAACTGCCGACGTAGGTTAATCATCGCAAGGCAGGCGTTGGCTACGGTGCCACCCTTGTTACCCTGCTTCCGGTCCGCGCGAACCCAGGCCTGATCCCTATTTTCTGTAGTCAGAACACCGTAGCCGATCGCAATCGCATGTTGCAGCGCCAAATACTGCAAACCGCGCGCACTTTCCTGACAGACATAATCATAATGCGTCGTCTCTCCGCGGATAACACAGCCGAGACCGACATAGCCGTCGAACGGACCGTTCTCACCCCCTTCGGCTTCGACGGCAAACTTAATCGCAGCAGGAATTTCAAATGCGCCCGGCACCTCGACTCTTTCATAGGTCGCGCCAGCCGCTGCCAGCGCCTCTGTCGCCCCGGCGAGAAGCTCTACCGCAATTTCGTTATAGTAGCGGGACTCTATAATAAGGACGTGCAGATCAGTCTCGCTCATACTGACCCCGGATTTTTTATTCTTATCGGCACTGTACCAACGACCTTTAGACCATAGCCTTCAATACCAATGACACGAACTTTCGGCGAATTTGTCAGTAGGCACATATCTGTAATACCGAGATCGAGCAGAATCTGAGCGCCAATGCCATAGTCGCGAAGTTCATGCGCGTTAGGCACCACAGCCCGCGCTGGCTCGTCATTAGCGTAGTGAACGCGATCAGAGATTAGTGTTGGATACCATTCACGGATGAGAACGACGACCCCGCGGCCGACCTCCCCAATTTCTCGCATTGCATTCTGCAGTTCGCCCGCCTTGCCGGTACGCATCGCACCGAGCACATCATCGAAAAGGTTGAGCGCATGCATACGAACCAGCGGCGGTTCCGCCTCTGACATATCGCCCATGACCAGTGCGAGATGTTCGGCGTAGTTGACCTTATTAGCGTATACGTAGAGCTTCCAATCACCACCGAACTTGCTTAGCATCGTCGTTGCGGCAACTCGTTCGACCGTCCGGTCATGCCGACGTCGGTAAGCGATAAGATCCGCAATTGTTCCTATCTTCAGATCGTGACGTCGCGAAAACTTCATCAGGTCTTCGCGCCGCGCCATAGTTCCGTCATCGTTCATGATCTCGCAGATGACACCAGCTGGATTGAGACCAGCGAGCCGCGCGATATCGACAGAAGCTTCGGTATGACCAGAGCGCACGAGTACGCCTCCGTCACGCGCCACCAGCGGGAAGATGTGGCCCGGCGTCGCGATATCTGCGGCTCCCTTGGATGGGTCGATAGCAACTGCAACTGTACGCGCCCGGTCCGGTGCCGAAATTCCGGTTGTCACTCCTTCTCGCGCCTCGATCGACACCGTAAAGGCGGTGGCCAGACGGCTCGAATTTTGCTGAGGCAATAAGGACAAGCCAAGGTGGTCTATGCGCTCCTTAGCCATAGCAAGGCAAATTAGGCCACGGCCATGCTTTGCCATGAAGTTGATCGTCTCCGGTGTTGCCATCTGCGCCGGGATGACCAAATCGCCTTCGTTTTCGCGGTCCTCGTCATCGACGAGAACGAACATCTTGCCATTTCTGGCGTCCTCGATCAGTTCTTCAGCGGTAGATATAAAATCTTTAAAACTCACCTTCAATCACCTGCTTCGTGGTGAAATGCACTCGCGGGCATTACGAACCGGACACGGTGTCGGACTGCAGCCGCGCAACATATCGGGCCAGCAGGTCCACCTCAAGGTTGACCTTGTCGTCAACCTGCATCATTCCCAGCGTGGTATGCTCCGCGGTGTGCGGGATTATGTTAACACCAAACGTGCTACCTTCGACCTCGTTTACCGTTAGGGAAACACCGTCGAGGCCAACCGATCCTTTACGAGCGATAAAGAGAGCCAATTCCGGCGGTGCCTCGAACGAAAACCGAATGCTATCTCCATCGGACCATCGCGCTGTAACAACGGCAACGCCATCAACATGTCCCTGGACAAGATGACCTCCCAACTCAGCACCCAGACATAACGATTGCTCCAAATTAATGCGCCGACCCGGCACCCAGTCACAGAGCGTTGTGCAGTCTAGCGTCTCTTGAGAAACATCCACCGCAATCCAATCATCGCCCTTCTGGACCACGGTTAGACACGTCCCAGAATGCGCAATAGAAGCACCGATGTCGATCGTCCCCGTCTCGTATCCCGTTCCTATGACAAATCGAGTGTCACCTGACCGCTCGACCGACCGCAACTCACCTATATCAGTTATCAATCCCGTAAACATGACCTCACCATAACAGCCGGATGCCGTCGTGCCCAAACGACGCTCAGGCACGCCGAACTAATGTTTCCATGACGTCATCGCCAACTGGCAACAGATCGACACGCTCGAAGAGGGCCATCTCATTTGGCTCTCCGATTCCTAAAGCGGCAATAGCGTCAATCCCATCAGCACCCATGAGGCCGCCAGAACGGAACCAATAGATTTCCTCGATCAAGGCAGCACGAACACACGAAGCCGCCAATGCACCGCCGCCTTCGATTAAAAGCCGCGTAATACCACGTGCCCCAAGCGCGTCGAGGCCCGCCACTAGATCAACGCGCCCGTCGGCGCCAGCTTTGACCCGCACAATTTCAACACCCTGGCCCTCCAATTGGCTGGCATCGCCCTCTGCTGCCGTTAGTATCCAGGTGGGAGTTTCCCCAGCAGTGGCAACCAGTGATGAATCCAAAGGGAGTCGCAATTGAGAATCAACTACAACCCTTAACGGCGACCGATTCTCAATGCCGGGGATGCGACAGGTGAGCGCCGGCGCGTCGGCGATCGCAGTACCGACGCCAACCATGATTGCATCATGCGTCGCGCGCAATAGGTGGCCGCGAGTCCGAGCTTCTACGCCGGTTATCCAGCGGCTCTCACCGCCCTGGGCCGCGATTTTTCCGTCAAGCGTAGTCGCTATCTTCAAGGTTGCCATCGGGCGCCCTGTAGTCACCCGTAATAGGAACCCAGCATTAAGTGCCGCTGCTTCGTCAGCCAACACACCAGTGACAACCTCAATGCCACCAGATTGTAGGCGCATATGCCCGCCACCAGCAGTCCTTGGGTCAGGATCTTCCATTGCCGTAACGACGCGGTCCACTCCCGAATCCAATAATGCCTGGGCACAGGGTGGCGTTTTACCTAAATGATTGCAGGGTTCGAGCGTCACATAAACGCACGCTCCGGTAGCAGCATTTCCCGCCCGCCGCAGGGCTTCAGTCTCAGCGTGAGGCCGTCCACCAAATTGGGTCCAGCCCCGCCCGACTACATTGTCATCCTTGACGATGACACAGCCGACGGCGGGGTTTGGCCAAACCTCGCCAAGCCCACGCCGCGCCAAAGTTAGCGCAGCGCGCATAAAGGTTTTGTCGCTTGGTTTAGTCGTCTTCGACACCGAGTTCGCCGGTGATAAAGTCTTCGAAATCTTTAGTCTCGCGGAAGTTTTTATAAACAGAGGCGAAGCGAATATAGGCCACCTTGTCG
>CAYYUG010000037.1:7297-40494 GCA_964474755.1 uncultured Rhodospirillaceae bacterium | reverse complement strand
ATGACCGGATTGGGACCAAAGGTATGCATTTAAACCTGTTTTCGGAGAGTTCAGACCAACTTGACATGACGTCTTCGGATGAATTTGCGAGCCTGTTATCAAGTGCGCAAGACCTATCGATTCCCCATTCCCCCGATATTACTTACCGGTCCAGCAACATCGTGCTGCGTCATCAACGGTTCCATTTCCTGGATTGGGGAGAGGCTGACGCACCCACCATCGTATTGCTGCATGGCAGCCATCAATCCTGTCATTCCTGGGATCTGGTGAGCCTACATCTTGCTCAGAAATATCGGGTGCTGGCGCTCGACCAGCGGGGGCACGGTGACACAGAGTGGGCGCGCGATTGGGATTACTCTAACAACACGATGGCTCTAGATGCGGAAGCCTTTATTGAAGCCATGGGTTTGAAGAAGCCGATCGTCATGGCCCACTCCATGGGTGGACGAAACTCTTTGCTGCTCGCACGCAACGCGCCGGACATCATGCAAGCCTTGGTTATTGTCGATGTCGGGCCGGAAGTTTCCGAGCGTGGTCGCAAGGTGATTTCTTCTTTTGTGCGCGAGAACCAGGAGTTTGATGACCTAGAGCATTTTATTGAAAACGTCCGCAAATACGACCCCTATCGAAGCCGCGAGCACATTGAGCGGACGGTAAAATATAACATGATCCAACGGGTTGACGGTAAATTCGTGAGTAAGTGCGATTCCAATCCGCGCCGCGCAGGCGCGCAGGCCCAAATGGCAGAGAAGGATAATGTGACGCTAGAGGAAGCCCGAAGCTTCGATTTTCCGGTTCTTATACTGCGCGGCGAGACATCCAATATTCTTGAACCAGACGCAGCCACGCGGTTCAGAGACGCCCTACCGCAAGGACAACTAATCGAGGTGCCAAATTGCGGCCACAACGTGCATTCGCAGAACACGCTGGGCTTCCTGGACGCTGTTGCACCATTCCTTGAAGGCCTGAATTGAGGAAACCGGAAGACAGAGGAAGAACAACATGGCACTGATCGAACAGGATATCGTGATCACAACTAAGCATGGACATATGCCGGGCTTCGCCGCTTGCCCGGATGAGCCGGGTCGGTTCCCAGGCATCATCTTTTATATGGATGCCCCAGGATACCGTGAAGAACTGTGCAACATGGCGCGGCGCATCGCCAAACAGGGTTATTTTTGCGTTTTACCGGACATGTATTACCGGCTTGGGACGATACGCTTCGACCTACCGCGCCGGAATGATGGGATGAGCGCGGTCGTCATGGCTTCGATGAACCATCTGACTAATGCGGATGTTGTAGACGACACGGCAGGTATCCTCGGTTTCTTGGATGCGCAGGATAAATGCGCACCGGGGCCCGTCGGCTGTGTAGGCCATTGTATGAGTGGCCAGTACATCACCACAGTAGCGGCAAAGTTCCCGACCCGGATTGTGGCAGCGGCGTCGATGTATGGCGTAAAGATTGTGACCGACCAGGAAGATTCACCGCATCTTCTGCTTGATCAGGTCCAAGGCGAACTCTACTACGCTTTCGCAGAGGTCGACGCGCATGTCCCTGACCATGTGATCCCCGATCTAAGTGCGGCACTGGAGGCGGCGGGGGCAACGCATGAAGTCGAGGTATTTCCGGGAACAGAGCATGGATTTCAGTTTGCCGAACGCGCTGTCTACGCGCCTATCGCGGCTGAGGCGGCATGGGATAAGATATTCGCCTTATGGCAGAGGCGGCTTAAGTAGGCTTAGGTTATCCGTTTCCAAGATGCGGGCTGACCCAGTCTCGTAGCATGCTTGCAGTCTGGAAGCCGGTGCGGCGGTCAATCTCTTCGCCTTTCTTGAACAGGATTAGTGTGGGCAAGCCGCGGACATTATAGAGGGTCGCGAGTTCAAAGTTTTTCTCCGCATCCGCATCGACGACGGACAAGGCGCCGTCGAAGCGCTTTGCGGTAGCAGCAAGCATAGGTTCGACTTTGCGGCAAATCACGCAGGCTTCCGACTGAAATTTCACGATGACAGGTCTTTCACCGCCGATCGCAGCCTCGAACGCGGCGTTTTCGGTAACATCCGGAAAGCCACTCATCCGTCGGCCGCCTTCCGTTTCGCGTGGTACTCGTCCATCGCGTAGGTCAAAAAATCGTCAGCTCCGATATTGAGCGCGCCGGCGAAAGTGTTGAAGGCGTTACCCGTATTCACAGTTTCGATAATCTCCACAAATTCTGCATCTGTTACGCCAATATCACGGCAGACAATGATGTCTTCCGGCGTGATCGAATGCGGGTCGCCATTTGCCTTCATAGCGTATTCAAATAGAGCGCGTTCCTTGGTGGTAAAATTAATCCGCTCGGCGTCAAAGTCGCGGGCTGCTGCGATTTCTTCGTCACTTGAACCAACCGACTGCATCTGTGTTCCATGGAAAGAAATACAATAGTCACAATGGTTTATAACTGCTAAGGCGGTCATAACGGCTTCTTTTAGCTTCGCACTAAGTGTACCCTGACTGAGTAGTACGGTCAGGCGTTTGAAGTTGGCGATGCCAAGTTCTGGGAATGCCCCGTAGGCCTTGAAGAGGTTGGAGACGTGGCCCTTACCGCGCACTCGCTCCAGGTCATCGTAAAGTTCTTTTCGTGCGCCAGTCGCCTCTGCGATTGGTATCAATTCGATGAAAGGGTCGGGACCTTGCATGCCCAGCCTCGGGTTTTGTGGACGTATCAAAAGCACCGTAGCATTCCAAAGCAGTATTGCAATGACAGCCCGAATACTAGCTTTCGCAAGAAGAAATTGCCGAGCTTTCTACTTGCACAGGGGCAAAATCCAACAAAACCTAGGGAAGAAGGTAACATTGCATCTCGGCGAAATGTTAACAGAGCCGTTGGCAAGACTAAGAAGACGGAGGGATAGAGTTACCTGTTCATTAAACGCTAAAAGTGACGGTCACTTGCGGAGACTGGCGAGCACTTTTGTCCTTTGGCTCCCATGCTCTATCCTTCCGGCCGTCAATAAGAATTTATTCCGTCTTTTGGACGGTTACATAGGGAGGGACATTCATGCGCGTCGTCATCGCCATGATGAAGCATGAAACTAATACTTTTTCGCCGGTACCGACACCGATCGAGCGTTTTGCGCGCGGTTTTCCAATGCCGCCACGAGGACAGGATGCCTATGACGCTTTCAAGGGGACAGGTTCGGCGATGGCGGCATTTATTGACCTAGCTGAGCGCGAAGGATGGCAGGTCGTCACTCCGATTGCAGCGCAAGCTTCGCCAAGCGCGCCGGTTCAAGATGCAGCCTACCAAGAGATGACCGATGCTATTTGTGATGCCGTTGCCGAAGGGTGTGACGCAGTCATGCTCGATCTGCATGGCGCGATGGTCACAGAGAGCTTGCAGGACGGGGAGGGCGCGCTGATGGTTCGTTTGCGTCAGATAGCACCTGACGTGCCAATCGCCGTTGCGCTTGACATGCACACTAATCTCTATCCGGAGATCGTCGACAACGCGACTAGTCTCGCCGGTTTCACTACCTATCCGCATATCGATAATTATGAAACCGGAATGCGCGCCGGGGAAGTGCTCATTAAGAAAATCAAGGGTGAGGCTGAACCAGTCATGGCCTGGGGAAACCGGCCGATGTTACCGCACGTTATGCGGCAAGGCACCGGCGACTTCCCAAACAAGCAATTGCAGGAAAGAGTCAAGGAGCTCGAAACCAAGGGTGAGGCGATGGCCGCCACCCTGTTTACTGGCTTTCCGCATGCGGACATCCGCAATGCCGGGCTCAGCGTCTGCATCGTCACGGACGGCGATATATCGAAGGCAGAATCCCTGCGCGACGAACTTCTCGACTCAGCTTGGAAAGACCGCGAGGCTTGGGTCTACCAAATCGAACCGCTGGAAAATTCCATGGCGCGCGCACAGCAAATCAGCGATGGACCTGTTGTTTTGCTTGATCACTACGACAATTCCGCTTCCGGTGGGACGCAGGATACGACGACAGTCCTGGCTGCAATCCTGAAAGCTGGCTTAGAGGATGTCGCAGTATTTGCGATTTGCGATCCGGAAGCTGTGCAGACGCTCATCGAAACAGGTGTGGGTAATGAAATCACCCTATCCATTGGCGGTAAGATGGATATGCCGTCGATCGGTAAGTTAGGAGAACCGGTGAGCGTGACGGGCACTGTCAAATTGATATCCGATGGGCTCTACAAAAATCTTGGCCCCGCGTCACCAGGCGTACTTATGGACATGGGGCCGACCGTGGTGCTGGACACCGGTAATGTCGAGATCGTTGTTATTTCGCGCCAGCAGGAGCCGAACGATAAAAACTGTTTCCTCAGCCTTGGCATCGATCCGAGTCGTAAAAAATATCTAATGTTGAAAAGCCGCATTCACTATCGTGCTGGATATGGCGATATTGCGACTGAAATCATCGAATGTGCGGGCACGGGCGTGTGCACTTCGGACTATGACCAGCTGACTTTCGAGAACGTCCGCCGGCCTATTTATCCCTTGGATTTAATCAACGACCCAAAATAAGGACCTTGAGAATGAAAGCAGTGATTATCGGTGAGAACGGTCTGGAAGTTACAGACGTCACCAAACCAGAACCAAAAGCCAATGAGGTCCTAACCAAGGTTGCAACTTGCGGGTTGAACCGCGCTGACGTCTTGATGGCGAGAGGCGCTTTCCATGGTGCTCAGGGCGGTTCCGGCACTGTGATGGGCATGGAATGGGCTGGAGAAGTGGAAGCGGTTGGTACCGACGTGTCCAATGTCGCAGTAGGCGACCGGGTTATGTGCACAGGTGCGGCAGGCTATGCAGAGTACGCCGTTAGTGATTACGGTCGGACGATGAAAATTCCCGGCAACAATATGAGTTATGAGCAGGCAGCGACAATGCCGATTGCTTTGCATACCATGCACAATGCGGTGGTTACGCAAGGTCGTTTGCAAAAAGGCCATAACGTATTGATACAAGGCGCAAGCTCTGGCGTCGGCCTCATGGCGATGCAAATCGCCAAGCATATGGGGGCAGCGCAAGTCTTTGGTACCTCGACGAATGATGGGCGCCGCGCAAAATTAACAAAACACGGCGCTGATATATCGCTCGACCCAGGCGATCCTGGCTGGGTTGATGCGGTGCTGGAGGCGACCGGAGGTGAAGGTGTCGATTTGATCGTCGACCAGGTATCCGGTCCTGTTGCCAATCAGAACCTGGCTGCGACCAGGGTGCTTGGCCGTATTGTCAATGTAGGCCGGCTCGGCGGGGGTATCGCAGAATTTAATTTTGATCTGCATGCTCTGCGCCGCATCGACTATATTGGCGTCACTTTCCGAACACGATCGATTGAGGAAATTCGCGACATCGTCTCCGGCGTTGAACGTGATCTTGGCGGCGCCATCGCTGATGGTACGCTCAGCATTCCAATTGATCGCACCTTTCCGCTCGATGAAGCGCCAGCCGCACTCGACTATATGGCGGCGAATAATCACTTTGGGAAGCTGGTGCTGCAGACTTAAAGCTCTGCTTAGTCTTTAATTCTTGCCCTGACATGTGAACAAGATTGTACTTTTAGCGAGATTAAGAAATTACGCACGGTGATTTAACACCTGGCCCCCGCAATAAATACGGATGACAGGTATTGTGATTATTTCGCGCTAAATTATCTCGCGTTCAAGCAAGTCTTGAATGCGTTCTGGCAAGATGCCGAGCAAATCTCGAAATATCCGATCGGTACCGTCCTTAAATCGGGGTCCTAGATGGGTAACTCGGCCGGGTGTCGCGGATAGTTTCGGGATTACGTTCGGAATTACGATATCGCCGAGGCCGGGTTCGTTCACGGTTAACAGATTATCGCGTGCTTCAAATTGGGGATCTTCGAAAATGTCTGAGATGGAATTGATTGCTCCGCAGGGAACTCCGCCATCGGTACAGCGCTGGATCACCTCTATCATGGGATAGGCTGTTGTGAAATTTGACACGGTGCCTTCAATGAATTCGCGCGCAGCGATACGTTGCGCTGACGTTTGGTAGTGGTCGGGCTCGGCTAGTTCTGGCTTCTCCATGACATAGCACAACCGCTCGAACATGCGGTCCGAGGTGCAGGCAATCGAAATCCACTTGTCGTCACCGGTTTGGAAATGACCGTGCGGGCAGGCGAGGCGGGTTCCCATGCCCTCACGCTGACGGATCGTGCCTTCCTTTGCGTAGGCTGGCACCAGCTCGTCGAGAAAGCGAAAAATAGACTCATAAAGTGCAAGATCGATGTATTGACCTTTACCGGTCTGTTCTACACTACGCAGGGCCAGCAGTATGCCGACTGCGCCGTACAAGCCGGTTGCGTAATCGGCAAGCGAAGTGGAGCCCGGGGTCACAGGAGGACCATCCGGCATGCCAGCTAGATAAGTCAGCCCTCCAAAGCCCTGCGCGATGCGGGCAAAGCCGGGTCGTTCCTTGTAGGGGCCAGTCTGTCCGTAGCCGGAAACTCGCAGCATGACAAGCCGTGGATTAATCTCACTCAGCACATCCCAACCGAGGCCCCATTTTTCCATCGTACCCGGCCGGAAATTTTCACAGATCACGTCGGATACCTCGACGAGGTTCTTGAAGATTTTCACACCTTCTTGGGTACGAAAATCTAGGCCAATTGACGTCTTGTTGCGTGACTCCGTAAGCCAGGCGAGAGTGTCGCCCTCGCGCTTGGTTTTGGTACCATAGCGTCGCCAATTGTCGCCGCCTTTAGGGTTTTCGATTTTGATGACTTCGGCGCCGAATTCGGATAAGACGGTAGCGGCGAAAGGCGCGGCAATGAAAGTAGCAATGTCGAGAATGCGCACGCCTTCCATTGGCAATTTGGCAAGTCTTTCACTCATAATTGACTTCCGATTTTTATAGGATCAGCCTTCGTAGGCTTCGATGGGGCTGCTGCCAATGGTGCAACGGATCATGATGCGGCGCTCGTTTTCTGGATAGTCGAGGCGACCGGTATGCATTAGTCCGCCGCGGTTCTCCCATATGACGGTGTCGGCAATCTGCCATTCCTGTTCCCAGCGATATTCTTCAGCACCAGCGGCATGCAGGCAGTCGTACAGTCTTTCCAAAATTTCGTCACTTTCTTCATCGCTAAGTCCCTGAATTCCGACAGCGATCAACGGATTGGCATAAATCGCAGGTTTTTTGGAAACGGGATGCTGGCAGATTACAGGATGGGTCACGATGGGGCGTGCCTTGTCTTCGTCGCTTAGTTTCGAACCAAGATAGTGCGCCGTCTTGTTTCGAGGGTTGTTGCCAAGAGCAAATTCTACCTTTAGGTCTGCGATACGGTTGCGAAGTTGCTCGGGTATTAGATCGTATGCGCGATGAGAGCTTGCGAAACAGGTATTTCCGCCCTTAGAGGGCACCTCCGTTGCGTGGACAGATGTCGCCTTTGCGGGTATGACGTTGTAGGTGGTATCTGAATGCCAGCCGCTTCGTAAGTTTTCCGTTACACCTCGCCGAGCGGCAAGTTCATCGAAATTACCATTGTCGTCGACATTGCGGTTAAAGACTATTTCTGGCACTTCCGGATGCCAGTAGGCGCTCTGGATATGCCGCTGCAAATGTCCGAACTGAGCGGAAAAATCAGCGAACTGCCGGGGTGACAGCGATCGTTCTCGGAACAACAAAACCTGATGTTCCACAAAAGCGTTTTCCAATGCGGCAAGGTCGGCGGCGGCAAGAGGCTCCGCGATATTTAGGCCACGGATTTCAGCGCCGACATCCTGGCCACTTGGCTCGATCTCAAGTCCCATAACTTTTAAGATACGGCGGCCAGCGGGCCTCGCAGTACCTGGCCAGCGTATTCTCCGGTTGACTCGCCGTCTTCGAATGCCACCATGCCATTTACCACTGTCGCAGCGATGCCATCGGCTTTCTGAACCAGCCGTTTAGCGCCGCCAGGCAAGTCCTGGACCACTGTGGGTAGTTTCGGCTTGATTGTATCCGCGTCGAAGATAGCAAGATCGGCGGCGTATCCGGTGCGAATTAGGCCTCGGTCGGGAAGTTCCCAGGCAGACGCATTGTCGAATGTCAGCATTCGAATGGCTTCTTCAAGGGTGAATTCCTGCCGGTCACGGACCCAGAAGCTGAGCATATGGGTTTGCAGCGACGACCCCATCTCCTGGCAGACGTGAGCGCCGGAATCGGAGAAGGTAGCGAGTGTACGGGAATGCTTCAGCATTCCCTTGACGTCCTCTTTGTCCTTGTTGACCAGTGGTTGGAGGAACATTTGGTCTTCATTTTCAAGCATCAAGTCAAGCATAGTTTCTACCGGACCAGTGTTGCGCTGCCGCGCGACATCGGCGACTGATGGATCGTTCCAATCGACGCCCTGCATCGCCAGTAGATTTTCATAGTCAGGCCTCATTGGATTGGTCGATGCATCACCGCCACCCTGAAACTCTGCCACCCGAGGTCGCATTGTGGCTTCCTCTTCGACCAGCTTACGGCGTATTTCGGGGTCGGCCATGCGGGCTTTTTGTTCCTCGATCGGCAAGGTCCGGATCTTTTGCCAGCTTGGCAAGACATCGAAGGGTAGGTTGGACTTCATAGAAAAGACCACGCTAATCGGCCGTGTTGAGGATTGCCCGAACATGCGTCCACCTTTGGCGACTGTCTCGTCGATCATGTCGGTCTGATAACGCCAAGAAGTAGGATCGTCCAGCATTTGCGTAGCGATCGTGCCAAACATGATTGGACGGCCACTTTCTAGCGCAACTCTTTGTAATTGTTTAAAAAAACTTTTTTGTGCTGTAGCGCTGGAAACATCGGGTCCGACCTGAAAAATCCCCGCATTCAGTTCTGCCATGGCTCCAACCAACTGGTCGATTTCTGCCCAATCGGCGTAGCGACTGGCGACCGGTGAGCCGTCTGGTGTGGAATGAGTGGTCGACAGCGACGTAGAGAAACCGACTGCTCCGGCCTTGATCGCTTCTTGAATTGCGGCTGCCATCTTGGCGATGTCGTCATCCGTCGCCTTTTCGCTAAGGGCTCTATCGCCCATTACGTACATTCGCAGTGCGGAATGGCCAATATAGGCGCCGTAATTGATGCCCTTCGGAGCACGGTCGACGGCATCCAAATATTCAGGGAAGGTCTCCCAACTCCAATCGACCCCCGACATAATAGCTTTGGTCGGGATGTCTTCCACTGCTTCAAGGCATTGGGCGAACCATTCGCGCTTCTCTGGTTTGCATGGGGCAAGTGCGAAGCCGCAATTACCCATCATCACGCTGGTCACTCCGTGCCAGCAGGAGCAACTGCCAAGCGGATCCCAGGTGACTTGCGCATCCATATGGGTATGGCCGTCGATAAAGCCGGGAGACACGATCAAGCCGTCTGCATCGATAACCTTATCAGCCTGAGCCCGAATTCGGCCAATTTCTATGATTTTGCCTTTTTTTATCCCCACATCTGCCTGGTATCGCGCGCCGCCCGAGCCGTCGATAACTGTCCCATTTTTAATTAACAGATCCATGTTTACCTCCTGGAGGGGTTCAAGCCGTGCCGTATTGTTGCATTGCCAGGCCCGAGGTCACAACATGACCTCAGACATCAAACACAAAGATCCCACGTAAGGAGGACATCAACATGGGCCCGAAACTCGTCGATCATCTGTTGTACGAAAAGGAGGATAACGGTCTCCTTTGGATCAAGTTCAACCAGCCTGAAGTACTAAATGCGCTGGTTGGCAATTCTGAGGAAAACAGCACGGTGGCCAAGGTTGGCGAATACATGCGCGCCGGAGATGACGACCCGGATGTACGCGTCATTATCTTAACCGGTGTCGGTCGCGCATTTTGTGCTGGTGCCAACTTGAAGAAAAAATCGCCACCGGAAGTTACGGGCGAAAATTTTATAGGCAACCGCAGTGGTCGTGAAGGCACCGACGCGGTGCGCCAGCATTTTTTCCACGGTTTCACCAAGCTGCATCGCGATATCGCCGACATCCGCAAACCGACTGTCGCTATGATCAATGGTCCGGCGGTAGGCTCGGGCATGGACATGTCGCTGCATTGTGATATTCGCATCGGTTGCGAGAAGACACGTTTCATTGCTTATCATCAGGCGGGTCAGATCATCGAGAATGGCGGCTGCTACTATTTGCCGAAAATGATCGGCCTTGGCCGGGCACTTGAATTTGCCTATACCGGCCAGACCGATGCGGAAACCGCCTTTCGGTGGGGTATGATTAATCATCTGGTCGATTCCGGGAAGCTAGAGGAGTTCACCCGCGAATTATGCGGCAAGATGCTTGGCATTCCGCCGCTTGTGCAGTGGAACAGCAAGCGCATCATGCGTTCCGCCCTCGACACAACCTTGGATCACACCATGGTATTGACGTCGAATGCTGCGCTAATTCTCAATAGCTCCGAGGACGAGACCGAAGCGCGCAAGGCATTCGTAGAGAAGCGTAAGCCAGTGTTTAAGGGACGTTAGGGGCGTTTAAAACCAACCCGGCCATAGAGCTGCGGCCTTGCCCTGGTGTCACAAGTGACGTTTACGGATCAACGGAGTTCTGCGCCTTGTCAACGATAATAGAGCACACGAATTAGGAAGAGACCTCATGGCCGCCGATGGAATGTCATACTGGCGAACTTCGATTGCACAGGTTGTTAGCAACGAGACAGAAGAAGAGATCCTTATCCGCGGTCGTAAGCTGAGTGATTTGGTAGGCTCGGTTACCTTCGCCCAGATGATGTTTCTTCTGCTGACGGGCCGGGAGGCGACAAAATCCCAGGCCCGCGTCCTAGATGCCTTGTTGGTTGCATCTATAGAGCATGGCATTGCACCTCCCTCGATGATTGCACGTTGCTATGCTTCTTACGGCACCTCGATCCAGGCAGCGATGGCTGGCGGTATCATGGCCTTTGGCGACACTATGGGAGGTGCAGGTGAACAATTAGCGAAACTGTTATCGGAGGCAGTGGCTAATGTAGACGGCGATCCGCCAGACGAAATTTTCCAGCGCTTGGCAAAAGAGATTGTCGCACGCGAAGGTCGTGTACCCGGATACGGCATACCACTACATGGTGCCGATCCGCGCGCTCCGAAGATACTGGAGATTGCTCGCGAAGAAGGTTGCTTCGGATCGCATAGCCGTCTGGCAGGGCTAATCGAACTGGAGATTACGGAGAAAACTGGCAAGATCATTCCGCTTAATCTGGATGGCGTCGGTGCTTCGGTAATTCTCGATCTTGGCTTCCCCTGGCAGCTCACTCGTATGTTCCTGATTACCCCGCGTTCTGTTAGTTTTGCCGCGCATTACTACGAAGAGCAGCAACAGGAGACGCGATGGCGGCACCTGCCTGCGGAGAATATCGCATACGAGTAACGGTTATTCGTAGCCCGGCGGAGGCACGAAACCACCAAAATGCTCTTCGATCAGGCGGGCGAATTCGATGCAAGTATGGTCGCCATAGTTGGGCCCTACAATCTGGATGCCTACTGGCAGGTTCTTGCGTGTGAAACCCGCTGGGGCCACGGTTGACGGAAGGTAGACGACACCGCTAATGCCTGCCCAGAAAAGCTGATCCGTCGTCAAAATTTGTTCGTTGTTCACGGTCACTGTTCTTGTCCAGCGTTCGCCGTCATGGTCGTGTGGCTGAGCAGCCGAAGCGGCGGCGGGACAGAGTAGCAAATCGTATTCTTCGAAGAATTCAGCCCAACGTCGCCGCAGATGAGCACGAGCATTGTTGAGGCGTAGCCATTCCGCATGGCTCATAGTGTTAGCCCGCAGCATGCGAGCGTAGTAGCTGTCGTCGTCTGGGTCGAGTGTCGCCGTTTCCGCCTTCTGTGCTTCGATCGTTGATGGGTCTACGCGAGCGGATGTCGCAGAACGAAGCAAGAGGATATACAGCTCATGTGCCTGGTACCAGTCTATCTCTGGCCGCGCTGTATCGTGCACCACGGCACCAGCCGCAGCGAGTTTGTCGACTAGTTTCTGAAGTACGTCCGTAATCTCGATGTCGACGACGGTGTTCGACTCCGATAGCATCACGGCGATCTTGAAGTCGGCCAGCCGGTGTTTTGTTGCGGAGGGTAATTTGAGTTGCCAGGCTTCTCCTTCAATCTCGTCTGGACCGGCCATTACATCCAACGCGATCCGCAGATCCTGTGCCGTGCGAGCGAGGGGACCGACAACCGAGATATCGGAATAGGTGAGAACGCCTGGCATCATGTGTCCGCGTGGGGTGATTACGCCGTAGCTTGGCTTATGCCCGAAAACGCCGCAATAATGCGCAGGATTTCGGATGGATGCGCCAATATCGCTACCGGCTTCCAATCCAGTCATTCCGGATGCCAGCGCTGCTGCAGAGCCACCTGACGACCCACCAGGGCTTAAACTAATATCCCAAGGATTTTTGGTAACCCCATATATATCATTGAAACTTTGCCAGTCAGAAAGAAGTAATGGCACGTTAGTTTTACCGAACAGGTTGACACCAGCCGATTTTAGCCGGGCGACTGAAATTGCGTCGCTGTCTACGATGTTATCTTTGAGATCGGGCATGCCCCAGGTTGTCGGCATACCGGCAACATTGTAGCTCTCCTTGATGGTCATGGGGACGCCATGCAAAGGGCCTTGCCACAAATCCTCCGCCCCCAATTTGTCTAGCTCATCCGCACGCCGTCGTGCGTCCTCAACATTGCTGCAGATGATTGCGTTGAGTGCTGGGTTAAATCGCTCGACCCGCTCCAGATATGCATCTAGCACGTCACACGCGGATGTCTTTCGGGTCCGGATGTCTTCCGCGATCTGAGCCGCGCCAGAGAAAGGATTGAATTTTGTCATCAAATTTCTCCGGTCATAAAATAGCTACTGTATCACTCGGATTGGGTTGCCGTTTAGCCAGGCCTCCACGTCCTCTAAGCTGTCACGATAACGGGCAATAAAATTCTCGCGCGTGCGGCCGCCTACATGGGGCATCAGAACGGTATTCGGTAGTCTTCGCAACTTGTGGTCGGCGGGAAGGGGCTCCTGGTCGTAGACGTCGAGACCAGCGCCAGCAATCTTACCGGTCTCCAACGCGGTAATCATGGCGTTCTCGTCGACAATGGGACCGCGTGCTGTGTTGATCAACAGGCCAGTGGATTTCATAAGGTCAAATTCGGGCGCGCCGACGGTGCCCCGACTCCGGTCTCCCAGGATTAGGTGAACACTAACGATATCCGCACGCTGAAACAGTTCATCCTTCGTGACAAGTTCCACGCCGAATTCGGCGCAACGTTCTGCCGTGAGGTTTAAACTCCAGGCGATTACGTCCATATCGAAGGCTTTACCAACGCGTGCGACGCCTCCGCCCAAGGTTCCAAGACCAACTATTCCCAGGGTTTGGCCACTTAGTCCAAACGGTAGGTGGTCGCCCCAGCGTCCCTCGCGGATAGCTCTGTCTTCCTGAGGAATAAATTTCAGCAGGCTAAGGATAAGACCCCAGGTCAATTCCACCGTCGCGATGGGGAAGCCGTAGCCGGTGCCGCAGATTGTGACCTGCCGTGCCGCAAGCGCCTTCATGTCTAGTGCGGCGTTACGTTGGCCGTGCGTTACCAGGAGTTTTAGGTTTGGTAATTGTTCTATGAGTGCAAAATTGAACAAAGTTTCTTCGCGAGCCGTGACGATGATGTCGTAAGGGAAGAGCAGCGTCGCAGCTTCCTCATTCGTGATGCGGCGCGAAAACACATCTGTTTCGACTGTGTCTGGCAAACTCGACCAGTCGGCCGCCTCTAGCGCCAGATCTTGGTAATCATTGATGATTGCGAGTTGCACCTAGTAGCCAGCTTCCCAGTCTATAACGTTTATCAGCGGCTCGCCTTTCAGGTAGCGATCCATATTTTCGCACAATACCTCGATCGCCCGATGACGGTTAACGTCAGTCATGCCGGAGGTGTGCGGTGTGATCAGGATCTTGGGATGATTCCATAGCCGTTCCGGCGGTGGCCCTGCAAATTCCCCGGTGTAAACGTCGAGAGCGGCGCCACGTAGATGCCCGGCATCCAGCGAATCCGCCAGCGCTGTTTCGTCGATGATCTCACCGCGCGCAACATTTACGAGGATGCCACCGGGTTTCATAGCGGCCAGGGTTTGAGCGTTAATCAGATTTGTCGTCGCCGGCGTCCATTGGCAACACACGGCAATAAAGTCACTTTCTGGAAGCATGTTCATTAGCGCGTCGGGTGTTCGAATTTCAGAAAACCCGGCTGGTAATCTTTCGCCTACAGCGGGTGGGGTGCGGCGTGTTCCGATGACGCGCATGCCAAGGCCGGCAGCAAGCCGACCGACATCCAGTCCGATACCGCCGGCACCAATCACGAGCATAGTTTTACCTTCGATCAGCAAGGGCTTGTATGCGGTGTGGTCGAATTGCGCGTGTGCCTGGTCGACAAACGTCCGCTCGAGCCCCTTGGCAAAATGCAGGATGCCGGTGATTGCATACTCCGCAATCGGCAGTGTGTTTCCGTAACCGCGCGATGTGGTTACCGTGACGTCGCTATTCCACAAATCACCCAGCATAAGGTTACTGGCGCCAGCTGGACGTTGGTGGAACCATTTCAGCTTAGGCGCGCGAGCCCGCAAATCGAGCGGGAAGGGCCACCCACCCAGCACGACTTCAGTTTCTGCCAGTAATGCGTCGCGCTCTTCGCGTGTTCCTTCGCCATTTGCATCTGGTAGCAGGTAGCGGTTGGAATTGAATTCCGGCCATGTATCTCGAATTTCGCCGTCGTACCAGCCTGCTGCGTTTGTGTATTGTATTGCCGAACTGATCGCTTTAACACGCTCGGTCTCCGCCGGTGACATGCGTTGTATGTTCAGGACCTTGACGTCACGCATTAGTTGTTACTCCGTTGCGTAAACTTGTTGGGATACACAATCTAACCCACCGGGGTACACTAGGCATATTCCCCCTTGTGCAATAGCATCGCTACGCTTTGCGATTAAGGCTAAACATTTCGAATTACAGTGCGGGAGCCCAAACGTGAGGGCTGAATCCGTTGATAATCTTTTCGAACGGTTCGGACCGTCCTACCAACTATTTGTCACTGTGACCGGAATGACTGCATCCTTTGTGATGGTGGTATCCGGCGGTATCGTCAATGTTGCGGTGCCAGATGTTATGGGAACCTTCGGCATCGGCCTCGATCAGGCACAACTTATGGCCACCGCTTTCAACGTAGCAATGACTGCCAGCCAGTTGCTTAACGCATGGGTTATCGCAGTATTTGGACAACGTATAGGCTTCTCCGCCACCCTAATCATCTTCACTATCGGTAGCCTGATCTGCGGATTTGCTGAGGATTATAGTTTTGTCGTGCTGGGACGCACGATGCAGGGCTTTTCTGCCGGTGTCATCCAACCGCTGGTAATGGTGACGATCTTTCAGGTGTTTCCAAGCGATCGGCGCGGCGCCGCTATGGGGTTATACGGCATGGCACTATCGCTTGCCGTGGCGATTGGGCCAGCCTTTGGTGGGATAGCAATCGAGGCCCTCAATTGGAGAGCTATTTTCTTTGTTCCGTTGCCCCTGGTGTTCATTGGCTTCGGTGCCGGATTGGTCTTCATGCCGTCCTATCGTGATGCGAAAGAACAGCCTTTCGACTGGACCGGCTACGGGCTAGTCATTGTAACGCTCTACTGCGTTATGACCGGATTGACCGACGGGCAGCGCGACGGATGGGTGTCCGACCGCATCGTCAGCTTTTTCTTAATCGCCGCGGTCGCTGCTGTCGCATTTCTGCGCTCACAAATGCGTGTAGGCTCAAATTTAGTCGACATCACATTGTTCAAAAACCGGGAATTCACTTGCATCATTATTGTCACCCTAATTTTTGGTATTGGAAATTTTGGGACGGGATACGCGGTGCCGGTCTTCGGTCAGCTCGTCCAGAATATGACACCGTTCGCGGCGGGATTGGTTATCATGCCGGCGGCTCTCGCGGTGGCGATTGCACTGCCATTTACAGGTCGGTTAGCCGATACAATTTCTGCCCGGATTGGGATCATGGTCGGGTTGAGCCTATTCGCGATGGGTTCGGCACTGATGATAGACGCGGACGTAAATACGCCTTTCCTCAATGTGATGGTCTATTACATGATTAGTCGTTTTGGTATGGCCTTTACTATGCCATTTTTGATGAGCACGGCGCTGCGAAGCCTGCCACCGGAACAGCTGAATTCTGGCGCAGGGATGGTTAATTTTTGTCGCCAGCTTGGCGGTTCTCTTGGTACCAACGCTTGGGTTGTTTTCGTCCAAATGCGGACTCAGTTTCACAGCGATGCGCTCACGGCAACACAAGATTCTTCAAACGCCGCCAGTCGGGAATTGCTGAATGGGGTGGGGCAGGTGCTTCGTGAGGCTGGCGTGCCAGAATCGCTGACAGAGCCTGGTGCGCTCTATTTCCTGGGGCAGGTGATCGAGGCACAGGCGACAACCTTGGGTTTTCAGGACGGGTTTTTGGTATTCGTGGTCGTGTTTATGTTGGCGATGATACCGACCTGGATGCTCGGCTCCGGCCAGAGAAAGAAACGTTAACTATCTCCTTCGATTTGGCATCACATCGCATTCTGAAATAATTAGCTTTGGGAGCATAGTTGAGTTGCATGTTGCCGACGATGCCGGCTGCATCTTAACCGACGATTACTTCGTTGCCAGGATTGCCTTTGATCGATTGGCGAGTGTTGTTATCGGAAAGATATTGGGCATCATGCTGGATCTTTTTGGTTTGCGTGAGTTCGTTATTCGTCAGACGAGGGATGATCGTATCCAAATTTTGACATCCTTCCGGCCCAAATGTTAGAGCGATAACAGTGCAAAATTCCTATGCTAATGCGGAATCCGAAGCAAAAGCGCTATAATTCGCTTAAACAAAGGTGAAGAAGCATTTTGGGAGGAGAATGCATGCCAAAAATGTTACACGAAACCGCGATTAGGCAATATCGCGATGAGGGCTACTATTTCCCTCTTCCGATATTGAGCGACGATGAGGTCGCTTGGAACCGAGCGCAGCTGGAAAGTTTTGAGAAAGAGCAGGGCTATTCGCTGCAGGGACCACAGCGGAGCAAGTCTCATCTGTTGTTCAAATGGGTTGACGACTTGATGCGTCAATCGAAAATACTTGACGCAGTTGAGGATCTCATCGGACCAGATATTCTGTGCTGGAACACGTTGTTCTGGATTAAGGAATCTGGATCGGAGAGTTTTGTCTCTTGGCATCAGGATTTAAACTACTGGGGATTGGACAATTCGGAACTGGTAACGGTCTGGTTAGCACTATCGCGAGCATCATTAGAAAGCGGTTGTATGCGCGTACTCCCGCGCAGTCATCTCAATGAATTGATGCCGCACCAAGATCGATACGATGCGACCAATATGCTGACCCGCGGACAAGAGGTTGCTCTGGATGTCGATGAGGCAAAAGCTGTTGCGATGCCGCTGGAAGCGGGCGAGGTGTCACTGCACAACGTTCGGGTGGCGCATGCGTCGGGGCCAAACCTGTCAAAAGATCGACGGATTGGATTATCACTGCATTACATACCGACCAAAACGAAACAGAAGGTTAGTGGTTGGGATAGCGCTGCCTTGGTACGTGGCGAGGATCGGTTTAGGCATTTCAATATTGCCCCTCAGCCGAACCGGGATATGGATCCAGACGCAATCGCATTCCATACCAAAGCTACGGACGAGTTACGGAAAATTCTTTTTGCCGATGCGGAGAAAATACGCCCGACCCTTTAGGTATTCGCTGCATGGATGTCTGGACCCCTTTCGCCTATTTTTTAGGGAATAGAATTGCTACCATTCGTCCGAGGGTTTTACGTGCGGGACAAGTCGTCTAGCGTGTCACGCGGCATAGGAGAGTATCATGATCAAAAGATTTTCATCGTTATTCGCTGGTCATATTGATCTAGGCGATATGGGAACCGACGCGACGCCGGCTAATGAGCGACGTTATAATGACGAGCAATTAGCCGGTATTTTCGGCAAGACGGAGGCGCTGGCCAAGACGATGGACCGGCTTGGCTATCACTGTCTCTGGTTTGCGGAACATCATTTTCAACATGAAGGCTATGAGGTCATCCCAAACATTCCTATGTTGGCCGTTCACTTGTCTCATATCACCGATCACCTCAAATATGGCTGCGGCTTCAATATCACACCGATGTGGCATCCGCTGCGTCTGGCTGAAGACTTCGCGGTTGCAGATCATTTGACTAACGGCCGCTGTATTTTTGGCGTAGGTCGTGGGTATCACACGCGTGAAGTGGAGGTCCTGGGCGGTCATTTGATTGATAAGGAAAAGAACCGCGAAATGTTCGAGGAGCAGGTCGAGGTTCTGTTCAAGGCTTTTCATGAGGAATCTTTCTCGCATGCAGGCAAGTACTACACATTGCCCCCAGAAGTGCCCTATCGCGGTTACACTTTGAAGGAACTGACCCTAGTACCGCGACCAAAACACCTGCCGGTTGAGTGCTGGCAACCGGTTGTCAGCGCGACTGACCGTGGTCTCGACTTTATGATGAAATATGGTATCAGGGGCATAATCGGTGGCGGATCAGCGCTTCTCCTGAACAGCAACATTACCAAGTTTCACGAAGCGCATTTGCGTGCAGGTAAAGACTCTCAGCCAGGTACCGATCTGTGTCTCGGTATTTCCTTCCATATCGCCGAAACAAAGGAGAAGGCGATCAAAGAAGCGACGCCATTCTATGAAGAGCATGCGAAGATGTTCGGGCCACTTGGTTTCCTTGGAAAGCTGACTGACGATCAGGTCGAAGCAATCGGTCAGCGCGGTGGGATCCCTGATTCTGGTATCCCGACCCTCGAGTGGGCGTGTGATAACGGAGCATGGTATTGCGGGCCACCCGAGGGTTTTGTTGAGTTCTTGAGTGTTCTGAACGAAAAATTCCCGGGCTTGGAAGATGTTAACGTTCAGTCAGCTATGGGTACGCCAGAAAAAGTCATGGTCGAACAGCTTGAAATTTTTGGTACCGAAGTGATGCCGAAAATGCGTATGGCTGAGGCCGCCGACTGACTGAAAGATTTAAATTTAAAAATATCAATACGGCGGGCAAAAGCCCGCCGTAATCATTTGGGGATTATGTCGAATGCCAGACAGATCCGTTCTTCGTCTGATGTAAAGGGAAAAACTCTATGCGGTAGCGAAGAAGGAAACAGGACTAGAGTGCCTGGCTTTGTCTCGATTATCTTACGAGGATAGCCATCGTTTTTTACAGGGAGATCGTAACCGCACAAAGTGTATTCAATGTTACCTTCGTTGCCCCCCATTTTGTTGGGCACCTTCAAGTAGAAGATGCCACTAAGCCAGGCAGAATGAATATGAGCGCTGATTTCTCCGCCTTTCATCAGCCGGATATACCAACCGTTAATCAAATAATCCTTAGGCCAGTTATTTACAAACAGGCTTTTGTCGTTTTTGATTTTTGCAAAATATTGGTCGATATAGCGTCGAATTATGGTTTCCAACTTAGCAAACACAAGAACGTCTAATTCAAATAGGTTTCCTGCTGATTGGTACCCAGCTGAAATATGACCTGGCGAATAGTGTTCGTTGCCTGAGAATTTGTTAATTGCTGTATAAAGGTTATTTATAAAATGTTGGTCAATTATCCGGTCATCTAGTGCATTGAAGGTTGTAACTTTTTCAATTGGATCATTATAAAATTGGTAAATATTCTTTGTGTCGTGCTGGTGCGAAACGAATGCAGCAACGGCACCGGCACGAAAATTATAGTCTGTTTGTTGTGATTTGATGAGCTGTAATTGAATTTCGTAAGCTTTACGGTCGCCCTTGCGATAATAGCACTCCAGGAGTAGGGCACTAATTTTGGTGTTTTCAACAGTTGGATCAACCTTGAGAAAACATTGTATCGCCTCGTCAAAATGTTCTTGTTCAACCAGAACAACAGCAAGATTAATACGGGCATCTTTATAATTGGACGCTAGCTCAAGGGCTCGTCGATAACATTTCGTAGCCTCTATTAAGTCTCCTAATTCCTTGAAAACAATTCCTAAATTATTATGGATTGCAGGATTTTTAGGGGCGTTTGTTAAGGCAGTTTTATAACTTTCTATAGCTTCTTTAGTCTGCCCTTGGCTTGAGAGTAGTAATCCAAGATTGTTGTGCGCGTCAGCTAATCGTGGGTTCAGGATAATTGCTTCACGGTAGCTGGCAGCAGCACTATTGTTATTGCCGGATCGCTGCAGAGCTAATCCGAGATTGTTATGTCCCTCTGCACTACTCGGTTCAATTTTCAAGGCCTTTTGGAAGCATTCGACGGCTTCGTTTAAATGACCCAGATCGAGCAGTGCGGCGCCGCGTATATTCAACAGAATAAGAGTATTTGGAAAACGCTTGATATAAGCGTCTGTCTGTTCCACAACGCTTGACAGATTGCCGGCTTTGTATTGGGCTATTAATTGTTGAATATCGGATGGCTGCAATGTTATCTCGCCGTTGTTTTCTACTCTTTTAAAGCCTGCAACTCTTTAAGCCCAGTCTGAGCTTCCAAATTTTGGCCTCGCTCTCAAAATGTCACGAAAAATTTATTTTTTGCAGCGTCTTGCTAACCGTCATCAAGACTGCTGGCTGCTTGGTTAGGGATTCTTTGAGGGTAGTCATAATTAAATCTGTAAGTTGCTTTATCTGAAAATTCTCGACAACAATATACCGATGTCGAAAATCCGTTAAAAAGTATCGTGGTGTAGGTATTACATTCAATAACAGATACTTATGGCTCCATTATACTTAATTTCAGAGAATATTATAAGTAGCCGTTAGACGCACGGTAACAATCGTTAATAACACATAATTTAAATATGCTTCTTCTTCCGTGGTCCCAACAATAGTATTTAGGGTACTAGTTAATTTCAAAATCTATAATTTTGTTAAAACGACGGTATTAGAGATTAAGATTTTTACATAAAGCCGTGCAGTAGCCTCCCCAAATTTGCCGCATAAAAGGATAAGAAATTGAATATGAAAGCGGATTATGTCGTTGTCGGCGCAGGCTCGGCGGGGTGCGTCTTGGCTAGCCGCCTGAGTGAAGACGGGTCGAAGAGGGTTGTTTTACTGGAGGCTGGACCGAAGGACTGGCATCCAATGATTCATATTCCCGCCGGTATCCGTTCGTTGTTGCATCATCCCGTTGTCAATTGGAACTACAGCAGTGAACCGGAAGCGAATACCGGTGGGCGCCGCATACATTGGCCGCGTGGCAAAGTACTTGGCGGGTCCAGCTCGATTAACGGCATGCTCTACGTGCGCGGCAACCGGGCGGACTATGACGGTTGGGCGCAGCGCGGGTGCCGCGGTTGGGATTTCGACAGCGTTCTCCCATATTTCATGAAATCGGAAACCTTTCGAAACGAGGGTGATGACGTCGTGAGAGGCCGTGCTGGGCCACTGATTGTAGAGAATTACCGCACCATCATGCCGCTTACACACAAATTTGTTGAGGCGGCACAACAGGCGGGCTTTGCATTCAACTCGGATCTAAACGGCAAGGATCAGGAGGGTGTTGGGTATTCCCAGATGACACGGCGCGGCCGTTGGCGCGGATCCACAGCGCGGACCTATCTCTCACAGGCGAAAGGGCGGGCCAATTTGGAGACAGTGACAGAGGCGGTCGCAACTAAACTGCTTTTTGAGGGTAAACGCTGCGTCGGCGTCGCCTATAGGCAAAACGGAATTAACAAGGAAATTTGGGCAGACCACGAAGTCATTCTGTCAGGCGGTGCCATTAATTCGCCGCAGCTGCTTCAAATTTCGGGGGTCGGCCCGGCAGATCATCTACGTTCGATCGGTGTCGATGTGCAGCACGACCTACCTGGTGTTGGGTCGAACCTGTCAGACCACTACGTTACGCGTATTTCGCACCGAGTGAAGGATCTGATCTCCATCAACGAATTGGCTCGTGGTGTCCGAGTTGCGCGCGAGGTGTTGCGCTTTGCCTTTCGTGGTAACGGTGCGCTGACCTTCGGCGTGACCAGCGCCCAGGTATTCTGCCGCAGCCGAGAAGGATTGAGCAGCCCTGATTTACAGCTCTTATTTACCCCCGCCAGCTACGGCACGAAGGTGATTGGCGAGTTGGAGCGGGAGCCCGGCATGACTGTTGCCGTCTGCCCGGTTCGGCCTGAAAGTCGCGGTACGATCATGGCTGGAAGCGCCGATCCATTAGAAAAGGCAGTGATCCGTCCGAACTATCTGTCGGCAGAAGGCGATGCCCATGTGATGCTCGCCGGTATCCGGCATACTCGGCGCATATTCGCTGCGCCTGCCATCGAGCAGTACAGCGTGACGGAGCTTCAGCCAGGCGAACCGATTGAGAGCGTGGACGACGTGCTAGCCTTTGCGCAGCGCAATGGCGCGTCAATTTATCATCCTGTCGGCACATGCAAGATGGGTGACGACACTATGGCTGTAGTTGACGCTCGTTTGAAAGTGCACGGTGTTAACGGCCTGCGCGTAGTCGATGCCTCGATTATGCCGACGGTAACGACCGGTAATACCAATGCTCCAACCATTATGATCGGTGAAAAGGGCGCTGCCATGATCCGCGAAGACGCTGCAACATAAACACTGTGCTAATCAATGCCGCTTAGTTCCTTGGTGTATTCGGAGAGCTGACCGATTTCGTAGGCCTCACGTTTCTGGGTGAACGGGTTCCACATGTTGCGGCCCTGGCGAGTGATCAGGTTGCCACCATAGACGTGTATGGCGTTGGATTTTTGATCGGTCGGGTTTTTAATGGCGTGGATCGTCTCCGGCGGCAACACGGCTATATCACCCTCTTTGAGATGCTGTTCCCCGACCTGGCGCAAGCCGTCTGCCGTTTCCTCAAAAAAGGTGTTGTGCTCCTCACCTTCATAGACACCGATTACCGCCCACATATTGTGGTCGTGTACTGGAGAGCGCAGACCTGGCACGGTGGCGACCTGCAGTACGGTCAGTTTATCGTCTTGATAGACGATACGGTCGCGGAGTGCCTTGCCTGTGACCCGTTCGCGAAACGACACGTTTAGACCTTCGGGGTGGGCGATGGCATCGCGGACCAAAGCCTTGACTTTGCTGGCAGGGTCATTGTTGGACACAGCAGATTTACAGCTCTCTATAAAGGCATCGAGATTGAACATAAGTGCCTCATTTTGGTTTAGCTTGTACGATGACGTGTTTCGGATCACTTAGCTAGTTTTGAACTTTAGTTACGTTTAAGGCGTGCCGCTGCCGTATGCAGGCGAGATTGAGCTTCTTCGCTGCACCAAATTTCGACCTGACGAGCAACGCGGGCCGACATCTGCTCCCGAAGGTCGGCACAAAACTTACCAAGCCGCATGTGTTTCGATTCCATGAAAGCTTCGGGTGAAAGCTTGAGGAGGGAGAACATTCGGTCACGCGCCATATCTTCAATTTGATCCATTGGCCCAATTTCGTGGACGAGGTGCCGCCCGACAGGTGATTCAGCCTCGATCATTCTACCGGTGTAAATGAGGTCGGAGGCAATTTTATCGCCGGCTAAGAAACGGAGTAGTTGATCACCGTAATAGGGGTTTGGAACGCCGATCAGGACTTCTGGCTTGCCAATTAGGACGCGTCCGGCAGCTGCATAACGGTAGTCGCAGGCCAGAAAGACCGCACAGCCGGCACCGGCAGCATGGCCGCGGATGGCACCTACAACAGGTCTGTGATACTCGAGCAGTTGCAGCAAAGCGCCGCCGAGTGTCATGAACAAGTCGTGCACTTCTGAACGGGATTGCGTCAGGGCCCATTCTACATCGAGACCATTTGAGAAAAATTTTTCGCCGCCGTAGAGGAGAATGCCGCGCCGCCCGGTTTTCGCCCTCTCAACTGCGTCGCAAAACGATTGAAGTATTTCCGTAGTAAAGGTGTTTGTGACGCCATTAGAAAACCGGATACGAACATACCCGTCCGTTTCTTCGAATTGCACAGTTTTCACGCCCACTTGCTATACTTATCGCTCCGCCGCCTTAGCAATTTTGCGCGCGATGCTGGCGAACCTGTAGTCGCTGCCCGGTGTGCCGGCGAGAAGGCAGCCGATCGGCATATTTTCTGACGAGAAGCCCACGGGCATGGTCACGACGGGGCCACCGAGTACAGTCCAGGGAGAAATGTAGCTGGCGTCACCAGTCCATTCGAGACCTTTCGGCGCCGTTTTCGGTGTCGCCGGCCAAAGGAAGGCGTCGGTGTCTGAGAAATGGTCGAAGAATATATCACGCGCGTTGTCGAGCGCTCGACGGCTTTCGAAGTAGGCTTCCTCCTCAATCTCGAGCCCTCGCTCTATCGCCTCGCAAAGATAGGGACCAACGCTACCTTCCGGTTTGTCGAGTAATTCTCGTTGGAAGCGAGCAATATCATATTCCATGGTCAGCCGATGCCCTTCCTGGATTTCCGCGAACGATACTGGCGCGTTCTGCTTACTTACCGCATGGCCGGCGTCTATTAATTGTTTTACCGTCTGCTGTATGGAATTCTGAATGTCGTCATCGGCAGTTTCGAGGATAGGGTCATGCAAGACGGTGATATTGAGGGCGTCGTTGGATGCTGGGGCGCCGTGGATGCGAGCATGGGACGGACAAATTGCTTCGAACACTGTTGCGGCGTCGGCTACCCGGTTGCCGTAATATCCTATCGTATCGTAGAGACCGGAGAGTAGTGCGATGCCGGCACCCGGCATAAGTCGCGTACTTGGCTTGAAGGCAGCGATACCGCAATAAGCGGCTGGCCGGTTGACCGAGGCCATGGTCTGCGTGCCTAGAGAAACTGGAGTCATACCAGCGCTAACGGCGGCCCCTGAGCCACTGCTCGAGCCGCCCGGGGTGTGCGCTAAGTTGTAGGGGTTGCAGGCGGGTGATGGATCGCGGAATGCGAATTCCGTTGTGTGGGTCTTGCCCATTATGATTGCGCCCGCCGATCGAAGAGCAGCGACAGTTTCCGCATCAGCAGTGGCCGGTCCGATATCCATACGCGACTTACTGTTGCAGCGGGTTGGTACACCTTTTACGTCGATAATGTCCTTAACGCCAATCGGGATGCCATGCAGTGGCCCGCGGGTCTTGCCGTCTTCGATCTCCTGTGTCAGCGTTTCAGCCTCAGCACGCGCGTTGTCTAGGCAGAGTTCACGCCATGCCTGGACCTGGGACTCCACCTCATCAATCCGATCGATATAGCGCTGCAACAGATCTACGGGAGACAGGACGCCGTTCCTGATCTGCTTTGCCAATGCTTCAATGCGGCCAGGATCCGCAACAGTCTCAGGTGTTTTAATCATGACGCTCTCTTTCCCTTCATAGATACTGTTCTTGCCCCGTAGCAATATATTATTGGACGTTAGACCGAATTCACGTGTAACGCCATTTTGGTCCTGTACGCAATAAATCAGTCACGCAAGGCGGTATTGAATGAAATTTGGAATGTTTGGCGGAACACGTTCTATGCCGGGGGCAGAGAACGGTTATCATAAAAGCTACAGCGCCTATGTCGACGCAGTCATCGAAGCCGAAGCGCTGGGATTTTACAGCAATTTCCTAGTCGAACATCATTTCAGCGGTATGGGTCAGGTGTCCGCGTCGCTCAATTTACTGTCCTATCTGGCAGGGCGAACTAAGAATATCCGTTTAGGGACGGCTGTTGTTGTTCTGCCTTGGCATAATCCGGTACTGGTCGCCGAACAGGCCGCAACTGTTGATCTATTATCCAACGGCCGTTTTGATTTTGGTGTTGGTAAGGGCTATCGCCACAACGAGTTCGAGGGGTTCTGCATTCCAATCGAAGAATCGACTGAACGCTTCGAGGAAGCGATGGAAGTCATCCGTAAGGCTTGGACCACGGAGGGTCGTTTCTCGCACCATGGCAAGCGCTGGAATTATGACGACATTGTAATTGAACCGGAACCAGTACAAAAACCACATCCTCCATTCTGGCTGGCTGCTGGGCTGCCAGAGTCGCTTCGCTATGCAGCCCGTGAGGGATACAATTTATTTCTCGACCAGTTTCAGACCATTGATGTGATGTTGGAACGGTTCCATATCTATCGCGAAACGGTCTTGGATGCTGGGCGCGAATTTAGGCCGCAAAGCGTGGCTGTCGCGCGAGGACTGCTGATTGCGAAAACGATGGAAGAGCGAGAGGCTGTTATCGAAGCGCGAATGAAAAGTCAGAAAGTGATGAACGCCCACGGCACCTCAGCCGACAGGTCAATAAAATCGAGCATGGTGTCTGACCCCGATCTCCAAAAGGCAGTCACCGAGGGAACCTTGATTGGTACACCGGCAGAAATCATCGAGCGTTTGAAGTGGATCGAAAGCGAGGGTGTCGATTATGTGATCCTATCTGCTCACGGCAAGGATGCACTTCGCGTTTTTGCCGAGGAGGTTATGCCGGCTTTTGGGTGAGCCGAATACCTATCGTGGCAGAACACTTTTCTTCATTAGGAACTCGTCAATCGCGCGGGCGCATTGACGGCCCTCTCGTATCGCCCAAACTACTAGTGATTGGCCGCGTCGCATATCGCCTGCGGCGAACAATTTCGAAGTCGAAGTTTGATAATTGTCTACGTTCGCGGCTACATTGCCGCGACCATCGAGCTCGACACCGAGATTTTCGAGCATGCCTCCGTGCACAGGATGTACAAAGCCCATAGCCAATAGGACCAATTCCGCCGGCATTGCAAACTCGCTGCCGGGGATCTCGCGTAATTTTTCGTCGAGGCGGGTAACGTGCAAGGTAGTCAGCTGGCCATCCTTGCCAGAAAATTTCGTTGTTGATACGCACCAATCTCGTTTTGCGCCTTCTGCCTGCGAGGAGGAAGTCCGCAGCCTATTAGGCCAGAGCGGCCAAGTCGTACCTTTATCCGGGCTCTCTGGAGGTTGTGGCATAATTTCGAGCTGGGTAACAGAGATCGCACCCTGGCGAAACGATGTACCGATACAATCTGAGCCAGTATCGCCGCCACCTATGACGACAACGTTCTTGCCATTTGCGGAGATTTCCTCGACATCTCCCAGGCTTTCGTTACCGATCCGGCGGTTCTGTTGGGGCAAAAAGTCCATCGCAAACTCGATGCCTTTAAGGTCGCGGCCTGGCACCTGTAGGTCACGCGCATGCTCCGACCCACCGGTTAGGGCAACCGCATCATAGATATCGAGCAGATCCTTCGCATCCCGTTCGACACCGATATGTACGTTGTATTGGAAAGTAACTCCTTCCTCTTCTAGCTGTGCGACCCGCCGATCAATCAGATGTTTTTCCATCTTAAAGTCAGGTATTCCATAGCGCAGAAGGCCGCCAGCCTTGGAATTTTTTTCGTAAACCGTGACTTCATGCCCAGCGCGGGCGAGTTGTTGTGCACAGGCCAGGCCGGCTGGACCGGATCCCACGACCGCAAGCCGCTTTCCACTTTTTTTCTCAGCAATGACCGGCTCTATCCACCCATTTTCCCAGGCCGTATCGGCTATTGTAGATTCGATTGTTTTGATGGTGACTGGATTATCATCGAGGTTAAGTGTGCAGGATTCTTCGCATGGGGCAGGACATATACGACCCGTAAATTCTGGAAAATTATTCGTCGAGTGCAACACGTCCAGCGCGCCGCGCCAATCATCTCTATATACCAGGTCATTCCAATCAGGGATGATATTGTTGACGGGACAGCCCTGATGGCAAAAGGGAATGCCACAATCCATGCATCGGGCGCCCTGTTGCGAGACTTGCTTATGGTCCATAGGTATCACGAATTCGCGAAAGTGCCTTACGCGGTCGCTTGCTGGTACGTTCTTTCGGTCCTGGCGGTCGATCTCCAGGAAACCCGTGATCTTGCCCATTATCAGCCCCCCGAGACCATATTCGAAATCGATGACGCCTGCTGGGCGATCTGCATTTCCTGCAGGGCGCGTCGATAGTCGACCGGCATGACTTTGACAAATTTAGAAAGATAAATTTCCCAATTTTTGAGGATCTCCCGCGCCCGTGCGGAATTTGTATAGTGCGCATGCCTCTCGATTAGCCCATGCAGACGTTCGGCATCGAACCGCGTCATGTCGTGCGAGACATCGACCCTGCCATGAGCTTCTAGATCGCCGCCTTGATGCCCAATTTCTTCAAGCGTTTCATCTTCGGCTGCGACTGGTTCCAACTCGACCATAGCTAAATTGCAGCGTTGTTCAAAATTACCTTCCTCATCAAGGACGTAAGCGATGCCGCCACTCATACCAGCCGCAAAATTGCGGCCGGTGTAGCCGAGTACAACGACTATGCCGCCAGTCATATATTCACAACCATGGTCGCCGACGCCTTCAACGACCGCATTTGCACCAGAGTTCCGTACAGCGAAACGTTCGCCGCCAACGCCATGGAAGAAACATTCGCCCTCGGTCGCACCATAAAGCACTGTATTACCGACAATAATGCTCTGTTCCGGAACGATCTTGCTTTCTGGAGGCGGACAAATGACAAGACGACCACCACTCAAGCCTTTGCCGACATAGTCGTTAGCGTCTCCGGTCAGTTCAATCGATATTCCTTTTGCTAGGAACGCGCCGAAGCTCTGGCCCGCGGTACCGGTCAGCTTGATATTAATAGTATCTTCCGGCAAGCCCGCGTGGCCGTAACGTTTGGCGACTTCTCCAGACAACATGGCACCGGTGGTGCGATCGGTGTTCTGAATTTCACCTTCTATTGTTACTGACTTACCACGCTGAAGGGCCGGCAGTGACTTTTCGATTAGCCAGCGATCCTTAATTGTGTCGAGATCGTGATCTTGCGTATCGCAATTGTAAATCACGACGCCCTCTTCGGCCTTCGGCTTGTGCAATACCTTTGATAAATCGATACCTTTTGCTTTGTAATGTTGGATAACCTTTCGCTGATCAAGACGCTCCGATTGACCGATCATGTCATCGAAACGGCGAAAACCCATGCCTGACATGTATTGGCGAACTTCCTCAGCGACAAAGAAGAAGTAGTTGATGACGTGTTCCGGCTTCCCAGTGAAGCGTTTGCGCAATTCCGGATCCTGCGTAGCTATGCCGACGGGGCATGTATTTAGGTGGCATTTACGCATCATTATGCACCCAGAAGCTATTAGCGGTGCTGAAGCAAAACCGAATTCATCGGCGCCTAGTAGAGCCGCAATTACCACATCCCGACCGGTGCGCAATCCTCCATCCACTTGCACAGCGATGCGGCTTCGTAATTGGTTTAACACCAACGTTTGATGGGTTTCTGCCAATCCAATTTCCCAGGGTGAGCCGGCATGGGTGATAGAGGTGAGGGGACTGGCGCCTGTCCCACCTTCGAAGCCGGAGATCGTGACATGATCGGATTTCGCCTTAGATACACCCGCGGCGACCGTGCCTACACCTATCTCAGAAACCAGTTTGACGCTGACATCTCCTTCCGGATTTACGTTTTTTAAATCATAAATCAGCTGTGCTAGGTCTTCGATAGAATAGATGTCGTGATGTGGCGGAGGTGAGATCAGACCTACCCCTGGTGTCGAATGACGAACCTTGGCAATCACAGCATCGACTTTATGACCTGGAAGTTGTCCACCTTCGCCGGGTTTTGCGCCCTGAGCCATCTTGATTTGCATCATGTCCGAATTGGCCAGATACTCCGCCGTTACGCCAAAGCGTCCTGACGCGACCTGTTTGATAGCCGAGCGTTCGAAATCGCCGTTTGGTTTGGGAGTATAGCGGTCAGGCTCCTCGCCACCCTCGCCAGTATTTGACTTTCCTCCGATCCGGTTCATAGCTACCGCCAGGGTTCGGTGCGCCTCGCGCGAGATTGAACCAAAGGACATGGCTCCAGTAGAGAAGCGTTTGACGATCTCGCTTGCCGGTTCAATTTCCTCCAGCGGCACAGGATTATCAGATGGCGTGATCTCGAAAAGGCCGCGGATTGTTTTGAATTTTTTGCTCTGGTTGTTCACCTCATCGGCGAATTCCTGATAGCCATCTTTGTTGTTACTTCGAACGCTGTGCTGCAGGCTCCCGACGTTTTCCGGTGTCCAATAATGGTCTTCACCGCGAATTCGGTACGCGTATTCGCCGCCGGCATCCAGGTATTTCTGATAGATGTGGATGTTGCCAAAGGCTTGGCTGTGCCGCTCTAAGGTCTCCTGAGCAATTTGTTCGAGTTCGACCCCTTCGATTGCGGTATGTGTGCCAAAGAAGTACTTCTCGACAAAGCTGCTCGACAATCCAATGGCGTCGAAGATTTGGGCTCCGCAATAAGATTGATAGGTCGAGATACCCATCTTGGACATTACCTTGAGGATACCCTTATCAATTGCTTTGATATAACGTTTTTCAATCTCGCTTTCGCTGAGATCGGGTGGCAAATCTCCCTTAATATCCATAAGGGTGTCAAAGGCAAGATACGGGTTCACCGCTTCCGCACCATAACCTGCAAGCAGACAGAAATGATGCACCTCGCGTGCTTCGCCGGTTTCCACGACCAGTCCAAGGCCAGTTCGCAGGCCTTCGCGGATGAGATGGTGATGTACCGCAGCCGTGCCGAGTAGGGCCGGGATAGCAATCCTACTATCGTTTATCGCACGGTCGCTTAAGATTATGATGTTGTAACCGTCTCTATGGGCAACCACAGCCTGAGCGCAAAGCGCATCGAGTGCTACCTGCATGCCTGCTGCACCGTCTTCTGTCGGATATGTAAGGTCGAGCGTAACGGTACGGAAAGGATTATCGGCGATATCGCCAATCGCACGGATTTTCTCAAGATCTCCATTTGTTAATATAGGTTGGCGGACCTCGAGCCGTTGGTGGTTCCCTGAATCGTCCAGTTCCAGTAGGTTTGGCCGTGGCCCAATTAAGGAAACCAAAGACATAACCAATTCTTCACGGATAGGGTCGATCGGCGGATTGGTAACCTGAGCGAAGAGTTGCTTGAAATAGCTGTAAAGCAACTTTGGTCTGTCCGACAGGGCTGAAAGTGGTGTGTCGGTGCCCATGGAGCCGATCGCTTCCTGGCCCGTCGCCGCCATAGGGGCCAACAGGGTTTTTAAATCTTCTTGTGTGTAACCGAAGGCTTGCTGCCGATCGAGTAGACTTGGTGCATTTGGTAGTGGCTTGGCGTGCGGGACATTCGGCAGTTCTTCCAGAACAATTTGGGTGCGGTTGAGCCAATCCTGATAGGGCCTTGAACCGGACAGTTCGGCCTTGATATCGTCATCGTCGATAATTTTGCCTTCTTCCAGGTCGATTAACAGCATCTTTCCTGGCTGTAGGCGCCATTTTTGGACGATTTTATCTTCAGGTACTGGCAGGACCCCCATCTCTGAGGCCATAACGACCGTATCGTCATCAGTGACTAAGTAACGCGCCGGGCGCAACCCGTTCCGGTCTAGTGTCGCGCCAATTTGGCGTCCGTCCGTAAAAGCGACGGCAGCAGGTCCATCCCAAGGCTCCATCAGGGCAGCGTGGTATTCGTAGAAGGCACGCCGGTCGTTGTCCATCAACGGGTTTCCGTGCCAAGCTTCAGGTATTAGCAACATCATCGCATGAGCTAGGGAATAACCGCCTAGCACAAGTAATTCGAGTGCGTTATCGAAACCGGCAGAATCGGATTGACCTTCGCGGATCAAAGGCCAGACCTTGTCGAGGTCGTCGCCGAATGCATCCGACTTCATCGTATATCGCCGCGCATTCATCCAGTTGAGATTTCCGCGCAAGGTATTGATTTCGCCGTTATGGCAAATCATTCGGAAGGGATGCGCCAGGGACCAAGCAGGGAAAGTATTGGTTGAAAAACGTTGATGTACGAGAGCGAGTGCGGATTCGACCCTCTCGTCAGTAAGGTCAGGATAGAACGGCCCGACCTGATCGGCTAACACCATGCCTTTGTAACAAACCGTCCTTGCTGACAGGGAAGGGATGTAGAAATCGGCAAATTCTTCGCCTTTGGCTCGCGTTTCACGTGAGGCCCGCTTGCGAACGACAAAGAGCTTACGCTCTAGCGTGTCTGTATTGGCGATGCCTTTGCCGCGGCCAATGAAGACCTGTCGGATAAATGGCTCGGTCGCAAGTACAGATTTGCCGAGGTCGCTGTTATCGACAGGCATGTCGCGCCAGCCTAAAACTATGAGGCCGTCGGAAGTAACGCACTCCTCAAGGATTTGTTCGCATTCTGCTCGTTCTTCGGCGTTTTGCGGCAGGAATAGTGTGCCAACACCATATTCGCCAACTGGCGGCAGTTTGAAGCCCAGCGCGGCACATTCCTCCCGGTATAGTCTGTCGGGAATTTGCAATAGAATTCCCGCTCCATCGCCTGCTTTTGGATCTGCGCCGACAGCCCCTCGGTGCGTTAAATTGATTAGTAACTGAAGGCCTTGCTCGACAATGTAATGGCTTTTCTTGTTCTTAATATGTGCAATGAAACCAATACCGCATGCATCATGTTCGTGGCGACTATCGTAAAGCCCTTGTGGCTTCGGAAAGCCTTTCGGTGCGGTATAACTGTATTCACTCATCGCGGTTATATTCCCTGTACGGCCTTATTTGTCCGTCGTCTTGATTTCGAATTTGCCCCTGCGCCGGTCAAGCGGCGCGGAACCCTGAGGGTTCAGTGCCGGCCTGTAATTGCCGCTTTCGCGGCGCAGAAATCCGGTATGCCGAGTGTCATCAGGTACAACATTATGCCGTTCAGCAAGACGGGGTTTTAAAATTCGTAAGAAACTTTTATCGAATTTTGCCTGCAAATCCAACTGCTTTGTTGAAACCGCGGCGATATTTCGCACCCCGATTGCCGGTTACCTCGTAACGGTTTGCACTTACGTCACTGAAAATCGCAATGTGGTCCACCCTGCACGCGGGTCAGAAGTCTTTCAAAGACCCAAACGGGGCGGATCAGCCCAACGGTGATAATACCTGCACCTAGACTATCAACGTGCCTAATTACGGTTTCCAATGGTGTGGAAGTTCTCAGTGAATGCTAGCTAATAGTTTCGGATCCATTTTCTGAATTTTAAATGGCCTCGACATTTCCCCTGACGGGGAAGTTTATTCCGCTATCTAGCTTGGCATTCGGAATAGATTTCGCTTCGTATCCGCAGCATTCAAGTTACTCGACATTGCTATCGGCTTTAGTATGTCGACGACCTTGTTAATCGTTTCTGCC
>CAYYUG010000037.1:0-7197 GCA_964474755.1 uncultured Rhodospirillaceae bacterium | reverse complement strand
TATCCAACGTCGAATTTGTTGTGCTTTTAGACGTCTTTGTTTGACTAAAACTGGCCAAGCATTCGATAGTGACCTGTAATGTATGGGTGCGGCAGCACGGTAATTTAGGTCACGGGGCCAGAATGAATTTTGATTTTTCAGAAGAACAATATCTCCTTCGCGATCAAGCGCGTAAGTTTCTTGACGATCGCTCGACATCGGCGGTTGTCCGCGCGGTTCTTGAAAACGATAAAAAACCGTATGACATGGAACTGTGGCACGAGATGGCTGAGCTTGGCTGGATCGGCGCTATTATTCCCGAGGAATATGGAGGCGCGGGAATGACAGGAGAAGACCTCTGCGTAATCGCTGAAGAGCTCGGCCGTAGCTTGGCACCGACGCCGTTTTCGTCATCTGTATATATGGCCACTGAAGCCATTTTGATGGCGGGGACCGAAGTGCAAAAGAGTGAATTGCTGCCGGCAATGGCTGCAGGTGAGCAGATTGGCTGCTTTGCGGTGTCTGAGGGCGTTGGCGTTGCTAACGCCGACTCAATCAAGATGCGTACATTTGATGGCACTGTCGACGGGACGAAAATTCCGGTGGCCGATGGAGATGTTGCCGACTTTGCAATTGTTTTGGCCCGTGCTGGAAGTGATTTGTCGCTTTATATCGTCGACCTGTGTGGTGATGGCGTAAGCCGCAAATCCGTCGAAACTATTGATCCGAGCCGGTCGCATGCGGAAATTATTTTCGATAAGGCGACCGCGGAGCCGTTAGGTGCTACCGGCGCGGGGTGGGAAATTACCCAAGCGGTGTTCGATCGTGCGGCTATCTTGATAGCGTTCGAACAGGTTGGGGGTGCCCAAGCTTGTCTCGACATGGCGACCGAATACGCAAAGAACCGTTTTGCTTTCGGCCGACCGATCGGTTCATTTCAGGCGATTAAACATAAGTTGGCCGATATCTATATCGATGTCGAACTAGCTCGTGCGAACGCATATTATGGCGCTTGGGCGCTGGCTACTGATGCGCCCGACTTGTCCACTGCCGCCGCGGCTGCCAGGGTTGCGGCGAGCGAAGCCTATAATCATGCGGCGCGTGAGAATATCCAGACCCATGGTGGCATGGGTTTTACTTGGGAGTTTGATTGTCACTTGTACTATCGCCGCGCCAAGCTTCTGTCTCTAGCACTCGGCGGCGAGCGGCGCTGGAAAGACCGTCTGGTTAGCCTACTCGAAACCCGCAACTTCATCGGAAGAGGATAGGCGCGATGGATTTCAACGACACTCCAGAAGAAGCAGAATTCCGTTCTCAAGCTTGCGCCTGGCTGGCTGAGAATGCCGAAGCGAAGGCGCCCGGTAAAACCTATAAATACCGTCGCGGCGAACCGGAACTGATCCCGGCTGCGCGGGAGTGGGAGCGCAAAAAGTTCGAGGGTGGCTTCTCCGGTATTGCCTTGCCGAAAGAATATGGCGGCCGTGGCGGCACCAGATTGCAGCAAATAATTTTCGCGGAGGAAGAGAACAACTATCTAATCCCGCCACCTATTTTTTCGATCAGCCATGGTATGGCGGTGCCGACCATGCTGGCTTATGCGACAGAGAAGCAGAAGCAGCGTTATGTGCCTGCGACCCTTCGCGGTGACGAAATTTGGTGCCAACTATTTTCTGAACCGGCGGGAGGTTCGGACCTGGCGGGCCTGCGTACGCGCTCGGTACGCGAAGGCGACGAGTGGGTGATCAACGGTCAAAAAATCTGGACATCCGGCGGGCACTACGCGGACATGGCGATCTTGGTAACGCGCAGCGATCCCGACGCGCCCAAGCATAAGGGTCTGACCTACTTCTTCCTCGACATGAATTCGCCAGGTATAGAAATTCGACCGATCAAGCAGATTTCAGGTTTCTCCAATTTCAACGAAGTATTCATGACTGATTTGCGTATCCCGGATACGCAACGTCTAGGTGATGTAGGGCATGGCTGGCAGGTTGCTATCACGACCTTGATGAACGAGCGGGTTAGCTCCGGGGTGCGACCGGCGCCCGATTTTGAGGATATCCTCCAACTGACTAAGGATATCGAGTTGGAGGATGGACCGGCGATCTCTGACGCGGCGGTACGCGAGAAGCTAGCCGGCTGGTATATCAAGGCACAGGGCGTGAAACTTATCCGGGCGCGCCTGATGACGGCGCTGTCGCGGGGCGAGCGGCCTGGACCAGAGAATTCAGTTTCCAAACTGGTTTCTAGTTTCCGGCGTCAGGAGATTGCCGCCTTCGGCATGGATTTGATGGATATGGCTGGGGGCATTATGGATCCGGATAAAATGCCGTCCCGCGCTCTCTACCAGCAGGCACTGCTCGACGCGCCGGGTGGTCGTATAGCTGCTGGCTCAGACGAAATCCTGCGTAACATCATCAGCGAACGGGTCCTGGGCCTGCCGCCAGACATCCGCGTCGATAAGGAACTCCCTTTTAACAGGTTGCCTTCCGGCGCGGATTAATCATCGACGTATAGGCTTCAATTTGCGCAGCCCATGATAGTTTAGCTCGAATGCTTGCCTGTAAGCGGGGCGCCTTTCAACTCTATTCAGATAGGCTACGAGCGCTTCGGGCAGTTCAATTTCGTAGCGACGACCGGCATCAAGGCACGTTGTGAGCATGATATCGGCGATGCTGAATTCAGCTCCGAATAAATAGGTGCCGGCATCGGCAACCTGGGAAGAGACAGCGTTCACTTGCTTTTTGTAATACTCTTTCGCGGAGGCAACTGCTTGTGGAGCTTCGCCATAAATTTCTGGAAGACCTTGGTGCCGCCGTATGATGTAAATTGTGTGTGCATCCAACTCCATCGCGGCGAAAAAACACCATTCGTTTAGCTTTGCACGGCATTGCTGGTCGCGCGGCACGTAAAAACCATGCGGTGGATTAAAGGTCTCGGCCAGGTAAGTGATGATCGCCGGGCTCTCTGTCAGCACGAAATTTCCGTGCTGTAGTAATGGAATTTTCTGTTTTGGGTTGATCGCCGTGTATTCGGCTGTCTGTGTTTCGCCGGTCCTCGATTGGATGGGTTTGATGTCGTATTCGAGACCAAATTCCCGCAGCATCCAGTGTGCACGCATGGTGCGGCCCGAACCGCGCCCCCACAGGGTAATCTTATCGCTCGCCATACAAGATCCCCCACTGCCCAATCTCAGGCGGACTATACACGCAGGATCGGGTGTCACCGAATTCCAACACAACAAACCTTTCGGCCGGAAGCTCAAAGAAATTTTCAATTGGATGAACACATGATTATGCAGACGATGTAGAGTTCTAAGATGATCTCCACGGCACACAAGTTCGGGTGCGCGTTTCACCACTTCGTGCAGAAATGGAGAGTACGGGCACCTCTTAGTCCGGCATACCGTCGCCTCCCGCTTCCAGGTGTTGTTCCCGATGGCCGCGGTCATTCTTGTTGTCTTTGGAATAGCCATTTTTTGCTTTGCCGCTGACAGAGGGTTCAGCAAAATTGTATCCTTTTAATTTGCTGAACAAAGACGATTTGTACTCTGGTTGTTATGGTCTCCGGCGTGTCTTCATGTCGACAATAATTGAGGGAAGGTGATGGAAGACAACAGACCACTCGCAGGCATCCGCGTACTCGATTTTTCCCGCGTATTCGCGGGACCTCTCTGCACCCAACAGATGGCTGATCTAGGGGCGGAGATCATCAAGGTCGAGCACCCGGAACGAGGTGACGATACTCGTTCGATGCGGCCGCCCGAAATCGGAGACGAAGCGACCTTCTTTTTGGCAGCTAACCGCAACAAACAAAGCGTCGCGTTGGATTTCACGAAACCTGCGGGTGCGGAAATCGTGCACGCGCTGGCGGCAAAGTGCGATGTCTTGGTAGAGAATTTTCGCAAGAGTGTCATGTTACGGCGCGAATTAAATTATGAGGCTGTCCAGGAACGACATCCACATCTGATCTATTGTTCGGTTTCCGCTTACGGGCGGAGTAGCCCGTTGGCTGATTTGCCGGGATACGATCCGATCCTTCAAGCAGAATCTGGCATGATGTCGTTCAGTGGCGAACCGGGACAGGATCCTCTTCGGCACCCGCTATCAATTATCGACGTCTACACATCGCTTTACGCAACCCAAGCTGTCATGGGCGCAATTCTGACGCGACAGCGAACTGGGCGAGGGCAATTCATCGATCTGGCACTATACGACGTTGCGCTTAGCGTGCTGACTGATATTGGCTCCGGTTATCTAAATACGGGTACCGAACCGGTTCAGCGAGGTAACTCTCGCGGTTCATCCGTACCAAACGGATTGTTTCATACCAAGACGGGACCAGTTTACATTGCGGTAGGTAACCCCAGTCTTTGGAAGAAGTTCGCCGAAGGAGTGCTTGAGCGTCCTGAGCTAGTAATCGAGCCGCCTTTTAACACTCGTGAGGGCCGAATCGGAAATCGCGATGCGCTGAATGCGCTAATATCTAAAGCCTTCGCTGAGGAAAATCGTGACTATTGGATTGAAAAAATCAGGAGTGCGGGCGTGCCGGGTGGGTCGGTGCGTACAGTCGCCGATGCGCTTAACGCACCGGAAACCGCGGCGCGTGGCATGGTCGCGACGATGCCGCATCCGACTATCGGCAATTTGCGTCTTGTCGCTTCGCCGATCAAATTCTCCGAGACGCCGGTAGCTGAACCTGTCGCGCCGCCGTTGTTGGGAGAGCACACCAACAATGTGCTCACTGGCTTGCTCGATATGAACGAGGACGATATCGATGGCCTTCGCGATGCCGGTGTTATTCGTTAAGCGGAGAGCATGCTTACTTTTTGGAGATCATCCAGCCGAGATTGGAACGTATTTCGCCGCCTCGTCAAGCATCCGAAGCATATCATCGCGGCCTTCTGCCTGTAGTTGGAAGTTAACGCGGTCTACGCCCGCATCGCGAAAGCGTTTTATTTCATCTTCGCTCTTAAAATAGGTGTCTGCGCCCTTAAAGGTGCGATTAAGGCCGAAGGTTGTGAGCGAGAGGCTATCCGGATCCCGGCCGGCGTCGCGAGCCATCTTTCGGAACTCTGAGATAACCTGCAGATTTGCAAGGTCGCTACCTAGGATTGGTATCCAACCGTCGCAGTAGTCGATGGCGCGTTTTGCTGCGTGTGGAAAACCGCCACCGATTACAATAGGCGGATGCGGTTTTTGAACCGGCTTCATGTTGTGGATGATTGGGTCAAAATCATAGAATTCACCATGAAACTCAGCTTCATCTTGAGTCCAAATTGCTTTGATAACGGCGATCTGCTCATGCATCCGCCGGAAGCGGGATTTAAAATTAGTGCCATGGTTCTCCATTTCCTCTGCATTCCAACCGCCGCCGATGCCGAAAATCATACGGCCGTTTGAAAGATGATCGATGGTTGAAATTTCTCGCGCGAGATGGATGGGATCGCGCTGGATGACAAGGCAGATACCAGTCGCGAGTTTGATTTTCTTCGTTACCACCGCGGCCGCGCCCAAGGCGACAAATTGGTCCATCGATTCGAGATACCATTTCGGTACTTGTCCGCCGCCTGGCCAATTCGATGCATAGGACGCGGGAATATGAGAGTGATCTGCAAACCAAATTGACTCGAAATTACGTTCTTCGCAGGCAACAGCAAAATCGGTTGGCGGCATGGTATTGGGCGTTGGGAAAAACGCGATACCGATTTTCATGAATTAATTCCTTTCAGCGAAAACAGTTGCTTATCATGATGGCTTACAAATCTCAGATAACCGCTAAGCCATTTATGGGAAACGTCTGGCCTAGACCGTCCTAAATAATTTATTTTAAACCGCACTCTTAACGTCAGCTCATCCTATCTTCTTCAACCGTGATCCCGAGGCCCCGCACCGTTTGCGATAGCAGGACCTCGTCGTTGATAAAATGCACCGGCGAGCCAATAGCGAATTCAGCTTGGTGCAGCGGGAGGTATCCAAAGGTAGCGGTTACAATTTTGCGGTTTTTTTAGACTGGTTCGGCATCGATCAGAATGCCCGCTAGCACCGCGATATCGTCACTGCGGTTCGACCAAGCGTGGTTTGTTCCGCGCTGCACAACCACATCCAGTGGTTTCATGTCTACTTCACCCTCGTCGAGAATTAAGGTTACCTCACCCTGCAGCAGGATAATGTAATCGACTGAATCCGTTTTGTGCATATTGGGATGACGTGCGGACGGGTCTCGGTTGTGGGCGGCGCCCATCGCGGTGAAGGTTGCGTCCGCAGCAGCTTGCAGTTCTTCGGGTGTCTTCCCTTCGCCGGTATCGTCGGGTGGAATTTGGAAAAATCGGAACACCGAACCATTTTTCGGCGGTGTCAGTACCACCTCGGTGGCAGCGTTATCTGTGTTGCCTTCGTTAAAGGCCGGGGTCTCGTTGCTGCGCCACAGGTCAGTTAGGCCGCGGTTGGGGTAGACTGGACTTGGGCGCGTGTGGGGTGAATATTCGTCGCTCAGGATAATCGAGCGGCCGCTTTCATCATGTCCGGTGACGATCCGTCTTACTGGTTGCAGCATGGCATCACTTTAAAGGTGAGTAATTGGTAGGTAACAGGATGGTGTTTTCCATGTGAACCAACAGTGAAGGTTTGCCAAGGAATGCTTGCCATTCCGGATCAGCGGCAACCTTCGCGCGGGTTTCTGCGCGTGCGTTCATATTCTCATACGCCCATAGGTGCGAAACGTTGTTGGGAAAGGGGGCTTCGCCCTGCCATAGGCAAACAGGTTCAGAATACTTTGCACGGGCAGGCATTACGCCCTTCAGCCGCTTTAAGAATTCCGACGCATGACCGGTCAGGCATTGATAGTGACGGAATTCGTAAATGTTACCGGTCGTCGTTGGCGGCTTGAAGTCAAGGACTGGGCTAAGAAAGCGAGTTTCCTGCTTCTGAATGAGGCCACGGATTTTCGCAACATATTCGTTTTTCCACGCGTCGTTCTTTGCGAGTTTTTGGCGCAGTGCTTCACGGGCATCTAAACTTTCATAGCTCCACAGGTGCCAAATCTGGTTCAAGGTACCGATTTCGCTGGTCCAATAGCCTTGGTTTAGGCCGTAATCATTGCCGCGTATTGGGCGTCCAATTTCCTCGGCAAACTTCAGATATTCCGGCTGTTTGCCGGGATGAAAAGTATAGGTTCTGAGTTCGTGGATCATGTAACGATTGCTCCCTATCATATTCG
>CAYYUG010000036.1:38416-40630 GCA_964474755.1 uncultured Rhodospirillaceae bacterium | reverse complement strand
AGTTCCCAAACTTTTTTGAGAATGGTGCTTACCCACCGAACACTCTGCTGATGGTAGACCGATTGGTGAAGGAAGAATTTTTGGTCGAAGTTCAAACAATTGCGGCTATCTAGAAATACAATTAGCTGACGAACCAAACATCTCAGAAGGTTTGCTGTATTCCGGCCAGTGTGTCGATAGAGTTTGCATGTTGCAAAGGGGTGGTCACTACACGATTGTCTGTTTAGTTAACCCGATGCCAAATTTGTGATTTATGGCAAAGACTTACTTAGGTGTTTGATCACTCTGCAGGGGGTACATAATTTTAATCCTTAGCATCTGATTAAAGCCCTGGAATTTGTCGTGGCCCATCGAGCTCGGTTTCCCTTTAAATAGTTCAAAAAGCTTTCAGCAAGGGGACTGAGCGAGAAGTTCTGCGAACCGCCATCATTCCAAAACAAATCTGTCGTACTCGCAAGTCGAAGAAGACTATAACGGCTCCCAAGAGCCGCTCCTACCAACGATAAGGGTAAGGGGGCAGACGATGAGCGAGGTGTCAGCCGTGCGTACAATCATTCGCGAGACGATGCGGATTGGAGGGCAAAAGGTCGATGCTGTAGATGCGGTTGAGGTCCGCTATCCCTACACAGACGAAGTAATAGGCACCGTGCCTGCGGGAACGGTTGACCATGTAGCGGAAGCCTTTGAAATCGCCGCCCATTATCGTCCTACCCTTACGCGTTATGAACGGCAGCAGATCCTGTTTAAGACGGCTGAAATCATCCGGCAACGGCGTGAGGCGATTGCCGATGTTCTTACCTTAGAACTCGGCATCAGCAAACAGCACGCCTTGTACGAAACGGGCCGTTCCTTCGACGTTTTTACCTTGGCCGGGCAACTGGTGATTTTGGACGATGGGCAAATATTCTCCTGTGACCTAACTCCGAACGGCAAGGCGCGTAAAATTTTCACCAAACGCGAGCCGGTGCGCGCGGTCTCCGCGATTACTCCGTTCAATCACCCTTTAAATATGGTGGCACATAAGATTGCGCCGGCGATTGCTACCAACAATTGCCTAGTGTGCAAGCCGACTGAGTTAACTCCGCTTACCGCGATTACGTTGGCAGACATACTGTACGAGGCCGGGCTGCCGGTGGAAATGTTTCAGATAGTAACGGGAATGCCAGACGCTATCGGTGATGCGATGGTGACCAATCCGAATATCGAAGTGATCACATTCACAGGTGGCGTTAGGGTCGGCAAGTTGATTGCGGAGAAAGCGGGATATAGGCGTGCCGCGCTAGAACTGGGCGGTAACGACCCGCTCATCATCTTGAACGACTTGGATGAAGACGGGCTGGAGAGGGCGGCCTCCATCGCGGTCTCTGGTGCGACCGCAAATTCAGGGCAGCGCTGCACGGCGGTAAAACGCATTCTTGTCCAGGAGAGTGTCGCAGACCGCTTTGTACCATTAGTGGTAGAGAAGGCGAAAGCGATCCGGTTTGGTGATCCGCGCGATCCCGAAACGGAACTTGGTTGCGTTATCCATGCGGACGCGGCTGCGACCTTCGAAAGACGAGTTCTCGATGCGGAGAAGTTGGGCGCGAAAGTGCTTTACAATCCCGGCCGCCGCGGTGCTTTGCTGCCGCCAATCACGGTTGATCACGTGCCGCATGACAGCGAATTGGTGCGTGAGGAAACTTTCGGCCCGGTCGTACCAATTGTGCGTGTCCCTGATGATGATGAGGCGCTCATGGCGATCTCCAACGCGACCGTTTTCGGGCTGTCGGCCGGTGTTTGTACGAACCGCCTTGATCGAGCAACGGCTTATATCGAGGGGCTGGACGTGGGTACGGTGAACATCTGGGAGGCGCCTGGCTACCGTATTGAGATGTCTCCATTCGGCGGGATCAAGGATTCTGGGAACGGTGTGAAAGAAGGTGTCCTTGAAGCGATGAAATTTTTGACGACGGTGAAAACTTGGTCTCTCCCTTGGCCTGACTGAGCAACGATCGCCTGATTTAATGTTGAGACGCTCTGGAGTTTTTTCTCTAGGTCTCGTCATGTGACTGTATGCCGAAAACTCCCGTCTATCAGTTGCAGCGCATATTTTCTGGCATTCAGCTCGGCGAGGGGTGCGATGTCCTTTGTGTAGTCGCGCGAGGCGTGTATTTGAGCGAGTGCGCAGTCGCGTAGCAGCGAATTCAAACGTCACGGGATCGCATTGAACGCAAT
>CAYYUG010000036.1:25508-38316 GCA_964474755.1 uncultured Rhodospirillaceae bacterium | reverse complement strand
GTGCGCAGTCGCGTAGCAGCGAATTCAAACGTCACGGGATCGCATTGAACGCAATCTTGGCAAGCTGGACATTCGCTGGATTTTCGACATGACAATGGCTGGTGGTGCAAGTGCCAATCCAGTCTTCGAAGGTGATTAGGCCTGCGTTGGTAGGTTCGATTCCGTATCCGGATCGAGAGGGTAGACGGGGCGACGGACGTTCTTCCAAGGAAACAGGCTATAGTCCGAGGTACAGGTGCCGGGGCCGGACACCATCACGATGTGTTTGGCAATTGGCTCAAAACCGGCACGAAAATGCTGGCGGCTTTTTAGCAGCACGTATTTTTTGCGTGAAGGGTCGATACCTGCATGGGTGAAGGCACCGACGTCGAAGGGTTCGTAGCGGCCCTCGCTGACAACGATCTCGACCTTGCCGGTGTCAAGAACGCAGCAGCGGCCGATATTAAACTGTACACCGGTGAACATAGGTCCTGTGATTGTGAAACTACCGTCAGTGATGCGCCGGACCGTTCCTGTCAACTCCAATGGCTCTCCCTTGAGTTCCATGGCCGGCATGTCGACTTTACCGCCAAGCTGGACTGTAACAGTCGCGCCGATGCCGGCGTCAATCAGTTGTGCAACCGTCTCTGGGTCGCAGAACGGACCAGCACAGACATCGTCCAGGTCCTGGCGTATTACTTCAGCGAGCACAGACATGACATCCTGATTGCCGCCAGAACCGGTATTGTCGCCGTGGTCGATTAGAATTACTGGACCGCTGTCGAACGCTTTCGCATACGAGACGGAATTTTCGATTGGCTCGACGGGAAAGACAAACTCTTCGCGCCGATCCCAGCCTTCCTGCATGATGTCGTATAGCAGTCGCTCCGCACCATCCTTGTTAGCATCCGCGACAACGACGGCGCTCAATCCCACATGTGGTATGTCGGCCAGCGGAAAGCAGCCGAAAATCGAGGCATTTAGCACTTCGCCATCGCTTTCCGCTGCAATCGCTTTGGCGAACATGTCTTTCATTGGCTGCATTGATGGCGCGTGCCGGTTCATATGGGTGAGGACCGGAAGCGAATGCCACGCCATCACAGGATCGACTTCGCCACGGAGTGCGCGGATCAAGGTGCGGCCAGCGCGTTCGCCGGTCTCGTACATGTCGATATGCGGATAGGTCCGGTAGCCGGCGATCACTGTAGCGTTGTCGACGATTGCCGCTGACAGATTGGTATGGAAATCGAGTGCAACAGCAATCGGCAGGCCGGGCGCGGCGGCGCAGATGCGGGATAATAGGTCGCCTTCACCATCGTCGTGCTCCTGCGTTACCATAGCTCCGTGGAGATCTAGAAACAGGGCATCGCAACCCTTCTCCACAGCCTTGATGATAGCATCGGCGCAGAGTTCGATAATCGCACTGGAAGCCGGCGCGCTTGGGTGTGCATTGGCAGCAATGGGGAAGAATAGTTCCGCGCCCTCCTCCTTTGCGAGATCTATAAATGCGGCGACTGGGTTGTTGGTATTCGCATACACCCGGTGCGCCTCGTCATCGCGGGCTGGGCCATCGGTGGGCCCGACCCGGCCGAAGTCGGTGACCGATGTCGGGATTGGCGAAAATGTGTTGGTTTCGTGCCGCATGACGGCCGTCACGAAGCGTTGAACCATCTCATTTTCCTCCTACGGGGTAACCCCATCATTGTTATCATTCAGATAATGTATAGTCGGCTATGAGTGACAGCAACGACTAGGGTATCTGTTCGGTGGTAATGCGAATCAATGTAAATTTCTGGGTGATCCCCGACAAAGTCAGGCAGGCCCCGGAGGGTGGTAGCTTTATCGTTTATCAATAAAACGCGTCGTTGGATTGGAAATTTGCTGCTCACAAAGTAACAGGCGTTCGTTAGTCGGTAATTCGCGGAGAACGGAAGTGAATATATGGTTGTGCCGCACTGAAAAAGCAGGGCTATGTTGTTCAACTCCAGCCTTTTACGCGAGACTGGCCAACTTAACCTCAAGCCAGGCTAAGAAAGCACCGTATCAATGTGACTATGCTATTCTGCCGGCGCCAGGACGGTTAGACAGCCTCGAAAAGCAGTTTTAAACGCGCACTTTGCGCATTGTTAATGTGGTGCCGGGCCGCACCTTCGGCAGCATCGGCATCGCGTGTTCGGATCGCATCGGCCAGGATTTTATGCTCGCGGTGGGCCTTTTCGGCCCGGCCTGGTACAGCCATCGTAGTGCCGCGCATCAGCGCCATCGAGTCCCTTAGCGCGTTCGCCGTCTTCAGCAGGTAGCGGTTGTGCGCGGCGCGGAACAGGGCCTGATGGAATTGCAAATTGAGGGCTGCCAGTCGGCCCGGATCTTCGAACAGGGCTGTCTCTCGGTCCAACATTTCGAGAAGAGTAGTGATCTCTGCATCTGAGGCATGCTGTGCGGCGAGAGCCGCTGCGGTGCCCTCCAATGCCTCGCGCATAGCGTACAACTCCATGACTGACTGGTAGTCAAGTTGCACCACGATCATACCGCGATGCGGTTCGAAGGCTAGAAAGCCGTCTGTCTCCAGCCGGCGTAGCGCTTCGCGCACAGGGGTGCGGCTAATTTCAAGCTGTTTAGCAATTTCCGCTTCGCGGACCCGCGACCCGGGCGGTAATTCGCCTCCACGGATCCGCGCACGGAGCATCTCGTAAGCAAACTCGCCAAGGGACGGGAAGTCCTTCTTGGCGAGCGCCGGCATTTCCATGTCAGCTGCCTTTTACCTGGGCCGCTGCGCTGTTGCCGGCGAGCCGGCCGAAGATAGCGCCTGACATCAGGCCAGTGCCGCCGGGATAGTTGAAGCAGAACATGCCACCAACCAGTTCGCCTGCCGCGTAGAGGCCCGGGATGGGGTTGAGTTCGGTGTCGAGTACGTTGCCGCCGTCGTTGGTGCGCAGTCCACCAAATGTAAAGGTGATGCCACAGGTGATGGCGTAGGCTTCGTAAGGCGGTTCATCCAAAACGTTGGCCCAATTGGATTTTGGCACCTCGAGTCCGGTCGTGCCGCGACCGTCGAGGACGGCAGGGTTGAATTTTACATCGGTTTGTACGGCCGCATTGTATTCCCTTACTGTTTTGATGAACTGATCGGGATCGACGCCTTCGAGTTTTGGTGCCAGTTCTTCGATAGAGTTGGCGGTTACTTTGGTGACGCGGCGGATGCTGTACTCGTCACGCAGCATGTCGATGACCTTCTGGTCGAAGACTTGCCAGGCCATCATGCCGGGTTGATCCATAATCACACGGCCGTACTTTGCGTAAGTGTAGTTACGGAAATCCGCACCTTCATCGACGAAGCGTTTGCCGGTTCCGTTGACCATAATGCCCAGCGGGTAGCTGTGCTTCTGGAATTTGTCGCCGACAGTTAGGTCGCCTGTTTCCGGCGCATTCAGATCCCAACCGACCGCATGGCAGCCGGACCAGTTGCCGTGCGGCATGGCGCCTATGTCAAGCGCCATCTGAATGCCGCCGCCGGTGTTGAAGCGTGTGCCTCGTACTTTGACAAGCTCCCAGCCCGGGCCGAGATATCGCGTGCGCATTTCTGGGTTGGCCTCGAAGCCGCCGGAGGCAAGCACGACTGCACCAGCGTGGATCTCGCGTACCTTACCCTTGTGCTTAACGCGCAGACCGTAAACCTTTTCATCGTCATACAGCAGCGACAGACCCTTAGTTTCGTATAGAATTTCGATGCCGTTCTCTTTAGCTGCTTTGGTTTCCAGCTCAATCAGTCCTTCGCCACCACCCCAGGTCTCAACGCACAAACCACCCCAAAAGCGGTACTTGCCATCCACTTTAAAGGCTTGCCGACCGTAGCTTGGCTGGAAACGCACGCCGCGACTCTTCATCCATTGCACAGTCTCCAGGCTCTTGGTGACCAGCATTTCAGCTTTATCTGCGTCGGCTCGATATTGGGTTAGACGGAACAGATCATCATAGAACTGATCGGTCGTATAGACGCCAAAATCAGCGTTTTCAATTTCGTCTTGGTTCAAATCAAGGACCGTGGTCAGATCTTGTAGCCCTTCATGGGCGAAGCGAATGGCCCCTGCAGTATACCGGCTGTTACCGCCGGCTTCCTCGAGGGGTGCGGCCTCAATCATGATAACCGACGAGCCATTTTCTTGTGCGGCTAAGGCGGCGCAAAATGCAGCATTTCCGGCTCCGAGCACGACGACGTCGTAGGTTTCTTGAGACATGGCTCCCTCCTATGTATTTTTTTTGTGTACAATTGTATACAATTTATTGATGAATACAGTGACCGTCAAGTGATGTTGAGCCAAATTGCTCCACCGCTGGTGCGAAGTGAATTTACCTAGGTCGTGTTTAACGTTTTGGAAGAGACCCTCTATCCGCCCTATTAATTTTTCTCGCGCAACAGTCGCGTGTAGGAATTCTTGTTGGCGCCGTCGACCAGTAGGTTCGCGCCATTGACATATCGTGCGCGGTCGGATGCCAGGTAGACGATCGTGTCCGCGACTTCCCAAGCATCGCCCCATGGCCCGTCCTCACTTACGATGATCTTGCGGCGGGCAAGGGCAGCGGCAGGCTCGTAATCATTGCCGGCGGCTTCTCGCTCCCACTTTTCGAAGCGCTCTTCCGTGACAACAACACCCGGGACGACGCAATTCACCCGTATGTTATGTGGGCGCAGTTCGTCGGCGAGATCGGAGGTAAAACGAAGTTCGGCTGCCTTGGCGGGGCCGGTGCAGGTGGAACCTGGTGGATTTGCGGTCTGATAGGCAGTGCGTCCGGCGACATTCACGATAGAACCGCCGCCGGCTTCTATCATTAGCGGTACCAGGCGCTGGGACAGGCGGAACTGTGCGAAAAAGTTAATCGCCATTCCATATTGTAGTTCGTCGTCGGTTACTTCTAGGAATGGCTTGTAGGTACCGGTACCTGCATTGTTAATCAGGATGTCGGCTCGGCCATAATTGACTATTAGCCATTCGGTGAGGCGGTCGAGATCTTCGGGTTTGGCAACATCTATCGCAAATGTGCCGATGGTTTCGCTTGTATCCCGTGCAATATCTGCTGCTGCTTCGGCTAACGCTGCTTCACGTCGCGCTACGATGACCACCGTCGCGCCCTCGCGTACCAGGAGGTGAGCCGTTGCGTAGCCAATACCCTTGCTGCCGCCTGTGACGACCGCAACTTTACCGCTCAGTTCGAGGTCCATTTACGCTGCGCTGCCGTAGATGACCTCTTCCTGATCGAGCGGTGCGTAGAAGTAAGAGCCGGGGCGGAAGTCGTAGCCGAGATCACCGAGCAAACGGCGCTGACGCGGAGTGCATTGTTCGACGACTTTTGAAATGGTGTCGAAATCGTACCAGCGTACGAACATTTGACAGTAATTGTAGAGTAGCGTCTTGCGGGCTTTGTTTGAATGGTTTGGTGCAGGACCGTGCCACAGCGCGTGGCTGAATAGATAAGCGTCGCCTGCCTTGCCGGTTAATTGCGCTGCTCCCGGCGTGTGGGGTGTTAATTCGATATTGTCTTCGGGGAAGGGGCGAAGGTGGCTACCCGGGAAAACGGTGAAGTTGCCACTATCGGTGCCTTCTACATCGCTTAACAGGTACATTGCCTTCATAGCGAGTGGGCGACTGGTTTCGCTTACACGAATGCGGCGCAGGGCCTCGCCACCATCGGTGTGGGTGTAACCTGGAAAGGTATTTGTCGCGGCGCGGACAATAGCTTGCGACATGCTGAACAGGATCCAAGGCCCCATGATGTCGACGATCAGGTCGAACACGTCAGGTTTGTCAACCAGATCTATGAAGGCTTGGTCGTAGGTCAGTAAGTCCCGCCGGTCCATAAAGCCTTCCGGATCCAGGTCGTCGGCATGGTCGAGCCACTTATAGTGGCCGCGTTGTAGTTCATCTGGCCGTGGTTCGTAGCCTGGCAACTGCCGGACTTCGTCCAATTTGTCACTGAAGAACGCGACTTCCTCTTGGCTGAGAGCACTTTCGAGGTGGATGTAGCCATCGGTCGCCCATTTGGTACGCTGTTCTTCGGTCAGGGTCTTCACGTTATAGCCTCCTCGGATGCTTCATAAACCGGCGTTTCACCCGGCGCCGGGGTTGCACCAAAACCGCCTTTTTTAAGGATAGCATCGCGGCCGCCATGTTTCTCTACTAGCGCCCGTTGGCTTGCCTTAGCGCTGGCATCAACCGCTTCTGGGTTGAGCATCTGGCGCAGTGCACGTTCAAACGAAGCGATGCGCCCCGCTTGCGCTGGATCTCTACCAAGATCTGTCATCTCTTCCGGGTCTTTTGCAAGATTGAAGAGCTCCGGCGGTAGTCCCACATAGTAAACGTATTTCCAGTCGCCTTGCCGCAGCATGAAGGCACCGGTGACGGCGCCGACTGCGTGATACTGGCTTAGTACGATGCGGTTGGGATCATCCTGGTCGCCGGCGCTGTCGAACAGGGAACGGCCGCAACGGTCATCCTCTGGCATGTCGGCGCCGATGCTGTGGAAGATCGACTGATAACAGTCAATATGGCTGACCGGTGTGGTACGGATTTGACCCGCTGGGACATCCGGGCCGGCCATGATCATCGGGACGCCGGCGGATTCTTCGTACTGGTTTGATTTACCCCACAGGCCGCGGGCGCCGAGGTTGTCGCCATGGTCGCTCGTGTAGATTACACGGGTGTCGTCCGCAAGGCCGGCCGCCTCAAGCTTCGCCAACACCTGCCCTATATTATCGTCCAGGAAACTAGTCATGCCGTAGTAAGATGCGATGGCGATGCGACGCGTTTCGTCCGTAAAGAAATCGTCATAGATCTGGCAATCCGCCAATGCCTTGGCCCAGGGATGCCTTACATAATCGCTGTATTTGCCCCCCTTCGGGAGGGGAATTTCTCCTACGGGATACATCTCGTAAAATTCTGGTGGCGAGATCAATGGAAAATGCGGACAGACGAAGGACACGAATACGACCCACGGCTTGTCTGTATGTTTCGGCGCTTCTGTCTCCAGCCAATCGAGCGTGTGGCGCGTTATGTCTCGGTCATAGTCGAGGTAGGTCGAGTTACCTGGACCGATCTGTTCCGACAAGGCGCGACATTTTTTGCGGACATGCAAAGGTTCCCGCACGCAGCCGGAAATATCTCCAATCCCATCGACTACATGCATGGGGATGATCTGCTCGTCAAAGCCGGTTGGTAGGTCCGCATTGCGATAATGCAGTTTTCCGATCGACACAACGGGGTGACCGAGCCGTTGTAGTTCGTGCGCCCACCCTTCGAACCTACCGTCATACGGATGGCCATTATCCCAATAATCGTCCATTTCATGAATATGCCGGCCGGTGGCGAAGCTGGCCCGGGCGGGGATGCAGATCGGCGAATTTGTATAGGCCGCGGTAAATCGAGTTCCGCGGGCAGCTAGTGCGTCCATGTGCGGCGTTTTGATCAGCGGGTGCCCGTTGCAGCCGAGCACCTTCGGGTTGTGCTCGTCCGACATGATGATCAACAAATTCGTCGGGCGCATGATACGAAACCTCTATCGAAGCAGATGAAAATAAATCGCAGCGTAGGTTAGTCATCCGCCTCCACAAGGTCCAACGGCAGGATCTGAATGATGATGGAATGATTAAAGTTTTTTTTATATTCGTCTTGATTATTCAAACGTTTGTACAATTTTAGTTCAATTGAACAACGTGGAGAACGAGAGGCATGACCTCCGAAGGGTCGAAGGTGCAGCAGATACAATACCCAGTCACGTCATCCAGACGGAAGGTGCTAACGAAACGAGGACGACCTGGCGGTGATGACAGTCGAGCACGCATCTTGTCGTCCGCGGGAAAATTATTTGCATCAAGAGGTTACAACGGTGTCTCGATGCGCGAATTGGCGAGGGCCGCCAAGGTCAATCTCGGTGCGATCAGCTATCATTTTGGCGGAAAGCGTAAACTTTACCACGAAACAACGATGCGTCTCATCAAAGATATTGGTCCGGTATTCGGTCCGATTATCAGTCGATTGTGTGACGAGATTAAAAAAGCGGCAGGTGATCGCGAAGCACTGGCAAGCTGCTTCGAAAAATTCCTGCGTGATATGCTGCATGCTGTGTTAGGCAAACGCTCTATGCGCTGGCAGATGGCCTTCCTGCTGCGTGAGTTTCATCAGCCATCCCGTGAGTTTCCAATAATCCTGGAAGAACGTATCAGTCCAATGCACGACGCGGTCGGGAGCCTTGTTGCCGCGGCACTGTGCCGCGATCCGGATCATCAATCTGTGTGTCTGGTATCCCAGGCGCTTATTGGCCAGGTCATGTCATTCGGTGCTAGCAGGACCGTCGTGTGTGCGAGGCTCGGCTGGGAGGATTATAATCGCGAGCGTATCGACATGATCGCTGACACTTTGATCCCTGCCACGCTGGCGTCACTCGGTTTGCCGTCGAGAGCCGTCGATGTGCAAGGAACGTCGTTATGAGACTATTTATGAAGATTTTTATACCGCTTACCGTGCTGTTGTTGGCGGCGGCGGGCGCCTACGCGCTCGTTAAATCCAAACCTGAGCCCAAGCGTCGCGCAGTTGAAGAGAAAAGCTGGGTAGTTGAGACGAAGTTGGTACGCGTTGCCAACGAACATCCGGACCTGACGCTGTTCGGTGAGATTGTGGCAGGCCGCAAGGTCGATCTGCGCCCCCTTGTTGCCGGCCGTATCGTCTTGGTTGGACCTAACTTTGTCGAAGGAGGCATTGTCCGAAAGGGTGACTTACTGATAGCGATCGATCCATTTGACTACGAGGCCGATATAGCCGAGCGCAGGGCGGAACGCACCGAGGCGCAGGCCCGGCTGCTTGAAATACAAGCGGAATATGTTGGTATTAAAAAACTCATCCAACACGACAAAGCACAGATTGATATTCGCCGGCGCGATGTGGCACGGCGCGAAAAGTTGCGCGGATCCGGCGCGTCCTCGGTCAAAGCCCTCGACGATGCGAGGCTTGCTTTGCTGGACAATGAACAGCGGCTGACAGACCGGGAACGGGCGGTGGAAAGTTGGGGTGCCAAGATCGTCCAGCAGCAGGCGACCATTAAACGTCTTGACGTTGTCTTGAAACGGGCACGGCGGGAGCTGGATAAAACCCAGCTGACGGCGCCGTTTGATGGCTTCTTGCTCAATGTTGAAGCAGAGATAGGTAAGAGGATTGGTACCGGTGACCGGGTTGCCAATCTGATCGATGCTGGTCGTTTGGAAGTCCGTTTTCATGTTAGCAATGCTCAATTCGCACAATTACGCGCTGATGGTGGCTTCGTCGGCCGTGATGCCCAGGTATTTTGGCGAGGCGATAAGAAGGCAAAACCGTTCGAGGCGATCCTTGAGCGGGTGGGCAGTGAGATTGATACGGCAAGCGGTGGCATTGGCCTCTACGCCCGGCTGAGAGGTATCGGGGTGAAAACTGTCCTTCGACCGGGCGCCTTCGTGCGGCTCGTGGTTCCAGGCAAAAAATACGTCGGTGTTGTGCGACTGCCGGAAACGGCACTTTATGATCGAGATACGCTGTACACTGTGGTCGACGGCCGGCTTGCCGAGCGCAAGACAAAACTATTGGCTCGGCTTGGCACGGAAGTGCTTGTCCGTGGTGGCGTAGGGGACGGCGACATTATCCTCACAACTCGATTGGCGGAGGTAGGGATCGGCGTGAAGGTCACCCTTCCGTGAGCAAGACTGCTGATCCTAAACGCTTCTCGTTGATCCGTTTGTTTGCGAGCCATCGGACGGCGGCAAATCTTTTGATGTTACTCATGATCCTGCTAGGCCTCTTCGCGCTGCGCCAAATTAATACGCAGTTCTTTCCCGATTTCGGCCTCGACATGGTTAGCGTCTCGGTCCAGTGGCGGGGCGCCAGTGCGGAAGATATCGATTCCAATATTATTCAGTCCTTGGATCCCGAGGTTCGCTTTCTTGACAGTGTGCGGCGAGTGCGGTCCTCCTCTGTGGAGGGGAACGGGCAGATCGTTATTGAGTTTAATTCCGGCACCGACATGCAAGCAGCGCTCTCCAACGTGGAGACGGCGGTTGGTCAGGTAACGACACTACCGGAGGACAGTGAGACGCCGGAAATCCGCAAACTAGTGCGCTACGATACCATCTCACGCATCGTCATTTCCGGTCCCTATCCAGAAGCCTCACTGAAGGCGCTAGCCAAGCGGCTTCGCAACGGTTTGTTGAGGAGCGGTAGCGACAAGGTCAGTCTATTTGGTGCACGTGACGAGGAAATCTGGGTCGAGGTGGCACCACAACGATTGCGAGAGTTCGACCTTATGCTGGGCGATATTGCAAAACGGATTGAGGAGACATCGCAGGACTTGCCATCGGGCGACACGACCGGCTTGGCAGAGCGGCAAATTCGCAGCCTTGGATTGCGCAAAGATGCACAAAGCCTTGGACGCATCGAGGTGCGAGCCGCAGAAAATGGTGAGAGAGTTCTTTTACACGATATTGGTACCGTTTCCGAGCGCTTCGAAGAGGGTGGCAAAACGGCGCGCCGTCTGGGACATACTGCCGTCGAGTTGCATGTCCAACGCGCTACGAACGCAGATGCATTAAAGGTTGCAAAGCAGGTCGAAGCGTATTTGGAGCGTATTCGCCCACAACTGCCGCCAAATCTTTTGCTAGAGCGCTACGACGTACGATCTGAGCTGATCAAAGGTCGCATTAATCTTTTGTTGTTGAATGGCGGCGGTGGTTTGATCTTGGTGCTGCTGGTCCTGTTCATCTTTCTCAACACCCCGACCGCATTTTGGGTGGCGATGGGTATACCGACCTCTCTGTTCGCGACAGTGCTGGTCATGGAACTGTCCGGCCAGTCGATCAACATGGTCAGCCTATTTGGGCTAATCATGGCACTCGGCATCATCGTCGATGACGCCATCGTGGTCGGCGAGCATACGGCCTGGCGCGCGCGCAACGGCGAAGAGCCGCTCGATGCAGCCGTGAACGGGGCAAAGCGCATGGCCGCACCGGTTTTTAGCTCTTCCTTGACGACGATTGCTGCCTTCATCCCCCTGCTGGTCATTTCCGACATCATTGGCCAGATCATCAGTTCTATCCCTCTGGTGGTTATCGCGGTAATCATCGCTAGCCTGGTCGAATGTTTCTTTGTGCTGCCCGGTCATATGCGCGGTGCGCTATCCTGGAATGCCGGCCGTCGCTCTAAGCCGCGAGTGTGGTTCAACGCAAAATTCGATGCGTTCCGTGACGGCCCCTTCTTCCAGCTAGTGAAATTGGTCTTGCAGTGGCGCTATGTAACTTTGGCGATCGCTGTAGGTACCTTGATCCTTTCGGTTGGCCTCATCCAGGGGGGGCGCGTAGGTTTTGTCTTCTTCCCCTCGCCAGAAGCCGACCGTGTTTACGCCAACGTACAATTTACTGCTGGATCGCCCCGTCAGCGGACGGTGGCTATGCTTGAAGAACTGGAGCGTGGTTTGCTCGAGACAGAACGCGAACTGACCGAAGGGCAGGGCGGTCTCGTGCGAATGGTGCTGTTGAAGGTTGGGACATCTGTTGGCGTTCAACAACCGCTGCCGGGTGCCGGTGATCATCTGGGTGGGATCATCCTCGAGCTAACCCCGTCTGACGAACGCGACATTCGCACAGATACGGTCGTTGAGACTTGGCGCAAGAATGTCCGTTTACATGCCGGAACCGAGTCTTTGACGCTTCGGCAAGCGCGCGGTGGCCCGCCAGGTCGAGAGGTAGATATCCGGTTGAGCGGCGTCGACCTGGAAGCGCTGAAAGCAGGCGCTTCGGAAATACGCGCCATGTTGGCGGAATATCCCGGTGTGACCGGTGTCGAGGACAATTTGCCCTACGGCAAGCGTGAAACAATTCTTGAAGTTACACCGACAGGTCGGGCATTGGGCTTCACGACAGAGAGCGTCGGCCGGCAGGTGAGGCACGCGTTTGATGGGGTCATTGCAAAGCGTTTTTCGCGCCAAGACGAAGAGGTCACAGTTCGCGTTCGTTTCCCGTACGAAGGCGCTGATACGGCGAGTTTAGCTGGGCTCTACCTGCGAGGCCCCGGTGGTGCGGAAGTGTTGCTGGACGAAATTGTCTCAGCGACGGACAGAGGTGGTTTCTCGAGTATCCGGCGCGAAGATGGGATGCGTCAGGTGGCGATAACGGCCGATACGGATACGGCGTTGACAACAACGGACAAGGTCATCGAATTGTTGGGCCGCGATGGAATAGGCGATATCGCAACGAACTACGGTCTTTCTGTAAGCTTCGCAGGTAAGGCAGAAGAACAGGCGCGAACGATTGCCGACATGCGGGTGGGCGCGATGCTGGGCCTCGCGGGTATATACATAATCCTCGCCTGGGTGTTTTCGAGCTATTTCCGGCCATTCGTGGTCATCGCGATTATTCCGTTGGGCTTTGTTGGTGCGACCTGGGGCCATTGGCTTATGGGATACGATCTGACAATCCTCAGTATTATGGCGCTAGTAGGCCTATCCGGCATCGTAATCAATGACTCTATAATTTTGGTGAGTACGATAGACGAACGGATCAATCTTGGAGAACCGCTGGAGCAAGCTATCGTTGACGGCACACGTGACCGGCTCCGAGCAGTGATACTGACTTCAGCTACCACGATAGGCGGTCTGACGCCCTTGATGTTCGAGCGTAGCCTGCAAGCGCAATTCCTGATCCCGATGGCGATTACACTTGTATTCGGCCTTATTATCACCACGCTCCTAGTACTGCTGGTCGTACCAGCCCTTCTCAGGATGCAACAGGATTTTGCAAACATGCTCTGGTGGCGGCGCGGCG
>CAYYUG010000036.1:19219-25408 GCA_964474755.1 uncultured Rhodospirillaceae bacterium | reverse complement strand
CGCTGCTTAGGCGTTGCAAAACAAGTAGTGCTGCTATTTTGGTGATCCCTAAAAATGGCTAAAATATAGCCTTGGTGCAATGTCACCTGTACATCTGATTCATCGCGCATATTGGATATATTTGGCGTGTTCACGTTACAGCTTTGGCCCACCCAGTATGTCGCTAATTCTATATGCAAAAAGGCTTTACCTTTTGTGCATTGATCGCAGAGGGCCGACTTGTTAGGTGCACTTAACAAAGAGAAGCATCAAGGTAAACGCTGCCTCTGTTACACGGAGCACACCTAGTCAGATTTCCTTTTTCTCGCCTTCGGGAACTGATGGTTGTTCGCTCTTGGGCGATGGGTTTTTGCGGCGGATGATGATGTCGCCATTTTCGTTGATGTAAGGGGCTTCGTATTGCGGGATCGCTAGCAGCATCATCTCCATCGCCTTTAGCAGCGATTGGATACCGTCGCTTGCGAGTGCATGAGGGTCCTTGTTTTGGTGCGGGTCTGCCAAGACTGGCGCCGTTCCCAGCGTTATTAGAGCGGTTATTCCGGCAACCAATAGTTTTTTCATGGCGAACTCCCTTGCAATGCATTGTGCAAATTACATCATGCTTAGGGATGTTTGGCTTAATCCCCACTGCCGATTTGTCCCTCCTTGCCATAGTATGCATAAAAAAAGGATTTTAAATGTTTGATATTGGGGTTGGAAGATGGCGATAGGCGGTGAGTTGACGGTCGGAATCGGTGGTTTTGGAGCGATTGGGGAGGTGGTGGCGCGTGCGCTTGATAACGGTATCGCCGGATTGAAGCTCATTGCCGTGTCCGCACGTGACCAAGAGGCAGCAGCGGGCCGAATGGCAGGTATGAAGTCTCCACCGCCTGTCATGAGCTTGCATGAGCTCGCTGATCATGCGGATATCGTTGTTGAATGCGCCCCGGCCGCTGTCTTCAGCGAGGTGGCCGATCCCGCCGTTGCGGCAGGCCGCATCTTTGTGCCGCTCAGTTGCGGTGTGTTACTGGAACGGCAGGATCTTTTCGACAAGGTGGACGAGACCGGGGGCCGGATCGTCGTGCCAACGGGCGCGCTGCTGGGTCTCGATGCGGTACGCGCTGCTGCGGAGGGCGAGATTTACTCTGTTCGGATGGTGACCCGCAAGCCGCCAAAGAGTCTGGCCGGCGCACCCTATCTGATAGAAAACCAGATCAGTATCGATGCTCTCGATGGCCCCCTTAAAATCTTTGACGGCAATGCGCGGGCGGCTGCCAAGGCATTTCCCGCTAACGTCAATGTTGCTGCTGCGCTCAGTATGGCTGGGATTGGTCCCGATAAAACGACGATTGAGATCTGGGTTGATCCAGCCGTCGAGCGCAACACCCATAATATCAAAGTAGATTGCAGTTCGACACGCTTCGACATGACTATTGAGGGCATTCCGTCGCCGGGTAATCCGGCGACCGGATTGCTCACACCATTGAGCGTCATCGCTACTCTACGCGGCTTGGTAAGTTCAGTGAAGGTGGGCAGTTGAAAGAGCACCTGGAGTGAAGGCCACCACGATCTTCAGCTATCTAAAAACCACCTCAATGAGACTACTACAATTAGTGACCCGCGTGATGCATATATGCCGACCTTATTCGTTGGGGGGGCAATATGGTGGACTACTCGCATGCCTGTTTTCTCTTCGCCGGTACTCTTGACGCGGCTAATATCGATGCTGTGTCGATCTATAATGCCTTACGGTACAACGGACCTGGCTTTGCTGGAGCGGTGTACGTAAACGCAGGTAACTCTTGGCTGTGTCGGCACCGCAAATACGCGGTTGAAAGAAGTCGACGATATAGCCAGACGCATATCAGATGCCCGCCAGTATATTGAGCAGAACTGACTAATCGGCGCGCCTAATTGCGCACAGGGCTGCACGGTTGGCTGACCGTTGAACGGAATATGCGTATTTTTGCCGAGGCCGCGCGCAGGGTTTAATTAGTATGAACGGGGCATCCCTAGCACATGCTGGCCGACATAGCCGAGGATCATATTCGTTGAGACGGGTGCGGTGCGGTAGAGGCGAATTTCGCGCCACTTGCGCTCGATATCGTATTCTCGCGCGAACGCAAAGCCACCAAATGTGGTCATCGCGGCCTCTGCGCATGCCCAACCAGCCTCGCCACACAGATGTTTGGCCATGTTCGCCTCCGCACCGCATTCGAGGCCGGCGTCGAACAGAGCGGCGGCCTTACGGTTCATCAGGTCAGCGGCCTTGAGGTCGGCATAGGCGTTGGCAATCGGAAACTGAACGCCTTGATTTTTACCGATCGGATTGCCAAAGACTATGCGCTCGTTGGCATAGTCTACAGCGCGTTTGGTCATGTAGTAACCGTCGCCGATTACCTCCGCTGCAACTAGGATCCGCTCCGCATTCATGCCGTCTAGGATATAGCGGAAGCCTTTGCCTTCCTCGCCAATCAGACTGTCCGCTGGGATGCGTAGGTTATCGAAAAAGATCTCCGTCGTGTTGTGGTTGATCATTGCATCGATAGGGTTGATGTCCATGCCGTTACCGCGCGCGGCGCGCATATCTACGAGGAAAGTCGAAAGCCCATCGCTGCGCCGTTTGACTTGGTCGGGAGCGGTGGTACGCGCTAGGAGCAGCATTAGGTCAGAATGTAACGCCCGGCTTGTCCAAACCTTCTGGCCGTTGATTACGTATTCGTCGCCATCGCGATCGGCACGGGTTTTGAGTTGCGTTGTATCGGAACCCGTGGTTGGTTCAGTAACGCCGAAGGCTTGCAGGCGCAGTTCGCCGCTTGCGATTTTAGGCAGGAACTTTTTTTTCTGTTCTGGCGAGCCGTGCCGCAGGACGGTACCCATGGTATACATCTGCGCGTGGCACGCCGCAGCGCTGCAACCATTGGCATGTATCGTCTCGAGAATGACTGCGCCGGCTCGGATAGGCAGGCCAGCGCCGCCATATTCTTCTGGAATAAGCGCCCCAAGATAGCCGGATTCCGTGAGGGCCTGAACGAATTTGGTGGGGTAGCTGCCCTCTACAGACTGATCCTCCAGATCACGCCAATATTGTCCTGGGAAACCTTCGCAAATCTTGGTTACGGCGTCACGGATCTCAGGATAATCGTTCTCGTCTAGGTCCATCGTGGCGGTTTGATCGGTCATGCGGAGATCTCTCTCTTGAACGTGCAATGAGCAAATGGAAAACCGGCGAAGCCATCGGCCCGCCGGTTTCCAATACTGCCTTGTGATAGTTAAGCTGCTTGTGTCGCGGGAACGAAGCCCTTTGGGGCTCCAGCCTTGGCGTACATTCCGTGCAATTGTTCTTCCGGCAGGTTCGCCGCGATGATTTCTCGCACTTCGACAAGCTTGTCGAGGTCTACACCAGTTTTAAGGCCGGCACCCTCCAGTAGGAAAACTAGATCGTCCATGACTATGTTGCCGGTGGCCTTTGGGGCGAAGGGGCACCCGCCGAGTCCCGCGAGAGAGGCGTCAAAATGCTGGCAGCCGGCTTCGAGCGCAGCAAACACGTTTGCCAACCCGAGGCCGCGGGTATCGTGGAAATGGGCGGCAACAGGAACTTTGTCGCCGAACTCGCCGATGACAGCGTTGAATATCTCCTTTACCTGCTGCGGGTTGGCATAGCCCACCGTATCGGAAACGACCAATTCGTCTGCCCCCGCTTCAAAGAATCGTCCAGCGAGCGCCATAACGTCAGCGACCGGAACCTGGCCCGAAATCGAGCAGCCTAGTGCCGTGGCGAGGCCGGTTGCGAGTTTGACATTTGGTGCCGTTTCGTTGCGCAGTTCGACGATGCGTTTGAAGTCCTCTACGGACTCATCGACCGTACGACGGACGTTGGCGAGATTGTGCTCTTCGCTGACAGAAGTCACATAGTTTAGTTTCTGTACACCAACCTCGAACGCGTCCATGGCACCGCGCAAGTTTGGGCTTAGGGCAGCGATCGTGAAACCATCAAGCTTCTTGGCGGCGGCGACAACTTCCTTGGCGTCGGCAAATTGCGGCAGCAGCTTGGGCGGCACGAATGAGCAGACCTCAATCTCCGGCATGCCGGTGGCTGCCTCGGCGGTCAGCCACGCGATTTTCCCTTCTGTCGGAAAGAAAACCTTTTGGATTTGAATGCCATCGCGAAGTCCGACTTCACGACACTCGACGTCGATTCCTGGGCGCATATGGGGTCTCCTTATCTTCCCTTGAACTCTGCTTTTCGTTTCTCGTTGAAGGCACGCACACCTTCCAGTCGGTCTTCCGTCGGCACCATTCGATTATACGCTTCAATTTCAAAAGCGTATCCGTTTTTCAGATCGACCTGTGTCGCCACGTTCAACGATTTTTTGGCTTGCCGCGTTGATATCGGTGCATTGTTGCAAATCTTGCGCGCCGTTTCGAGGGTCTCTTCCATTAGCTTACCTTCTTCGCAAATGCGATTGAGGACGCCCCATTCGAGCGCTTCCTCTGCATTGAAGGGGGTGCCCGTTAATATGATCTCTTTAGCGCGGCGAATGCCGACAGCTCGCGGCAAGTTCTGGGTGCCCATAGCGCCCGGCATAATGCCGAGAGTTGTCTCGGTTAGTGCGAAGCGAGCGTGTGATGCGCCATAGGCGAAGTCGGAACCCAGCACAAATTCCAGACCACCAGCGAAGGCAGCACCGTTTACCGCCGAGATGACCGGTATCGGGCAGTCAGTCATGTGCATCATAGCCTGCTCGAACAGAGCGTGCTGCTTCTGCCAGGTCTCGTCGGTCATATTATTGCGTTCTTTCAAGTCACCACCGGCACAGAAAATACGCTCGCCCGATCCGGTAACGACGATGCAGCGGATATCTTCCTGATCTATATAAAAATGACCCCACATCTCGTTCAGGTCATAGCCCATCTGTGTGTTCAGCGCATTGGCTGCGTTGGGTCGATTTAAGGTCACCAAAAGCAGGTGGTCCTCGACACGCTCCAGCTTCAGCGTTTCGTATTCCATTCTCATGAGGGTTCGTCTCCGAAAATTTCGGCATTGTGGGCACCGAGGTCCGGCGAGCCAACCGGTTGCGGTGGTCGGATGCCGTCAAAGGATAGCGGCATGCCCATAAGTTTGTAACGACCGTCTTTGGTTTCTTGTATGATGTCGAGCGCTAGCGTCTGTGGGTGTGCAACGACAGCGTCGATGCTTTGCAGTGGTGCGTTGGGTATGCCGGCTTCTTCTAGTGCCGTCTGCCACTCGGCAATCGGTTTTTTCCGTGTGATTTCTTCGATTAACGTGTTCAGAGTGTTGCGATTGGTCCAGCGGTTTTGGTTGATATCAAAGCGTTCATCGGTTGGCCAATTCGACTGACCCAGAATATCACAAAGCCGTGCAAACAAACGGTCGTTTGGCGCCGCGATGATTAGGTATCCGTCTGAACATTGATAGGCTTGATAGGGAGCCATGCCAGGCCCTGAAGTGCCGCGCCGCTCGGCAATTGTGCCGTCGCCAAAATAGCTGACCGCGTGGTAGTTCATCCATCCGAGCGCAGTCTCGTATAGCGAGGCATCGATCTTGCCGCCCTTGCCAGTCTTATTCAGGTTCTGCAGCGCAGCCAGCACACCCATCGCGCACCACATGCCGGTGCCCATATCGACGATTGAGGTGCCAACCCGTACCGGCGGCCTACCCTCTTCTCCGGTCACACTCATAATTCCGCCAAAGGCCTGCATAAGTGGGTCGTAGCCGGGCCTCATGTTGAGTGGCCCCTTGGCCCCGAAAGCACCGCTGTTGACATAAATTAGTGTAGCCTTCTCGGCCAGAAGGGTGCTGGCATCGAGCCCCATTTTCTCGACCTGCCCAGGGCGTAGATTTTGAACAACGATGTCAACCTCTTCGATGATGAAACGGCGCAATTGCTCACGCTGTTCCTTGCTAGCAAGATCAACTGTCACCGAACGCTTGCCAGCATTGAGTGCGACGAAGATACCGCTAACACCATTGTACCAGCCAGTGCCCCAGGTGCGGCAGTCGTCGCCAACCTCCGGCCGTTCGACCTTGACTACGGTGGCGCCCAATGTAGCCAGAATCCAGGTTCCGTAGGGTACTGCGACACTGCTGCCGAGTTCGAGAACCTTGAGCCCGGCAAGAGGGGTTTCGTTACTCATAGTGACCCCGCAATAGTAATTTCGGCGCGGCACATTAGCTGGTAACGTCCG
>CAYYUG010000036.1:13059-19119 GCA_964474755.1 uncultured Rhodospirillaceae bacterium | reverse complement strand
AGAAACCGTCTAGACAATGATGCTACTTGGTCTCGGCGACATATACACCGTCCCAACCAGCTGGGGGCGGCTCTTCCTGATAAGATTTTATACGTTCTTGATAAAGGTCGTAGAGCACTTCGTACCTCACGCCGGTCATCTGCCGGCATTCTGCTAGTAACAATTTAGCATCGTCCCAATGCTGTGTTCGATAGGCTGTGATCATCGCCCCGTGTTTTTCTTTATGGGCAATAAATTCAGGATGGGCGGCAAAGTCGGCATTGCCGACTAGCGCAAAGATGTCGACACCTATCGACTGGCCCTTTACTTGAATTTTGTCTATTTCGATCATCGCGAAACGACCTTCACCGGCCTTTGCGGTTCTCTGTCCGATGACAATCTTCACGCCGTAATTCTTAGACTGGCTTTCCAAGCGGGCGGCCAAATTTACTGGATCGCCAAGAACCGAGTAATCAAATCGTTGTTCTGAGCCCATATTACCGACAACGCAATCGCCTGTATTCAGGCCCGCGCCGACATTGAGCGGCAGGAACTCGATGCCAGCTTCTTCAGCTTCGATACGCCGTTCTTCGTTTAGTATGTCCAACGCCTCGAACATTTCTAATGCGGACATGCAGGCGTGGACGGCATGGTCCTCATCGTCGAGCGGCGCATTCCAGAAGGCCATGATGCAATCGCCCATATATTTATCGATCGTACCATTGCGTGACATGATGACGTTGGTCAAAGGTGTCAGCAGGCGGTTGATTAGTGAAGTAAGACCTTGAGGGTTGGACTTAAAAGTTTCCGAGATTGCTGTGAACCCGCGTACGTCGCAGAACAGGAAGGTCATTTCCTTGGTTTCGCCGCCAAGCTGTAGTCGGTCCGGATCTTCCGCTAATTGTTCGACGAGTGCTGGAGAGAGATACTGTCCAAAGGCCCCTCGCACCTGCTTTTTTTCCTGCGCTTCCCGCATATAGTTTGCGAAGGTTAACACGGAGTAGAGGGCGACAGTTACAACCCCTGGGTACGCCACGTCTAAAAGAATAAGTTCTTCGGTATAGAGATACCAACTCAAGCTAACCAGGATGCTGCCGGCAATAACGATACCGCCAAGCGTTAATTTTGGTCCCATTCGTGGAATTAAAATCATCATGAATAGACCGCCAAAAAGCATCATCGCGCATTCTATGCTGTTGGCGATCGGCGGATACTTTAGATAGAAATCTTCGTGGTCGATTTCCGAGACCTTTGCATTAACGAGCTTTGCAAACTCGCGCGACTTCGTGTCCATTTCAGTTTTGGCAGCTTCTTCTTGAGCTTTTTTTAGTATGCCGTTTATCTTTGCATGTCGCGCATTTGTAGCGGCAAATATTTGTTCGAGGATGTTGGCGTGTACTTCGACGCCCGGCATCCTGCCTGCAATTGGTGTGGCCCGAATATCCAGAAGGCCAACAGCTGAAGTGCCCACAATGAAAAAACGCCCGGCCGTTTTTCTTTTTGGCACACGGCCTTTGATTATGTCACTTGCAGAAACATAAAGGCGGCCAGTGTTGTTTTTTGTGTTAAAACTGTCGGGTTTTGAAAAATGTACGTAAATCCGTCCCTGCGCGTCAGTTGGAATTTTGAAATTCTCGCCGCGGACTTGCAGTATGATCGCGGATACCCCAGCGGCATCTCGTTCGATCAGGATATTTCTGCTGCCTAGAGCAGCCCTTAACAATTCAACTGAAAGTGCTGGCCGAACTTCTTTATCTACGCGGGATATAAGAGGAACACGGCGCACCACGCCGTCGTGTTCTCCGGAAACGGAAAATATACCATGCCCTGCCGCAGCACTCCCCAGTTCTTGCACGTTGCCCATGAACGCTGTGTAACGATTGATGAAGGCATAAGGGTAACCCGTCGCACCTTTACTTCCCTTGAGACCGGCCTTGCTCTTAACGCCTCGGATCGAGGATTTATTGGAGGGGGGGGCCTTTCCCTCTGGAAGGGGCATGTTGAGACCAACCTGACCAACGACCGTTCGGATACGCTTCATAGCGTCAGCGAGAACGTCTTCGCTACGCGGCAAGGCTTTGAGCTTGTCTATCGTTGCCTGGTCCGCGCCGCGAATAGAATCAGCGATCTGGTCTGGCGATGTTCTGTCGTATTCCGGGAACACAATATCAAAGGCCACACCTGCTGCGCCGCCATCAGCGAGACTATTCAATAAATCGGCAAGAACTGTCCGGGGCCAGGGCCATTGCCCGATTTCATGTAGGCTCTTTTCGTCGAGATCAACAATACCGACCGGCAGCATGTTAATACCGTCATTTGTAATTTGGCGCTCTCGCGGCTCGATTCTTTGGTAAAGGTCGAATGTTTTCACGCGCACCAATTCAACCAATTCCAGATCGTAAACGCGTCCGGCGATGCCTAGGACGAGGACTGACAAAGCGATGATCGTTGAGACGCGCAGCTTCCACCATGCACCTTTCGGACCACCGTTTGAGAGATGGCCTTTTATAGTTTGGCCAAATTCACTGACCCGTCTTCCGAGGCCTGGTTTGTCAACATCTTCGTTAATTTGCGCTGTCACCGTCATCGTATCGATGCTCCCCACGCCAACTATCATTATTTGCTACGCTACCATAACTTTGGGTACCGATAAATAAACGCGGGTGGCATTACTTGAGTTTGCAATCCTAGATTACCGTGATTACGAAAGCGTTGAACCTTGGCGCGCCGCCCTGATGCTACAGCTTCTCGATGGGGCCGTTGCTTCGATTGTTGCTACGTATGATCTTCTTTGTAGCACATCCCGAAAATTACCGAACGTGAAACGCGTGCGGTCTCTTGCGCCAAAGTGGGTTGCTTTAAGACAGCCATTCGTATGCAAGAAACGGTGTCCGGTTGCGCGCTAAAATTAAATTTATTGCTGCTGGCCTACCGGTACACTATTTGGCGCACTTTTGGAGCAGCCGCCTATTTCGCTTTTTGTAGTTCGTCTTTTTGCTTGTAGGGAATTGCGTATTTGGCATTATGTATACCACATAAGGTGCATTACGCTGCCGCTGGTTGGCGGTGTCCCGGGTGCTTAAAGAGAGTCGAATGGATAGTGTCGAAACGATCGTGCAGCCTATTGAGGACATTCAGAGTCTGAAAGACCGGACCTATGCTGCGCTGAAGCAGGCGATCACCTCGATCGACATCTACGCTAATGAAGTAGAGCCACGACTGGACGAGCGTGAACTGTCGGCCCGTCTGAGGGTCAGTCGGACGCCGATCCGAGAGGCGATTGCTAGACTGGAGCAGGAAGGACTGGTGCGGATTGCACCGCGTAAGGGTGTGTTCGTGGTACGCAAGCCAAAGTGCGAGATATTGCAGATGATCACCGTGTGGGCCGCTTTAGAGAGCATGGCAGCCCGTTTGATTACCTTGCATGCGAGCGATGAGGAGATCACGTCATTGCGCACCTTATTTGCGACGCCGGAGGGCGATCATGCGGAGGCCAATATCGATGAATATTCCGACCTGAACATTCGATTCCACCAGGCAATCATTGGCATGAGCAAATGCGACTTGCTGGTTGAGATGGCGGATAATCTTTTCATTCATATGAGAGCGATCCGAGCGAAGACGATATCAGAAGATGACCGGGTCAGCCGGTCGATCATCGATCACATGAATATCATCGAGGCGCTGGAACAGCGAGACACAGAACTGGCAGAGAAGTTGTCGCGGCAACACACGTTGGACCTCGCTGCGCATGTCGAAAAGAACGTGCATTATTTGGACTAGGCGCACTGTTACGTGCGAGAGGGAGTGAAAATGGCGGAACAAGTTGCCGATGAAGAAAATTTGACCGATGGCTTTAATCTAGTCATCGATGCGCTCAAGCTGAACGGGATCGAGACGATCTATAATGTGCCAGGTATCCCGATTACCGATTTGGGTCGCTACATGCAGGCTGCGGGAATGCGGGTCCTATCCTTCCGACATGAACAAAATGCGGGGTATGCCGCAGCGATCGCTGGGTTCCTGACGAAAAAGCCTGGCGTTTGTTTGACGGTATCCGCGCCGGGCTTCTTGAATGGGCTGACTGCCCTGGCGCACGCTACGACAAATTGTTTTCCGATGATCCTGATCAGCGGCTCATCTGAACGGGAAATTGTTGATTTGCAGCAGGGTGATTACGAGGAGATGGACCAATTGGCTATCGCCAAACCCCTGTGCAAAGCGGCCTACCGAGTATTGCGCGCGGAGGATATCGGTATAGGGATCGCTCGAGCGATCCGTGCCGCGGTATCTGGCCGGCCGGGCGGCGTCTATCTTGATTTTCCAGCAAAGCTACTGGCGCAGGTCATCGATGCAGAGGTGGGCGATAAGTCGTTGGTCAAGGTGATCGACGCAGCGCCACGGCAAATTCCCGCACCGGAGGCTGTGTCGCGTGCCCTTGAGGTATTGAAAGGCGCCGAGCGGCCATTGATCATCCTCGGTAAAGGTGCGGCCTACGCGCAGGTCGATGCCACTGTCCGGTCTCTGGTCGAGAAGAGCGGCGTACCCTATCTGCCGATGAGCATGGCCAAGGGACTGCTGCCGGATACTCATCCGCAATCCGCTGGTGCGGCGCGGTCGCTTGTTCTGAAGGAGAGCGATGTTGTGATGCTGATTGGTGCGCGTCTCAACTGGCTGCTGTCACATGGCAAGGGACGAACCTGGGGCACCGCACCAAAAAAATTCATACAAGTTGATATCGAGCCCAAAGAGATGGACAGCAACGTTGAGATCGTTGCTCCACTGGTAGGTGATATTGGTTCTTGCGTTGAGGCACTACTTGACGGTATGGGCGATGATTGGGAAATGCCTTCGCGGGACTGGACTGGCGCTGTCCGTGAGAAGGTTCAAACCAACGTGCAGCGAATGGCGCCGCGGCTGCAGAACAACAATGTGCCGATGGATTTTCATGGGGCACTCGGGGCACTGCGGACGATTATAAAGGAGCGGCCAGACACGATATTGGTCAATGAAGGCGCCAACACACTCGATTTTACGCGCAGTATTATTGATATCTACCAGCCGCGCAAACGGCTCGATGTGGGGACCTGGGGGGTCATGGGTATAGGTATGGGTACAGCGATTGCTGCGGCAGTGGAAACTGGCAATCCGGTTTTGGCGATCGAGGGTGACAGCGCGTTTGGGTTCTCGGGCATCGAGATTGAAACGATATGTCGTTACAAACTGCCAGTGTGCATTGTTGTCTTCAACAATGGGGGCATATACCAGGGTGCGGGCGTCAATCCCTCCGGAGGAGATGACCCGGCAACCACCGTGTTCGTTAAGGATGCACGCTACGACAAGATGATGGAGGCTTTGGGGGGGACCGGTGCGAACGCTACATCGCCCGATGAGTTGAGCCAGGCTGTGACTACGGCGCTGGCATCAGGGCAGCCGACGCTAGTCAATGCTGTTATCGACCCGGCGTCAGGAACTGAAAGCGGCCGTATAGGTAACCTCAATCCGCAACGTGTCGTGGCGAAGAAATAGCCACGCCAATTTTATAAAATACGCAAGAACGGGAAACGATTTAATGAGCAAAGCGCTAGAAGGGGTCAAAATACTCGATATGACCCACGTCCAGTCGGGACCGACCTGCACGCAACTGCTTGCCTGGTTTGGGGCGGACGTCATCAAGGTAGAGCGACCGGGTGTCGGCGATGCCACGCGCGGCCAGCTTCAGGATATCCCAGAGGTCGACAGCCTCTATTTTACTATGTTGAATGGCAATAAGCGAAGCCTGACGCTGAACACCAAGACGGACGACGGCAAGGCGATCTTTACCAAGTTAATCCAATATTGCGACGTAATGGTTGAGAATTTCGCACCTGGCGCACTTGACCGCATGGGCTTTACCTGGGAGCGTATCCAGGAGATCAATCCGCGCATGATCTATGCCTCGGTAAAGGGCTTTGGTCCAGGTCCATACGAGGATTGCAAGGTCTACGAGAACGTTGCCCAATGCACCGGTGGCGCGGCCTCGACAACGGGCGAGATTGATAGCGTCCCGCTTGTCACCGGAGCCCAAATCGGTGATTCCGG